>DATAHU010000150.1:0-39526 GCA_036263015.1 Polyangiaceae bacterium | reverse complement strand
TTCGTGCCCGAGAAAGATGAACACTGGTTCTGGCCGGGTCACGGCATCCGTGTGAAGGATCGCGCCTTGCTGTTCTACGGCCAAGTTCACCAGACGAGTCCCGGAATGTGGGGCTTCGATGCCGACGGTTGGGGAGCGTTCGTCGTCGAGAATCCAGATCAGGAGCCGAGCGAGTGGACGCTGACGGCGGCTAGAGTTCCCAAGGACAACACAGGCGTAGACCTCGGCAACGCCGTGTTACTCCAAGACGACCACTTGCTCGTGTATGGCAACAGTCAGGACGTAGCGATCCCGAAGGCCTATCTTGCCCGCTTCGAGCTCGAGGCCGCAATGCAGGGAGATCTCTCGCATCCCGAGTGGTGGACGGGCAACGCTTGGGGAGCTCAGTCGGAGCGCGCCGCAATCGTCGACTATGTCGTGGAATACAGCGTGAGCTTCGACCAGCAGCGCGGGGAGTACCTTTGGGTGGAAACGGCGGGCGGCGGTGCGACGACGCTCGCAGTGCGCACGGCGTCGGAACCCCAAGGACCGTGGAGTGAACGCCGAGATGTACTGCGGCCGCCGGAGTCGTATCGGCCTGGCGCATTCGTGTACGCGGGTAAGGCTCACCCGGAGTTGAGAGGGGCTGATCTCGTCCTCACCTACGTGCCCTCGACCTTCGATGAAGTTCCCGACGTGATCGGCGACACCCTCTACTATCCCTATTTTGCCCGCATGACGATTCGATGAGTCTGACCTCGCTGATCTGGTTCGGTGCTGGAGCCGCCACGTGGTTCAGTGGCGCGAGTCACGCGTTGCCGGCGGGAGATTCGGCTTCGCCCGACGCACCAGCGAGCTTCGTGAGTTATGGGCCCAGAGCCGAAGCCGGAATTGGCGTCGAGACTTCGGTATTGAAGCTGACACACCAGACGCGCACCTTTCGCTTTGGCCTAGCCGCGCTCTCGGCGTTTGCCAATGGCACCGGGCAGAACCCCCTGCCCGGACAGCTCGGGCGCACGGCGATCGAGCTCAGCACCGCCTGGGCCTTCGCCCTCGATCGCTCTGCCAGCGTGTTCGAGTGGGGCATCGCAATCGGACGCCGCTGGGCGTTTGCTACCGAAGGTTACTGGCTGCAAGATCCCTATTTCAATGACTCGGTGCCGTTCGGCGCAGGGGGCTCCTACCTTGCGTTGGGGGCGCAAGCGAAGCACAGCATCAACGAGCGCTGGGAGATCAAAGCGCGGCTCGAAGGCAAGGGCTTCACGAACGCGTGGCTCGATCTAGCTCGACAATCCGAGCTTTCGGATGGAGTCGCCGACGCCCTCGACGAAGGAGCGCGCTGGCAATTGGCACTGGAGCTCGGTACGCGTTGGCACCTGTGTCCGTGCTTCGAACCGCTGGCGTGGTTGTACTCCGACGTGATCGACCCGCACGACGACACGGGCAAGACGTTGTGGTTGACCCGCTTGCAAGCCGGCGGCGCGGTGCCGCTGTCGAACTGGGAGTGGGTGAGCTACGCCAACGTCGAAGCGGGTCATGGCAGCGGGCTACTGGTGAACCGCACGGAGTTTCGCCTGGGACTGGGGATGCGACTCGATGCGCGCTGACGAGCTTTCGAAGTTCGCGGGGATACATCGCCGAACGATCGCGCTCGGCTGCCTCACGTGCTGCTGGTGTGCAGCCAGTTGCGCGGTCGATTTGGATCCGCGAGCTCGGCCAAAGGAAGCTAGTGAAGCACCCGAGCTCGACGCGTGCAGGCCCTTACCTGCAGCCAAACCCGTGCTCGCCGGGCGCTTGCTGAGCTGGAGCGCAGAAACCGACGAAACCCTGTTGCTCACGAGCACACCCGATGCGGCGCTTGGCGAAACCTTTGCAGTCAGCGGGGATCCTTGCGACCAGAAGCGTGCGACGGTGAGCGCGCCAGTGTTCGAACTCTCGGCGTTGGGACTCGAAACCGATGATCTTTCCGTGCAGCCTTTGTCGCTGTTCACCGAAGACAAAAGCTACGCCTACTTCGCACTGATCACCCCAGACGGCAGTGTATCGGGTTACGGGATCGCGCTTTGGGATCCCATGCGCAAGCGCTTCCTCGCAGGATCGCTGTTGTGGACCGCCGATCGTCCCAACTACGGCAGTGCCGCAGTCGTTGCCGACGGTTACGTGTACGTCTACGGCGGTCTGGCCGCGCGCTTCCTCGACGCGGACATTTACGTCGCGCGCGCGCCATTGTCGGCCGTCACTGAGCCCGAAGCCTACGAGTACGCGCAAAGCGGTGGCGGTTGGGAATCCGACGTCGACCGCGCCAGCCCGATTGTCACTGGCGGCGCCGCGCCGAGCGTGGCTTGGCACCCCGGCAAGAAGCGTTGGCTGATGGCCTATGCGACACCGTTAGCCCAGAGCCTGACAGTGCGCAGCGGGCTGGGCCCGCGTGGGCCTTGGTCGGCTCCCGTCGTGCTCGGGCGCTGCGATCTGCCGGATATCGATCCAGATGCGTTCTGTGGCGAGGTCACCCTGCAGGCACCCTACTTCGGCAAACGCGAGATCGCGCTAGCGCACACGGTTGGGAGTTTCGCGCGGCCCGACAGTGCCCAGGACCGGGACTACGCCACGCGCTGGCTCACGGCGGCATGGCCAGACGCATTGCCCTGAGCTCCCGACGGACGACTTGCCCGCCGTGAAGCGCCGGTGACGGCCACCGGGCCTCCGCTCGTAGACCTTTGAAGTTCGCTGTCACAAACACGGGTTGGCGATCGTCGACTCGAGAACGACATGATACTGCCAATCCAAGAAAACTCGCGAGACAGGGAGACAAGACGATGATCGAACGAGGTTCGAACGGACTGACCGTGCACGATGAACAGCGAAAGCGCTTCCGCACCATGCACGAGCGCGGCTGTTTCGTCATGCCCAACGCCTGGGACGCCGGCAGCGCGCGGCTCTTACAGAACTTGGGATTTGGCGCAATCGCGTCGAGCAGCGCGGGCCTGGCTTGGACGCTTGGCAGAGCCGACTACGATCTTACGTGTGACACGGTGGTGAATCACCTTGTCTCGCTGTGTGCGGCCTCGTCGATCCCCGTCAACGCCGACTTCGAAGACGGCTTCGCGCGTGAACCTGAATCAATGGTGAAGAACGTGCTGCGCGCGCTGGACGCTGGCGTCGCGGGACTGTCGATTGAAGACCGAAACCGCGCGGGATTCTTCGAGCCGGCATTCGCAACAGAGCGCATCAAGGCCGCGCGCGTGGCGGTCGACCAGGCAGCGCCCGCAGCGATCTTGGTCGCGCGCACCGAGCTATTGCTGAGTGACCCGAGCGCGGTAACCCCTGCCATCGATCGATTGGTCGCATTTGCAGAAGCGGGTGCGGATTGCTTGTTCGCGCCCGGTGTTCGCGCCGCGGCAGACATTGCCGCCATGGTGCGCGCCGTGGCGCCGAAGCCGTTGAACGTGCTGATCTCGAAGCCGGGTCTCACGTTTGCCGAACTCGAAGGACTCGGCGTGCGTCGGATCAGCGTGGGGGGTGCGCTCGCCCGCGTGGGCTGGGCCGCCGTGCTGGCAGCGGCCGAGGGCTTACGCGAGGGATCCTTCGACGTGCTGGCAGGCGCCCTCCCCCACGAGCGCATGAATGGGTTGTTTACTTAGTAGACCCACCGAACAGTTTCGCAGTCCGGCCCATCCGGCCACGCCGCACAGGAGCCTCAGCGTGGCCCTGCGCCGCTTTTGACGAGTTCGGGGACGTCTTGCGCGGCGTCCAGAACGTAATCATAGGGCGGGGTAAACCCCTCGCCACCACCGCCGATGTCCTGGGTGCCGCTCGTATCGTCGTATACGTTTGCAGCATCGCCGTCGCCCAGCGCGATGAACGCGCTGTCCTCGTCCGAGTCGTTGTTGAATTGATGAGGGCTCTTGCTGCCGTCGAAGTAGTTGCCCTCGATCAGCACGGATGCCTCGATGCCGGCGCGCACGCAGTAGTTGGTGCTGGCAGAATCGTAGTAGTTGTTGAAGATGTGGTTGCGACCGTAGCGCACACGGGGTTGACGTTCGACGACGCTGTCCGTCCACCAATTGTGGTGCCAAGTGACGTTCAGCGGTCGCGTGTCGGGCCAGCCCGTGGGGGCAGAGTCCGTACCTCCGACGAGATTGCTATAACGGTGTCCCGAGGCGCCCGTCGAATCGTCACCCGAGTCGTCGGTACGCTGTGCATAAGAGAACTTCGTCCACGACACGGTGACGAAGTCGGCGTCGTTGGTGATGTCCAAGTTGCCGTCCGTGCCGTCTTGGATAGCGCAGTGGTCGAACCAGACGTGATGCGCAGTGCCGTTGACGCTGACCGCGTCGTTGCCCGACGAGCATCCCTTGCCAGGGTCGTAGTCGGGATCGCGTGAGCAATCGCCCTCGCCGTAGCCCGAGATCGAAATGTTACGCACGATCACGTTGAAGCTCCCCTTGCCGATGCCCAGGTGCCCGCGCAGATGCGCATTGCCGGAGCAGCCGATGATCGTGGTGTTCGGTCCGACTTTGATGCTCCCAGCTTCGAACTCGCCTTGCACGTAGACCACCTTCGGCTGTTCACCTTCTACAGCCTTCCTGAACCCGTCCAGTGTCGTGGCGAGTTCTGGCATCGCCTCGCCGCCACCGGTCGTCGCCCCATTCTGACTGGCCCAACCAATGGCAGAAGGTGTGTCAAAAATGAACGATGGGACGGGGCAAGGCGCGTTACCTACGCCGACTGAAGTTTCGGGGCCGGCGCTATCACCGCCCGTTTCTTCGTCGTCATCACCCGAGTGGCTCGCGTCCCTTGGCAAAGTCAGCGAACTGCCTGCATCCACGTCCGCGACGGCCGGGCTTGCACCGCCCGCGCCCTCGCCATCCGGCGCATCAGGGGGGTTGGGGAATGGCGGTCGGCGCGGCGTCGGGGATGGCGTGGGGTTTACAGTTGTCGCTGGACGAGCCACGCTGGGCCTCGAACTCGAACTCGAACTCGAACTCGAACTCGAACTCGAACTCGAACTCGAACTCGAACTCGGGGGCAGGGCCGTGATCGGAACAGGCGGGGGCAAAGCCAGCATCGGGCTCGACGACGCGCCGCTCGGAGCGATCGCTGCAGGGGGCGGGATCAACACGGAGCTCGTCTGTGGTGCGGAGTTCATACCGGCGTCGCTGCCTTCACCGGCTTCGGATCCGGAGGAACAGCCGAGGCTGAGCGCGGCGCTCGACAGGCCAAGCGCGGAGCATAAAACCCCTCGCAACCTGGGCGCCGAGCGTGAACGAGCCCGAATCGATGAGCGATTGCACTGCGCGACGAGCCGAACCATGACGGTGGATGCGCGAGACCCAGCTCGCGATCACTCAAATCCGTCCAGAGGCCAAGCTCGGGGACGAAGATCTCGCCAAGCGCGGGGGCAACGAATATATCAGCAGAGCTTGCCGGCTTTGCAGCTTGCCGAGGGGCCTCGTGGCCGATACCGCGCAGCGAAGTGCTGGCTTCGCGTCCTTGCCGTTGCGCTGATAACCCGCGAAGCACAGGCGCAAACAACTGGAACGGACCGTCTGCCGATCGAACTGCAGTCGCCCGCGAACTGTTTCGATCTGAATGCTCTAACCCATGCAATCACGGAGCGGTCGCGGCGTTTGAGGATCGACGCTGGCGCGGACGGCATACGGGTCGTGGTCAGCCAAAGCGCGCCCGACCAGTGGCGCGCCGTCGTCGACTTCCGGGAGCTTGCACCCGGTCGACCCGAGCGAAGCTTGTCGGCCACGAGTTGCGAAGCGCTCGCCGAAGCCACCGGGTTCGTGATCGCAGTAACTTTGGATCCACCCTCGGTGGCGATTCAGCGCGGGTCGAATCCCGAGACGACGACCAGCAGAGAATCCCCAAGTCCCAATCCCACGCCTCCGGCCAATCCAACGTCAGAGACCAAGCCCGAGGCGACTGCCAATGCTTCGGAGGCCAGCGAGTCTGAACCAAAGCCAGCGCGCGCCGCGCCCGAAACCCTGCTCGACATGCCGGCGTCCGCATCGTCCCCGCCAACTCACGACGTGACCCAGCTCGCTGCGGGCGTAGGGTTAGTGCTGGCCGCGGACAACGCGATCAGTCCGCATTGGCTCCCGAACGCGTCGCTCGCGGTCTATGTCCAGCGCAGATCCCGGCACGGGCTTTCACTCGGCCCGAACGCCGCACGTCTCCTACTCGGAGCAAGTCTACGAGATCAGGTCGGCACCGACGACGGCACTGCGAGCTTTCAGCTGCTGAGCGCGGGCGTCGATCTTTGCCCATTAACCGCGAGCAGCCAGAGCTTCCGAGTGGATCTGTGCGGCAACGGGCGCTTCGGATGGCTCAGGGCGCGTGGCTCTTCCACGATCGAGCCACGCACACGAGAGCGCCCCTTTGCGTCCGTGGGCGGTACCTTGCATTTCGGATATTCGCCATCAGCCGCGCTGGTGTTGGTGCTCCGGACGGGTGCCAGCGCGACCTTGGTCAGAGATCAGTTCCAATTCGATCCAATCGTCTTCCACAGCGTAGGCAATTGGACTCTCAGCGCTGGGGTTGGCATCGACGTCCCTTGGCAATGAGCGAGTGTCGATTTCGGGATCGATTTGCTCTCCCCAAGCATGAGTTCTGCATGAGTGGCCCGCCTAGACCCGTCGCGTTGTTCGCCAATGGTGCGACCAAAGCGGCACTGCTGCCACCCCTGGAGAGGCCAATTCAGAACAGGTTTCCATTTTTGGCCATCATTTCCGGCGGG
The DNA here is from genome assembly GCA_036263015.1 of Polyangiaceae bacterium. Taxonomy (GTDB): domain Bacteria; phylum Myxococcota_A; class Polyangia; order Polyangiales; family Polyangiaceae; genus SZUA-265. The sequence goes on along the minus strand of DATAHU010000150.1, from coordinate 32,802 downwards.
GAATGGCAAGGTTCAGCGACGATGCCCGGCTTACCCGTGAACTCCGAACGGCAGGGGCCCGGGCGGGTGGCAGAGGCCCGCGCGCTGTCCGGCGCCGCGCCCCCGGCCACCAGTTCACCCCACGCCCACACGGATGCCTGCCCCACGCCCAACGCCGAACCTACCGAGCCGACGGTGGGCCCGCGCTCCAGCGAAGAGCGAGCGCGCTTGCAGCGCATGTTCGATAGCTATCACACGATGGTTTGGCGTGCAGTCAGACGCCTGGGCGCCGACGCCGACGAGGCCTCCGACGTCACCCAACAAGCGTTCCTGATCGCCGCCGAGCGCCTGGCTGACATACGCCCAGAAAGTGACCGGGCCTATTTGTTCGCGACGGCAATCCGTTTGGCACAAACGCGTCACCGCCGAGCGCGGCGCACCGTAGAGTTCGACATCGAGACCTTGAGCGCGGCCTACGGCAGCGAGGATGCCGCAGCACGCAAACACTATGCGCAGCAACTGCTCGAGCGGACGCTATCGCAAATCGACGGCGATCTGGTCACGGTCTTCACCTTGTTCGAGCTCGAGGGATTGTCGAGCCAGGACATCAGCGAAGCGCTGGAAATTCCGGTTGGCACCGTCGCGTCGCGTTTGCGACGAGCGCGTGAACAGTTCCGCGCGGCTGCAACCAAACTCGAGAAACGCGTGCAACGAGCGAGTCAGAGCGGTGACAACGGTGGCAAGGGCAGTGACAACGAGGTTTCGTCATGACTGAGCCGCGTCGCTTTCTCGACGGGGAGGGTACGGCGTTCGAACGGGAGTTGCTCGGCTCGGTGCGCGGCGAAGACGTCCCCGATGCGCACCGCTCTCGGATGGCGCTCGCTCTCGGATTGAGTGTCACCCCGAGCTTGGCGCCCCCTGCAGCTCCCACCGCGACAACCGTAAACCCACCGCCAACCATGGTCGTGCTGCCCAAGAGTGGGCTCGGCGCGACGATCGTCGGTAAGGCTTTGCTCGGCGTGGTGACCACGGTTGGACTCGCGTCGGGTCTGTGGTTCTTCACGCAGCGGCCTGCAGAAACCGCCAAGCCCACAGGCACGCAGCCCGCAGCGCCCCCCGCACTGGTAGTGCCGACCCCGGCTGCCAGCGCACCGCATGCCTTTGAAAGTGAACAGCCTGCCGAGGCTCGAGACCCAACGGCAGAGCGAGCCGACGCCCCCAGGACCGCGAGCACGCGCAACAAGACGCAGAGCGGGGACGTGCGGGCGGAACTCGACCTGTTGGATCCGGCGCGGGCCGCCATCGCTCGCGGCGACACGGAAACGGCGCGAGCCTTGCTCCAACGCTATCGAAGGCGTTTTGCCAGCGGCATGCTGCGGCACGAAGCTCGAGCGCTCGAATCCTCGCTAGAGTCTGGAGTGGGCAAGCAGCACGGATCCGCGCCGTGATGCGCGCACGAGGCGCCAGCTTGGTTTTGGCGCTGTTGGCTTCGAGTTGTAGTGGCGAGAAAGTATCTCTCGGTCTGTCGCGTGCCGCCGCACAACCGCCTAGGAGAGATGCGGGGCCGCGGCCTGATTCGACGCCACGGTTTGCTGCACCCGAGATCGTGTCCGAGCTCGAATCGGAATCCAAAGACGACAATCCAACGCTCACGGCGGACTTGAAAGAGATCTACTTCACGTCGAAGCGCTCCGGAAATTCGGACGTCTGGGTGGCCCGTCGCGCATCGGAAAATGCTCCATTCGACCCGCCCGAGCAGGTCTCGGCCGTGAACAGCGATGGTTTCGAATCGAGCCCCGCGGTAGATCCCGACGGGTTATCGCTGTGGTTCGGATCCGTGCGTGACGGGGGAGCTGGCGGCAGCGACATCTGGGTCTCGCAGCGCGCCTCGAGAGACGACGCCTGGGCGACGCCCGTGTTGGTCCCGGAGCTCAACTCGAGTGCGGATGATATCCCGCGACCCACAGCTGACGCTGGCCTGCGCATGCCTCTCGGATCGCGTCGCGACGGCGACGAGTATCAAACGTACATCGCGACGCGCAGTGCGAGCGGGAGCGCCTTCACTTCGCCTGTCCTACTCACCGCGCTAGCGCTCGAGGGCAGCAACACGGCGGATGCCTTCCTCACGGCGGACGGCGCGGGGATCCTGTTCGTGCACGCCACCGACGACAAAGGCGATCTGTTTTTCGCCGAACGCACGGGTCCGCTCGAATTCGGCACGCCGAGTCCCATCAGCAGTTTGAATACCGACGCCGATGAACGCGATCCCTGGTTGAGCCCCGACGGCACTCGCCTGTATTTCGCTTCGGACCGCGATGGCGCGCTGAAGATTTACAGCGCCATGCGGATCGCAGCCGAGCACAGCAAAGACTCCGGACCTTAGAGCGTTTCTGCGAAGCAGAGCGTCCTGTTTTGAGATAGCGCGCGGGCGGCGGAAAACGCTCAGCCCTACGAATTTGCGCGATCGCTCGGCCCATCTGGGGCATGACTCAGGTGTGCACCGAGGTCGGCTATTTGCAGGGTTCGGATCCGCGGGTTGGTTCGCGCTGCTAGCGGTGCTCGGCTGCTCGGAAGGGTCGAGCGATACTACGACCCAGGGGGATGCGAGCGCGTCGAGCAGCGGCAGCTCCGCGCCCTCTGCGGCAGGGGTCGCGCCTATGCCCTCCCCGGCTTTGGCCCCCAGCGTCGCCCCCCGTGCACCCGACAGCGCAAGTCCGCCGCCGGGCCCGCCTGCTCCCAGTCCTTCTTTCACGAATCCCGAGCCGCAACTCCCAACGAACGCCCCTGCCCCGACAATCCTTCCGAGCGCACCAAACAGCACACCCAGCGCGCCGTCGCCGGTTACCCCGAGCACACCCTCAGTAGCACCCAGTACGAGCGCAACCGTGGGCCCTCAGCCGGAAGGGATCGGAGGGGCCGAGTCCGCCGATGCCGGTTACTCCGAACCAACACCCACTCCATCCCTGAGCGAGCCGCCCGCGCCAAGCGTGCCTTTGCCCGTCGGTTTGGACGCGATGTTCCCTTTGCCAGGCGCAACGGACCTTTGCCCTGACCCAGCCTTGCACCTGCAATTTCCGGAGACACCCACGCTTGGCAGCAGCGGCAAAGTGTCGATCTTCGACGCCGATGACCCCTCGAGTCCCGTCGTGACGATCGATTTGTCGCAAAGCGTACTCTCCGACACCATCGGTGGCGCAACGTTCAAACTGTCGCGCGTGGCCTATGTCGACGGCAAGGAGGTCATCTTCACGCTGCCCTCGCGCGGCTTGGGTTACGGAAAGACGTTCTATGTGACGATCGCCCAGGGCGTGATCAAGCAGGCGGGCGGTCAGGACTTCGTGATCGACGATAGCGACACCTGGCGTTTCAGCACCGCCTCCGGCGCGCCCGCCGACACGGGCGAATTGCGCGTCGCGCTCGACGGAACTGGGCAGTTTTGCGGCGTCCAGTCCGCCATCGACGCAGCCCAAGACGACACCACGATCAGCATCGGCGCGGGCAACTACTACGGCATCATCTACTTCAAGGGTAAACGAGGACTCACGCTCAGCGGCGATGATCGCGACACGACCGCGCTCAAAGGCATCAACAACGACAAGCTGAATTCGGGCACGCGCGCCCGCGCGCTGATCGGCAGCGAGAACGTCTCGAACTTGGTGGTCGAGAATTTGACGATCGAAAATCTGACGCCGCAGGACGGTTCACAAGCCGAAGCGCTGGCTTTGTTGAGTTGCGATCAGTGTATCGTGAAGAACTCGAACATCCTGAGCTTGCAAGATACGTTGCTCTGGCAAGGGCGGATCTATGCGGACAACTGTTACATCGCGGGCAACGTCGACTACATTTGGGGCACTGGCTCCGTCTATTTCAACGCCTGCGAGATCCACACCTTGGGTCGCAAGGGTTACAACGTGCAAGCGCGCAACGCTGCGGGTAAACACGGTTACGTATTCGTGGATTCCAAACTCACGAGCGACCCAGGCATCACGGGTGACATTCTAGCGCGCATCGACGTCTCCCAGTATCCCGCGAGCGAAGTCGCATACATCGACTGCGAGATCGGGCCTCACATCTCCAGCGCGGGTTGGGTGGTGACGGGCGGCAGTGCAGGAGGTTCGCTGCGTTTCGTAGAGTACGGTAGCCACGACCCGAGCGGCAACGCCATCGACACGTCGCAGCGTTTGAGCGGTTCACGCCAATTGAGTTCGGATGAAGCCGATGCCTATCGCGATCCGGCGCAGTTCTTCGACGGTTGGTCACCGTAAACCCAAGGCGCTGCGGCGTTTCACTCGGTCAGCCGCGTCAATAGTCGTCGCAGGGTAGCGAGTTCGTGCGCACCGAGCCGGCGCTCGGCCTGGGCTTCGAGCGCGACTTTGGTTCGCGTCGAAGCGCTGAGCAATGCGCGCCCTCGCTCGGTGAGCGCTACGAGCGTGACGCGGCCGTCTGCTTCTGATGGCGATAGATTTACGTAGCCGCGCTGTTCCAGTCGCTTCACTTCGCGCGCCGTAAATTGCTTGGTCGTCGCGGTGGCGACTGCGAGCGCTTGGATGCTGAGGGGGCCGTCCTGCAAGTGGCCGAGCACGCGGGCGCCGGCCAATGCGAGATCATCGAAGCCACGCTGGGCGAGATCGGCCACCAGTCGCCGACGCTCTTGCTCCGTCGCGCGAGACAGCAAGCTCAACAGCGGGAGTTGTAGGGCGCTCTTCGCCTGGCTTCTCTTCGGACTTTTCGCCTGGCGTTTCATTGGGGGCTTTGACACGACTCGCCGAGAATGTCACAACTAGACACCTATGGTGTCTAGTTCAAAATTCAAGCCCGAAGGCCACAACTCGGTCGCGCCGTATCTGCTCGTCAAACAGGGCCAGCGCATGATCGATTTCTTGCGCGCCGTGTTCGAGGCCCAAGAGCTAGAGCGCGTCTCGGGGCCCCAGGGCACGCTGAGACACGCCGAATTGCGGATCGACGATTCGATCGTGATGTTGGGCGAACGCCCCGAACCGAAATACCACGCTTCGACTCACGTCTACATGGCAGACGTCGACCTATGTTATGAACGCGCGCTAGCGCACGGTGCCAAGAGCGTCGTTGCCCCGCGCGATTTACAGTATGGCGATCGCACCGCGGGCTTCGAAGATCCGGAAGGCAACGTGTGGTGGATCGGGACGCGACGCGCTGGGTGATCGGGACGCGACGCGCTGGGTGAGATGAGCCGCAAGGGGACGCCCAGCGAATCGACCCATACCCCGCCCCTCGCCTCTCGGTGGATATCTCCCTGGCTAACTCCAAGGGTTATTCCCCAGGCGAGTGGGGTCGCGTAGGCAGCCCGCTGGAAAAAGCGGCTTGGAGAAAAATCCCAGAGCCAGGGAATAGCTCGGAGGCAGGGCCGTTGTGAGGGCCACCAGGACCGTGACCTCCAACCTCGCCTTCCGATACGAGCCGTCCTCAGGCGCCGCCTTGGACTTGGTTGACAGCCACGGGACCCTGGCTAGGATGCGCCGCCGCGAGGCGGCGGTCCGCCATCGGTTTGTCCAGGGGCATTCTGCACTCCCAGACAATCGAGACAACAGCGGACCGAGATCGAACAACCAACCATGCTGTTGATAATTGCCCCCAACCGCGACGACCATGCGTCGCTACTTAGTGAAGTCGAGAGCGCTCACCTGGCGCACTCGATGCACGGAGTAGCGGCAGCTTGCCCTGCCGCGCGCGGAGTCTTCTGGGGCACCACGAAAGGTGGCCAAGAGCCATGAGCGACGTGATGATCCAGGCCAGTTCGCTGAGTAAAACATTCGGCAACGTCCAAGCGCTGGCCAAAGTCGATTTCGAAGTGCGCAAAGGTGAAGTCGTCGGGTTCTTGGGCCCGAACGGCGCGGGTAAGTCCACCACCATGCGCATCTTGACGTGCTTCATCTCCCCAACGTCGGGTTCCGCCAAGGTTCACGGCTTCGACGTATTCGACGATCCGCTCGAAGTGCGGCGCCGCATCGGCTACTTGCCGCAGCGCGCCCCGCTCTATCAAGACATGACGGTCTGGGAGTACTTGGACTTTGCGTCCGCCGTGCGTCAGCTCGACCCCGGAACGTTCCGTACACGCCTCAAGAAGGTCGTCGAAGTGTGCGGCTTGGCGCAAGTCCTGGGCAAGCCCATCGGCACGCTCTCACACGGTTATCGTCAACGCGTGGGCCTCGGCCAAGCGTTGATCCACGATCCACCGATCTTGATCTTGGACGAGCCGACCTCCGACCTCGACCCCAACGAGAAAGCCGAGCTGCTCAAGTACATCAAAGAGATCGGTAAGGATCACACGATCTTGCTCAGCACCCACAACCTGAACGAAGTCGAAGAGGCGTGCGCCCGAGCGATCATCGTCAGCAAGGGTAAAGTCGTCGCCGACGGTAACTTGGACGAAGTACGCGCTCGCTCCGGCGGCGTGACGTACACGGTCAGCATCGACGAGCTGAGCGGCGAAGGCGGCAAGGCCGCACCCAAGGCCGCCGAAGTGCGTTCGTTCTTGGAGAAGATTAACGGCGCCAAGAAGGTCCACGAGCGACCTTCGGATGAGAAAGCGCACCGCTTCACGGTCGCAGGCGCCAACGACGGCGACTTGCGCGCCGAGATCTTCCGCTTGGCGGTCGCACAGCACTGGACGCTGCTCGAGTTGCAGCGCGACGCACAGAGTTTGGACAGCGTGTTCCGCGAATTGACACGCGGTGACGAGAAGATGGATCGCGGCCGTGATTGGGCCGACGAAGCGGACGACGACGAGTCGGATTCCGATAAGGAGAGCAACTGAACATGTCCCCCATGTTGACGATTGCGAAACGTGAGTTTCGCTCTTACTTCGATTCACCCGTAGCCTACGTGGTGATCTGCCTGAGCTTTTTGGGCTTGGGTTTGATGTTCTTCCAGTTCAATGGCGGCTTCTGGGAGGAAGACCGCGCGAGCCTGCAAAACCTGTTCGCCTACGTCCCACCGGGTCTCAGCATGCTGGTCGTGCCCGTGGTGACCATGGGGCTGATCGCAGAAGAGAAGCGCAGCGGTACGCTCGAGATGTTGATCACGTTGCCCGTCAAGGACAGCGACGTGATGCTCGGCAAATACTTGGGAGCGCTCGGTCTAGTGCTGACGCTCACGACCTCGACCCTGTTGTATCCGATCTCGATGTTCAAGTGGCCGTGGTCACTCGGCGCGCTCGACTGGGGTCCGATTCAATCGGCCTATTTCGGGTTGGTGCTCTACAGCGCCGCGGCTGTCGCGATCGGTTTGCTCGTGAGCGCGCTCACCGAGAGCCAAGCGGTCTCGTTCTTCGTCACGTTCTTCATCTTGCTCGTGATGTGGTACTGCGGCCGCGCCGCAGAGTGGATGGGTGGAACGCTGGGCGAGGTACTGCGTTACGTCGGCTTCGAGACGCGCATGACTGGGTTCATGCGTGGTTTGGTGGATACTAAGGACATCGTGTTCTTCGCTAGCATCGCCGTGTTGTGCCTGATTGCGGCCTTCCGCAAACTCGAGAGCAGAAAGTGGATTTGAAGATGGCAAGTAAACAACGCAAAGTTGCGACTGCGACGGGTCTGTACCTCGTCGTGCTGTTGGCCATCGCGGTGGCCGTCAATTTCCTGGCATCGGGCGCGAGCAAGCGCGTCGATTGGACCAAGAACGAGCGCTACACCCTGTCCAAGGGTAGCGGCAACTTGGTTCAGAGCATGAAGGACCAGATGACCGTCGATGCGTACGTCACGCGCGGTCTGGCCAAGCTCGACGTGTACGTCGACGATCTGACTCAGCTGCTCAAAGAGTACGAGCGCTCCAGCAACGGCAAGTTCAAGTTCACCTTGATCGAGGCCAAGACGGACGAGCTCAAGGAGCAAGCCAAAGAAGCCGGCCTCGAGCCGCTCACCTTCGCCGCGCAAGCGGAAACGGGTGATGACCAAGCCGCGATCGCGCAAGGTTACTTGGGACTCGTGTTCAAGTACGGCGCCGAGAAGGACAAGCTGCCGCTCACGCCCGACGAGGGCAACGGCCTCGAGTTCTTCATCAGCAACAAGATCCGCGAACTGCGCGACAAGACCGACGGCATCAAGCACAAGATCGGTCTGATCACGGGCAAGGACGAGCTCAAGCTCAGCGACACCAACTTGCTGCCGAAGCGCGGCCAAGGTGGCCCGAGCATTCAAGCCATCTTGAATCAGCACTTCCCGTTCTTCGAGTTCGTCGACGTGACGATCAAGGACGACGAGGAGATCAAGGCGGAGCTCGATGGGCTCGTGCTCACGCAGCCGGCGAAGGATTACACCGAAAAAGAGCTGCGTCGCATCGACCAGTTCTTGATGAAGGGCGGCAAGTCACTTGCCGTGATCGCTTCGGCCGCGAACCTCAAGGCGAGCGATTCGAAGATGAAGGCAGAGTTGAATCTGCACGGCCTCGACAAGTTGCTCACCGGTTACGGCCTCAACCTGAAGAACGACGTGTTGCTCGACTTCGGCTCACAGCTGCAGATGCCGATCATGACGCAGGCGGGCATCGCGGCGATCCGGCATCCGCCCATCGCCCACGTCGCGGACGACCCGCGCTTCGAAGGCGACAAGCGTTTGCTCGACACGAGCTTCCCCTCGTTCTTCCGCATGCAAGAGTTGGGTTTCCCCTACCCCTCGAGCATCGAGCTCGCCAAAGACAAGCAACCGGGTGACGTGAAGTTCCAGGTGCTAGCTCGCACGACCGAGAACACGAGCGAGCTCACCGACGCCACGGTCGACTTGGACTTGCGTCCCACGGGTTGGTTGCCGAAGGAACCCTTCGGTCAGCACATCATCTCGGCCGAGGTCGAGGGCAAGCTCAAGAGCGCCTTCGCCGGCGGCGAAGCCAGCGACATCTCGGTGCCCGAGCGCGCCCCGGCGGAATCGCGTGTGCTCGTGATCGCCTCGAGTCAGTTCATCACCAACCCATTCGCTTACTCCGGCAACGGCCCCGACATGGGCGCGCAGTTCCAGATGATGGGCAACGTGGGCGGTGACCCGCAGCTGCTCGCGGTTGCTCAACACTACGCGCAGCGCTACCTGACCAACACGCTGCTCGCGGTGAAGAACACCATGGACTGGATCAGCGGCGATCAAGACCTGCTGGCGATCAGCGCCAAGATCATCGGCGAGCCGAATCTGCGCTACTCGAGCATCAAGCCGACGAAGATCCCCGTGGATGCTTCACAGGACGACCTGCGCAAGATCGACCAAGAGTACAAGCAGAACAGGAAGCAGCTGCAGCAGCACATCGAACTGATGCTCACGCTCGCACTGCCCCTGTTGTTCGCGGCCTTCGGCGTTTGGCGCTGGCGTTCACGCATGACGCGCCGTAGCCAACTCAAGCTCGCATAACCGAAGCGCCCAAGATCGACGGAGAGTCCACGATGGATACTACGAAGAAACTCTACATTGCTTTGGCGCTGCTCGCGGCGTTGGGTGGCGGCATCTACCTGCAGAACAAGAAGGAAAAGGCCGACACGCAAGCCCACAGCTTCGAGGCCAAGAACGCTCAACTGCCGACGGTCAACGTGAACGAAGAGACGCGCAAAGCGATCGATTCGATCGAGTTGACGCGCCCCGCAGAGGAAAAGGACAACAAAGAGGCCACTGCCGACGACAAAGCCGTCGCGGCAGTCTCGAAGTCCGAGAGCGTCTCGCTCAGCAAGAAGAGCGAGGAGGCTTGGGAGCTCAAGCAACCGGTCACCTACGCCGCGAGTGCGGCCAACGTCAAATCGCTGCTCGAGAACTTGGACAAGCTCAAGATCACCGAGCAGATCTCGACCTCGACGGCCGAGTACGACAAGTACGGCGTCTCGGACGAGAAGGCGATCCACGCCGTGTTCAAGAAGGGCGGCGAGACCGTGCTCGACGCCTACTTCGGCGAGAACGGTTCACGCGGCCAGATGGTGCGTTTGGGTGGCAAAGACGGCGTGTACGCGCTGAAGGGCTTCTCCAAGTACCTGTACAACCGCGACGCGAACGGCTGGCGCGACAAGACGATCTTCAAGTTCGACGACAAGGCCGTCACCAAGGTGACTGTTCAAAATGAACACGGCAATTTCGTCTTCGAGAAGAAAGACGACAAGTGGACGAGCCAGTACGCCGAGAAAGAGAAGGACAAGCCGAAAGAGATTGCCGACTTCAAGTCGAGCAAGATCGACGACTTGGTGCGCGCGTACAAAGGCCTCAACGCGTCGAGCTTCGCTGATGGAAAACCGCTCAGCGAGGTCGGCCTGGAGAAGCCCGTCGCGACCGTCACACTCGAACTCACTGGCGGTACCGGCAAGTACGTGCTGACCGTGGGCGGCACGAGCGAAGGCTCGTCGCGCTGGGTGCAAGCGAACACTGGTCCTCAGGTTTACAGCGTCAGCTCTTGGACGGCAGATTGGGCCACGGCCGAAGTCTCCAAGTTCCAAGAGAAGAAAGACGACAAGAAGGACAAAGACAAGGCCGAGGCCGATCCCCACGCTGGAATGCCGGGCATGCCGCCTGGCATGGCTGGAATGCCGCCTGGCATGCAAGGGATGCCCGAAGAACCCGAGGAATGAGTTAACACCCTCTGGGTAAGGTTCGAAACGAACGCCCTTTCGTCGAAGACGAAGGGGCGTTCGTCATTTGGCGGCTGGTTCGTTCTGATCGTTCTAAGCGCGCAACACGGAGACTGCAGGATCGAGCGTGGTCAACGTGCCGACGAGCGCGTCAGCCAACTCCAAGCGCTTGAAATAGAAGTGCAGCTCGATGTCACCGCCGTCGAGCTGCTTGCGTGAGTCTCGCAGCCGAACCAAGTGTGCACCCGCTAGCGACAGCCCGCTGTACTCGGCGCGTTGCGCGTCGTGCAGCGCCGCAAAGCCGTTGGGCGAAAGCCGCTGCCACCCCCATTGCATACACGCGACCCGCGCGCGCCCATCGACGAGCACCACGTCGTACGTCGCGTTGGCGTCGGGGCGATGCACATAGTCTTTGAACGTTGCTTCGTCACCGTCATCGACGCCCTCGACGAACGGCAACGAGGGCGGCACGTGTTCCACGCGGATCTGCGCCGCGACCTGTTCACGCTTCAACCCTTCGCGCACGCGTTCGGCCCAACCCGCTTGGTGCTCGATGGCGAGCCAAGTCGACCCGCTCGTCAAGCGCTTGCCGAAGTGAACCGTGCTGCCACCACTGCCCCACTCGAGCACGTTCAACGGCTCACCGAGCAAAGCGAAAGCGTTCTCGAGCGCCGTGCGTTCGTCAGTGCTCATCCACACTTCGAAGCGCTGCGGACCTAGCCCAAAGAGGCGCGAAAGCGCCGAAATCACCATGCCTTGATGATATGGATCCGATCGGGGATTGCCCACTGTTTTGTCGGTCCGGCGGCTGCGCTAGCCGGGAATTTGGCCGATAGTCTGAGAGCTGCTCCCTTCATTGGACAAGGCAGCTCGGCAAACGGGGACCTTCAATCGTGGTGTCCACGGGGACATCGATGGCGCCATCCGCCGTAGCCTGACGCTCGGACCGCTTCGGCAATCTGCTACGCTCGGGTCCGGAGCGCCGCGCATGACCGAAGCCCCGTGGTGGTTTACTGAGCACTACGCGCGTTTGAACATCGAGGACTACCAGCGGGCAGTCGACGCGCACGAGCGAGCGTTGCAGGGCGCCAAGAGCGCGTCCAGTGCGATCCGCGTGCTCGGCGAATGGGACGCGCTTCGCTCGTCACTGTTCAGTCAGCGCAACTACGCGAACACTTACTTTTCCTTGGACTCCAGCGCGGAACGGGCGCGAACCGAACAAGAATTCTGGGACCAAAACGCAGCTGGCATTCATCAGGCCGAGGCCACGTTCGCCCGAGCGGTCCTCTACTGCCCAGAACTGGAAGCGCTCCGTGAGACCTTCGGCGAGCAGTTCATCCGACTGAAGCAATGCGTCGCCGCGCGCAGCGGGGACCCGCACACGCAGGAGCTGTTCACCAGTGAAGCACAGCTGGTCTCACGTTACACGAGTCTGCTTGCACAGCCCGGCGGCGAGATCGCCGGCAAGAGCTACAACCCGCTGAACGTACGCAAACTCTTCGATTCCCCCAACTCCGATACTAGACGCGAAGCCTGGCAACTGCGCGAATGCTTCGTGGCGGAGCACGGCCCCGAGCTCGACGAGATATTGGACCAACTCGTCGCGTGCCGCACGAAGATGGCACACGGGTTGGGCTTCGCCAACTACGTGGCGCTCGGACACTTGGTAGTCGAGCGCATCGGCTACGACGTGGACGACGTACGCTGCTTCACTGACGGCGTGCGAGACTTCATCGTGCCCGTCAGTGCCGAACGTTTCGACCTCAAACGCCGACGCTTGGGCGTAAGTGAATTCTCTGTCTCCGACGAACTCGCGTCCGAGCCAGGCACGGAAAGCGGCGTGCTCGTGTCCGCGCCCGAGATGCTCGACACACTGGCGCGCGTGCTCGCAGAAACCGCGCCCGAGCTCGAGGAGTTTGTTCGAGCGATGAAGCAGAGCCGATTGTTCTACTCCGCTGAGCATCCGCGCAAGACCGGCCAGTGCCAATGCGCGATCTTCCCCGACCTGCGCATGCCGTTCGTGATCGCCGACGTCGACACGACGACCAAGGACGCCTGGGCCCTGCTGCACGAATTTGGACACGCGTTTCATGCCTATCGCGGCAGGAACGCCAAGCTGATCGATCTGATTTGGCCCACTTCCGAAGCCTGCGAACTCGCGGCGCAGATGAGTTCGCTGTGTCTGCCGCGCATGACCCACTTCTTCGGAACTGCGGCCAGCGCCAATCTGCGCCGCGAGCTCGAACGACGTCTGCTCGCGGTGAGCCTTGGCGCGTTGATGAACGACTTCCAAGAGCGACTCTATCGCGAACCGCAACTCACCCCGCGAGCGCGTCGCCAATTGTGGGCACGCTTGGAACGGGAGCACATGCCGTGGCGCAAGTATACGGATCTGCCGACATTGCACGACGGAGCCGCGTTGCTGTTGATACCGCATCTATTCGTTGCCCCTTTCTCCGGCCTCGACTTCGCGCTCTCGATCACCTGCGACCTACAATTCCAAGCCCGCACGCGAAAGTACGGGCAAGACGCCGCAGCCCGTGACTATCTCGCTTATTGCGACCAAGGGGGCGCGCAAGCGTTCCCCGAGTTGTTGCGAACGGCGCACCTCGACTCCCCCTTCGAGCGCCGCACCTTGCAGGGATTAGGGGAATTGAGTCGAGCTCTGCTCGACCCATGAACCCCAATCCCAGCCCTGCACGTCGCGCTCAGCGCTGCCGCGTTCTACGCAGGCGAAGCAACATCGGTTCCACGTCGCGGTCCGAATCGTAGGGCGGCGCAGCGCTGGCCTGGACGCAAAAGCGCAGGGCCGCACCGACGGCTTCGTATTGTTCGATGCGCAAGCTTTCGCCCATCGAGTCTTTGAGCACGTTGCGCGTCTCGGCGATCAGTCGAGCTACTTTGTCCCAACGCAAGAGTTGGGCTTGTCCGTGAATCGCGCCCAGCAGGAAATCCATCTCACGGTGGCTCGCAGCACCCTGGGCAATGTTCTCCCAAACCTGGCTCGCTTCACTCAATCGCCGTCGTAAGCGCGTTGCGAACAGGCCTTGCTCGCCGCGGCCGCTGCTGACCGCGCCCACCTCGCCCGACGGTTGTCCGAGCACCGCCTCGAGCTGCATCTCGAGGTTGTCGATGCCCATCACGATCCGATCACCTGTGCCATGCAACAAGGTCGCTAGGCGACGCACTTGGCTGCTCGACAGCACAATCGTCTTGAGCTGTCGGAAGCGCTCCCAACTCTCGATCAACGCGATCAGTTTGGCGTCTTGAGCCGCAGCCAGATCCCAGGACAGGATCACGGTGTCCGCTTCTTGCTGCGCCAGCGCGGTGCCCGCGCCCACTGGCGAGGGGTGACAAAACACGGCGTGTCCGAGCTCGCGAGCAGTTGCCTCAGCGATTTTGATCAACGGATCGCCCGTATCGATGACGAGCACCTTGTGGCGTACGGACATGTGGAGGGGTGGTTCGGGCGCTCACGCTCGAGCCAGCTGCGGACGAATCGATGAGTTCTGCTGCGGACGGTGAAGGTGTCCAACAGGAACGGCCGCCTCGCTGAATCACGAAAGGGGGGCCTGGCACTTACCTTACGTCGTCGAACGAGCTCGTGGGCGTCCAACAACGACTCACGCGAACAAAACTTCGCCTCGCGAGCGCTCGATTGCCCTGTTTCGAGCCATTTTTACCCCTGCCGAGCTCGCGCATTCTGCTCTAAGAAGAGCGGATGAGCCCTGGGGCTAACAGGCCAAACGCGACGCGGATAGAATCGGTCACGCCGGGAAGCCGGCCTGGCGTGCTGCTGACGGCCTCACTCGTCTTGGTGGTCCAAGGGTTGCTGGCGCGCAGCGTTCGCGCCGCCGAGAAGCCAGATGGCGATCGACCCGAACCCCCAAAGCTGGAGCTCGGTGCTGGAGCAGGTATCGCTGAGCGAACGAGCAAACAGCGTAACGTGAGCTATGCGCCAGGACTCGTGTGGTCGGGGCACGCGACGGTAGTCGTGTTGCCGTACCTCGGGTTTCGGATCTCGGGCGGCATGGAGTACCACGCGGTACACCTGGACCCTGGAGCTTTGGGCGTTGCGGGCGACAACGAAACGACACCGACCATTCGAGGACCCCACGTCGTCGCACAACTGCAGCCAATGATAAGGCTAATGCCTTCTTGGGAAGCATTCGCGCTCGCGGGCATCGCTTGGCAACGTTTCACCGCCTCGACCATTTCTGTTGGCGAGCCAAGTCCCTTGCTCGTCTCGTCCCGCAGCGGCGTCGTTGTCGAGTTGCCGTTCGGCGTCGGAACGCGCTACGCCTTCATTCCGGAGCGCATGGCCTTGTCACTGCTGTTGTCCATGAGCACACCTATCTCCGACAGCGGTGATTTGTTCAATTCGCGGGCTGGCACGAGCCAGAGCCTGCGCCAAGATACTGGCGAACTCGTAAGAGTCGCCGCACTTCCCAGCTTTGGAACTACCTTTGGCGTCGGCGCCTCGGTGGACTACTTTTTTTGACCGCCCATCGGCAGCACGGGGACTCCCCGAAGGCCGGCTGGCATCCCATATCGCTCCCGAATACGCCTGTGTCTGACAATCCACTTCTCGAGCTACAGTTCAGCATTCCATTCGACCGCATACGGACGGAGCACGTCGAGCCGGCGGTGCGGGCTTTGCTCGCCGAAGCCGCCTCGAATCTCGACGGCATTGAGACGGCAAAAGGTGAACGGACGTATGAAAACACGCTCGGCGTGCTCGATCACGCCACGGAACGTCTAGAGTTCGCGATGGGCGTCGTCGGCCATCTCGAGTCGGTGGCGAGCACGGGGGAGCTGCGCGAGGTTTACAATCGCGTTCGGCCCGACGTCAGTGCGTTCTACGCCAGCATTCCATTGCGTGAAGGGCTGTGGCAGGCGCTCAAGGCTTTCGCCGCGACGCCTGAGGCCAAAGCGCTGAGCGGGTCACGCGCGCGCTACTTGACGAAGACGCTGGACGAGTTCCGACGTAACGGCGCCGATCTCGAACCGAAGCAGAAAGAGCGGCTGCAACAGATCAGCCGCGAGCTGGCGGAGTTGACCTCGCGCTTCAGTCAAAACGTGGTGGACGAAACCGCGGCGTTCGAACTCATGATCGAGGACGAGCGGCGCTTGTCGGGTTTGCCGCCATCGGCCCTGCAAGCTGCACGACAAGCCGCTGCCGAAAAAGGCAAAACGGGGTTTCGCTTCACGCTCCACGCGCCCAGTCTGATCCCAGTCCTCACATACCTCGACGATCGCGAGATTCGCGAAACCATTTGGCGCGCCTACAACACTCGCGCCGCAGCAGGTGAACGAGACAACGGCCCTTTGATTCAACGCATCTTGGCTTTGCGCGACGAGCAAGCCAAGTTGCTCGGCTACTCGGACTTCGCAGCCCTCGTGCTCGAAGACCGCATGGCGCACGACACGGCCACCGCCGAGCGCTTCGTCAGCGGACTGCAAACCAAGACAGAGCCGTTCTTCGCCAAAGAGACGAAGTCGCTCACGCTGTTCGCTGCCAAACAGGTCGACGATCCGAATTTCGTGATGCAGCCGTGGGACGTCGGTTACTACGCCGAGAAGCAACGCAAAGCGCTTTACGATTTCGACGAGGAAGCGCTGCGTCCCTACTTCCCGATCGACCAAGTGCTGCACGGCCTGTTCGAGACGGCGCGCCGCCTTTACGACATTCGTATCGAGCCGAGCACCACGTTGCCCACTTGGCGCAGTGACGTCCGCGCCTTCGACATCTTCGATGCGTCTTCCGAACACTTGGCGAGTTTCTACGCCGATCTGTTTCCGCACGAACAGAAGCGCGGTGGGGCATGGATGAATTCGTTCATCTCGGGCACTGTGCGCGGGCAGAAACTCTCGCCGCACATGGGTCTGATCTGCGCCAACGTGACGCCGCCGCTCGCGGACAACCCGGCGCTCTTGACCCACGCCGAAGTCACCACGATGTTCCACGAGTTCGGACATCTCTTGCACCATTGCTTGAGTCGGGTCGACGTGCGCAGTCTGGCCGGCACCAACGTGGCTTGGGATTTCGTGGAGTTGCCGTCTCAGATCATGGAGAACTGGTGCTGGGAACGGCCCGCCCTCGATACTTTCGCCCACCACTACGTCACGGGTGAGCGTATCCCCGAAGAGCTGTTCGCCAAGATGCAGCGCGCGCGCACCTATCGGGCGGCCAGCGCCACCATGCGTCAATTGGGCTTCGCCGCGGTCGACCTGGCGATCCACGTGCAGTACCGCGCCGAACGCGACGGCGACATCCTGAGCTACGCGCGCAAGAAGATGCAGCCGTTCGCGCCCACCCCCTACCCCGACGGCTACGCGATGTTGGCGAGCTTCACGCACTTGTTCTCGAGCTCCGTGGGGTATGCCGCGGGTTACTACTCGTACAAGTGGGCAGAAGTGCTCGACGCTGACGCGTTCACGCGCTTCCAACGCGAAGGCGTGTTCAGCCGCCAAGTGGGCAACGAATTCCGGCGCAAGCTGCTCGAAAAGGGCGATACACAAGATCCGATGGATCTGTACCGCGCGTTCATGGGCCGCGAACCATCGATGGACGCCTTGATGCGTCGCTCCGGGTTGGAAACAGCCGCGCAGCCCTGAGGCACTAGCGAACGATCATGCCGACGACCTCGGCTTGATAACTCTGCGCGGCCGAATACACACCGCGAAACCAGAGCAGCACCATGTTGTGCTCGTCCCACGCAGGGACCATCGGTCGCAGATTATCGACCGAAGAATCTTGCGTGACCGGGGACCAACTGAACGTCGCGCCGTCGTCGCAAGTCGTGCCCATGAAGATCTCGTGATGCTGAAGCTCTGTGCTTCCATCCCTGGGGTCGATCGTCGTCGAAATGAATACGATCCGTGGGTCGTTGGGATGCAAGGCAGCACCGCCCACGTAATCTTGCTCTTCCGGCAACAATTTCGGCCCTGTCTTGCCCAAGCTCGTCGAGTGCCAGTCGCTGCCGTCGAAGCGTGAGTACGCGAAGCGGTGGTCCGGTGAATCCACATTCGTGTCGCTGCGCGCCTGCCAGAGCGCGGCAATGCTTCCGTCGGCGTAGCGCATGACGTCGGCTGTCCAGGCGTGCGTCAGTGTCGCGTCGCCGAGCGTGGTGCCAGAATCGAAGACGCGAGTGAACAGGTCGAGCGTGGGCAGGTCGCCGTCGCTGATGTCCGCATCGATGACCTCGCCCAGCGAGTTGAACAGCTGCCCGCCTTGGAGATACCCATGGTAGAGCGAGGTATCGATGTCGCGTGGGTGACCTTCGGTACCCGTGAAGTCGATCCTGTCGACGCCGTTGCCCCAATACTTGTAGTACCCGGCGGTGAACCCGACGCCGGGGGGTGAGATCAAAGGGCCGCCGGGGCTCCAAGTCGTGCCGTCGTCCATCGAGACCATCAGATTGGGCGAGCCATCCTTACCACGCACGAAATCGTAGACGGTATGTTCACCCTCTGCGGCCATGCGCCAGAGGTTGTTGAAGTTCAACGAGCGCATAGAGCCCTCGACACCCCAGGGGCAGCCTCGATCGGTCCAGTCGACCGTGCTCTGAATCGACCAAGCACCGGCGGTATAGTGGCTGAAGTAGCTGTTGCAGTTTTGGTTGTGGCCGGACCAAACCGACAAGTACTCGGCCTCGGACGTTACCAGCACCGCACCCACGTTTTGGTCATCCGGGTCGAGATTGCCCACTGCCTCACGCGCACTGCTGCCCGTGTCGAGGTCGTAAACCGTGAGCTCGATGTTGCCTCGGCGATCCACGCTGTTGGCGACGGAGCTGAGCACTAGTTTGTGGCCCGCCACGTCGACGGCCGCGCGCTCGTCGGTGTGCCAAGTCCACGCGCCGTCATCGTTGAAGACGATCACGGGTTTACTCGTCCAATTTTCGACGGCTCCGGAGCACGCTGTAAACCCGCTTGAGCTAGCGCTGTGTCCGCCATCGCGAGCGCCTGCGTCGGGCCCGACGGCATTGCCGGTTTCGGGATTGCTCATCCCACCGAAGCCGCCTAGGCCGTCCATATTGGGCGTCGCTGGCGTGACTGGCGCGGACTCCATGGGCTCGTCTGAACTCGAAGCATCGTCGATTGCGGCAGTAGGCGCGCTGCCGTCGGTCCCCTCGATGCTGGACTCAGAGACGCCGGGGGCAGTGCTTTCGTTCGGTTTCGTGGTCGCGCCAACGTTGGTTTGCGCTGTGCCCATCGTCGTAATCGCTGACTCGGATGGAGCCGCTGCCGCATGGGGTTTGCCCGTCGGATCGGTGGTCGAAGTAACGTCGGTCGCGTCCATTGTGGACTTCGGATCACAGCCGACGACGAGCAGCGCGCCCACGGCCAGGCCCCACCCCGACGGGCGATGGTGGTTGACGGCTGTTTCACCGCGGCGGGCGCCGCACGACGGCATGGGCCGCCTCGAGAACTCGTTCATCTGGTCCCCATCCGGCCATGCTGAATGCGCTGCGCACGCCAGACCGTAGTGGTACTCGATCCAACCACACGACGCTAGGGGCCGATCTCCCCCCAAGTTCGTCTGCCTAGGCCAACGCCCGGATCTCGAGCTCTGCTCTCAGCGCAGATCTCGACCCGCTCTTAGCTCGGCAGCGTGAGCAACTGCGAAAGCGAACGCACTGGGCCGCGATTGAGACGGGCCAAGAGCTCTTGCGTCATGCGGTGCACGACGAGTGGACCCTCGTAGATGAACGCCGTGTAGAGCTGGACGAGATTCGCGCCGCATTCCAGCCGTTCCCAAACCTGATCGGCGTTGGCAATTCCGCCGACGGAGATCAGCGTCATCTTGGGACCCACGCGTTTGCGCAATCGCTTCAGCACCGCCAGCGAGCGCGCTTCGAGCTGCGGCCCCGAAAGACCACCCGCGCCGAGCGCCGTGACCCGAGCGGGATCCGTCGTCAGCCCTTCGCGACCAATGGTGGTGTTGGTGGCGACGATGCCGTCGAGTTCGAGCTCGACCGCGAGCTCTGCCACCAGATCGACGTCCGCGTCGGACAAGTCAGGCGCGATCTTGACGAGCAGAGGCACGCGCGGTTCGGCGCGCGCGCTATCGGCAGCCTGACGCACTGCGATCAGCAGCGGCCGCAGTTTCTCGACGGCCTGCAGATTGCGAAGCCCGGGAGTGTTTGGCGAACTCACGTTCACGACCAAGTAGTCGGCCCGTGGCGCGAGCAGGCGCGCGCTCTGCTCGTAGTCGTGCAAGGCGTCTTCCTCGCTCACCCGCTTGGTCTTACCAATGTTCACCCCAACCACACAATGGCGCGGCCCGAACAAGCGCGGGCTCATGCTGGCGGCACCCAAATTGTTGAAGCCCATGCGGTTGATCAACGCGCGATCCTTGGGCAAGCGAAACAGGCGGGGCTTGGGGTTACCGGGCTGTGCCTCGGCCGTCACCGTGCCCACTTCCACGAAACCGAAGCCCAAGCCGGCCAATGCATCGTAGCCCTTGGCGTCCTTGTCGAAGCCCGCGGCAAGACCAATCGGGTTGGCGAAGGTTTGACCGAGCGCCTGCACGCGCAAGCGCGGGTCAGAGGTGCCGAGCACGCGCCTGAGCCAGCTCCCGATCAGCGGCAGCGCAAAGACGAGCCTCAACGCCGCGAACGCCACATGATGTGCGACCTCCGCGGGCAAGAGAAACAACACGGCCTTGACGAGCGCGTACACGCCCGGGCTTCTATTTGGACCCGCCTGGGGATGCAAGCGCTGGCGCCCGAAAGCTCGACGCAGCCCGGCCGAGTTGGGTGGCACCACGGGCCGAATGTGCAGTTCCGAAACAATTTCGAACGGTTCCGATGACAGCGGTTGAGCGAACTGCGTCACTTTGCTGGGGTTTTTCGGGCCGCGTTCGTGCCCAGTACGGAACGGCTGCGCTAAGGTCATCGGGATGAGGAAAGAGCACCTGGCGGGGCTGTCCGTTTTCTTACTGGCGTTTTGTGCGCTGTTCGGTTGGAGCTCCACGGCTCACGCCGAACGAACTCGATACTTCGAACTGCAGCCGATGGGCGGTTACTCCTGGGTCAACATGACCGGGTTTAGTGAACACAAGTTCCGGCAGGATTTCGATCCGACGAAAGTCGACAAGAACGACCCCGTCAATTCCGCGCTCAAGGAAGCGCAGGTTCCCGTCCGCGGCCAAGGCCCTTCGGTGGGCGGCGCGCTGCAGCTGAAACTCTGGGTGTTCGTCTTGGGCGCCCGCTACGCGTACAGCAAGATGCCCGATTTCGGTCTGCACACGGTCGGGGCGGACTTGGGTTTACGCTTGGGGGGTATCGTCAGCGTGTACGGCCGCCTCGGACCGGGCTGGGCCTTTCAGAGCGGCGTGCCGGACGGCATCAACACGCAAGGCTTCGTCGTCTCAGCCTCTGGGGGTCTCGAAATTCAGGTGGCCAAGCCGATCAGCATCGGCCTCGGTTTGGACACCGACTTGCTCCTGTTAACGCGCAGCGGGCAGCTTGCTGCAGTTGGAAGCGCAGCGACCGGTGGGCTCACCACGAGCAACATTCAGGCTTTGGATGGCTCGGCAGTTGGCTTTCAGCTACGCCCCCAGCTGCATTTAACCTGGCACATCTAGAGAGCGGCAATGGCCCAAACGTCGGCAGAATCGGCAAACGCGGCTCCTGACGAAACAGAAGACGCGGCGCCCGAAAACCCCGCCCCGGAAAAAGCAGCCGCCGAGGAGCAACCACCAAAGCTGTTGCTCGAGCCGGCCAGCAGCGGGCGCGCCACTTGCCGCGCGTGCGCGCAGAAGATCGCCAAGGGCGAACTGCGACTCGGCGAGCGTTTGCCCAATCCGTACACCGAAACCGATACCAGCTACTGGTTCCACCTGCCGTGCGCGGCCTATCGACGCTCGAAGTCGTTGCTCACGGTGATTGAGCAACAGCTGGGCTCTGCAGAGCTCCAAGCGGACCCATTGAGTCCCGCGCTGCGGCGCGTCGCCGAACTCGGCCGCGAACACTATCGCCTGGACCGCATCACCAAGACGGAACTTGCCCCGACCGGACGCGCACGCTGTCGACATTGTCGAGAAGCGATCGCGAGCGGCTCGCTGCGTTTTGCGCTCACGATCTTCCAGGAAGGCCGCTTCAATCCGATGGGATTCGTCCACGCGACGTGCGCCGAGGCCTATTTCGGTACCAAGGACCTCTTGGAGCACGCCCTGCACGCGGCAGCTGATCTGCCAGAAGAGGAACGCCAGAAGCTGGGGACTACTTTCACATAGATTTCGGCACTCGCGCGACTAGGCTGAGCGCCCCCGCCGTTCTCTGCGGGAGGTTCTCATGAACAAGCCGTATCCCGAAGTCAGTGCAACCCCAAATTTTCCGAGCCTCGAGCAGGGCGTCCTGCAGTATTGGCGCGAAGACAACACCTTCGCGTCGTCGATTCAGGAGCGAGCGGGTGGGCACAACGAATACGTCTTCTACGACGGACCCCCGTTCGCCAACGGCCTGCCCCACTACGGACATCTGCTGACCGGCTACGTGAAGGACATCGTTCCGCGCTATCAAACCATGCGTGGTCGGCGCGTAGACAGGCGGTTTGGCTGGGACTGCCACGGGTTACCGGCTGAGATGGAAGCCGAGAAGCAGCTCGGTATCTCGGGCCACGCAGCGATCGAACAGTACGGCATCGATCACTTCAACGCGCAGTGCAAGACCAGCGTCTTGCGTTACACGTTGGAGTGGGAGGCTTACGTCACGCGGCAAGCGCGCTGGGTCGACTTCAAGAACGACTACAAGACCATGGACCTCTCCTACATGGAGAGCGTGATGTGGGCCTTCAAGCAGCTCTGGGACAAGGGCCTCGTGTACGAAGGTTACCGCGTGATGCCCTACTCTTGGGCCGCCGAGACGCCGCTGTCGAACTTCGAGATCCGCATGGACAACTCGTATCGCACGCGGCAAGACCCGGCGGTCACGGTGCGCTTCGCGCTCGATCCCAGAGCGGGGGATCCGGGTCCGCTTTCAATCCTGGTCTGGACGACGACCCCGTGGACGCTTCCCAGTAACCTCGCGCTCGCAGTGGGTGACGAGATCGAGTACTCGATCTACGACTTGAACGGCGAGTTGCTGGTGATCGGTGAGGCCGCCGTCACCAAGAGCTACAAGAAGGACTTGGCGGGCGCCAAGAAGGTCGGCTCGCTCACTGGCAAGGATCTAGTAGGGCGCACTTACACGCCCATGTTCGACTACTTCCGGAGCAACCCGAAGAGCTTCGTCGTGCTCGCGGGCGACTTCGTCGATACCGAAGAGGGTACCGGCACCGTTCACCTGGCACCGGGTTTCGGTGAAGACGACCAACGCGTTTGCGATCAGAACGGTATCCCGCTGGTCTGCCCGGTCGACGAGAAAGGGCGCTTCACGGCCGAGGTGCCCGATTGGCAAGGCACGCTCGTGCTCGACGCCAACAAGCCGATCATCCAGCGGCTCAAAGAGCGTGGCATCCTGTTCAAGCACACCACGTACGATCACAACTACCCTCACTGTTGGCGCACGGACCAACCGTTAATCTATCGCGCTCTGAGTTCGTGGTACGTCAAGGTCACGGATTTCAAGGATCGCATGGTGGAGCTGAATCAGCAGATCACCTGGATCCCGGAACGCATCCGCGACGGTCAGTTCGGCAAGTGGCTCGAGAATGCGCGCGATTGGTCGATCTCCAGAAATCGCTTCTGGGGTGCACCGATCCCGGTCTGGCGCAGCGATGATCCCAAGTATCCGCGGACGGACGTCTACGGCAGCTTGGATGAGCTAGCGCGCGACTTCGGTGTGCGGCCGACAGATTTACATCGCCCTTTCATAGACAATTTGGTGCGACCCAATCCCGATGATCCGACGGGCAAGAGCATGATGCGGCGCGTGCCCGAAGTGCTCGATTGCTGGTTCGAATCGGGTTCGATGCCGTTCGCCCAAGTGCACTACCCGTTCGAAAATAAAGAGTGGTTCGAACAGCATTTCCCGGCAGATTTCATCGTCGAATACATCGGGCAGACGCGCGGCTGGTTCTACACGCTGATGGTGCTGGGCACTGCGTTGTTCGACAAGCCGCCCTTCCGGCATTGCATGTGCCACGGCATCGTGCTCGACGAGAACGCGCAGAAGCTGAGCAAGAAGCTGCGCAACTATCCCGACCCGATGGAGATGTGTGATACCTACGGCTCCGACGCCTTGCGTTGGTTCTTGGTGTCGTCGGCGATCTTGCGCGGTGGTGATCTCCAGATCGACCGCGAGGGTGCTGGGATCAAAGACGTGATGCGGTTGGTGCTCAATCCCGTCTACAACGCCTACACGTTCTTCACGCTCTACGCGAACTCCGACGGCATCCTCGCGCGCTTCCGCACGACTTCCACGAGTCTGCTCGATCGCTACATCTTGTCGAAGACGCGGCAGTTGATCAGCAACGTGACGATGGCCATGGACGGCTACGACGTTGCTGGCGCGTGCACGCACATCTCCGGCTTCCTGGACGCGATGAACAACTGGTACATCCGCCGCAGTCGTAGCCGCTTCTGGCGTCACGAACACGATCAGGACAAGCAAGACGCGTACGACACTTTGTACTCGGTGCTCTTGCTCGTCACGCAAGTGGCCGCGCCCTTGTTGCCCTTGCTGAGTGAGGTCGTGTACCGCGGCTTGACGAAGGAACGAAGTGTTCACCTGACGACGTGGCCGAACACGGAGGGGTTACCGACGGACGACGCGCTCGTGGCCGCCATGGATCGCGCGCGTGAGGTGTGCTCTGCGACCTTGGCGCTGCGCGACGCCCACAAGTTGCGCACGCGCCTGCCACTCGCTTCTTTGACGGTCGCAGGCAGCAGCGTGGAGCTGCTACAGCCGTACCTCGATCTGATCAAGGACGAAGTGAACGTGAAGCGCGTCGCGCTCGCGAGCAACGCGGCCGACTTCGGAACCTTCGAGTTGCAAGTCAATTCGCGCGCGGTCGGCAAGAAGCTCGGGCAAGACATGAAGGCGGCGATGGCTCACGCCAAAGCCGGTGAGTTCAAGTTGCTCCCCGATGGCGCTGCCCAGGTTGGCCCATTCCGACTCGAGGCGGGTGAGTTCAACATGCTGCTCAAGAGCAAGCCGGGAGTCACGAGCATGGCGCTGTCGAGCAACGACGCGGTCGTCGTTCTGGACACCAACGTGACGCCGGAACTCGAGCGCGAAGGGCTCGCGAGAGATCTCGTGCGTGGCGTGCAGCAAGCGCGCAAGGACGCCGGGCTCAACGTCTCGGATCAAATCCATTTGAGCGTCGAGATCGCCGACGAACACCGTCAGGCGATAGGTGAACACTCGAGCTACGTCCAGGAACAGACGCTAGCCCTCGATCTGCGCTTTGGCGCGCCGGCGGCAGGCGCTCACCAGAGTGTCGTGAAGCTGGCTGGCGCCGACGCGTCGATCGGAATCTCCGTAGCCTGAGCGCGGCTTTTGGGAGCAGCTTCGAAAGCTCGAAAGCTGCTCCTGGAAGCAAGTTCAGCGCTGCGGGGCCTTCCGTCGGCTTGCCGCGGCGGGGCTCGGAGCAGTCTGCTTGTCGCACATGCGCCGAGTTCACCCGACAGGCCAACTCGGGTCGCGCGAAACCGGCTGTATCGCAGTGCAACATCTCGTTGACCGATGTCAGCCGGGGCAAAATGGTGACGGCGCGTCGTCACCCAAGCTTGGGCAGATCGGTAGTGCTCGCCGCGTAACCACACACACGACACGACGCGCATCGAACGTCGCTCGCGATCGTCATTGCGCCGACGACTTATGTCGCGGTTTTTCACCAATCCGATGCAACGCTGGAAACAGAGTGTTTCAACTTTGAAAGATCGTTGTTCCAGGTGATCAATATGAGCGTCAATGAGTGTA
Organism: Polyangiaceae bacterium; assembly: GCA_036263015.1. Classification (GTDB taxonomy): domain Bacteria; phylum Myxococcota_A; class Polyangia; order Polyangiales; family Polyangiaceae; genus SZUA-265. Next base: position 7,386 of record DATAHU010000150.1, on the reverse strand, counting down.
GTTGAAGTTCGCAATTTCCTACCAGACGCCCACATCGTAGGGGCATGCAAGATCCACGGAATTCTAGCGAATCTACTCGCAGCGAGAGCTCGCGAGCCTCACAATGAGAGTTCGTATGAGTGGTGCTCGAAACAGCATGCGGTGGACGACGACCGGACTCATTGCCGCCGAATCGAACAGCGTTCGAGTGGTTCGCGAAACCGATGTTGACGTCGTGTTCCAGCCGATCGTCGACGTGAAGACGGGTCAAACCTTCGCCCACGAAGCACTCGCGCGCTGCAAACTGCCGCGCTTTCACTCACCGATCGCGCTGTTCGAGCAAGCCGAGCGTGAGGAGGCGTGCGGTCGGCTCGGTCGCGTGGTGCGCAACGTGTTGTTCGAGCAATGTGCGCGCAAACGCGTCTTCATCAATGTTCACCCGCAAGAAGTAAGTCAGCGCTGGTTGGTGCAGCCCACCGATCCCTTGTTCATGCACGACAGCGATGTCTTCATCGAGGTCACGGAAGCGGCTGCGTTCGAATACTTCGATGTGTGCATGAGCGTGCTGTCGGAGCTGCGGGCGCGCTGCGACGCGAAGATCGTCGTCGATGACTTCGGCGCGGGACACTCGGACTTCCACCGCGTGCTGTCGTTGCAACCGGACATGGTCAAACTCGACATGTCGCTAGTGCGTGATCTGCACTTGGACTTGGAGCGTCAGGTTCACGTGCGGCACATCATCGACACCTGCCACGAACTCGGCGCGAAAGTCGTCGCGGAGGGCGTGGAGACTCAAGAGGAGCTCGACGTGAGCGTGGCCCTCGGAACGGACTTCGTGCAGGGCTACCTGCTCGGCCGCCCCAGTAGCCCCCCGGTTCCCGGGGTCTGGCCTGGTTCCCCGAGCTTGATGCCGCGTTCCGGGTGACGCGTTCGGGCAAGCCCCTGAGTGAGGGGTTTGCCTGGGCTCTGGGGTCGATTCGTGTAGCGCGCCGGACGTCGCTGCTTTAAGAGCGGGACGAGCCAGCAGACGTCCCTGCGCTTCCGATCCCGTCGAGTGAACACCCCAAACGCCTCTCCCGCTGAGCCCGCTCCAATCCAAGCTCGGATCGTGCTGGGTCTCAAGGCCGTGCTGCTTGGCTACTGGCTCTGGGCCGCATGGGCTTGGCTTACGCCGGATCGTGATGCCTTCGACGCCCTGGTTGCGCTGGCCGCGCCGATGCTCTTCACGCTTCACTTCGTGCAGGGGCTGATGTTCATGAGGCTGTTTCCGCGCCGCCCCAAGTGGGGGGCGGACTTTGCCCAGATCTTGGTCTTCGGCATGGTTCACTTATTTCCGATTTTGACCAATGCTCGCAAACGCAAACCGGGCGCAACTGGAGGCCGGCCGTGAATACTCGAGATGCCAATTCGCCCGCGACCGCGTCGGAATCACCCAAGAAGACGATGCTCTCGGCGGTTCAACCCACCAACCCGATGACGCTCGGAAATCTGATCGGCGCGGTGCGCAATTGGACGTCACTGCAGCGCGACTACGACAGCATCTTCTTCGCGGTGGACCAACACGCCATCACCGTGCGCCAAGATCCCAAGGCGCTGCACGAGAACACACTGCGCGCGATGGCGACGTTCATCGCCGCGGGGCTCGATCCCGAATCCTGCACTCTGTTCGTGCAATCGCACGTTCCCGAACACGTCGAGCTCGGTTGGATCCTGCTGTGTAACAGCACGATGGGCGAGCTCAATCGGATGACGCAATTCAAGGACAAGTCTCAGAAGGAAGGCGCACACATTCCCACGGGGTTGTTCGCCTACCCGACGCTGATGGCGGCCGACATCTTGCTGTATCAAACCCAGCTCGTGCCCGTGGGTGAGGATCAAAAGCAACACGTGGAGCTGACGCGCGATCTCGCGCTCCGAATGAACCATAGCTATGGCAGTGCGCTGTTCACCATTCCCGAACCCTTCATTCCGAAGGTCGGCGCACGCATCATGAGTCTGCAAGATCCAACCAAGAAGATGAGCAAGAGCGATCCCGATCCCAAAGCGACCATCTTCCTGACCGATACGAACAAGCAGATTCAGACCAAGATCAAGTCGGCCGTAACCGACTCGGGCTCCGAGATCACTTATGGAGCTGACAAGCCCGGGATCAAGAACCTACTCGACATCCAGGGGGCGATGCTGGGTGAAGATCCGGCCGCGATCGCCCAGCGCTACCTGGGCAAGATGTACGGACATTTGAAGGTGGACACTGCCGACATCGTCGTTGGCCACGTTTCGAAGATTCGCGATGAGTCCGATCGGCTCTTGGGAGACCGCGCCGAACTTGGCAGGCTGCTCGCGATTGGCGCGGCCAAAGCGCGGGCTCGCGCACGCACGACTTTGGATCGCGTTTACCAAGCCGTCGGTTTCGTGCCGCGGGGTTGATGCCCATGAACCACGGCCTCGATCTGCTGTATCCCGAGGCAACGCTGCGCGTCGCTCGGCCGCTGATCGAGCGTGCGTTGGTGTTCGCGTTTGCCTCGGGGGATACGGCTGGCGCTTTCGAGCGTGTGCTCGAGAACGCCACTCTCGGACCGAGTAACTTCAAGCCGGAATCGTTTGCTCGCGATCTGTTCCTCGAACAGTTCGTGCAGCGTTGCTTACCGATTCGCATCGGGGCCACGACCTACGTCCCTTGCAAGCCCTACCTGACGCGCGTGCTTTCGATGCCGCCAGTCAGGCTCGATGCCGTCGAGTTCAGACAAGCAATTCTGAGCGAACTGGGTAGCGATCGGGCTCAGCGCGATCAATTCGAAACGCTGTACCAGAGTCTGCACGAGCTGCGGGGCATGCTGAGCGCGGGGGACTACGCCACGCGCGCCGACCAGAATCTACGCCGGCTCGATATTCTGCGTTGCATCCACCGCGTCTTCGTTCAGATGGCGACCTCGCACAACGGAGCTCAATCGGCGCTTTCGCGAATTCGCGGAACAGGTAAACGCGTGGTCGAGAGCGACGCCTTCGAGCACTTGAGCGAACTATTGAGCTACGAGCAACACCTTGCCACGGTCGACTTGCGCGTCAGACTGGGTTCCGACGGGACCGTTCGCGCTTTCGACTTGCTCGGGCATCGAGAAAACGTCGGCAATCGATTCTACTCGAATTGGCTCGGACGTTGGTGGGCCCGCTTCGAGATGTTCCTCAAAGGTTATCGCTTCAGCCAGCATGAGATCCTGACGCGTTTGTTGGAACAGACGTTCGAGGGGATCCGCCCCGAGCTCAGCGCCTTGTTCCAACTGCTCGGGGACATGGAAGTGTATCTGGCGATGCTCGGTTTCATGGACGCCGCCGAAGGGGCACGCTTGAAGGCTTCGCTTCCCGAATGGGCCAGCGAGAGTTCGCCCACTACGGCGTTTTCCGGGCTTTACAATCCGTTCCTGGTCGCGGAAGGGGTTCAGGTCCAAAGCTGCGACATCGAGGCTCGCGCCGACGCGATCGTCGTGGTCACGGGCCCCAACTCCGGCGGCAAGACGCGTTTGCTGCAATCGGTCGCGCTCTCGCAATTGTTGGCGCAGGGCGGCTTCCCCGTCCCTGCGGAGCGCGCACGGCTCGTCGTGCGCCCTGGTCTGTTCGTTTCGCTCCTGGACGACATCAGGGCGGATCAGGAAGAGGGACGTCTAGGCATGGAGCTCGTCAGGATTCGGCGCCTGTTCGAACAGATCAACGTCGGCGACATGGTGGTTTTCGATGAGCTTTGCTCCGGCACCAATCCGAGTGAGGGCGAAGAGATCTTCCGTCTCGTGGTCGAGCTCTTGGGTCAGCTTCATCCCCAGATTTGGCTCACCACCCACTTTCTGCAATTCGCGTCGCGTCTGCGTGAGGGAGGTGAACCCGAGCAACTGCTGTTCTTGAGGGCCAAGCTCGACGCGCAGGAACACCCGACGTTCACCTTCGAAGAGGGTGTCGCACGGACGTCGTTTGCGCGCCAAACCGCGGCGCGCCTCGGCGTCACCTGGGATGAACTCGCGACGTTGGTCGAGCGCGCCAAGAATCGTGAACCGGGAAGCGCTTAGGCCGCGTCACTCGGCCGGCGCGCACGTGTAGCGCATCTCCCAGTCACGCAAGATGGGTGCGTACTTCTTGTCCGTCGATGCGAAGAAGTTGACGATCACCCGTAGATTCGCCAAGTGGCGTGAGAGCCCTGCAGCCGTGAGCTTCGCGCCCACGTCGATGGCCTCCGGATCCGCGGGACTGACGACGGTGCTCGTCGACGTTCCCAGATCGACCATGGCTGCCGCGTCGAGCGTCCCGAGATCCTGACTAGTCTGGGCTTGGAACTGCAAGTAGCTGTCACCATCGGTCGTCAGGTGGTACTGCAGGAGCTGCCAATCGGGGTGGTAACCCGTCGGGCACTCCGCAACGTACTCGCGGGTGAACGTCGCGTTGTCGAAGTTGCCAGGCTCGGCGCACGCGAAGTTGATGCAGGACGCGCCGTTGCAACAGTCGGACGCGACCGTGCAGCTTTCGGTGGCGTTGTGGCAGGTGCCGCCGAGCGCTTCGCAAGTCTTGGCGGGGGGACCCGACGCCGGTGTCCAGCCCGCCGGGGCGCGACAAGCGGCTGAGACCGGGTTGGAGTCATAACCACAGCACTCGTCATCGGTCGAGCACGAGTCGCCATCGTCTTTGCACGGCGAGCGCACGAGGTAGCCGCGCTCGTTGATGTAGTCGTTGCTCGCCGTCGGTTTCGCCACCTTCTGACCGGGCAGGAAGAACGCGGGATTGCTGCGGTCCGTGCCGTCGGCAGCGCTGTCCTTGAGTGCCGAGACCCAGAGATTCGGCGCGGCGCACGTAAAGTTGGTGGCCGTGCCGTAAGTCGTACTCGCATACGACTTGGGATTGATCTGGTTGCCGTACGCGCGAGGACTCGTAAAGATCACCCAGCGAAAACCACCACTCGAGAACGGCAAGACCGTCGGTTGATAGGAGTGGTCGGCGTACAGTGAGTCATCCGTGCCACCGTCGTCGTCGGCATCGTTGAGCTTGGCTAGCTCGACGCGCGTGGTCGAAGGAGTCGTGGCAGTGGCATCGATCGAGTAGATCTTGCCCGGCTTGTAGCCGCGCGCGGTTGGCGTCATGTTACCGCGCGCACCAATCGACGACGCGAACGATCCTTGATAGCAGGCCCGCAACTGATCGGTCGTCGGACTCGTGCTCGTGTCGGACGAGGAGCAGAATTCGTCGGTCGAACTTTCGACGTAGAGCACGCTATGACTGTCGTTCTCGAAGAACGGCCATTTGACGATCGTCCCCGCGGTCGCACTGTCATAGTTGTTGATCAGACGCTTCTTGTTGCCAACGGTGAAGGTCGACGTCGCGGTCGACCAGTTGAAGTCGAAGACGGTGAGGCCGCGGCGCCAGCCCGTCACACCCGGCGCACCGGCGAGGTCCGAATCGCCGTTGACGTAGACGACCTTCTTTCCGTCGGGCGACATCGCGGGCACCATCATCGACGGCATGCCGCTCTCGGTGAACGCCATACCCGTGGTGTTGATCGTGATGTTGCCGCTCGACGGCGTCGAGACGTAGAAGACCTTGTCACCGTTGGTGCTACCGTTGGCGACCGCGACCTCCGTGCCTGGCTTGAGATCGCCGTCGGTATCGGCATCGGTCGTGCGCGTGAGCACCCAACTCGAGACCTGGGTAAAGCTGATCGGCGTCGTGTTCAACGTGATCGCCGTGGTCGGGTCGGAAATGAAGAAGGTCTTGCCCGAGTTCGTCGAGCCAGCGCTGACCGAGACTTGGAGCCCAGGGAAGACCTCGGTGGGCGCCGAGTCGGCAAGCGTGCTGCGAGTCAGCTTCCATGCCGTGGATTGGGCGTAAGCGATGCCCATCACGTTCAATGTGATCGTACCCGAGGCAGGGGTCGATACGTAGAACGTCTTGCCGCCGTTCGTGCTGCCCGAGCTGATGCTCACCTGTTGACCCACGACGATATCACCCTGATCGTCGTTGTCTGGCGAGCGGCGCACGAGAGACCACTGTGAGCTCTGCCCAAATGCAATCGCGGTGCTGTCGTAGGTGATCGCTCCGGAAGCCGGGGTCGTCACGTAAAACGTCTTGCCGTTGTTCGTGCTGCCCGATGTGACGGGCACTTGATAGCCACCAGCCAGCGCAGGGCTATCGGAACGGCGGGTCAATACGAACTTGGAGCTCGGAGTGAACCCGATGCTCGTCGTGTCGTAGGTGATCGAACCCGACGAGGGGGTCGATACGTAGTAGGTCTTGCCGGTGTTCGTACTGCCGGCAGTGATCGAGACTTCGAAATTGGGTGCCAAAGCCGGCGTGTCTGTGCGGCGCGTGAGCACCCAGAATGTGCTCTGCGTGAACGAGATGCTCGTCGAATCGTAGGTGATCGCCGCACCAATCGTCGAAGGGGTCGAGACGTAGAAAGTCTTGCCGGTGTTGGCGGAGCCGGCGGTGACGGGTACTTGAGAACCGCCTGCCAAAGCAGGGCTGTCCGAGCGGCGCGTGAGCACCCACTTGGCGGCCTGAGAGAACGAAATATTGGTACTGTCGTAGGTGATCGCTCCCGAGGCAGGCGTCGTCACGGAGAACGTCTTACCGCTGTTCGTCGAGCCCGTGGTCGCAGTCACCATCGAGCCAGCGGCCAGGGCCGGACTGTCGGACCGGCGCGTGAGCACCCACTTCTGGCTTGCGCTGAACGCGAGGCTCGTCGAGTCGTAGGTGATCGCCGCACCGACCGTCGAGGGCGTCGAGACGTAGAAGGCCTTGCCCGCATTCGCGGTTCCGTTGCTGACTGGGACGTGCGCTCCACCGACGATAGCAGGGCTATCCGTACGCCGTGTCAGCACCCACTTGGTGCTCTGAGTAAACGATATAGACGTAGTGTCGTAAGTGATCGCCGCGCCAACGGTCGACGGGGTCGAGACGTAGAAGGCCTTGCCGGCATTCGCGGTTCCGTTCGTAACTGGGACGTGTGCTCCGCCAACAATCGCAGGAACGTCGATACGTCGCGTGAGCACGCATTTGACGCCCGTAGCGCCGGCAACGGTCACGGTGTAGATGCCGTTTTGCGTCGTGGTGGTCTGATTCTTGAGCAGTACCGTATCGCCCAAGGCCAAGTTGGTGCCGTCGAGAGCCAACGTGCCAGTGGTGCCCACGGTGAAAACGCCTGCAACCGTCGACCCCGAGATGTTCGCGGTCGAAGCGTACTTCACGCTCGGTTGAACTTGGGTGCCGCCGTTGGGCACGGTCGTCAACGTGTAGATACCGTTCTGCGTCGTCGTCGTTTGATCCTTGAGCAGCACGGCCTCGCCCGATGCCACCGTCGAACCATCGACCACCAACTGTCCCCAGCTCGAGTTCGTCAGCGTGCCGGCAGATGTCGTTCCAGGATAATTCGTG
>DATAHU010000149.1:0-21566 GCA_036263015.1 Polyangiaceae bacterium | reverse complement strand
CTGATGGCCGTCACTTCGGCCTTCGTACCGCGATAGAAATGCAGATCGAAGTGCGGTTCGTCGTAGGGCGCGGGACCGTGTCCCGAAGCGAGCCAGTTGATGCGTAGCAGCTGGATGAACGTTGTGTCGTGCACGCTGGCGGGCATCTCTACGCCCTCTGAACTTTGGAACGCAGGATCGTCGGTGGGTGGGTTCTCGAAGAACGACACTGGAATGTTCACTCCGACACCCTGAATCGTCCCGTCCGTATCGACGTTGGCAAAACTCGTTACATGCGGTTCGCCCGCGGGCGCGGCTGTGTCGCTTGGTGATGGCGCAACGCTCGTGGTGTCGCCGTGGGTTGCAGTGGGCTGACCCGTGGCGTCAGCCGATTCGGACTTCTCCGAACAGCCCGCGTACGCGATACCCACCAGCGCGATCCAGATCCGTCGGTTCATCGTTCGGCATTCCCGGGGAAAGCGTCGGTCTTTGCAAGCGGTTTGTCACTTGCGTGGAGCCCGCTTGTAGCTTCGGGGTTTGGGCTGTTGCACCGTTGCCGCGAGTTTGACGAACGCCGCGACGTAATCGATGTCGACGTCGGCTTGGCGCACACCGAGGAAAATCTGTTTTGAGACACCGTGACGACCGAGCCGCAGAGGGACGATGGCCAGGCGCTGCGCGTATTCGCTCACGAGCCAGCCCGGTAGCGCCGCGACGCCGCGCCCACTTTCGACCATTTGCAACATGATGTCTGTCGTTTCGATCACCTTGTGGCGCTTGGGGTGAACATTGGCCGGCAATAAGAACTGGGTGTAAACGTCTAGACGCTCGATCTCGACCGGGTAAGTGATGAGCGTCTCTTCTTCCAGTTGTTTCGGGAGCACGAAACGTTCCGCCGCCAAATGATGCTGTTTACCCACGACCAGAACTTGCTCGTAGTCGAAGACTGGCTCGAAGTGCAGACCTTTGCGGCGCAGGGGATCGGGCGTAACGAGCATGTCGATCTCGTAGGCAAAGAGTGCGCCGATGCCGCCGAATTGGAACTTCTGTTTGACGTCCAAGTCGACGCTTGGCCAAGCGGCGAGATACGGCGCCACCACGCGCAGCAACCACTCATAGCAGGGGTGACACTCCATCCCGATGCGCAGCGTGCCGCGTTCACCTGCGGCAAACTGCTCGAGCACTTGCTCGGCCTGTTCGAGCTGCGGCAACAGACGATTGGCGAGTGAGAGCAGGTATTGTCCACCTTGCGTCAGGCGCAAACTGCGACCTTCGCGCGTCCAGATCGCCAGATCGACACTCTGCTCCAGCTTCTTCACGCTATGGCTCAGCGCCGATTGCGTCAGCCCCAGACTCTTGGCGGCGGCGGTCAGAGAGCCTTTGTTCGCTACCTCGCGGAGGATTTGCAGATGCGCGCGTTCTAGAATCGACATCGTTCGGCTGACCTCGAGTATGAGCCTAGCTCATGATTAGATGAAATAGTACCATTAGCGCTCATGAATTGAATCCCCTAGGTTGAATCAGCATTTTCGATCAGCCACTGGGAGTCGCACATGGTTCGTACGCACAATCTAGGGTTTCCTCGCATCGGCAAGCAGCGTGAGTTGAAGGCTGCGCTAGAGAGGTATTGGTCTGGCGCGATTTCGCGCGACGAATTGGAGGCCGCCGCCCGCGAGCTGCGTCGCCAGAACTGGTCGCGACAGGCGCGACTGGACTTGGTGCCAGTCGGGGATTTTTCGCTCTATGACCACGTGCTCGATCTGAGTTTCATGCTCGGCAACGTGCCGCAGCGCGCCAAGCACGGTGACGCCAGCCCCTTGGACCAATATTTCCGCGTTGCCCGCGGCCGCTCGCAGTCCGAGGCCCATGCCTGCGGCGTTCACGCCAGCGAAATGACCAAGTGGTTCGATACCAACTACCACTACCTCGTGCCCGAGTTCGACGCCAATACGCGCTTTACGCTGGATGCGTCGCGCTTGCTCGCGCAGCTCGATGAAGCACGAGAGAGCGGCGTCGAACCGAAGCCTGTAATCCTCGGACCGCTCACGTACCTTTGGCTCGGCAAAGCGCCGCACGATTGCGACCGACTGACGCTGCTCGACGCGTTGCTGATCCAATACGCCGCCTTGCTGGACGCGTTGAGCCTTGCTGGCGTGGCATGGGTGCAGCTCGACGAGCCGCTCGCGGTTCTGGATCTACCGCCCGAGTGGCAAGCCGCACTGCGCTCGAGTTACGAGCGGCTGCGCGAGCACGGGCCCAAGAAGTTGCTCGCAACTTATTTCGGGCCTTTGGGTGACAACCTGGAGCTCGTATGTCGACTGCCAGTGGATGGGCTGCATGTCGACGTCAGCAAAGGCCGCGACGAAGTATCCGCGATCGTCAAACTGTTGCCGCGCGACGCGGTCTTATCGCTGGGCGTCGTGAGCGGACGAAACGTGTGGCGCAGCGACTTGAATGCGCTGCTCGATTGGTTGACACCGATTGCGGATGTCCTCGGGGATCGGCTGTGGCTAGCGCCCTCGTGTTCACTGCTGCACGTGCCGGTGGACGTGGAGAGCGAGCAGCGCTTGGACTCCGAGGTCCGTTCTTGGCTCGCGTTCGCGGTGCAGAAGCTCGACGAGGTGGACACGCTAGCCTTGGCCTTGAACCACGGACGCGGGCGCGTCGCGGATCAACTTGCCGCCAATCGCGCGGCGATCGAGAGTCGGCGCACGTCGCGCCGGGTTCACGATCCAGAGGTGCAAGCTGCGGTGGGGCGCATCGACGCCAAGTTGGGGCAGCGTCCAAGCGACTTCGCCTTGCGCGCGCAGAAGCAAGCCAAGCATCTGCCGCTGCCCTTGTTTCCCACGACGACGATCGGTTCTTTCCCGCAAACGCAGGAGATCCGACGAGTGCGCAGCCAAATGCGCGCCGGACGCATCGCGCGTGAGGTTTACGTACGCGCCATGCAGGAGGAGATTGCACGCGCCGTCCGCGAGCAAGAGGCGCTGGGTCTCGACGTGCTGGTTCACGGTGAGGCCGAGCGCAACGATATGGTCGAATACTTCGGCGAGCAGCTGCAGGGCTTTGCCTTCAGCGAGTTCGGGTGGGTCCAGTCGTACGGCTCGCGCTGCGTGAAGCCGCCGATCCTCTACGGCGACGTGAGCCGCCCGCAACCGATGACCGTCGAGTGGACGAAGTATGCGCAGTCACTGACGGTCAAGCCGATGAAGGGCATGTTGACCGGGCCGGTCACGATCCTCAATTGGTCGTTCGTGCGTGATGACCAACCGCGTGCCGCGAGTTGTCGGCAGTTGGCACTCGCGATCCGTCAAGAGGTCCTCGACTTGGAGCGTGCAGGCGTGCGCGTGATTCAAATCGACGAAGCGGCGTTGCGCGAAGGGTTACCGCTGCGTAAACGCGACTGGCAGCACTACTTGGATTGGGCGGTGGAGGCGTTTCGCATCACCGTGGGTGCCGTGCGCGACGAAACTCAGATTCACACGCACATGTGCTACTCGGAGTTCAACGACATCATCGCCGCAATCGCTGCCATGGACGCGGACGTGATCACGATTGAGACGTCTCGCTCGAACATGGAGCTGCTCTCGGCTTTCGATGAATTCAAGTATCCGAACGCGATCGGGCCTGGCGTTTACGACATCCATTCCCCGAACGTACCGAGTGAGGAGCAAGTGGTGAGCTTGATGCAGCGAGCGGCCGAGCGCATCCCGGTCGAGCGGCTATGGGTAAACCCTGACTGCGGTCTCAAGACACGTGGATGGCCGGAGGTTACCGACGCGCTTCGCAACATGGTAGCTGCGGCCAAGACGCTACGCGCCGCTAGTCAGCGGATCTGACGCAACCAAGCTTCGAGATTGTAGTAGTTGGTCACGCGCGTGATCAGGCCGCCTTCGATCTCGAAGAAAGCGCCACCGGCCACCTCGTACGTCTGACCATGGGCTTCGGGCAGCCCTTGGTCGGTATGCAGGTAAGTGCCGGTCACGACGTACTCCACACCAGCGCGAGCCCCGTCCTCCGAGAAACAGTAGACCAGATTGCTGACCTGCTCCCGGTAACAGCCGCGCATGCGTGCCAAGAATGCACGGAAGCGCTGCTTGCCTATTTCGCGTCCCCCTTGATTGATCTCGTGGGCCACGCGATCGCTCAGCAGGGTCAAGAGCTGTTCATCTTCTTCGGCGTTGAAGGCGGCGTAGTACTGCTCGAGGATCGCCAAAGTCTGCTCGCGGGACATTCCGCGCTGGTAACCCAGCGTCGCCCATGTGTGCAAGTCGGCGCTGCGTTTCCGTGGCTGAGTTTCGGAGCTTTTTGCAGCCCGTGGTGAATGCGAGGCGCAAAGAGCCGCAGATTCGGCTGGTGTCCAGCAGCAGCCTGCGCTACTGCTCAGATGCGGTTGGGCTTGGGTTTAGGGGCAGGGTCGGCGCTGCAGGCTTTCTTCGAACGCGGTGGGGGGCGTGGATGGCGGACAAGAAGTTGGATGTCGACGGAGGGTTGTCTGGCGAACAGTTGTCTCAGGGACAGCAAGCCATCACGGCCAACTTACCCGCATTTCTGGAGGCGGCTCCGGACGCCATGGTCATCGTCGGGCACGATGGACGCATTCTGCTGATCAACGGTCAAACCGAGCGCTTGTTTGGCTACACGCGAGCCGAGCTTCTCAATCAACCGATCGAACTTCTCGTTCCCGAGCGCTATCGGGCTCAACATCCAACGCACCGCAAGCGCTACTTCGAACAGCCCAAGCTGCGACCCATGGGAGCGGGCGTCGAACTGCAAGGGCTGCGCAAGGACGGCACCGAGTTTCCCGCGGAGATCAGTCTGGGCCCCGTCGAGACGCCGCAGGGGACACTGGTGACGGCCACCATTCGCGACGTCACACACAGTAGAAAAGCCGAAGCCAAGTTTCGCGGGTTCCTGGAGGCCGCGCCGGATGCCGTGGTGGTCGTCGACCGCTACGGAAAGATAGTTTTGGTCAACGCGCAGACCGAGAAGCTGTTCGGCTTTCCAAGGCAGGAGTTGCTGGGGCAACTGGTGGAAACACTGATCCCCGAACGCTTTCGAGCCAAGCACCCACGCCATCGAGCAGAGTTCTTCGCGGCACCCAAGGTGCGTTCGATGGGTTCCGGGCTCGAGCTTCAGGGTCTGCGCAAAAACGGTACCGAGTTTCCGATCGAGATCAGTCTGAGCCCGCTCGAAACCGAAGACGGCTCTCTGGTTTCCGCAGCAATTCGCGATGCGACCCAACGCAGAAAAGCTGAGGAGCGCTTCCGGGCGCTGCTCGAATCAGCCCCTGACGCGATGGTGATCGTCGACTCGGATGGCCGCATCTTGTTGGTCAATGCGCAAACTGAACGGCTCTTTGGCTACCAGCGTGACGAGCTCGTGGGGCAGTGGGTCGAGATGCTGATGCCGGAGCGCTTTCGCAAGCAGCATCCCGGGCATCGCACAGAGTTTTTTGCCGATCCAAGAGTGCGCGCTATGGGTTCACAGCTCGAACTCTATGGGTTGCGCAAGGACGGCGCAGAGTTTCCGATCGAGATCAGCTTGAGCCCACTCAAGACGGACGAGGGTGTCGTGGTTTCGAGTGCGATCCGCGACATCAGTGGGCGCCGCAAGGCGGAAGGGAAATTCCGTGCTTTGCTCGAATCCGCGCCCGATGCGATGGTGATCGTGGACCAGCACGGAAAGATTGTCTTGGTCAACAGTCAAACGGAGCGCTTGTTCGACTATCCGCGTAGGGATCTCATCGGGCAGCCTGTCGAGATCCTGGTGCCCGACCGCTTTCGCGGGGTGCACCCAGAGTATCGCTCGCGCTATTTTGCCGATCCCCGGACGCGTGCCATGGGCTCGGGTCTCGAGTTGTGGGGGCGCCGACGTAACGGGACTGAATTTCCCGTCGAGATCAGCCTGAGTCCGCTCGAGACCGAGGACGGCCTATTGGCATCCAGTACGATCCGCGACGTGACGGAGCGCAAGCGCGCAGACGAGCTCCGCTCACAACTGGCGGCGATCGTCGACTCGTCCAACGATGCCATCATCGGCGAGGACTTGACCGCGACGGTGCGCAGCTGGAACAGAGGGGCTGAGCGAGTGTTTGGCTACAGTGCTCAGGAAATGCTCGGAAAGCCCGTCTCGTTGCTCTTTCCGCCAGGCACCGAAGGGGCAGAGCTCGAAATCATCGAAAAGCTCAAGGTTGGCGAACAGGTAACCTCATTCGAAGCCGTTCGCCGTCACAAGGACGGGCGCGACATCGATGTATCCGTCACCATCTCTCCGATCCTCGATTCACGGGGTCAGGTGATCGGTGCTTCCAAAGTTGCGCGTGACATCTCGGAGCGTAAACGCGCCGAGGAGACGATCGCGCGCTCGCGGGACGCGATGCAGGCGGCCAATCGCGAACTCGAAGCATTCAGCTACTCCGTCGCTCACGACTTGCGCGCGCCGTTGCGCGGGATCGATGGCTTCAGTCTGGCCTTGCTCGAGGATTACTCGTCGAAGTTGGACGCTGAAGGGCTACGCTACCTGAAACGCGTGCGTGAATCTGCGCAACACATGGCGCAATTGATCGAAAGTTTGCTCTCCCTGGCGCAGATCAACCGCGGGGAGCTGCGACGCGAGCGAGTCGATCTGAGCGCTCTGGGCCGTATCGTTGCAGAACGCCTCAAGTCTTCGCAGCCCGAACGCAACGCCGAGTTCTTGATCGCCAAAGGCATGATCACTACCGGCGACAGCCGGCTGCTGGGTGTCGTGCTCGAGAACTTGCTGGGTAACGCTTGGAAATTCACGCGCAATCATTCGCCGGCCCACATCGAATTCAGCTCGACGATCGAGGATGGCAAGACCATCTATTGTGTCAAAGACAACGGCGCAGGGTTCGACATGACGTTCGCAGGCAAACTATTCGGAGTCTTTCAACGCCTGCACACGATCAACGAGTTCGAGGGGACGGGTATTGGTCTTGCAACGGTGATGCGAATCTTGCGTCGCCACGCGGGGCGGATCTGGGCCGAGGGTAAAGTCGGCGAAGGCGCGAGCTTCTATTTTACGCTCAACGAAAGGGATGACATCGAGTGAACACCGAACACGTGATCCTCTTGGTGGAGGATAGTGAGAGCGACGAAGAACTGACGTTGCGGGCCTTCAGAAAGAGCAACGTCAGCAATCGCGTCGTGGTGATGCGAGACGGTGCTGCGGCCCTCGACTATCTATTCCTCAGAGGCACGCACGCCAACCGCAACCCCCTGGAGGTGCCCCAACTCGTGCTCTTGGATTTGAACTTGCCGAAGGTTGGGGGGTTGGAGGTGCTGGCGGCCATGCGCGCCGATGAGCGCACTCAGCGATTGCCGGTGGTGATCCTGACCTCCTCGCGCGAAGAGCGAGACTTGGCCGAAGGTTATGATCTCGGCGCCAACAGCTACATCGTCAAGCCGGTGGATTTCGTCCAGTTCGCGGATGCGGTCCGTCAACTCGGCTTGTATTGGCTGGTGCTGAACCAAGGCCCTCCCCGACGCCATTGAGGCGCTCGAAGGCTGTTCGCCTCTGCACGGATCAGCGTGAACGGTGACCTGCGATTGACGCGCGAGTCGATTCGCCGCAGAACGCAGGGGTGAACTGGTGGCTCTGGGCACTCGCGTCAGCAATTGCTGCGGCAGCGACCGCGGTGCTCGCGAAGGCCGGCGTTGAGGGAGTGCCCTCCAATCTCGCGACCGCCGTGCGCACGAGCGTGGTGTTGGTGTTCGCGTGGGCAATCGCTTTTGCCACTCGCGAAGCGCAGGGGCTCGTCACTCTGAAAGGGCGCGCGCTTTTGTTCCTGCTGCTTTCAGGTATCGGGACCGGCGTATCGTGGCTGGCCTACTTCAAAGCGCTGTCGCTAGCACCGGCGTCGAAGGTCGCTCCAATCGACAAACTGAGTTTGGCCTTCACGCTGGTTCTCGCCGCGCTCTTTCTCGGCGAAACTCTATCGTGGCGAGTCGCCCTCGGCGCGGCGCTGATCGTCGCGGGCGCGCTACTGACGCTTACGGCTTGAACGTCCTCAGCGCTGGCGACCGAGCAAGCGGTTGAAGACCGCGGCGACCGTCACGATCATCGCGGCGTTGAGCAACACGGGCGTCACGACGTATTGCAAGCCCAGCGCATGCACCGAAGAGCCGCCGACGACGGCGGACAGAGCCGTGGCTCCTCCTGGCGGGTGAACACAGCGCAAGAGCTGCATCACGCCGATGGCGATGCCGACTGCGAGGGCTCCTGCGAGCAGCGAATCGCTCACGGCCATGGAAAGCAGAACGCCCACGATGGCAGAGCAGCCGTGGCCGCCGATCACTGCCCAGGGGCCCGAAAGGGGGCCGTTGGGCAACGCGAACAACAATACGGCGCTTGCCCCCATCGAGGCCACGAGCAGCGCCGCGCCGTCCATGCCGAGGAAGTGGCGGCAAACCCACACCACCGTCGCGATCGCGATGCAGCCGCCGACGCCCGAGACCAACGCGTCTCGCCAGTTCAGTGCGCTCAACGGGGCCCCTGCCCGTGCCAGCGACTTATCCCAAAACCCAGCCTGAACCGCGCCGACTCCGAGAGCAATTTTCATAGGCGTTTTGAGCGCATGGCGACGGGCAAGACCCCATCGCTGGCGAAAATCGAGCTCGCATCAGTAGTCGCCGGCGCGCGCCATTGCAAGCCCGAATGTTTCTCGACAGTTTCCAGAGCGGGTCAGCGCAGCGATTGTTTCCGGCTGCGCACGACCCGCTCCCAAGGGCGGTTGGGGCTCTCGGGACCCCAACGGACCTCGACCTTATTGCTGCGTCGCGATCGGCTTCGGACCGATCCAGCGCTTGGTCCGACTGAACGGCACCGCCACGGCTTCCTCCGCGCTGACCGTCGATTTGTCGTTCTTGTGGTTCTTGGTCAGGGTGACCATGAACACCGTCGAGCTGCCTTGGCCGCCAATCAAGACGGACCAACCGAGGAAGACTTGCCACATGCGGAACCAGCGCTGTCCGTACTTGGCGATCACGGCGTCCTTGTTGCGCATCCAGTTCTCGTACCAACGACGGATCGTCACCGAGTAGTGCACGCCGCAGTTCTCGACGCGGTGAACCTCGAAGCCAGCGCGCTCTGCTTGCGAAACGACGAAGCCAAGCGGGCAGCTCGCGTCAGCGCCCGGGAAGATGTACTTGGCCATGAACAAACCCCAGACCAGATCTTCGTACTGCCAGGGGCGTCGCAGACCAGCGATCTGCAGGTAGAAGATGCCGTCGTCTTCGAGCATGTCTTTGACTTGGATCAGGAACTTCTGAAAGTTCTTGATGCCCACGTGCTCGGCCATCTCGAGGCACGTGATCTTGTCGTAGCGACGGTAGGGCAGGTTCCGATAGTCATCCACGATCACTTTGACGCGATCGCTCACACCCGCCTTGCGCGCGCGCTCGTTGGCCCAGTCCGCCTGCTCTTGTGCAAGCGTGATGCCGGTGCTGTTGGCGCCGCGGTGCTCAGCGGCATAGGTGATCAACGGACCCCAGCCACAACCGATGTCCAGGTGGCGATCGCCCGGCTTCATCTGCACGTAGTCGCAAACGGTGCGCAACTTGCGCTCCTGGGCGGCCTCCAGCGACTCATCGGGGTCCTGGAACATGCCGCTGGTGTAGACCATCGTCTCGCCCAAGAACCAGTTGTAGAAGTCGTTGCCGCGATTGTAGACGTGGGCAATGTCGCCCTCGTCGGACTTCTTCGAGTGCGTCAGGTTCTGACGCAGGAACTCCTTCAAGTAGAACTTCACGTCACCCCAGGTGAAGCAGAAGCGAAAGAGCTGGTTGCGCTTCATGAACACCTCGAGCACGTCTTGCTTGAAGTCGAGCTTCTCGGCCATGAAGGCCTCGTACAGAACTTCCATCGGAATGCGCTTGCCACTCCAGCGCGCGTTGTCGCGCGCGTCGCGGAAGGCCAGGTAGGGTTCCCAATTTGCGGACCCGGCATCGTGACGATGTGAGCTGTAGATTAACACGCAGAGTGGCGCGACCACGAGCAACAGAGGAGTCGCGATCACGGCGCTGCCGAAGGCCCACCAGGAGCCTCCCGAGACGAGCCACGCGACCCCGCCAATCACGAGCGGCACGGCCAACAAGAGCCATACGGATTGCTCCATGACCCAGAAGATCAATGCCAGGCCGTGGCCACGACCCCGCTCGAGATCCCGCTTGGGGCTGTGGGGACGTGGCGGTTCGAGCACGTCGCTGGGATCGGCAAGGCCGGGGTTTGGGAGGTCTGTAGATTGAGTCATGTAGTTGTGCTTCGCACCCGCCTCGACTCCTCCAAAACCGGGGGCCGAGGCCGTGGGTGCGCAGGCTATCATGTTCTCAGTCCTGCAGGTGATCAGTCGACTTGGGCCGTCCGAATCGCACGGACGTGCTTTTTACGACATGCCGCAGCGGAAAAAACGCGCGCCAGAGGAACCAAGAACGCGAGAAAAACCGAGGTTTGGCCTCATTCTTTGCCATGAGGAAGCCGGATTTGGCGACCTCGCGGGGACAATTTCGTCGTTGCCACCGACGTCGAACATGGGGCCCGAGTCCGCGATGGCGGCACGGCGGATCATGGGTTTGTAGCAGGTTAATGCCCCTTGCTCGCGCGCGATGCCCTTCCGTCGAGTTGGCGGACAGCACTGACGACCCACGTCAGCGACGTTGCACTCGGGTTCAATCACATCGACGGGTCGCAAAGCAATCGCCTTCGACATTTCATGCAAAGGACACGCAATTGGCGCTACGCGAGGCCCATCCGCGATGACCCCCCCTCGCCCCAACGACTCCGACGCTTGGCTTCTGCGCGTCGAAGCCGACATGCTGGACGCGTTCGACGAAGATCTCGAGCTCGAACTGCAGGAACAGCACGACGAAACCGAAAACGGGCTCGAACCCGATCAGCGCCGCGCGGCCCGCAAACGCTACTTCCGCGAGCTGTTTCGGCTACAGCGTGAGCTCATCAAGCTCCAAGACTGGGTCGCGACCACACGCCACAAGGCGGTGATTCTGTTCGAGGGCCGGGATGCGGCAGGCAAGGGTGGAGTGATCAAGCGCATCACCCAACGGCTCAACCCGCGCGTGTGCCGGGTCGTAGCCTTGCCGGCGCCGAGCGATCGCGAGCGCACCCAATGGTACTTTCAGCGTTACGTGGCCCATTTGCCGGCGGCAGGCGAGATGGTCCTCTTCGATCGCAGCTGGTACAACCGGGCCGGTGTCGAGCACGTGATGGGCTTCTGTTCGGACGCCGAATACGAAGAGTTCTTCCGTTCGGTGCCCGAGTTCGAACGTATGTTGGTTCGCTCTGGAATCCAATTGCTCAAATACTGGTTCTCGATCACCGACGACGAACAGCATGCGCGCTTCTTGCGGCGCATTCATGATCCGTTGAAGCAGTGGAAATTGAGTCCCATGGACTTGGAATCGCGGCGCCGTTGGGAACACTACACGCGCGCCAAAGAGGTGATGCTCGAACGCACGCACATCGCGGAAGCGCCGTGGTGGATCGTCCAAGCCGTCGACAAGAAGAAGGCCAGGCTCAACTGCATCAGTCACCTGCTCGCGCAGGTCCCTTACCGCGAGGTGGACCGCCCTTCCGTCGTGTTGCCAGAACGTGTTCGACACGAGGACTACGTGCGTCACCCAGTGCCGGCGCAGATGTTTGTGCCCGAGGTTTACTGAAAAGCGTGCGGCGCGCGCTGCTCTGAGCGGCAGGGCTCATCCGTCGGTGTGTGTATCGCGCGCACTCGTTGGCGAGCGATCCGAGTGAGCGTTCTGGTCAGCGCCCGCGTTCCCTTGTAGCTTGTGAGACGGCGAGCACGAGAAAGCACGATGACTTCGACGAGTGCGAACTTCGCGAACGGTACGATTGACGATACCCTGCGCAAGGAAATCAGTGGGCGACGCGACAGTGTTCGACGAGTGCTCGACACGCTGATGCTGGCTCGGCGTCGTTTGTCGATGGTGTCTACCGTCGGTAGTGCGCTCGCTGCCACCGCCACGACGGGGCCGGCCCTCGGCGGCAAGACTTTCACCGCCTGGCTTGCGGACTTGCTCGGGCTACAAGCTCCGGCATGGCAGGTCTTGTGTGGCCTCGCGGCCATCTGTTCACTGTCTGCGACAATCGCGGTGCAGTTCTCCCGATCGCGGAAGTTGGACGAACGCGTCGTGCAAGCGCAAATGGTGTATGCGAAATTGGAGCGCTTACACGTGGGACTTGCTTTGGGTGAATCGGACGAAGCGCACGCCAGGAAAGAGTACCTCGCGAGTCTCGAGGAGATCGCGACGCTAGAGGCGAGCTGAGGACATCATTCAACCCGGTCGAGCGCCTGCTCTCGGCAGTGGTTGAAGGTTAACACCGTCTGCGAAATTCGAGTGCTCGCCACTCGGACGAACTCGCGAGCATCGGCAACGGTCGCACTGTGGACTAGTGCATGCGCACTAGTCCACGGAGGCAGCCATCGGAGCCTTTGGGCTGATTTGTCACCCAGGCGAAACGCGGCAGGTCACCTGGGCTTGCTGATAGCTTTGTGGCGACGCCCGCCGTCGCGCTAGGCTGCGCCGCGCTTTCGTCCCGCCATGTCGACCTCCGATGATCCTGAGATTCTGGCGCCAGATACTTCCGCCTACGGAGAGCCGTTGGGTGAACACCTGGGTATCGAGTCGGCACCCAGCGTGCGAGTTCGGCTCTTGAACAAGGGGTTCTTCGCGGCCACGCGAGTCAGTTTCCCGGCCGCCAATTTCGGACTGACCAAGCCGTTGCCCGCCGAAGACGCGTTCATTGTCAGCCTGCAGTTCAGAGAGACTCGACCCAGCGAGTTGTGGTTTGCTGGGCGACGCTTGCGCTCCACTCCGGCTGGGGCGCGCTCGATGGCGATTTTCGATTTGAACGCCGAAACCAGCGTGGACATCCGGGACCCGTTCGACACGCTGTTGATGTACGTGCCGCGCAGTGCACTAGTAGCGGTTAGCGAAGAACTGGGCTCGTTCTCGCCCGTCGATCTTGCCTTGTCCCCCGGTTGTGCCGTCCAGGATCCGGTCGTGGCTCACTTGGGAGCGAGTCTACTGCCTTTGATCGAAGCGCCCTGTCCCGTGAGCGATTTA
Organism: Polyangiaceae bacterium; assembly: GCA_036263015.1. Classification (GTDB taxonomy): domain Bacteria; phylum Myxococcota_A; class Polyangia; order Polyangiales; family Polyangiaceae; genus SZUA-265. Next base: position 8,472 of record DATAHU010000149.1, on the reverse strand, counting down.
CTGGTAGACCACGTCGCGGCGGGCCTGTGCCTTCACTTGGTGCAGAACTACGGGACGCGGCGCAGGACGAGCCCGAGTGCCCCTACGCAGATCACCAATGTGCAGCTTCAGCGTGCCAAAGAGCTGCTGCGCGCGCACCTGGACGGGCGCATCCTGCTCGAAGAACTGGCGCGTGAATGTGGACTGTCGCGCGCTCATTTTTCCCGCGTGTTCAAGCAGAGCACTGGGCAGACGCCTCACGGCTGGCTGACACAGCAACGTGTCGCAGCGTCACGTGATCTGCTCGCCAACGCGTCGCTATCGCTTGCGGACGTGGCGCGACGCTGTGGTTTCGCCAACCAAAGCCATTTCACTCGCGTGTTCGCCAAGTCGGAGGGCGTGGCGCCGGGCGCGTGGCGTCGTTCGCGCCGCATGCCCTACCGATCTAGCCCGAGCAGCCCGTGGTGAAAGACTCCAGCACTCGCCCGATGGGCAGGGCTCATGCGCCGACGAGGCGCGCGCTTCGAGCGTCGTTGGAAGGCGCTAGGGAAAAGTGCATCACTTGCCGCCGCCCGAGCCGCTGGAGAGTCGTGCCAAGAGCGACACTTGGGAGTTGACTCGTAGTTTGACGAACAGTGAGCGGATGTGGTTCCTGACAGTGTTAGTGGACACGCCGAGCGTGGTGGCGATCTCTCTGGCCTGTTGTCCCTTGGCGAGCTGCTGCAACACTTCCCGTTCGCGTTTCGAAAGCTTGCTGAGCTGATCGCTGTTCAGGCCACGAAAGCCGGATTCCACGGGTTCGCTGAGGGGCGAGATGCTCGGCAATCTGACGTCCCGCGCGAGGCGCGACTTCAAACGCTCGAGCGTGGTTGCCAAGCGGCTGATGTGTGCAGCGATGTGTTCGAGCGAGCGTAAAGCGTGAACCTTTTCGGTTGCGTCGATGATGCTGGAAACCAATTGAGCAGGGTCCACAGGTTTGCTCAGGTAGTCCGCCACACCCAGTCGCAGTGCTTCTACGGCGGTATCCAGCGTGGGAGAACGCGTCAACACCACCACGGGAATGACAGTGCCGCGCGCTTGTACGTCACGCACCAACAGCAATCCGTGATTGCTCGATAGCTCCAGCGCCAAGACCAGCGCATCGTGTTGACCCATCGCCAACGATACGGGCACTTCGCTCGCGCTGCGAGCGATCTCCACACGGATCCCCGCCTCGGCCAATGCCGTTCGAGCTGTTTGAAGCGAGACCTCGTCGTCGTCTGCGATTAACACGCTCAATGAGCGCTTCTCGCGTTTGTTCGACACGCCGCTATCGATCGGACGTTCGAGGTCTTTGAACGACTTGGAGCTGAGATCCAGCGTGACAGGGAGCCCGGATGGCGGGCTCGAAGGAGATACGGTTTGGCTCATTGGGTTGCGTCACGAGTGCGCACGACGCGGCCAGCAACGCTGCCAGGTTTCCATAACTCAGTAAAGCATGGACCCAAGGTTCGAGACTTGCGCCGTGTGTGCGAAAGAGACATACGCAGGTAAAGATACGTTTGGACAAAAAGGGTACGCGCGTACAACGCGCTTTCAAGCCTGACGTCGCCAAGCGCCGGGACTCGAGCCGACGGATCTAGCGGACGTGCGTGAGAAGCGGCTCCGGTCTACGAAGCAGGAGGGGTGCGCTACATCTGCGATCGATAAGTTCGCGTAGGCGAGTAAATGCCTCACGCGAGGCCCTCGTCCACCCGATAACCCACGGCAGCGTCGATGCGCTCGCGCTAGTGCGTGGCCGAACTCACGCGCCGGCTGCTGCTGCAACCCCATTGCCACAGGGTCGACGAAAAGGGTCGACACCGTTTCGGGCTGCGCCAAAGCAGGTAACAGCGCCGCGCCCATGTGGCCAACGAATGGGGCAGGAACTGAGTGCTGCGCGTAGAAGTGCAAACGTGTCGCTGCAAACAGTGGGATCCGTAGCGCGTGTGAACGCACAGCGGGCACCGTTGCCAGCTGCACGAGTTGGCCCAGCCGCTCACCAAAGACACCCTCGCTGTTCGTCCGCACTCTGACTTCCTTGTTGGGGTCGGGCTCGGAGGCCTCTGGATTTACAATCCGCAATCTCGCGCTGCGCGGCAATGACCGATTGGTGTCTCGCGTCGATTAGCGCACCTCGTTCGGTCGATCCGATCGGTTCTGGCCGCCACGGGATTCGAACGTCACCAAGTTGATTGGTTGATTTTCGCTAGCGGTGGCTGCCGGTCGAACGGTTGAAAGCGTCAGTTCCCCAGTCTCGGCATGGAAGCGTGTAAACCTTCTACCAGGTACGGTTTCGTCATCGTTCGTGCTGCTGGGTCGCTCGCTCATAAACACCCCAAGCGCCAATGAACCGGCATTTCGCGGCGATTCCTAGCCCGACGCCGTATTCGCCCCACTCAAACAGCCCACAGTCTAGCGCGATCGCGCTATGACGCCAGCAACCGGGACATCAATCCCGTGCGAAGACGCGGGCCATTTTCGCGAACCCCGACTAGTTAACTTCAACTATCCAGTGCACGGTGACTCGGTAACGAAACGTTCACTTGTTGCGCGTTGAGTAGAATCGCGTTCTCTTGGAACGGCTAATACTCGAACGACGACGTCGTGCCACGGCTGTCAGCGCACACACCTCAGGTGCCTTCTCTAGGTAACGGACATGAAATAAAGTTCGCGCGCGCAGCGATAGCGTCCCGCGCCCAGCGAATCCGTTCTCGGCACCAGGTCGGGCGCAAAATGTTCGCATTCGCGTCGGCCAAGCTCGTCGCTCTACCCAAAGTGTTTACTTATTGGGCGTATGAAGGATAGCCGGGCTGGGTTAACTCTTGTGACTAGCTTCAATCGGTTGGCGTAAGCGAGTGGCTGGGCTGCGGTGCGCGAGCCCGGTATCGCTAGGTCACAGAGCGGTTGCAACCCCCGTACCTATGCCGGGTTGGAGCGGACCACCGAGATTCAGCCGCGCCGGGAGGCGCTACGAGCAGTAACCCACCAAAATTGCGCTCGTGGCGCCGCCGCACTTTGCGTCATGCGCCGAGCAGCCCACACCCCGACTGCAATCGAGGGCCCGGGCTACAATAGTGCGACGAAGTCGACCCAGCGGTTGGGTCCGACGAAGCCTCCAGAGGTCCAATGGCACGAGTGCGTTGCAATTTCGGACGGGTCCCAACGCGTAGCCCAATCATCGGTGTCCTCTTCGCGGTTGGACTTGGTGCGTGTTCATCGATCGACGCCCAGCCTGCTGACGAAACGAAACCCCCAAAGAGTCCCAGTGCGGGACCCGCGGACAGTAATGGAGGCGGGCCACAGGGTGGACCATCGCCGGTTGGCTCGGGGATGGATGGCCAAGGACCAACGGTTGGTTCACCTGCGGGCGAAAATCCAACAGATCCGAACTCGATTGATCCCGGCGGACCCACCACGGAGCAGCCGGGGACAATGGGATCGGGGGACACGACCCCGTCGGCTCCCATCGACGTGGATCCTGGGATGGTCGCGACGGGGGGCAACGCGGGGGCGAATGAGGGCAGTCTGAACCCTGGCGCAGAGGAGGTCATCCCGTTTCAAGTGCAGGGCCGCGCTGCGGCATTGCGCAAGATCAAGAACCTGATGACGGGTCTTGCCCCAACCGCGGACGAGTACGCGACCTTGGCTGCGGTGCCGGCCACGGGCGACGCCGCCGAGGTTCAAGCGCTGTACGAGACGATGCGCACGCTCGTCGTCGGTTGGATCGAGACGCCCCAGTTCGACAGCAAGTTGATCGCCTTGTTCCGCAACGTCTTCCAGCAGAAGGGCTTCAGCATGCAGGAAGACATGAAGGGACAGTTTCTGGAGTATGGACCCTTCGATCTGAATCCGACGTTCTCTTACGGCGACACTGCGTACACCCGCTTCGAGAAGAACTTCTCCGATAGCTTCGCGCACACGGCACTGCAACTGGAGAAGACGGGCGCTGACTTCAGCCAAGTGTTGACGACGCGCACGCACATGCTCACGACGGCGCTCTTGGCCGCTTATCTGCAGATCGAGCAGCCCAACGACGCGCCTCTGCAGTTTTCTCTACCGCGCGCCGATGGCCCCACCTGGAACATCGATCGCACTCGCACGATTCCGATCGACGAGGCGGTGTCCACGATGACCTTCGACGATGAAGCACCGACTACGGGCATGGGCTTCCTCAAGGCGGACGCCGCCGAATGTGACGCGCACGATTACACGGGCGCTAACGGTGGTTCTGCGCTGCTCTTCCAACGTCTGATCGGGCTAACTCCGCGTTGGAACTACACGGCCAACCCGCAGTGCTTCGAGCACCCGTCGAAGCCGTATTTCGAACCCGCGGATACCGAGGACTGGCGCGCGATCACGATCACGCAGGGTGCGCCCACGCTCAAGCCCTGGGACATTCCGTCGCTGCGCGCGCTGAAGGACGGCGATTCGATTTCGTTGAACTTGCCGCGCGTGGGCTTCTATACGACGCCCGCGTATCTGGCATTGTGGCGTACCAACGACAGCAATCAACACCGCGTGACCGCGAATCAGACGTTGATCGTGGCGTTGGGCCAGGGATTCACGAGTGAGCAAGCGCTGGTCCCGGTCACCACCGTCGGTCTCGACGAGAACCACTCTGCGGCCGACAATCCCGAGTGTTACGGCTGTCACAAGTCGCTCGATCCGTTCCGTACGTTCTGGGACAACCAATTCGACTATGGGGATCGCAACGACTTTCGCGACAACCAAGGCACGGCCGGTGGAGGACGCTTTGGCGGCTTCGGTGGCACTGCGACGAAGGAACGTCCAACCACCGCGGGCGGCGCGCTCAGCTTTGGCGACGTGAACACTGCCGGCGAGAACTTCGATGCCTTGGGTCCATTGTTGTTACAGGTTACCGATGGTCAGGGGCTGCCGCGTTTTGCCATCAGCATGGCGCAGCAGCTCTGCTACTGGGCGGACTCTGCTGGGTGCGCCGAAGGTGACAACGAGTTCAGACGCATCGCTCAGGCGTTCGTCGACAATCAGTACAACTACAAGGTGCTCGTCGCCGAGATGCTCTCGTCGCCACTGGTTACCGGCTTTTCGGCCACCGCAACCTTCGACACGCGCAACGTGACCGTCAGCATCAACCGTCGCGATCACTTGTGTGCCGCGCTCGGCAATCGTCTGAACCTGGGTGACGTGTGCGGCTTGGACTACGCGTTCCCGATGAGCAACGGCTTCGGCGGGCAAGGCGATACCGATACGCCCAAGGCCGTCTTCCGCATCGCAGGAACGATCGCCGCCGACGCGTTCTCGCGCGGCTCCGAAGTGCCCGTAACGCCGAGGGTCCCCACGCTCTTCTATGCCGCCGGTAGTGAGCTGTTCTGTGAATACGTGGCCGGCAAGGCCGTCGGCACGGTGTACGATACTGGAGACGTCGACGGCTCAATCAGCGCCATGGTGCACGACATCATGGGCTACACCGATGCCGAGGTGCTGAGCGATCAGACCTCCGTTGCGCAATCCGCTGCGGCCATTCTGCGCGCAAACTACGACGAGGCGTTGGCGGTCGAGGGTTCGAGCGAAACTCTGGCCCTGCAATCGACCTTTGCTCTGGCTTGCCAATCTCCAACCTCCGTCGGTCTAGGAATCTGAAAGGAATCTCGAGCCATGCCCACACGACGCGAAATCCTTCTCGGTTCGATGTTTGGAACGTTAGCCACCGGGCTGCCCGCCTGGTTCCTGATGGATCCACGGCGCGCGAGCGCGCAAAACCTCGCCTGCGCCATCGACGCCAAGGAGAATCTGCAGTTTCTCATTTGCTGTGTGAACAGCAACGGCGATCCCATCAGCAACAACTGCCCTGGGACCTATGACGACGTGGCCGAAGGGGGTGACGCGATTCACCCAGAGGACACAACGATGGAAGAGACGTCCCTCACTTGGGGGGACAAGACGTACAAGGCGGCAGCGCCTTGGGGAACTCTGACGGACGCCACTCGGGCCCGCACGGCGTTCATTCACCATGTCACCCTGGGTAACAACCACGGCGACCAACCCAAGGTGATGCGCTTGATGGGAGCGACAAAGAACAGCGAGATGCTGCTGTCTGCTTACGCCAAGGAGCTCGCGCCATGCTTCGGCACCGTGCAGAACGAACCGATCGCGCTTGGGGCAGGCGGCAACGCGAGTGAACTGTTGAGTTATCAAGGACGCACATTGCCGGCGGTTTCGCCAACCCAACTTCGCCAGTTGCTCACTGGTTCTACCGGAGCTCCAATGTTTGGAGGAGGTGGTGGTGGCGGTGCGCGTCCCGGCGGCACGCGTGTCTCGCTCGTCAACTTGCGCTCGATTCGCGACAAGTATCTCGATCAATTGCACACGTTGGCGAAACAGGATTCGACCGGCGTGCAGATGCAATTCCTCGACGCTCTGGCGCAGAGTCGCGCTCAGACGCGACAACTTGCCGAGCAGCTCGCTGAAACGCTTTCCGCGATCGACGATGACGGTGTTGCGAGTCAGGGCAAGGCCGCTGCCGCGCTGATTCAAGCCAACGTGAGCCCTGTTTTGACGGTGCGCATCTCGTTCGGCGGAGACAATCACTCTGACAACAGCTTGGCGAACGAAGTTTCTCAACACACCGCGACTGACAATGGCTGCGCTGGCATTCAGGCGATCATGGATGAGCTCACCTCGGCCTCGTTGCAAGACAAGGTGACCTTCATGACGTTCAACGTCTTCGGGCGAAACCTGAACGATTCGAAGGCGTCGGCGCGTTCGGGTCGTGACCACTATGGAAACCACTCGGTGGCGGTCGTGATCGGCAAGAACGTCAATCCCGGTGTCTACGGAGGCGTGCGCGCGGTGAACGGCGGACAGCTTGGCGCGTCCGGTATCGATTCGGCCACGGGTGACAGCGTTGCGAGTGACAGTGATGCGGACATCCCGCGCCTGCAGACGCACGTCGCGATGGCGCGCACCGTTGGCGCGGCGCTGGGTCTGACGCCGGAAATCGTCGATAACATGTTCAACACCGATGCCGGTGGCAAGCTGATCACAGCCGCGATCGTCGGCGCTTGAGCGGCTCAGAAGGCCGCGCGGCTGTGCTACGGCGGCCGCGCGGCGCAGGACTCTCGGATGAGCGCGGTGCCCTACGGAGCGTAAGCGCCGTACTCAGCGAGTAGCGGATTTTGGGCGTGGAAGTCGCCATTGTCCAGGTCGACGAAATCGGGATCCAGACTCTGGCTCTGCTGGATGCAAGCGCTGGCGCCGAGTTCGCCCGTCACTGCGTTGTCCGATAGAGTGAGTGAGCTGGAGCAGCTGTTGAGCAGTTGGTAGTCCGGCACGAACACGTTCTTGCTGACGCTTGCCACGGGCTCTCCTTCGTCGACGTTGATCTCGGACCGATTGTCGCTGCTCGACCCGATGCCATCAGCCACGAAGGTGTTGTGCGCGATTTCCACGCCTTTGACGGAGTTGCCGACGAAGCGAATCGCCGAATAGTAGTTGTGCCAGAAGATGTTGTGCTCGATCACGACGCCGTCGATTGTGCCATCGACGTCAGCTTCCTGGTTACCGTTGATGACCATCCCGTCCTGATAGTCCCCATGACCATTGTTCTCGATGCGATTGCGTTCCACTCGAACGTTCATCAGCGTCTGAGACGAGTCTTCATAGTGGGTATAGATCTGGATCCCGCGTGAAGAGTTGCCTCGAATGATGCTGTTTCGAACCTGAATGTCGTTGCCCGATGAAAGGTAGATGCCGTGATCCAATTCACCGCCGTCGGCGCAGTGTCCAAATTTCTCGATCAAACAAGAGTCGATCACGACGTGGTTCTGACGAGGGGCGTCCAAGTCATCGGGCACCGGTACCTCGACGTGGCCGCCGCGTAGGCCATGTGCGCAGTCGCCGGTGAGCGTCAAATGCGACAACGTGACGTCACTCGCGAGCACGGTGATCGTGTTGTATGCTCCCTCTTGCTCGACTTCGGAGATGTCGAGGGTCATGTTCGACAGCACGATGTGATCTGCACCGGTCTCGAACGTCGCTCGCCCCTTGATCACGACGCCGTCGCGGGACTCGCCGACCCAGGTTATCGGTTGGGCAGCGCTGCCACTGCGCCGGAAGTAGAGTGGGAGGGTGCTCCCCTCCTGGACATAGGTTCCATCGTGCACGAAGAAGCACGTGGCATCAGTGAAGCGTTCGCCTCGCGATGCGTCTAGCATATCGTTGAGCGTGCTTATGTCGGCGCGCGTGGCGTCTGGCGGGCAAGCGCCCGGCAGATCGATCCACTCAGCGACGTGCACGCTTTCCCCCGAGCTTGGCGTCGGCGCCGGTGAACCGGCATCGCTATCAGCGACGTCCACAGGGTCGACCGAGGATCCCGCGTCGATCGCCCGCTCGGCTGCCGAGGGCTGAGCGGAGTCGTGGTTTCCCAAGGAGGCATCCGGCAGCGACCGACTATCGGCCGTTGTCGAGCCCGAGTCGGGATGACAACCCCAC
>DATAHU010000148.1:0-3567 GCA_036263015.1 Polyangiaceae bacterium | reverse complement strand
AGGCGCGCGCCAAGCGCAAGATTTCGTCTACTGGTTCTGCCATGCCCATTGCAGGAGTCCGGAACTAGTTACGGCTAGGCCGGTCCGAAACCGAAGCCCGACCCGTGTAGTATTTTGCCCACCGCACCCCAGAGCGCGGCTTCCCGGCGCCAACCCGGCTTCGGCGCTGCCGAGTCGTCACCAAAGAGCTCGCCGGCCTGGTGGTCGAAGATGAGTGCGCGCTGCTCGGCGTGGCTATCGCGCCAAGCACAGGAGCGCAATCCGTGCGCGGTTTGCACGCTAGAGCCGCTCCTTTGGACGCTCTGGAGTCCTTCCCAGACGTCGGCAGTTTGCTTGCCAGTAGTGGTGATGGATATACACGACAGGACGAGCGACCCACAGCGCAGCAAATCCGCAGCGTCCGTGGAACTCGGCCCCACATGCTGCGAAAGCGCTCTGTCGGATTCTCGCACTGCTTGGTGCGGTACGCCATGCCCAGTCGCTCGAACTCTGACGAGCGCACATCGTCGTAAACCCGGAACGCTCCAAAGAAAGGCGTTGCACGTTTCATCTCGGGCCTGTTCGAGGCGTGCTTGGCCTTGCTTGTGGGCAAGCGGATCACTCGCCGCAAAAGCGCCGCCAAAGCCCGCTCGCCGCTCGGGCCGCGCCAAACGCGACCCGATAGCTGTCGACCTCTTGTCGAATGGCGGGTTTGATGGCATCCACGCGTCTCAGATCGGGTTCCTGGTTGTCAGGGCCCCACCCCGTTCAACCAAAGGCGTCATCGTGAGTTGCGTTTGCGGACTCGGCGAGTCCACCGAAACCTGTTGTCTCCCCATCATCAAAGGCACCGCCCCCGCCAAGAGTGCCGAGGCGTTGATGCGCTCGCGCTACGCCGCGTACGTGCTTCACGAGATCGACTACCTGCTCAAGACGGTGCACCCCGATAGCCCCGGTGAGGCTGACGAACGCACGACCGAGGCCTGGTCCAAGACCGCCGACTGGAAGGGTCTGGAAATCGTTCAGACCGAGGCGGGTCAAGAGAACGACGAGCAAGGCCTGGTTGAGTTCATCGCGCGCTTCGAAATCAAAGGCGTGCCGCAGCAGCACCATGAGCGCGCTCGCTTCAGGCGCCATCACAAGAAGTGGATGTACTTCGATGGTGACGAGCTCAAGCCGCAGCCCGTGCGCCGCGCCGCGCCGCGCGTCGGTCGCAATGACCCGTGCCCCTGTGGCAGCGGCAAGAAGTTCAAGAAGTGTTATCCCAATTGCCCCAATCCGTTTCCCAAAGAGTTCTTGCCCTGACGGATTGAAGCCAACTGGCTTTCTGGCGCGACACGCGCGCTGCGCGACACGCTATCTCAATTGGCGCGAGCGCACTTCGGCGAATTGACGACCACGGTCACACCGTGATTGCTCGGCAGCAGGCGATTCCAAAGGCGCGTCAACGCCGGCTCGCCGGTGAAGATGTCGATGTGTTCACCTTGAACCTTCAGACCGCGATCTTGCGCGATGAAGCAACCGTCATGCCGCCCAGTACCGTCGAGATCGCGCGGTAAGCCCTCGACCTCGGGGATGTAGATCGGTGTGTCGAGGGGCACGACGTTGCTGTCGACTGCGACCGTCAACAGTGGCGTGATGGCTCGACCCGTCGCGCCGCGACCCCAAGGGAAACGCGCCTTGTCGAGCGACTCGTAACAGATCTTCTGCCCGGTGCGCGGACAGACTTGCGCACACTCGCAGTCGCGACGCGCGAAGCTCACCGGCGTACCGCCCGACAACACGCCGCTTCCTTGCACGCACAAGGCGTCGTGGAAGTCCTTACGGACTTGAGCGATTATGCTGCAGTTGCCGTCGTACAGCGGGATGTTGTCGCCGCTGAACTCGGTTTCCGAGGGAAAGTCGTAGTACGTATTGCGGAACTTGCCGAGCACGTTGCCGTCAGTGCGGGCAAGCGCGACGCGTTCACCCACCACCTCAGGGTTCTCGACGAGTGTCTCCGCGCGATTGGCGCCAATCCGTCGCGAGTGCGCCCCTACGTGCTGGGGAACGCCGTCTTCGCTCGGCAGCACCAAGTCTCCGAGCACTTCGTCGTCGTAGTCGGGTGACGGCTCTGCCGCCCAGGGCGTCGATCCCGAGCAAGCAGAGGCGAGCACACTACACACCAACGCCGCACGCAGCGGCGCGCAAGATCCCAATAGATCGATTCGAACCCAAGACACGGCAGAGTGCTACATGGCCCAAGCCGCAAACTTGGGCCAAGCAAAATGCCGAAGCGCTCTCAGACAGTCTTCTTCGTGCGCTTGGTCACGCAGGTACGGATCAGCTCCGCGGATCAGTTCGGACGAGCCGCGCGCTTGGCCGCAGCCTTCGCCGCTTTGCCGTCGGTCTCTTCAGCAGCAGCCCCAGCCGTAGCTGCGACCGGAGTTTCGCCGATGCGCACGATGCCGTTGGCCGCCAAGATCTGCTGCTCCAATTGGCGCATGGTTTCCGGATGTTGCTCCAAGTAATCGCGTGCCGCATCCCGGCCCTGACCGATCCGCTCAGTGCCGTGTGAATACCAAGCACCGCTCTTCTGCAGCACGCCGAGATCCGCCCCGAGATCCACAATCTCACCAGAACGGCTGATGCCGGTCCCGTACAAGATGTCGAACTCCATCTCGCGGAAGGGCGCCGCCAACTTGTTCTTCACGACCTTGACGCGCGTACGGTTACCGACGACGGCAGGCTCGCCCTTCTTGTTGTTCTCTTTGATCGCGCCAATTCGGCGGATGTCGAGACGCAAGCTGGCGTAGAACTTCAACGCGTTACCGCCGGTCGTGGTTTCGGGGCTACCGAACATCACGCCGATCTTCATACGGATCTGGTTGGTGAACATCAGCACACAGCGCGAGCGATTGACGGTACCCGTGAGCTTACGCAGCGCTTGGCTCATCAAACGCGCTTGCAGGCCGACGTGCGAATCACCCATGTCGCCCTCGATTTCGGCTTTGGGCACCAGCGCCGCAACCGAGTCGATGACGATCATGTCGACCGCGTTGGAGCGCACGAGCATGTCCGCGATCTCGAGCGCCTGCTCACCGTAATCGGGTTGGCTGATCAACAGCTCGTCGGTCTTCACACCGAGCCGGCGCGCGTACGTCACGTCGAGCGCGTGCTCGGCGTCGATGAACGCCGCGACACCGCCTTGGCGCTGCACGTTCGCGATCGCATGCAACATCAGAGTCGTCTTTCCGCTCGACTCGGGACCATAGATCTCGACGATGCGTCCCCTAGGATAACCCCCGATACCGACGGCCACGTCGAGCCCCACTGAGCCTGTGGGCACGACCGGTATGTCGCCCCCGATCTTCTCGCCCTCCGCGAGACGCATGATCGCGCCGCGGCCAAATTCCTTCTCGACGCTCGCAATCGCCAGGTCGAGTGCTTTGAGTTTGGTATCGTCCATCGGGGTCGGATCTCCTGAGCTACTCGGCAGTCTGTCTAGCTGCAGTTACTGAAGCTCGCTCCAAGACTCAACGTCGGGGGAGCGCATTCACTTGTTCAGTGGTTTACTGTGCCCCTGTTCAGATGTCAACTTTGCGGACC
>DATAHU010000147.1:0-27607 GCA_036263015.1 Polyangiaceae bacterium | reverse complement strand
AGCGCCTCGAGCTTCTCGAACGATCCGCCCCAGCCTTGACTCATGCCGGCGCGCGCTGCAACGAACGTCGCGACTTCCTGGGCGGTAGCCTCTCCGTACGGCTCCCACTGAATGCTGACGCGCGTTTCTTCGGGCCCCTCGGCGCTGAGGGTGACCGTGGTCAGCATCGTTGCCGGCCAAGTTGGCGCAAAGGGATGCCGTGACAGGTTACCCTTCTCGTCGCAGAACTGCTGCGTGTAAACGATGCGATCCGGTTTGCGTATCTCGAGGTATTCCGCGCGACCGTACATCGTTACGTTGCTGCCGTTCGTCATGCGGTACGCGCTCGAGCCGCCGGTCCGAATGTCGGCGCGCGAGAATTCCATGCTGAACCCGGTGGGCGGTAGCCAGCGCGAAAAGTGCTTGGGATCGGTCCAGAGTTCGAACATGCGCTCTTGCGACACACCGAACGAGCGATTGATCACGAATAGATCTTTGGCCTGAGTCCGCTTGCCGAGATATTCGCCCAGCCGATCCCAGGTCGAGAATCCATCCGCCTTCTTGACGAACTCCATCCGTTCACGCGCAATCTCGGGGTTCTCGAACGCCATCGTCATGTCGAGATGGGTCTTGCCATTTTGCTCACGGAACAACACCGTCACGCGAAATAGTGGCGCTCGTTCGTCGTTGCCGCCGTGGTCGTAAACCAGTCTCGAGTACTTCTCGACCTCGTGATAGAGCGTCTTGTTCACGTAGTCCGTGCCATCCGGACCGTGCATCGTGTAGTGCCAAATCCCGCCGGGGCGCAGTTCTTTGGAGTGTGACGTCAGCGTGAAGCCACGCGGCCCCCACCACTGGGCAACCTGATCGGGTTCGTGCCAGGCATCCCAGACTGCTTTGACCGAAGCATCGTAAATTCGCTCGATCCTGATCTCGTTGGGTTTACTTCTTGTGCTCATTTGCTTTTCCTTTCAAATAGGCGTCGAGCCGGTCGAGACTCTCTTCCCAATAGGTTCGGTACTGATCCATCCACTCTGCAGCGTCTTTGAGCGCGTTGGGATTGAGGCGACACTGACGCCACTGCGCATCACGCGTCTTCACGATCAATCCGGCACGCTCGAGGACCTTGAGGTGCTTGGTTATCGCGGGCAGACTCATCGATTTGAGAAACGGCTGAGCGAGCTCCGTGACGTTTGCTTCGCCGTGTGTCAGCCGCGCGAGAATCGCGCGGCGAGTTGGATCCGCGAGGGCAGCGAAAGTCTGGTCGAGCCCAGGGTTCATACTGGCCTCTGTAACACCTATCGGTTAATTAACCAATAGGTTTTATTTGAACGCGCGACAATTCATGGGAATCACGCGGTTTTCTTGCGCGCCCCGCCTGGCCTGCCTGCACGAAAGCGCGGCTACTCGACCGTCAGCGGCTGCAATACGACATCAGCCACGCAGAGCTGCACCTGGGCGGCGGGACCATACACCTTCAACCCGACTGACAGCGGGGTCGCTTCGAAGCCTAGCCCTAGGTAACCCGAAAGCTCTACCCATGTGCCGGCGTCGGCATACGTGGTGGCAATGTTGAACTCTCGCGGGTCCTTGTCTTGCTCGGCGATCAACAGTGAGGCGTCGAGTTCCGAGCTCATGTCGGCTCGCACCCACGCCGAGAACGCAAAGGGGCCGCCATCCGAAAGCTGATTCAGGAGCTCACTCTGAACCAAGCCGTCACCTGCAGCAGACCGTCCGTCGACACAGGCGGCGTTACCATCACGCCCTGACGCGGCTGCAACGCTCAAGCTGCCAGCGTTTGTCGTCCACTCGTTGACGCCTGCGGCAAAGTCCGAATTGCGCAGCAGATTGTTGCCGCGTTTGGGCAACAGTCCACGCAACCCATCCAGCACCCCCTGATAAGCGGGCTTGTTCTGGTAGTCGCGAGTAAACACCAGTGGATTGAAATCACCTTCTTGTTGGAGCCAAGTGTATTCATCCGTGAAGCCCCACAAGGTGATGCCCTCGCAGGCTGGTTCGAGCACGCACGCGGCCGTGATCTGCTGATAGGCGATGCGCTGGGCCAGCGCTCGAGCCTCTGCGCTTCCAGGCATCACGGTATCTCGCACATCGGCCTCGCTGATGTTGACCCGCAAACCCAGCGCCGCGAAGCGCGCGAGGTTTGCTCTGAGATCGGTATCCGATGGATAGCGGTGCGTAGATACGTGCGACTGGAACCCAATGCCGTCGATTGGCACCCCTTGCGCCAGCAGGTCACTCAACATCTGGTAAGCGAAGTCGGACTTCTCACCGACACGTTCGATGCCGATCTCGTTGTAGAACAGCAACGCATCCGGATCGGCCTCCCGCGCCCAGCGGAACGCATCGGCGATGTAGTCTGGCCCTAGCGTTTCAAAGAAGATGTTGTCCTTGTAGCCCGATTCGGTCTCGGTATCGACCGCCTCGTTCACCACGTCCCAGGCACGCACGAGGCCCTGGTAGTGCGTCATCGTGGTTTGGATGTGGCTCTTGATGGCGCTTTGCAATTCCGAGGCGCTCAACGAGGTCGAGACCCAGCTTGGGTTCTGTTGGTACCAGAGGAACGTATGCCCTTTCACCGCCATTTGATTGTCGCGAGCGAACTGCACAATCGCGTCGGCATGGGTCCAGTCGTAGTTCGAGGCCGTTGGCTCGAGCGGTCCCCACTTGGTCGCGTTCTCGGGCGTTACGTAGTCGAACTCGGCCGCCAACGTAGCGCGATACTGCGGGTCGTTCGTCAACGCGGTCTCGTCGACCGCAGTGCCCAGCAATCTGCCAGCCGCCAGCGCCGCCGCTTTGAGCATCGGGTCGGTCGCCGCTGCCATCGACGCCGAGGGCGCTGCACTCGTGCCGCTGGAGCCTGGCGCGGTAGGCGAGTGTGCTCCGTTGCCACCGCACGCAACCAAGGCGCAGAGTGACGCGCAACTACACAGGACCCTCGCGCCGCACATCAACCGTTTCGAATTCGTGATCAGACGAGGTTGTAACGACGAGCAGGGCATCGGGCTTCGGGTTTCCGACGCGAAGGGTGTCCCAGCAAGCATAAATCACAAACCCAAGCGCTTTCGAACGGTCTCGCGTGCGCCGGGGACAGGGGCGGGCAGCGCCCAAGTCTATTCTGCAGCTGTACGAGCGCGCCGCCTTGCGGTGCCTGGGCTAACGACCCGGCTGCGTTTGTCCGTTCTGCACTTTCGATGGGTGCCCACACATCGAGCAGGCCTCCAGACAGGAATCGACAAGGGGGAACCGTGGTCGAAAATCGAAAAGTCAGTGACCAGCCAGCGCGCACAGAGGGTGGCGCCGAAGACATTCGCCGAAGAGTACTATTCGTCGACGACGAAGCGGGGATCCTGGAAGGACTGAGAAACGTCCTTCGCCCCCAGCGCAAAGAGTGGGACATGGTGTTCGCTCATGGCGGCTCAGCGGGGATCAGCGAACTCAAGAACAGTCACTTCGACGTCGTCGTGACCGACATGCGCATGCCAATCGTCGACGGTGTTTCTCTGCTCAACCAAGCCAAGCAATTGCAGCCGGACGCGGTGCGCCTCGTGCTCTCGGGGCAAACCGACGCGGATACGGTGCTGCGAAGCGCGTTCATCGCGCACCAGTTCATGGCAAAACCGTGCGAACCCGCGCGCCTCAAAGAGCTGGTAACCCGCTCGTTCAATTTGCAGACGTTGCTCGGCTCAGAAGCACTTCGCAAGCTCGCGGGCGACGTGAGTTCGCTACCCTCCGCGCCCAAGGTGACCTTGGAGTTGGTGCGCGTCTTGGGCGATCCAAAGGCGACGACGGCCGACGCGGTGCACATCGTCGAGCGGGATCCTTCGATCTGCGCCAAGATCCTGCAAGTGGTCAACTCTGCGTTCTTCGGGTTGTCGCGCAGAGTTACCAGTATCGAAATGGCCGCCAATTACCTCGGTACGATCGCACTGAGAAATCTGACTCTGAGCATGGAAGCGGCAACCGCAGCTCGCGCCAACTGCAACCTATCTCCCGATCAGTTCCAGCGCTATCAAGAGAACGTGCTGCTCGGTGCGTCCCTGGCGCGCAACTACTACAAAGGTAAGCGCCAGATGGCCGATGACGCGTTCATGGCGGCCATCCTACGCGATATGGGCTGGCACATTCAGACGACCCTTGGCAACGACGGGATCGAGTTTGGAACCCCGGAGCGAAGTCATGCCGCTTTGGGGGCCTACTTGCTCGGCCTGTGGGGCATCCCGCACGCAATCATAGAGGCGGTAGCTTACCATGAGCATCCCGAGGAGCTGAATCACGATGCCATCGATCTCGCGGATGTGATTCACCTCGCCGATCGAGTTGCGGCAGAAGTATGCCCTTCGCCTTTCGAGACCGAACGACCGCCACTCGCGACAGCACATCTGGAGCGCTTGGGAATGACTCAGGAGCGCATGGACGCGATGCAGCACGAAGCCCGTGAAATGGCCTCGAAGATCAAGGAGAACTTCACGTGAGCGATCTCGGTGATGCGATGGATCCCTCGGAAGAGGCAAAGATCCTGCAACTGACGTTGCAAGCTACGCGCGATGGCATCGTGCGTCTCGATCTGGCAAGAGACCGCGCGCACTACAGCCCGCGCTGGATGCGCCTGTTTGGCTTCGAAGGCGACGAGCCCAAGAGCTCGACCTCATCCAACGACTTGTGGCGTACCTTGATTCACCCCGACGAGCTGGGTGACGTCGAGTCGATGCTCAAGGATCACATCTATCACAATTGGCCTTTCTCGACGACGATACGCATGGCGCACCGTCACGGCGGCTATCGACACATTCTGTGTCGTGCCGCAACGGAGCGAGACGCCGAGGGCAATCCTCAACAGGTCGTCATGGTGTTTGCAGACATCACCGACCGCATTCGGATGGAGGAGCGCCAGGCCGCCATTGCTCGCGCGCTTCCGGATACGCTGATCCACTTGGACGCGAGCGCCAATGTGATGGAGGTGATCAGAGGCGTCGAGCGCCCCGGCTCGCCCTTCGCCGAGCTACAACCGGGTAGCCCACTGCCGGAGTGCTTGGCCAAGTCCAATTTGAGAAATCAGATCGCTCAGCTGGTTCAGCCGGAGCGACGCAACTCGCGAGCGGGACAGCTGCTGCCCATCGAAGTCGTGTCGAGCACGACGCCTGGCTTCCCCATCTACCACGAGCTACGGGTGTTTCCCTACGGCCGCCAAGAAGTGCTTTGCATGGCACGGGACATCACGGATCAACGCGCACTGGAGCAGCAGCTTGCTCAAGCGCAGAAGCTGCAAGCAGTTGGACACCTTGCCGCTGGCGTAGCGCACGAGATCAACACCCCGATGCAGTTCATCGGGGACAATTTGCATTTCATCAAGAGCGCCTTCGACGACATGGTGCCCTACGTAACGCTGCTGAGGGAAATGGTGTCCAAAGCCGGAGAGGCCGCGCTCGACGAGTCCGACTTGAAGCGGGTGGCGCGCGCCCATAGCAACGCCGACGTGGACTACACCATGGACGCTCTACCCAACGTCGTGGAACGGTCCCTCGCTGGCGTCGAACGCGTGACACGCATCGTGCAAGCGATGAAGGCGTTCTCGCATCCCACTGCCGAGTTCGCGTCCGTGGATCTGCGTTCGCTCTTGGACAGCACCATCACCGTCGCCACGAACGAGTGGAAGTACGTCGCGGAAGTGGAACTCGATGTGCCCGAAGGGTTACCGATGGTGCGCTGCGTGGCGGGCGAGCTGAATCAAGTAATCTTGAACCTGATCGTCAACGCCTCTCACGCTATCGGGGACGTCGTCGGCACCAGCGGCGACAAGGGCAAGATTCGCATCAGTGCACACGAGGATGGAGCATCCGTCATCATCAGCGTCGGTGACACCGGAGCAGGCATCCCAGAGGCAATCCGTTCGAAGGTCTTCGACCCCTTCTTCACGACCAAAGAGGTAGGCAAAGGTACGGGCCAAGGGTTGGCACTCGCCCACAGCTGTGTGGTCGAACGTCACAAAGGGACGATTCATTTCGAGAGCGAGGTTGGTCGCGGCACGACGTTCATCATCCGTTTGCCGACGCGCGGGCCAGCGGTGCCAGAAGAACAGGGGGTAGCCGCATGACCACAACGGTGTTGATCGTCGACGACGCCCCAACCGTACGGCGTTACTTGTCGGACATCATGGAGAAGACGGGGTACGACGTATTGAGCGCACCCAGTGGCCCACACGCGATGGTCACCTTGCGCAACAATTCCGTCGATCTCGTGCTGCTCGACTACAACCTCCCCGGGATGAACGGTTTATCCGTGTTACACTGGATGAGATCGGATCCGGTCGGGCTCGATATGCCGGTGGTGATGCTGACAACTGAAACTGCTCCTTCGCTCGTGCAAAGGGCCAAAGCCCTTGGCGCAGCGGGGTGGCTAGTAAAACCACCAGATCCCAAAGAACTGGTGTGGACGGCGCAGAACGCGCTCTCCCGGAGGAGTCCACTTGGAAACTGAAGCGCGAATGCGTGTGATATGTGTCGATGACGAACCGGATGTACTCAACGGTTTGATGCTGCATCTGCGGCGTAAATACGAAGTCGATGTTGCGACTAGCGGTCTCGACGCTTTGACCAAGCTCGCTGGCATGGGTGACCCGCCAGCAGTGGTGATTTCCGACATGCGAATGCCAGGCATGAACGGAGCCGAGTTGTTGTCCAAAGTTCGCGAGCGTTATCCTGATACCACTCGCATTCTATTGACCGGGCACGCGGACGTCCCGTCGGCGGCAGCGGCCATCAACGAAGGTCAAGTTTTCCGGTTTCTGACGAAACCTTGCGCACCGCCCGTGCTGCTCGGTGCGGTCGACGCAGGCGTCGAAATGCACCGGCTCGTGACTTCGGAGCGAGTGCTGCTCGAGCAAACTCTGCATGGTTGTGTGCACATGCTGGTCGACATCTTGGCGATCACGAGCCCCGCTTCGTTCGGCAGAGCAAACCGCATCAAGAAGTACGTCACCGAGTTGGCCTCGCGTCTAAGGATCCGCGACCGCTGGCAGGTGGAGGTCGCCGCGATGTTGTCGCAGATCGGGACGATCATCCTGCCGCCGGAGACAATCGACAAACTGCACTGCGGCTCCGCGTTGACCCCTGACGAGCAAAAGATGGCAGCGCGCACGGCGGCGACGGCCGAACAGTTGTTGGCGCGCATTCCGCGCTTGGAAGAGGTGCGCTACCTGCTCGCAGAGGCATCACGCACCAGCGGCTCGTCCGCGACCATGAATGCACCCAAACACCAACTCGAGCAGAGCGTACAAGCGCTTCGCATCGCGATGGACTTCGATCTATTGGAGGGCACCGGCCAAAGCCCGGACGTCGCACTGTCGACGATGGCAGGCCGTCCCGAGCGCTATGACCCCGAAGTGCTCAAGGTCTTCGTCGAGCTGCGTGGCGAACTGGAGCCGCGTCAGGCCATCCGTCAGATCTCTGCGGCCGCCCTCAGAGTCGGCATGGTGTTGGCCGAGGACATGCGTATGACCTCGGGCACCCTGCTAGTTGCGCGCGGCTACGAGATCACCGCGAGCTTCTTGAAGAAGGTAGCCAATTTCCGCCCGGGTACCCTTCACGAGCCGATCAAGGTCTGGATCAAGTCAGCACCCACGAACTGAGCGAGCTCGTTCGCGCCCCAATGGGCTGTCGTCGTCGCGTGTTACTAGGCGCCGAGTGTGATACGCTCTGCAAGCGTGTTCATGCTACATCGGGTTAGGTCGCAGCGATCGGGCATCAAGAACCATTGCCGAGTCGCACTCCTGCTCGCTTTCAACGGCGTAGCCTGCGGCTCTTCAGACTCGCAACAGACGAAGTCGGAGTCGTCGAGTGCTGGCGACGACCACGCGAGCGAGCCAAGCCCCAACCGGGGCGACGCGGGTTCGCCCGCCCATGCCGATGATGCGGATGGCGTCGGTCCCGAGCAAGCGCCCACGAGCAGCGACGACGGCTCGTCCGAAGGCAGCACGACACCCGAGCCAGCCGGGCCAACGACGAGCGAGGTAGACTGCCTCCACGAAGGCGATGGCACGACGTCCATCCGCATCGTCAACCGCTGTAGTGAGTCTCTTCAATTCGAGGGCAGCGACATCGACGGCGCCCGAATCGAGTCCGGCAAGAGCACCTGCATCGACGTCGGTCCCGAAAGCGAAACCTTGTCGGCCAAGCGCTACTGGGCATACACGGGTGACGATCCCGGAACCGGCCACTACAGCTTGGCTGAGTTTACCTTCAACACTGATTTCAACGATTTCGACTGGTACAACATCAGTTTTGTCGATGCGTTCAATCTGCCGCTACAGATCACCCCGCTCGATGCGCCCGACTGCGATGAGTTGACCTGCGGCAGTGACTTTCTAGCAAACTGTCCAGAGGTGGGGCAATTGATGAACGACCAAGGCCAAGTCGTCGCCTGCGTTAGCCCGGAGCGCGACAACGGCGATAGCCCGGTGGCAACGTATTTCGAGCAGTGTGACGACGCGTATGCGTGGTCGGGCGATGATGCCAATGGAGACGACCCTAGCCCGGTCAAAGCGTGCGCGACGGAAGACTGGCAGATCACTTTCTGCCCGTCTTCCGCGCTGCCCGCCGAGGGGCCTGCTGCAGAGCAGACCGATGCGAGCGTTGATCCTGCTCCCGAGTCACCCAACCCGGACGTCGCGAGCGATCCGGGCACGGCGCTCGGTGCCTTCCCCTTCGTCGACTCCGAAGTGACGCGGGGCGGTACGATGACGTTCACCAACGTCGGAGCCAAGGGCTCTTGGCCTCGACGCATCGATCGGCCCACGGGTGACCCCGCTTGCGACTACAAGGACGGCACCGACACTTGGGGCGGCCAATGCTGCATGACCGAGTACTTCACCGAAAGCACGACGCTCTCGCCCTTCGATCAGGAAATGACGCTGATTCTGAAGGCAATCGACGTCAAGCAGCTCGCGGTCTACCAACCCGACGACGCGGCCGACGCCGCTTGGAGTCGCGTCACGGCTTGGGATTCACGTATCGACAACGCTGACAACCTCTGGTTTACACGCGAGGGCGACGGCGCCAACACCTTTCCAGGCGATCTCACTCACGACGATTGCGTTGGTTACTTGTCGCAAGCACCGACGGTGGAAGCCAGCGAGGAAGCCTACCTTTGCCCGGACGATCCGGGGGTAATGCATCGGGGTTACAAGGGCTCCAAATTGATCGTGTTTTTGGGTTCGATGGACCTGGATGACGGCGGCGTGAAGTCGTGTGACGGCGATGGCCAGGGTCACCCAGGCCCTTGGGTCGCGTTCGTGGCTTCCGAGCTGATTCGGGACGGGGGCCGCAAGTGGAACGGTCTGTGCAACTGTTATTCCAAGACCGATACGGTGGGCGACGGCTGTGGCGAGATCAACGTCTTCGAGGTCGTGATGGACAACAACGACTATTCGAACCGTGAGTTTGCGAGCACTGGCGTGCGCTCCTATCAAGCAGGACACGTGGGCGGAGCCGTATGCCAATCGAGCTGCATGCGTGACGATTTCGCCGCGGATGCCGACGTGGTCGATGCGTGCGCAGGCAAAGCTTATGACGCAGGTCCCGTCTTGACGGTTGGAGGCGACACCGATGGCTGCCCGGTCTGGCGCCGTCCAGTCGGTGATCGCTTCTTCTTCATCTTGTTGGATGAGGTGAGCCGCGAGATACAAGTGGGGATGATTCACCCAGCGAACATTCCCGACGCGGCGAGCAAGTTGCTCCCGGAGTTGCCCGCGACGGTCGAACGCGCCGTGATCGACGACTTTGCCGCGCTCCGCTTGCCTGAATGAAGAACCGCGCAACCGTCTAGAGCCGCGCCTGGCTCGGGCTTCAACCCGGTTCAATGCTCTGGGCGCTTGATCAGACCGTCCGCGCCCGGGCGAAAGCCCAAAGCGACCAGTGCGCGAACGAGGCTTACGCGCGCGTCGGAGCCGTCTGATTCGCGAGCAAGCCAGGCCCGGGGGTGCTCTCCGTCTAGGCTTTCGATCAGCCAGGCGCGCGGCTTCGTGCGTTCGAACTCGCGACTGAAGAGCTCCGCCAGTCGCTGTGCCGTACCTCTCTGGCTCCAGTCTTCAGCGACGTATAGCTGAATCATGCGCATGTCTTTGCCGAGATAGGCGACGAGAGTCCCGGAGTCTAGCGCCACGAAGTTACCGGCTTGGCGGGTCGGTCGAGTGGCGCTCGTGACGGGCCAGCGAAGAACCGTGCCGTAGGGACTGGCGGGATCCAGTGCGGACAACAGACGCATCGCGTCTGCCTCGGGTGTAGTGCGATGTTCGCGCAAGCGGGTTTCGGCCCCGGGCCATGCGAACTGACCAGCGCCGAAGGTTGCAGCATCCTCATCCGCGACGAAGTAGCCGCGGCGGATCTTACCAGCCTCCTCCAGAGCTTTGAGCGCTGGATAGATCGCGGCATACCCCCCCTCGGCTTCGCTGCTGTTGATCGCCTCACGCGTGACCACACCATAACGCCCGAGGAGACTCCGCGTGCGGGCCAAGGCGCGCTCGGCGTTGCTGGGGTTCAAAGCAGGCAACAACCACCAGCGGCCCTCACTCCCTGGCCGTTGTTCGCGCACAGCGCGACCGAGCCCCGCGCGTCTCGAGCGAAACGCTCGCGCTTCGAGCAAGGCAGCGCGTCCCGAACGACGCTCGGTCTCTTTTGCCGCAATCAGTGACCGCACTGGAAGCAAGGTGTCGTTACTGACTTCGCCCGCGCGGACCAGCTCCCAAAGAGTCGCGAGCACGTCTGGCGGGAACCCGCCGACGTCGGCCACGAGATCTTCGAAGAAGCGCGCCGTCGCGAGTGAACTGCGCAGCGCCTGTACACGTTCACCTGGTACGGCTTCGGCCCTTGCGGCCAGTTGCGGGTAGTCGTCGGTCAGGTACAAGGCCAGGCGCGTGTCACTGCTCAGCGATGCCTGTGCTCGCCACAGAATTTCGCCGGCTGCACACAGCTCATCCAAATCGTGAGCTTCGAACCCCAAGATCCGGCGGGGCAAGACCTCCCCAATCCAAACCGAGTACGGCAGCACGACGCCCTGAAGCTGCTCGATCACCTCGAGCACACCATCGAGCCCACGGCGAGGGCGCCTGCAATGCTGCCAGTCGAGCAGGAAGCGAGCATACGCGGAAGCGGACACGGGCTCAATCTCGCGCCGCAGAGCCAGTAGACTGCGCTGCTTCAGGCGGCGCAGGACCTCGACATGGCAGTACTCAGGCTCGCTCCCGTGAGGCAAGAACGAGCCTTGGACTAGTTGCCCCTGGACAACGAGCAGCGCTAGCGCTTCGGCGACTCGCAGCTCTGGGAGGCCCCAGCGCTGAACGATTTGCTCGGCGACGAACGGAATACGCGTGCGCGCGAAGCGCAAAATCAAATCGCTCAAAGGGGCGCGCTCGGCGCGACGAAGTGCGCCGGGCAGCTCGGCGGGCAGCTCTAGTCCGAGCACTTCAGAATAGCGACTCGCATCCTCGGCAGCGATCCAGCGCTGTTCCCCAGAGACCGCTATCGCCAACGCGCGATTCGTGTTTGCGAGGCGCTCCAACACCACGGGCAAGTTTACACCTTCGCAGCGCTGCCTCAGTTCAGGCAGGCTCAGGTCGCCGAGCACGCGCAAGAGGTCATGGACGTCGTCTGCATCTTCGACACGCACGGCTCCATCCAATCGCTGCAGCTGCCGTGCAGTTTCTGCGAGCACGCTTGGGTCGAGCAATTCGCGCAGCGCGGGCTCGCCGAGCAAGGCTTGCAGCTGACTTTGGTCGATGCGCAAGGCTCGTGCGCGGCGCTCTGCAGGCGGAGCGTCTTCTGAATAGACGAAGTTGCCCACATACGAGAACAAGAGCGCAGACGCGAACGGGGATGGCCGTTGTGTATGAACGATCGCAATCTCGACCTGCCCACTCAGGATGTCCGTGAACAGCGCACGCAGAGCCGGCACGTCGAAGACGTCGCTGAGGCATTCACGGTACGTCTCGAGCACGATCGGAAAATCCGGAAAGTCGGACGCGACCACCAACAGCTCCGAGGCGCGACGTCGCTGGATCCACAAGGGGAGCCGCGCGCCTGGGCGTTTGCGCGGCAAAAGCAACGCACGCGAAGCGTTTTGCCGAAAGTACGCAGCGAACACTGCTGTCGCCCCGAGTGCCTCGGTGAGCGGGGCAAGCGTGGCTTCCGGTCCCGGAAAGAACCAATTCGGATCGATGGGCGTATCTTGCAACGGCATCCGGAACACGATGCCGTCGTCTAGCCACATGCAATCGACTTCGACGCCCAACTCCTGGTGCAACCTTGCGCTTATCAGAGCCGCCCAAGGTGCGTGAAGCCGGTTCCCGAAGGGGGACAGAATCACGATTCGCTGGTCGCCCGCTTCATCGACGTATGACTCGAACACGATCCGGCGATCGGTCGGGACCTGACTCTGAGTTTGCTGTGAGTCGAGATAGGACCAAAGCGCCTGGGCCGCGTCGGGGCCCAAGTGATGCTGCTGCGCGAGCCCGACGCGTGCCTGTTCGTCCTCTGCCTCCAGGAGCTCGCGCGTGAGCGCACCGATGCCCTGCCCCAGCTCGAACGATCGCCCTAGTTTATCTCCACGCCAGAAAGGCATCCGCCCCGGTTCCCCGGGTGCGGGTGTAACATTCACTCGATCGAACGTGATCTCCTCGACGCGCCACGAAGAGACGCCGAGCAAGAACACATCCCCGATCCGACACTCGAACACCATCTCCTCGTCGAGCTCGCCCACGCGGACTGGCGGCGTGGTCCCAGCCAAGTACACGCCGTACAGTCCCCGATCGACGATTGTTCCGGCGTTGGCGATCGCCAACAAGCGCGCACCGCGACGCGCCTCGATCACCCCCGAAGCCCGGTCGTAGTTGATGCGCGGGCGTAACTCGGAAAAGCGCTGCGACTCGAAACGCCCGCTCAACATGTCGAGGACGCCCTCGAACGCGCTCCTGCCCAAGTCGGAGAAGGGCGCAGCGCGCGTGACGAGCTGGAACACGTCGTCAGCGTGTGCGGGCGCCGCGACGAGCATCGAAACGATGTGCTGAGCCAACACGTCGAGCGGATTTTTGACGACGCGGGTGGCCTCGACCGCGCCTTGCAGCGCCCCTCGTTGCACGGCGACGCAGGGTAGCAGATCCGATTTGTGCTTTGGAAAGATCACTCCGCGCGAAACCGCACCCACTTGGTGCCCCGCTCGCCCAACGCGTTGCAGAAGTGACGCCACGCTCGCGGGCGCTTCGATCTGTACCACGAGATCGACTGCGCCGATGTCGATGCCGAGTTCGAGCGACGAAGTGGAGACGATCCCGGGCAACGTGCCCTCTTTGAGCCGCGTTTCGATCTGCTTGCGCGTATCTTTGGCGATCGATCCATGATGTGCCAGGACCAGTTCTTCGCCGGCGAGCTCGTTCAACGCAGCCGCGAATCGCTCGGCCAAGCGCCGATTGTTGACGAACACCATCGTCGAACGATGCTCTCGGATCAGAGCCAACACGCGCTGGTGGATCGCTGGCCAATGCGAATCCTTGTTCTGCTCGTCTGGCGGTAGTTCGATGCCCAGCTCGAGCGACTTGGCGTGACCCGCGTCGACGATCGTGACTGGCCGCGGCGTGTAAACACCCGCCACTTGTTCACCTCCACCGAGCAACTCTGCCACCACCTCCAAAGGTCGCTGCGTCGCAGAGAGCCCGATGCGTTGCAACGGCGGTGCACCAGCAGCGCGCAACGCCTGCAAGCGTTCCAAGCTCAACATCAAGTGCGCGCCACGCTTGGTGCTGGCCAGGGCGTGGATCTCGTCGATGATCACCGTCTCGACGTCGCGCAACGATTCCTTCGCCCTCGACGTCAACATCAAGTACAGCGACTCGGGCGTGGTGATCAGAATGTCGGGTGGAGACTTGGCGAGCCGGGCCCTCTCTTTGCTTGGTGTGTCACCGCTCCGAATTCCGACGCGCGTCGGTCGCCAGTCGGACGAACTCGTCGTCTGCTCGCGAGCTAGAGCCTCGAGCCCGGCGAGCGGCACACCCAGGTTTTGCTCGACGTCGACGCCGAGAGCCTTGAGCGGCGAAATGTACAGCACGCGTGTGCTCGGGTGTTTCGAAGCGACACCAAAAGCCAAGCGATTGATCGCGACCAGAAACGCGGCGAGGGTCTTACCGGAACCCGTGGGCGCGAGCAGCAACGTCGAATCGCCGCGATCGATGGCCGGCCAAGCCAGAGCTTGCGCTCGCGTCGGTTCGCCCAACTGACGACGGAACCAAGTCGCGAGCAACGGATGAGCAAAAGCAAGCGGGTCAGCCAAAATCGCCTCGCGGAGGAACGCTAGGTGCTAGCATATCGACGCCCGAGAGTAAGGGCGCCACTGAAAGTGGGAGCCTTTGAAAGTAGGAGGCACGCCATGCAACATTGGAAACTGATCAGTCCCGGTTTGTGCTTAGCGCCGTTGCTGTTGGCAGGACCTGCGCAAGCAGAAGACAGCATGCGCTGTGGGGATCGCCTGGTGGTGACCGGCTCGTCGATGTACGACGTGCGCTCGTTGTGCGGTGAACCCGACGCACAAACCCATCGAGTCGAGTATCGAACCGTGCGAGAGCGCGTGGGTGGACCTTGCGCCCCCGGGCACGTGCGTTGCGGCGCTACCGTCGAACACACGGTCGAAGTGAACGTGGATGAGTGGGTTTACGATTTCGGCACTCGTCGCTTCGTGCAGGAGCTGACGTTCGAAGAGGGCCAACTTCTACTGATTCGCGGCGGCGGCTACGGTCACAAGAACGATTGAGCGAGCTCGAGCAGCATGGCGGCCGCGCCCTGACTCAGGGATGAAGCAGCCGAGACTCACAAGAGCGTCGAGATTGCGTCGAACCAATGCTGCGCGATCTTCTCCGATCCGGTGGGATTCGGGTGAACGCCATCGGACTGGTTGTCGGTCGAGATTTCGTAGCCCGTGAATTGATCGACGACCACGACCGGTGACGCGTCGGTGCTGTTCTGAGCCGCCCAGTCCGGGATCGCCTCGTTCAGCGTTCTCACGATGCCGTCGTAGTCTTTGCCGTCATCGGGGTGCAGCGGGATGATCTGCGCAACGAACATTTGGACGTTCGGATTGCGAGTGCGCAATTTGTCGAGGATGGCTTGGTAGGCGGGCAGGATCATGTCTGGTCCGTAACCGTTCCAAGCGTCGTTGGTCCCGAAGTGCATGAGCACGATGTCCGGCGCTTGCATGTCGAACCACAGCGCCAGATCGCTCGAATCCGACTTGTAGTCGAGGTTGCAAGTTGGCTTGTTACCTTGATCCGTCAGGTTCGTGACGATGTAACAGCTGTGCCCTTCGTTGTCTGAGTCGAAGCCGGTGGGCACCATGTCGGAGCAGCCGACGTCTTTCTCGGTCCCGACGAAGTCGATGTTCGTTTTGCCCGCGTCTTGGAGTTTCTTCCACAAGCGCGCGCGAACACAGGTCGCGGCCGTCGTCGAATCTCCGAGCGGCATGATCTTCCAGGGCCCGGCGGGCATCACGGGCGTCACAGCCGTGCCGCCTGCGCCACCTGCAGGCTCTGGATTAACAGGCGCGCCGCCAGCGCCGGCCGGGAGCGACGGAGCACCTGCAGAGCCTCCGGCTGAGCTGGCGCCAGGGTCAGCGGGCCCGACTTGGCTGGGCTGGGGCGGCTGGGGCTGGGGCTGGGGCTGGGGCGCGGTGTCAGCTGCGGTTGGCGAGACCAGGTCAGAGGGGGACGCTGGCGGGTCGCTTGGCTTCGCGCCGCCAGGAGCAGTGGCAGAGACGCTCGTCGCCGGCGGCGATGGGTTAACGATTGGAGTGGACGCAGCCGGCGTGGGCGCACTCGGCGATGGCCCTGACGGTCTTGTTGCCAGGCTTGGCTGGGCAGCAGGTGTGGCGGCGCTCGGCGCGGCCTCAGGTTCGCCACGTTTCGCGCCACAGCCCGTCAGCCCCAAGGCACCGTGCGATGCCAAGGTCAGCGCCAGCAGACCAAGGCAGGATCCCGGCGCCGGCAAGTTGGAACGGGAACGGGACGACGAATCGAAGTCGGTCATGTGAGCTTTGACGAACTAGACAACGGGCGACGCACGAGTAGCGCCTCGAGCTATCAGGCCCGCACGCTCGCAGTGTGGGCCATCAAAGTGCCCAGTCCCAAACGAAGTCCGGGTGGAGCTTTCGCTGCGTAGCAACTTTGCAGCCTTCCCATCAAAACCCGAGTCCACAAAAGGCCACACCCCAGCTTGGAAGCCGGGGTGTGGGTTCAGGGCGTTACTGGAGTTAAGGGAGGGAGCGCCGCAGCGCCCCGAACTCGGTTACGGCGACTTGCCGCAACCGACCTTGATCTTCACTGCGCGACGCTGGCGGCCGGCTTGCACTCGCCGTTGGTGCAGGCCTTGATCTCGTCCGTTTCAGTGCACGCCGCATCGGTTGGCGCGCACAGCTGACACGAGTCGCCTTCCTTCTTGCCCTCGCACGGCTCGTACGTGCACGGCATCTTCAGCTTGCAGGCGTTTGCGATGCACAGGATCTGTGGGCATTCGCCGGCGCTGGGTGTGGGGGCTGGATCAACAGGCGGGGCAAACGCGGGATCGCTCGTCGTCGCCTCGCAAACTCGACAAGGGGCTTCACCCATGTACTCGGGGCAATCCGCGTCGGTCTTGCATTCCACGGCAGGGCATTCCCAGGTGACTTCACCGCAGGTGCCATCGGCGTTGCAGGCGATGTTCGGTTTGGCGCAGGACCCATCATCGCAAACCTGACAAATCGCATCGACCGCGCACGTCTCTGGACAGCTCGAGGGCTCTGGGTCGACGGGCACGTCGGCGCACTTCCACTCCGAGACGCCACCGCAGGTTCCGTCATCGTTGCAGGCGATCACCGGCGACGCACAACTGTCGTCCGCGCACTTTACGCAAAGATCCGGAACGGCGCACATCGACGGGCACTCGGCTCCGCTGCCACAATCCGTCGGCTTCTCGACGCCGCACTCCCCCGTCGCGGTGCAGTAACCTGGACCACGTATACACTGCACGTCTGGGGGACAGGCGTTACACACGTCTCCGCATGCAAGCCCCGCACAGGGCTCGTACTGCGTGGGATCTGGCGTCGTCGTCGGGTCGGGCTCCGCCATTCCGCCGTCCGTGGGAGGCGTCGAACCGGGGTCGGTCACGCTCGGCTCGGGGTCTGGCGTACTGGTGGGCTCGGGCTCGACCGAGGTGGGTGCAGGTTTTTCGGGCTCGGTCGTCCCGCTCGAGCCCGGTTCGCCCGAGCCTCCGCTCGTACCAGTTCCGCCCCCTGAGTTACCGCCGTGAGCGGGCGTGCTGGCTGCCGGCTCTTCGCTAGTGCCGTTGCCGTCGTCTTTCGTCCCGGAGTTTGCGCCCTTGTCGGACGTGTTGGCACTCGCGTCCTTGTCGTCCAGCGAGGATTGATTGCTATCGCCAAGGAACCCCTTGCCTCCACAGGCAGCCAGGATCAGGGCGCCCATACAGCACCAAACGGTCTTAGTCATCGTTGTTCTCATCGTTACTCCTCGCGGAAGAAAGGTCATGGTTGGTGTGACTTTTCGCCCACTCGAGCTCTACTCACGCGGGCACTCATCGTTCACTTCTCCGGAAGGGCCCGGACTGATCACCGAAAACGACCAGAAACCCATTCCGCGTTGGCACACGTCATTGGCTCGCCAGTTCTTGGGCTCGCGCCGCAGCCGGACTCTTTGGAAAGCGCTCGAGAATCAGGCGTGCGGTCTGCTTGGCCGCCGTCCGTTGACCCAGCGCCTGCTCCGCTTGCATGCGCAGAAAGAGCACTTCCGGCCCGAGCGCTCCACGCCCGAAGCGCTGCTGGTGTTGCACCAAGAGGCGTAACGTTGCCTCGGGCTCTCCCGCCTCGAGTCGCTGGCGTGCGGCGTCGATCGAACGCACCTCGAGCGCCAATGCCGGCGGGGGCGAAGCTTGTACACGCGGTGCAGCGCCTGGGCTGTCTGACCCCGCACCCCATTCGACGCTGCTCGCCGCCCTCGCGCTTGGCTCCGGCCCGGGTAAAAGTTGTCTCTCGTCCGCGCGCGTCGCTACCAGACTCGCTCCGCTCGGCGCAGGCCCTTGTTCGAAGCTGGCCTGGTTCGGGGTTGCGCCTTCGGCAGAACGCTGCGGACGTGCGCGTTGTGGGATTACATCCTGGACGCGCGCTTTCGAGGATCCGCTCTCGACGTCCAGCGCCTCGTCGGCTCGCTCGGCTGCTCTCGAGAATCCCGGCGCTGGGTCGACGGGCGCGGCGGCGACCGGATCGTGAACGGAGGCGGCGGGGATGCTTGCAGGCACCCACGCGACGCTCGCGCTGGGTTCGGTGGGCTGCAGCTGGGTCGAGATCAAACGCACGCCACCCGCCGTCACACCGCCGAGCACCGCGGTCGCCAAGAACCACTTTGCCGTCGTGAGCAGGACGGAACTCTTGGCCACGCTGAGAGCGGCGTTGGCGCCCGCAGATCCGAGTAGACTCGCATTGCGTACGGCGCCGTCCGTCAACGCCGCGCCCAACTCCGTTGCCGCCTTGGCCGTGCTCGCGGCTCCCAGGGCGCCAACTGCACCGATCGAAATCGCCGCAAGCGTGCGCTCCAATGCCCGCGCATCGGGTTGCTCGGCCTGCCCGGCGCGTAGCAACACCTCACCCAGCTCTTGGGCATTCGCTTGCCCCAGCTTTTCTCGACCGTTCATTTTACACCTCTATCGCGCACGAGGCGCTTCTGCAGACGCGCGACTTCTGCCTCGTATTGCTCACGCGCGCGACGCAAGCGCGACGCCACCGTGCCCGGGGGCACTTCCAGCAATTCGGAGACCTCGCTCATGGTCAACTGTTCGATCTCACACAGCACGAACACCGCTCTCTGCTCGTCGGAGAGCGTGTCCAGAACGGCATTCAAGAGCTCGGTCGCTCGACGCTGCTCGAGCGCCTGTTCCGGGTTGAAGCCTTCGGCCAACACCAGGTCGATGGTCGAGTCCGCGTCCTCACGGCGTCGTTGACGCGTGCGCCTCGACCGCGATGCGATTCGCACGGCTGTCCCGAACAGGAACGCGCGCTCGAACCCCGTCTCGATTTGCTCACGCTTGGCGGCAAAGACGAGAAATACCTGCTGAGCCGCATCGTCAGCGTCCGCTTGGGTCACGCCGAAACGCCGCAACGTGCGCCAGACGAAGCCAAATTCGCTGCGAACGAGTGCGGTCAGGTCGACCTGAGGTTTCAGATCGGCCCCATCCGACACGTGGGTCGCGTTGCCCGGGGTGGGGTGCGACTGGCTGAGGCTCGCATGCATCCGAATGGCGCTATCTCCGGTCAGCCCTCACTTTGATCCGTCGATCTCCGCGGCGCCACGCGATACGCCCGCGGGCCAAACCGTGTCCTGGCGCCGACGGGAGGCCGAGCCCCGACTCAGGCGGTCACTCGAATTCGTAGCCGAACCCCGCGCTGCCAAACGCCGCAAACGTTGGGATCGTGTAGAGGGGCACCAAGGCGCCGTCGGGGCGATCGCGGATCGCGAGTTCATACCCGTGCCTCAGGGAGATCTCCAAAGCAGGCGCCAGGGTCAGCGCCCAGTGTTCACCCAGATACCAACGCAGCCGCAGCGCAAGCCCGCCCGCGCCCCAGCCCTCGAACACTG
This sequence comes from Polyangiaceae bacterium, assembly GCA_036263015.1. Classification (GTDB taxonomy): domain Bacteria; phylum Myxococcota_A; class Polyangia; order Polyangiales; family Polyangiaceae; genus SZUA-265. The sequence continues at coordinate 7,959 of DATAHU010000147.1, read as the reverse complement.
GACTTTCGCGGCGCTGAAACCCTCCGCGGGCGACTGCTCGGTACGCTCCCCCCTCCGCGTACGCACAGGGTAGTAGGTAAACATGGTCGAGCACTTGCAACCCGACGGGGCACCCCTCCACGCGCAGCGCAGTGAGGTCCACGCGAAAGCTCTGCTCCCCGACGTTGGGCCGCGCAGCCCTGTACCCGAGCGACAGCCCGATTTCAGAACCGCGATCTCTGGCTGCCAGCCGTCCACGCAGGCCGCCGCCATAAACCCACGACGGAGCAGGCGCAGAATCGACCAACGCCTCCGCCTCGAGTCCCCAGCGCGGGCCTGACGCGCTTACGGTGTCAGGTAAACGAGACGAAGCCGCTGGCGTCGGTGGGGTGCGGAGCGCCAACGCGTCGAGCGCCAGTGTGACGACCAACACCATGGCATTGCTAGTGTCAGGGCACGACACACCGTCGACACTGCGTTCGCTGTGGTGCACGCCGTCATCGAGCTGCAAGTGGCCCCAGTAGTGTCCCCCTTGCTCGCTGATCTCGACTTGCATGCGCAAGCCGCTACCTTTGCCCTTCGACCCCCGTTCGTCCACAGCGCGCCAAAACTCGTCCGCACTCGGACATTCGGGCGGCGCAGCATAGCTGCGCTGAACGGCGGCCGAGGGTTGGTTCGTCGTTGCCGTTGATGCCGATGACGCTGGGGCGAGCGCCGTATTGGGGGTGCCTTGGGCCAGAAGTCGTGCCGGCACCAATGCGCTCAGCCAAGCCATCACGAGGAGCTCAGCGCGGAAACGTCGCTGCGAGCTCATTTCTTCTTCAGCCGCGCGTCAGCAGCTCGCAAGCGATCTGCGTTCGAACGGCTGCCGCGCTGTCTGCCAGCGCTGTTGCTGCATCGGCGTAACGGCCGAGCCGCAACAGATCGATCGCTGCTTGACGGCGTTGCTCGGGACGCGTGCTCGAAAGCTCGGTCTTGAGCGCTGCGGCCAACGATTGTTCACCGAGCACGACCAAAGCGGCCCGGGCTTGGCGCGCAACCCAAAGCCGCTTGCTCTGCGCAAAGCCGAGCAACGACTGTCGAGCTTGACTGCGTTTGGCGGGATCACGCGCCAGAGCTGCGGCCGCGAGCACCGCGACGTCTTCGTCGTTAGCCTGAGCCAGTCCCTCGACGAGGGCCGACAAGCGTGCATCTTTGGGCGCGATCAACAGCGCCAAGCGCTGCTCGTCACTGGGGCCCGCCTGAAGCGTGCGCTCCAAAACGCCGAGCGCTTGCGTCTTCTCCGGACCCGCCAAGGCCACCAGCCTGGCCGCCGCGATAACCCGCGGCATTCCCTGCTGCGTATCCAAGACCCAGCCCAGCTCAGCCCTGCCACCGTGTTCGAGCGCAGGCGTCGTGGCCCAGGCATCGACGATGCCCTGACGACTGGCATCATCGGCGGTCGCCCACAAGTCACGCAGCGAAGTCACTGCCCGCACGCTGCCGATCGCGCCCAGCGCGCGGATTGCCACACTTCGCACCAAGGGATCGGGATCGAGCCGCCCTGCTTCGAGCAGTGCCGCCAGCTCGGTTTCGTCGGGTGCTTCTAGCGCAGCGTAGAAGGCCGATCGACGAACCCGTAGATCACCATCGAGGTAGTAGCGCGTGCGCTGCTCTTTGCGCTCTGCGCCGACGGCGGCGCGAGCGGCCACTGCGCGCCACATCGGATCGGCGGAGCTCGCGTACTGATCGAACAGGGCATCGCGATCCGCGCGGCCCGCTTCGAGCAACGCGAGTGTCGCGGCTGCGGCGACGGCGTCGCCACGCGAAGCGCGCTCGTCGAAGTCCGACGCTAGCGCATTGAGACACGGGCGCAGCTCTCGAACGCGCTCGACCCCTTCGTCACCCTTGGACGACATGAGCTCACGCCGCGCGACCGCCAAAGCCAAACTGCGGGTCTCGCTCTCGCCGAGCTTGCCCGCCGTGCGCGCTTGCTGCAGCTCGTGCTGCAGCGTCGGCAAGTCACCCTGCAACGCGGTGCGATTGAGCTCTGACGGACCGCACGCACTCAGCAGCCACAGTGCCCCGAACATCGACATCGTGAGCCGGCGAGCACGAGGCAGCAGGCTGCGATGCTCCAAGCGCGAACGCTGCGGACACGAAATCATGAGCTTGAGACTTGATGACGAGGCGATGGTCGTCTGTCGCACGAGCCCTGCCTTTCGTCAATGTGCACGGCAGGTACCCTGCAAAGCGAGCCAACCTAGTTCTCCGGGGTCGTTCCGGCCTCGGGGTCGCGGAAATGACCACACCGTGGGACTCGAGTGGAGCTGGCCGCCAGCACGGCGTCCGCGGGCGCTGCAGATTCGGAGCCCGCCAAAGCCGCCGCAAGTCATTCACCTTCATCAGTGACTCGAATGACCGGGGATCTCGAGGGCACATCGCCGACGGTTTCGATCGTAAACTCATTGCACACACAACGAGGGCGAGGTTCCGAGGGGACGAAAGCGCGCCGAAGGCCGTTTCTTTGAGCACACGCCAAAAACCATTTGCACGGATGCTCACCTTCAACAAGCACCTCGACGACAAGGGACAGCGTGCCCAAGCCTCGTCGACTTCGAAGGGCGGTCCGCACTAGAAGAAGCTCAGGGGGGTGTTTGCCAACAACCTCCCGGCATTCGAGATGCTTGGACGGCCTCGCCATGCCAAGCAATCTCCACGGGCTGCGCTCCGGACACCGATCGGATGTGCGACGGGATGCCGCTCTGACGTGCACCTCAGAGGCGCACCCCCGCGTTGATCAATGGACGAGTGGGCTCGGTTGCGTGCTCTCTTCGCCCTTGGCCTTCACAGACTCGGCGACGGCGTCACGCCGGCGGCGCGCCGCAGAGACGAAGTGGACGAACAGCGGGTGGGGCTGCGTCGGGCGGCTCAGGAACTCTGGGTGGAATTGGCAAGCCACGAAGTGCGGGTGGCTCGGCAGTTCGACGATTTCGACCAACTTGCCGTCGGGGCTCGTGCCGCTGACGCGCAGCCCGTGTTGTTCGAGCGTCTCGCGGTAGTCGTTGTTCACTTCGTAACGGTGGCGATGGCGCTCCCCGATCCGTCGCGTGCCGTAAATCCGCTCCGCGTAGCTGCCTTCGAGGATCACGCACGGCCATTCGCCGAGGCGCATCGTGCCGCCCTTGTCTTTGAATTCACGCTGTTCGGGCATCAAGTCGATGACCTTGTGAGCACCGCCGTCTTCGAACTCGGCCGAGCTGGCGCCCTTGAGTCCGCACACGTGCCGCGCGTACTCGATCACTGCCAGCTGCATGCCCAAGCAGATGCCGAAGAATGGAACTCCATTTTCACGCGCAAACTGGATCGCCAGGATCTTGCCCTCGATCCCGCGATCGCCGAAGCCGCCAGGCACCAAGATCGCATCGAGACCAGCCAAGTGGCCTTCGGGCGCACCCTGCTGCAACTTCTCCGAATCGATGTACTCGAACTCGATCGTGACTTCGTTCTCCAGGCCACCGTGGACGAGCGACTCGTGCAGCGACTTGTAGGTGTCCTTCAAGTGAACGTACTTGCCGACCACGCCGATGCGCACCGAGCCCTTGGTCTTGCGAAAGCGCTCGACCACGCGCTGCCACGACGTCAAGTCCGGCTGGCGAGACCAGATGTTCAAACGATCGGCGATTTGCGCGTCCAAGCCCTCCGCGTGCAGTAGCAACGGCAGCTCGTAAATGCAGTTCACGTCGACCGCTGACACCACGCGCTCGACCGGCACGTTGGAGAACAGCGAGATCTTCTCTTTCAGGCCCTTGGTGATCGGCCGATCGCAGCGGCAAATCAAAATGTCGGGCTGAATGCCGATCTCGCGCATGTCCTTGACGGAGTGTTGCGTCGGCTTCGTCTTCAGTTCGCCCGCGGTCGAGATGTGCGGCACCAAGGTGACGTGAACGCTGACCGCGTTTTCCGGCCCGGCTTCCATCTTCAGCTGGCGCATGGCTTCGAGGAACGGCAGCGACTCGATGTCACCGACCGTGCCGCCGACTTCCACGATCGCGATGTCCACGCCGTCGGTCGCCGCGATGATGCGCGCCTTGATCTCGTCCGTGATGTGCGGAATCACTTGCACGGTCGCGCCGAGATACTCACCACGACGCTCTTTCTCGATCACACTCTGATAAATGCGCCCGGTCGTGACGTTGGCTGTTCGCTTCAAACGCGCAGTGGTGAAGCGCTCGTAGTGACCCAGATCGAGATCCGTCTCCGCACCGTCCGCGGTAACGAACACTTCGCCATGTTGATACGGCGACATCGTTCCAGGATCGACGTTGATATACGGATCGAGCTTCATGTGCGTGACGCGCAAACCTCGCGCTTCCATCAACGCACCGATCGATGCAGAGGCTAGTCCTTTGCCGATCGACGAAACGACGCCACCGGTGACGAATACGAATTTTGTGCGGCGATTCATGGCGTAGTTCCTCCAATCAATGCAAACGCGGTTCTCGATCCTTCAACTCGATCAAACGCAACTCGATCAGAAGTGAGTCTCGTGCGGTAATGGATCGCGATCGATTGCTCACACCGTATGTGAACGCGATGGCGAGCTCGGCACCCATACAATGGGCGCTCGTGAAACTGTGGGCCCACGTGCGAGGAGCCGCGCAGAGCACTCACACGATCAGACGGACCGACCGTGAACTCTCTGCACTGGCGCGCTGGGGCGCATGTTCGTTCTTTTTTACCCATCATGGTCGCGTCTCCTTGCGGTGCGCGTCTCGCACGATGGGAGAGTCGTGTACCACGCACTATGCGATCGGTCACGAACAAAGCTCAGTAGAGTGTCAGAACTGTCCCGCGACGCTGAGACCAAAACTGGATTCGCTGGCCACTGGACTGAAGAACCATTGAGGACTCGGTTTCGAATCGAGTCGCAACTGCTGAACATTGTGCGCCGTTTCGCCCCTGTTCGAATCGTAGGGATTCGAACCGCTCGCATTCGAAGGGCTAGGCAGAAACAAGCCCTCCGCCATCAGCGCGAGGCCTCCCAATTGGCCGATGCCGGCGAGCGTGGCGAATACGGTTCGCACGACGACCACCAGAGTTCCGCAATCGGCCTCGGAACTCCCGCAGCCCGCACCTGCCACCGCGAGTACAGGACCCGCGACGGGAATGCGTAGATCGTGCGCGGTCGGGGCTTGGGAAAACAGATACGAAGTGCCGAACGCCATCGCATAACCGCCGAGCGCCACTCCGCCCCCTGCGAGCAGCAACGAAGTGGTCGTTCCCTCGGGCGGATAGCGATCGGGTTGGTACGCCGTCGGAGCTTGCGTGGGCTCGTCGGCGCGCGCCTCAGCGCTCCAAGCGCATGCGAGGGCCGGGAACGCGACGATCCAAAACGTCCGGGGCAGCCAAGTCATGACGCGCTATTGCCCGGCTGTCGTCACAAATGCAAGCGCTCGAAATTTCGAGCTGCTTCGCCGCCGTCCGCGGCACGTGGCTCGGCCACTCGGGCCACAGCCTCGTGAAAAATCCGCGCCGAGCTGCGCGCAGGCGGACGAGTTCGCGATACAAGCCAAGGGAGTCGCGCCAAGATGGTCAATGGCGATTTGCAAGCTTCATGACTTACAAGCTCGCGCAGATCTTGGGAGCCTTGTTGGCAGTGGCCGTGGTGGGGCTCGGCGTGGCGGTCAGTCGCAGCCTGCCGCCCGCTTGTCACGGAGCGATTCAAGTCGAACTGCGACCACCGCTGAAGGTCGCAGGTGACTACGGGGTGCGGCTCACGACGAGCTCGACCAGCGCCAATGCCCCCGAGTGCGCCTTCGAGTTTCGGCTCTCCGAGAAGACCGAAGTGCTGACCAATCACTGCGAGCTGCCCTGGCAACTGCAATTGCGCAACACGCACGGTCACCTCTCGATCTCGGGCTTGCTGATCGGGGCGCGCACCGATCACCTTCATTTCGAGCTCTGGCAGCGCAAAGCTCCTGGTTCAGGGTCGAACCCTGTGAACTCGGGATCGCTAATCCAGGGGCTGGGAGGCGCTGAACAGCGAAACGCAGTGCTCGACCCAACAACCCCAGCACAGCCCGGCGAACTCTTGTACGACGCGCAGCTCACTCCTAACTACGGCGTAGACCTGGCTCAACGCCCAGAGCACGGCGATGCGCGTTTCTGCGGCCCAGCGGCGCTCTTGAAGCCCGCCTGTATTCGCGGCAGCGCCCAATGCGCGCCCTTTGCGGCGACTTGCGATGGCCCAGAAGACTGCGCCAAGGGCCAAGTCTGTTGCGCCGCGCCGAGCTGGGGCATGGAGTACGGCGCCAACAATGCGATCGAGTGCAGCTCGAGGGGGCAATGCACGGGCCGCATCGATAGCTACGTCGCGTGTCACGCCGACCCGGAGTGCGACGCGGGTTACATTTGCAGCGACGATCCTGCGGGCGCGGAGTTCGAACCCAAGCTGAAGCTGTGCCTGCGTAAACCTTGAAGCATGCTCTAGGCTTGCATTAGGCTGAGCGTATGTCCGGCTTGGAGCACGAAGGCGCGGCGCGACGATGAGAGCTCATGCGCATCGCTGGTCGCTGTTGCTGGCTGCCGCTGTACTTTCGGGTTCGGACGGCTTCGGGCAGACGCCAGTTCCGACACAGCCAAGCTCTGGCAGTGCAATAGCCGCCGATGGTGCACAGCCAAGCTCTGGTACGGGGCCTAGCGCGAGCGCGCTTTCCGAGCTCGCAGTCTGGGTGTCGGAGCACAAAGGCCAGCTCAGCGCGCGCGCGATTGAGCTTGGCCCGGCAGGCACGAAGACGCTGTGGGCGAGCAATCCCGATCTGCCGCTCAATCCCGCTTCGACGATGAAGCTCGTGACCGCAGCCGCAGCCCTCGATCTGCTCGGCGGAGATTACGCTTTCGAAACGGGCATTTACGGCGAAATCGTCGACGGCAAAGCGCAGCGATTGGTGCTGCGCGGCCACGGCGATCCGTCGTTGCTCGAGTCGGACTTGTGGCGCCTAGTGAACAGCCTCGTCAACCAAGGCCTGAGCGAGGTGTCTCGAGTGCTCGTCGATCAGAGCGCGTTCGACGAGCAATGGATCCCACCAGGCTTCGAGCAGCAACCCAAAGAGTGGGCAGCGTTTCGCGCGCCGATCAGCGCGATCGCGCTCGAGGCCAACAGCGTGACGCTCAACGTCGCGCCCGCCATGGACGGTAACCCCGCGCGCGTTTGGCTCGAACCCGCTGGCGTCGCGACGTTGGACGGAACGATCGCGACGAACAAACGCGGCAGCGGCGATCGCGTGCAGCTCGAACTCGTGCAACAAGGTGAGCGCTTGCTCGCACACGTGGGCGGCGCGATCGCCGAAGGGCTCGGACGTCAGCGCTACTCGCGCCGGGTCGAAGATCCGCGGCTGATCCCCGGCTGGAACTTGAAGGCCCTGCTCGAACAACGCGGCGTCAAAGTCGGCAGTGTGAGCTTGGGCGGCAGTGACGTCAAAGCGCGCCTCACGTTCACCCAATCCCAACCCCTGTCCGAATTGTTGCGCTCGCTCGGTAAGTGGAGCGACAACTTCTACGCCGAGACCCTCTTCAAGTCGTTGGGGCGCACGTCGCCCGCGCCCGCGACGTCTGCCGCGGCCGCCCAGCGGGTGCTGGCCTGGCTCGCAGAACGCGAAGCCTTGCCCCCTGGCACTCGAATTCAGAACGGTTCAGGCCTCTTCGACAGCAATCGACTCGCGGCTTCAACGTTGACGCGCGTCCTGGAACTCGGTTGGACGAACCCGCGCTTGATGCCCGAGTACACCGCCCAGTTCGCGATCGGCGGCACCGATGGCACGCTGCGCAATCGCTTCGCTCGTTGGAAGGACAGCCACTCGGTGCGCGCCAAGACCGGCACCCTCGACGACGTGATCGCGCTCGCGGGTTACCTGATGCGCGAACACCGCGCGCCCATCGCCTTTGCCATCGAGGTCAACGGCATTCGCGGGCAGCACGCTGAGCTACGCAATCGCATCG
>DATAHU010000146.1:0-2885 GCA_036263015.1 Polyangiaceae bacterium | reverse complement strand
AGCCTGGGCTTCGCTCTGGATCTGGAAGCCACGCTGCCCGTGACGCGGGTCCACCTACTGATTGAGGATCTGGGGCGTCGTCAGGAGGTGTGGGCCTCCGCCCGCATTGGAATGATTGGTGGACTCTCGCTGCTGGTTCGGCTGAACTAAGCCTCGAACGCATTTGTCGGCGCTGCCTGCTTCGGGCTTCGCTCTTTTTTTCGATGGATCTCATGCGCACGCGGCAAGCATCAATGACGAGGTCCTGCTCGCGAGGGCCCCATCGACGCGCCTAACTCTCCACCTCTCGATTTCCGCACGCTCTTCGAGCTCGAACTCGCCTACGTGTCGAGGACGCTACGGCGCCTCGGTGTCGCAGAGCGAGACGTCGAAGATCTCGCTCACGAAGTCTTTCTCGCAGTGCACAAGGAACTTCACAAATACGATCCAGCACGTCCGTTGCGGCCGTGGTTGTTCGCGTTTTGCTTCGGCAGCGCGTCGCACTACCGGCGTAAAGCTCGACGCGAAACCGTCGACGGCGTGGCGCACGAGATCGAAGATGGTGCCGAGGGCGCAGACACCCTGCTCGACCGGGAACGCCAACGCCAACTCGTGCTGCAGGCGCTGGATGGCATCGAACTCGAGCGGCGCGCAGTGTTCGTGCTGCACGAACTGGATGGCGTCAACTGTGAGCAGATCGCCGTGAGCCTCGAAATCCCGGTGGGCACCGTGTATTCGCGTTTGCGCGTTGCGCGTCAAGAGTTTACAGCTCGGGTGCGGCGACTGTCGGGCAAGCGGGAGGCGCCATGAGCGAGCTCGAACGTTTGCCCGACGATGTGCAAGATCTGCTCGACGCTGAGCGCGAGCTCCAAGGTCCGAGTGCCGCAGCGCGCGCGCGCATGTTCGAGCGGCTGGCTCCGTTGGTGATCCCGGCCGCGATCGGTGCGGCAGTGAGTACGAGCGCGGCAGTGGGTACGAGCGCGGCAGTGAAATCGAGTAGCAAAGTCGCGGCGGGCCTCGGGACGGAAGCCGGGAGCACGGCAGCCGTGGGACTCAAAGCAAAGGCCGTCGTGGCGCTGATCGCGGCCACGTTCGGAGCGGTGGGCGGCGCGGGTGTACATGCCGCGCTCGCGCCGAACCCGACGCCGAGCGCAACCCCTACCAGCGACGGACACAGGGCCGCGCCGCCCTTGGACACACGTGGGGCGCTCGCGCCGAACAGTTCGATAGCGCCTTCAGTGCCGGCAAGCGCGAGCGAGCCCGCGCCGCAAACAGTCACGCCGAGCGCTGCGCCGGAGGTCCACGCAGCCAATCCGGCTGAATCCGCTGGCAGTGCTTCTGGGGCGAAGAGGGCCCCTGCGGCTCCGTCGCTGCGGGATGAGCGGCTGTTGCTCGAGCGCGCTTCGTCGGCTTTGGTGCGTGGAGACTCCGCGGCTGCGCTCATCGCACTGCGTGAGCACGCTCGTCGGTTTCCCAAGGGGGCGCTGGCCGAAGAGCGCGAAGTGCTGTTCATCCGCGCGCTACGGGCTAGCGGAGACGACACCGCCGCCAACCGCCGCGCAAAGCAATTCAAGGACGAGTTCCCCTCGAGCCTTCAGCAAGGCATGATCGACGCACCCGCGTCGAAATGAGCCGCTCGCTTTGCAAACCTTCCGCGCTTCCAGCGGCCCCTCGGGGTCGCGGCTGCGCGTCGTTGCTGCCCAGCAGCGTGGCCATCACGCTGGCGCTGCTGAGTGCGGCTTGCGACGTACTGACGGTCGTTGGTTACAACGATGTCGGATCGAATGGAAAACGCTGTGGACCCGCTGCGCCTCTGCTGGCGTGCGACCAAGCGGCGTGCGTGGTTCAAGAAATGGGGCCAGCGCGCGTCGGCTCGACGGCAGTGGGCGTCGATGACGACTTTGCGTACTTCTTTCGCTCGGCGACCGACCTTTCGCGCATGCCCATCGAAGGCGGCGACAGCGTCGATTTGGCGACGACCAACGAATACTCGATGCAGATGGCCGTGGATGAACACCACGTCTACTGGACGCTATCGAGCAACGAAGTTTGGCGAGTGCCCAAAGCGGGCGGCGCGGCCGAGCGCGTGCTCGAGGTTTTCGGGCACCCGACGACGATCGCACTGGACGACACGCACGTGTACGTCGCGCTCACCGATTCGAACCAACTCGTGATGGCGCCGAAGAAACCCGGCAAGGCGACTCTATTGTCGGGTCAGACGGCACCGCTCGGGCTGGCCACGGACGCCGACTACGTGTACTGGGTAAACCAAGGCAGCGGCGGCGACGGCCAAATCATGCGCGCCCCGCTCGGCGACCTCGCTGATCCCGAAGTGCTCGCGTCCCAGCTTAATGCCCCCGCGCTGTTGACCCTCGGCGCGGCGCAGATCTACTTCACGGCTGGGACGGAGCTGTTCGAACTCGACAAGCAAGGCGGCAAGCCTCGCGCGGTGCTCGATGGCTTGGGCGAGACGAAGGGGCTCGTCGCGTTTTCGGACTCGGTTTACATCAGCGGCATGAACGGCTTGCAGCGCTTTCGAGACGGGAAGGCCACGCTGCTCGAAGCGCGGCCGGTGTTGGCGCTTGCCGCGGGCTGCTCGGGCGTGGTCGCGACGATCTGGTTCGAATCGGGACTGATCCGTTTTTCGCCGTGAGCCTGTCGAGGCGAGCGCTCGAGCCGGCGCGCTCGCAGCCAGCGCTTCGGCAAGTTTGGACCGCGTGCTGATTTAGTGATGGGCCCACGAGGCTCGTGGCTAGTCCCAGTCGTGATGCAACGGGAGCCACTTGCGGCGTGCAAACGTCGGACGCCTTTGGTCTGGGCTTTTCGCAATTGGGGTTGGGGGTGGGTCGCGCTCGTGGTCGCCAGCGCCGTCGCGTGCGACGCCGCGAACGAAAGCGGCACCCAGG
>DATAHU010000145.1:0-18214 GCA_036263015.1 Polyangiaceae bacterium | reverse complement strand
CCACGACGCCGAACACCTTCGAGGACTTGGACCGTTACGAAGGTGCGGCAGAGCTGTGGCTCGCGACTGACGCCAACGCCGCTGTGCGCTTCGACGGACGTCTGTCGCTCGGTGCGTTCGTTTACGATTCGAATCGCTTCTTGCGCGACGCACAATACGACGAAACTTCCGCCTTTGGTCGCGGCGCGCTCCTAGGCGGGGTGCGTTACGACGGGGCAACTACCTCTGGCGGGTTGTGGCTCGGCGGAGGCTTACAGCAAGAATTCTACGACTCGTTCACGTTCGCGACCTTGGTCAGCGAGCGACGGCAGACCACCCGCGGTCACTTCGTGGGGCGCGCGCTGGGCGCCGTCGTGCTCTTGCCGCGCTGGCTCGTATTGCGCGCGGCGCTCGACGCCAGTCTATTCTCAATCACACGCATGCAGATCGTGGAGACGCTGGGCTCTGGTGCAGCGAACGACGCGCAAACGCAGTTCAGCGAGCTCGATGTGTCGGGCAACCTGCACCTCGATCTCGAAGCACTGCGCTTCTTTGGCTTCGTTCCCGGCGCGAGCGTGGCGGCTGACTACTTCCGCCGCAAAGCGGACAACGACGTCGAGAGCACGCTAGCGCCCATCGTGCAGCTGGGGATCCACCGCTACCAGTATTAGTCGCGTCGGCGCCGGTTCAGCGCCAGACCCCTGGCGAACGGATTTTTTGAATCCTTTTTCGTCCGGGCTGCCTTATCCCGTTGAAGGGAAGTCGACATGAAGAAGAATGTTGGAGTCAGTGATCGGATCGCGCGGGCTTTGGGCGGGGCGTCGCTCTTGACGTGCAGCTTTCTGGCGCCGTTGCCGCTGGCGGCTCGCATGGCTGTTTTTGGCACGATGGGCGTGTATTTGCTGATGACGGCGGTCGTCGGCAGCTGCGCTGGCTACGCGCTCATGGGTAAGTCCAGTTGCCCGCCCAAAGCGCGGATATGACTCGGGACACCCACCCGAACATCGTCAGGGCTGCGGCGAGCGGCGACGACGAGGCGCTCACCCGGTTGGTACGGGCGTATCACGACCGTGCTTACCGGTTCGGCCAGCGCGTGTGTCGCGATGGCTTCGATGCCGACGACGCGGTGCAAGAGGCATTCGTCGCGCTCGCGCGGCGCCCGGACGTCGTGGGGCACGGCGGCGCGCTTTCGTGGCTGATGACGTCGATTCGAAATGCGTGCTTGCGCATGCTGCGCCCGTTTCTGCGCGAGCGCCGTTCGTTGGGTGAACATGTCGGCGGCATCGAAGACGTCGTCAGCCCATTGCTCGATCCGCAGCAGGCGCTCGAGCGTGCGGAGCTAGTGCGGTCCGTCCACTCGGCCATTGCCGCTCTCCCGCGCCCGTATCGCGAAGTCGTGGTGATGCGCGACTTGGAGGGGCTGAGCGGTGAAGAAACATGCCAGTCGTTGGGACTTGAGCCCGCCGCGATGAAGACGCGCCTGCACCGGGCGCGGCAGCAGATTAGAGAATTGATGGAGCAGTCCAAACGAGACGCCGAAAGGGAGAACTAACTATGTTTGCCAGCAAAACTATCTCAGGCCATCTGGCGCGCGGCGCGGTGGGAGTGGTTACAATCGGGTGTGCCCTCGCCGGAGCCGAGGCCCATCCGTGGCTTCCGTTAGCCGTGCTTCCCATCACACTGCTCGCGTTCCGCGGTTGCCCAACGTGTTGGACGCTCGGGTTGATGCAAACCGTCGTTGCAAAGCTGCGGGGTAAGCCGACCACAGGCTTTTGCCTCGACGGCAGTTGCGCGCTGTCTGCGCATCGCGGGGTCCAGCGCGTTCCTTAGGAGGACAAGGAGTTTGCAGCTAAGTTCGCATTGCAAGCAAACTACTACCTCGCGGCGGAAGGGATTGTGGTCCCCCCGCCCTTCACCGCGAACGCGAACGGCGCTTGACGAACAAACCCGTCAGAGCCAGCAGCCACACCGCGGACGGCACGCCCTGTGTCGACTCAGCGCCGACGACGCGGCAACCGCAGCCATCGTCACCCGAGCCGCCATCGGTGCCCGCGTCCCCGCCGGCATCCACGACATCAGTGCTCGTGGTTACCGGTGTCGTGCCAGCGTCGTGTTCGGACGGGGTCCCGGTCTCGCCCGTATCACTCGTCCCCGCTTCAGACTCCGTCATCGTCTCTTCTGACGTCCCGGTTTCCGTCGCTGACGTCTCTGTCTCTTCTGACGTCCCTGCCTCGACAGTAGACGTCTCAGTGGTCGGCTCGGTCGTGGTCACGGGCGGCGCGCCCGAGTCCACTCCCTCATCGGTGCCCGGCAGGGTTCCGTCATCGGTCGGTATTACGACCATGCCCACAGCGTCGCGGTAGTCTGGCGCCCCGTCGTTATTCTGATCCGGCAAGGACGCGGCAGTGCCGCCTTCGCTCGAGTCGAATGCGGCGTCAAGGCCGTCGTGGTCTTCGTCTTTGCCCGACGCTTTTTGATCGGCCTCGCCGTCGTAGTTCGCGTCGCTGGCTTCGACGGAGTCGTCGATGCCGTCGTCGTCTGAATCGGTGTCGAGGTAGTCTGGCGTGCCGTCTGCGTCGGTGTCGACCATCGTGAGGTCACCCTCGCGCTCGTCGGTGAGACCGTTGTGGTTCTTGTCGACGATGTCGTCCCAAACGCCGTCGCCGTCCTCGTCTTTTCCGCCCGATTCAACGACGTCGGCGATGCCGTCACCGTCGGAGTCGCGGTCGATCGAATTTGCCAACCCGTCGCCATCGGTATCGGCTTTTTCGGCGGATTCGATCGCGTCGGCGATGCCGTCGTCGTCATCGTCGAGATCGTCGGCGTCTTCGACGCCATCGCCGTCCGTGTCGATGCCGGCGCAACGCCCGGCGCTGTTACACGTGTCCGCGCCCTGGCAATCGTCGTTGCTCACGCATTCGACGCATTCGCCGCTGTCGACGATACAATGCGAAGCGGTTGGATCGAGGCAGTCGGCGTCGGCCGCGCAGGGTGCGACGCAGACACCTGCCGTGTTGCAGGTTTTGTTACCAGTGCAGTCAGCCGTCGTGCGGCATTCGATGCACGTGCGAGGGGTCGCGGTCTCGTTGCAGTAGGGGGTTGCGCTTGCACAACCGAAATCACCGCTGGTGCCGTCGCCTGCTTCACAGGGTACGCAGCTCGAGCCGTTGCCCACGATCAGACACACGGGCAGGTCATCGGTGCAGCCATCGTCTAGCGCGCCGTCTTCGGTGTCGGCACAGGTCACGCATGCGGGGTTGCTGGTGCCTGCGCAATAACCACCCTTGCAGTCCGTTCCCGGCTCCACCGGGTTGTGCAGGCAGAGCTGATCGGCACTACAGATGTCCGCCGTGCAGTCGTTGCGATCGTTGCAGTCGGAGTTCTTGGTGCAGCGGACGCACTGGTGAGCGTCGCACACCGGGCGCCCATAGGGGCAGTTCGCGTTGGTCACGCACTCGACGCAAGTGGGAGCCTCGTCGCTGCAGAAGCCTCCCCCTGTGCAGGCCTGCCCTGTGAGCAACTCGTGGCTGCACACGTCATTGCTGCAGCCGTCGAGCGTGCACTCGTTCGTGTCATCGCAGTGGCTGGCCTCGAGGCATTCGACGCACTCGTCGATCTCGGTCTTGCACCACGGTTCTTCGCTCGGACAGTGCTCGTCTGCGTAGCACTGCAAACACACGGGGGGGTCGTCTTCTGAACAGACACCGGTTTCGCAGGCGTCACCTGCGTCGGCGTAATCATAGAGGCACTCGTGCGACTCGCAGATCTCGGTGCTGCAACTATTCTGATCGTTGCAGTCGTCGTCTGTTTCGCAGATGCACGCGGGGGCGCCTTCGTCCCCATTGCAGTGACCGACGCTGCACTCGGCTTCGGACGGGAGCGCGGTGTACTCGCAGCGCCCGTCGGTGCACGCAGCGCTGGTGCACTCGTTCTTGTCGTCACAATCTCCGTCCACTTCGCAGTAGCACGTGTTGGTCTCGGTATTGCAGAACGGTCCACTCGTGCCGCAATCCCCATCCGCCACGCACTCGACGCAACTGCCGCCAGAGGTGCACACCCCCGTCAAGCACTCGCTGCCCTCGGCGGCCTGGGTGTGGCCGCAAGCGTTGTCCGTGCAAGCATCGGTCGTGCAGTCGTCACCGTCGTCGCAGTCGATGTCTTCGAAGCACTCTTCGCAAGTGCTGGGCGCTCCGATGCAGGCGTAGCCGACTTCGACCTGACAGATGCCGCTACAGCCGTCGCCGTCGTCCGTGTCTCCGTCGTCACAGCCCTCGTAGCCCGTGACTTCGCCATCGCCGCAAGTTGCATCATTGACGGCCGCGGTGGCGATGCGATACGTCCAAGTGACGGGGGTGGTGGGTGTGCCGAGATTCCACTGCGCCGCAAGACCGTTATCGGTCGTTGGAGTTTCGTCGAGCGTGTTGTCGAGCGAGCCGCCCGCCGCCATCAACTCTCCCGGACGGTAATAGACGCCAGAGAAGTACGCGTTCCAAGCGCGATTGCCTTGGATGAGCACTTCGTATTGAGTGCCTTTGGCCACGCCAAACACCGTGGCACTGCCTGTGTGGGGTTCCCAGACGGCAGGACCGAAGTCTCCACCGTTCAAGTAAGTGTCGAGCCAGTGGTAAATGCGGAGGTTCTGATCGTTGGCCGTTGGCGGCACCAAGGTCAATCGAACGTCGCAGTAAACCTTCGGCACTACATAGCGAACCGTTTGCCCCAGGCGAAATCCACCTGCCGACACGACGGTGACGACTTGATAAGGGTCCTCGGGAGTGCCCGCACCGGTCACACCGGTTTGCGAGACGGCCGTCCAGGCGACGGCGTCCCATTCGATGTCGAGCTGCGGCCCATACACCGTCGCCTCTCCTGCGGGACCGACCGCCAAGAAGAAGCCGTTGTTGACGCCTTCCGGACCGGTGGGCACGTCGCCATAGAATTGCCCGCTCCCATCGCGAACGACTTGGATGCCTCCAAGATTACCCAGATAGATGCGAAGTCCGTCTTCGGCGGTGTCACCTCCATCGGGGTTGATCACCACTTGCGTTGGATCGAGCGGCAGAAACTGAGCCCACGCAGCCGATGATCCGAGCCACGCGCTCAGACCGAACGAACACGCAACGAGCGTGTTGGCGACACGCCGTCGCGACGATGCCTTGTGAGTGGCCCAGTTCCGATTGGTATCCGTCATACGAAGCTCTTGGGTTGGAGGCGTGCGCGCTCGCGTCCCACGACACCCCCGCAACGTGCGGTACGACCGGCAACGCTGGCTCGGATAATAGCCATTTCAGGGCTAACGCCTATAAAACACGAACGAGTGCTCTTCAATTAGACGTCACGCACGCTCATTTCGTCAGACGTGCCTACAACGCAGCGCGCCCCGATTGAGCACGACGCTCGCGTGAACGTCGTTGGACTACTCCCGAGTGCGCATTCGCGCAGGCAAGTGTTCAATCACGTCGAAAGCCGTCACCCGGATGCCGCTCCGGGAGATCGCAAACGACGTGACGCCGACGTGATGAGTCGGTAGCCGATACCAACCATCGAGACGTCCGGAAGTGACTCGAAGTAGCAGTGCGCGGATTAGGTTGCCGTGGCAAACGATCACCTGATGCTTGGTCCGACGCGAAGCTTTGAAGAACCTTTCGACGATCCGCTCCACGCGCAGCGCGTCCTTGACGCGCTTGTCGATCGGGACACGAAAGCCAGGGACTTTGCTGGGAAGGACCTCTCGCAGCAAACGAATGCGCTTGGGGCGCGTCATGCCGAGCTGCTCAGCAAGGATCTGCGCTGTCTCGACCGCGCGCACGAGGTCACTCGAGACGATGCTCTCGACGGGTAGCGCTTCGAACTTACGCGCCAAGCGTAGGGCTTGCGTGCGGCCCAGAGCCGTTAATTTGCCGGACCCGAGCTCACCGCTCTCGTATTGTCCGTGGCGCACCAAGTGCAGCACTCGAACCGCTCCGGGACGGCTGCGCTTGCTCAAGGTTCACCCCTCGGTCCTCGAGGTCGTTGGGGGTCGACGCCTCCGTCGCGAAGTACATTCATCGGCAACCTCTGCCGCAAGTTTACCCCTGCGCACTCGGGGAAGGCAAAGCGCACTGGGCCGACGCTACGCCTCGCGTTCGAAGTACTGCGGCCCGTGAGCGGACGAGGCTCGTCCTTGTCGCGTTCGAGAATGTGCGCTTTTCGGCTGAAAATCGAGACCTCTCGAGCTCGAACCACGCCGATGGATCGGCGGTGTGAAGCGACGCTGCGCGGAAGGTCCGTCACGCTGGGGAGGTTTGAGCTAGAACGCGAACGGATGCCGATCGCGACCTTTCGAGCTGATTTGAGATTGCCTGACACAGCGCTGATCATCGAGGCCAAGGCTGCGTTAACCGGTCCCGGCATCGTGATTCTGCGGCACGCAGTCGAGCGCAAGGCATTGGGTGACGCGCGTCAAGCGGTCGAGAACTTGTGCAGCTTGGACGCCAGCGCGGCAAAGCGCCAAGGCGTTCGCGTCGGAGATGGCCGCTACATGGTCACGCTCAACCTGACGCCGCCATTCGATCGGCCCGAGATCTTTGCGAGCCCGCCGTTGTTGGCGATTGCCCGCGCCACGCTCGGCGTCGATGTGATCATCAATAGTCTGACCGTCGTCATTGCACTGCCTGGAGCCGAAGCTCAGCGACCCCACGTCGATCACCGCATGTTGTTCCCCAGTGACGAAGCGGCGAGCATGACGGCGCCGCCGTATGCCTTGACCGCGATCGTCCCGCTGCTGGATCTGAGCAGCACGACCGGCAGCACGGAAGTCTGGCCAAGAGGGCCGCTCATGGCAACCCCTGATCTCTGGCCGAGCAAGTTGCCGGGCTCGACGGTATTACCGTTGGAACTCGGTGATGCGGCAATGATCGACTATCGCGTGTGTCACGGCGGAACTGCTAACCTAGGACAAGTACCGCGTCCGATCCTGTACATCGTGTACAGCCGTCCGTGGTTTCGAGATTCCGAGAACTTCAGCGAGATCCCTCCCCTACGCGTGACCGCCCACCAATTGGCGGGCATGCCTGCGCAGTATCGCCCCTTGTTTGCCAGTGCCGCCGCCGGGCATCTCGTATAATCAACGAGACGCACCCTGCTTGCGATGCAAGACTTGGACTGTAGCGGCAGCCGACGCATCAAACGCGCGTACCGCTGAGCGTATCGGAGTTGGTTGCCAGGCACTCGGTGAAGAAGTCCATGACTGCGCGTACGCGCGCGACGCGTGCGAGATCCGGGTGGACCACCATGAAGATGTCAGCGCAGCCGACGACTTCGGGAGTAAGCCGGACGAGGGTCTGCTCACGCTCCGCCAGAAAGCATGGAATGACCGCGATGCCGATGCCGCCAAGAGCGGCGTGGAGAGCCGCGGGCAGACTTGCAGTGCGCAAGACGATGTTCGCTCCCTCGCTGTGAGTCGCGAGCCAGCGTGCGGCAGGGTTGTTCAGGTGCTCGTCGAAGCCGATGACACTGTGGCCGGCGAGCGTGGTGATGGGCGTCGGCGTTCCGCGAGCCTCGACGTAGCCGCGCGTAGCGTACGCAGACCAGCCGATGCTAGCCACCTTCTGGCACAAGAGCTCTGACTGCGGCGTTCGCGCGCTGCGCAGGGCGATGTCAGCCTCGCGCCGTGTGAGATCGAGCGTCGCGTTGCTCACGAGCACTTCGAGCGTGATGCCTGGGTGTCTGCGACGCAGCTCGGCCAGGTGCGGACCTAGAAAGCTGGTAGAGCCCTCGGACGTGGCGAGACGAACGACCCCTTCGATGCGTTCATCTTCGCCGAGCGTCACGCGCTCAATCGCTCGCACCGCGCTCTCGGCTTGCTCTGCAAGCGGCAGGATTTGCATGGCGCTTTCGGTGGGCGTGAAACCATCTGGCGTACGCACGAACAGCTTGGCGCCGAGGTCACGCTCCATGGCCGCGAGCCTGCGCCCCGCGGTCGTGTGCTCTACCCCGAGCGAGCGCGCCGCCCCAGCTAGCGTCTTCGCCCTGTAAATCGCGAGGAAGTAGCGCAGATCGTTCCACTCGAGCATGCCTGTGCATCTTCGCACAGGCCCCGTGCGCTCAAAGCGAATTCCCCCTCGCAGCTCCGATCGCTAGCGTCATCACACCGCGGCCTTACGCGGATCTGAAAGGTGATGGCAGCATGGCTACAATAATCGTCAAGCATCGCGTAGCGAACTTCGAAACGTTCAAGAACGTCTACGAGGCGGGGATCTCGAACCGAAAGCAATACGGCTGGACCGGGCATCTCATTCTGCGTGACGCGACCGATCCCAACATCGTCACGGTCGTGAACCGCGTCCGCGACCTCGAGAGCGCAAAGCGTTACGCGGCGTTGCCGGTGCTACAGGCGGACCTCGCGCGTGCCGGAGTTCAAGGCGCGCCGGAAGTATCCTTCATGGACGAGTCCGGCGAACACACGTATTGACAGATCGAGGTTAACGGGCAGCCATGTGCTCTGCGGGCATGGCCGCCCTCTTGAAAAATCAACTATGTCATAGCGCGCACGGATGTGCGACGTATTGGCTGCCGCCATGAGCACAACCGCGTTCGCACGACATGTCTTTCAAACTTACCGCCACTTGCGCGTAGCGATGACGGTCGCCTGTGGGCTGCTTGCCGTTGGGCTGGTGGTCGCGGGTGGCTTCTTGAATCTCCCGATTCAGCCAACGCTCAGCAACTACTACTACGCTGAATTGCCGCCAGCTTACTTGCGCACTGGCTTCGTTGCGCTGCTGGTCAGTCTCGGCGTGATGCTGCTCGCGTATCGCGGCTACACCAAAATCGACAACGACATTCACAACGTCGCTGGGGCGTTTTCGATAGGCATCGCCATCTTCCCAATGCAGTGCCCATTCACGGACAAAACTCAACACTTCGATCTGTGCGTAACGACACCCTGGGACGGCTTGCACTACTCGTGTGCGGTACTCGCGTTTGGTGCTGCGCTCGTCTCGATCGCATACGGCGGCGGTAAGCACTTTCGACGGATCTTGACGGCAGACGTACTGCGCGCCCTCGATCGCTGGCGCTGGGGTTGCATGGTCGTCATCGGCCTTGGCGTGCTCTTTCCGGCGTACGCGCTGGCCTTCGGTAAGACGCACAGCATGCATCCGTTCGTCATCGTGGCGGAGAGCGGGGCCTTCCTGGGCTTCGGTGCGTATTGGTGGGCACTCACCTGGTGCGTTTCGAAGGTAAACGAGCAGCGCCGCCAGCAGCGCAAGAAGCCCGAGGTCGGCGTCAAAGAAAGCGTGGCCGTGGATACCGCCAAGGCCCCGGAGGACTTCGAGTTGGAGCCGTTGGCGGAGATCCCGTAAGCGGGGGTCGGGCGGCTAGTTCTTCCTCGATTCCGCGGCCTTCCCGATGTTTCACCGCGGCTCATCCGCCGCGCCGTGCAAAGGGTTGCCCCCCGCGATCACCGCGCGTACCCTCGGGACCGAGCGATGGATAAGCTGGCGGTCACTGGTGACAGCATCGTCCTGCAGCCCGTGGGTTTCATGTGGCAAGGCTGGGACGGCAAGATCCCACTACAGGGCGCCAACATCATCACGTCCGAGGGCAAGTCCGTCATCCTCGAGAAAGACGTGATGACCGCCGCCTTGCAGGGCATGGGCAAGATGTACGTCGCCCCGCCGTTCGCAACGCCAGGGTCGGTCATCAACTTGCAGCTCAACGTGATCCCGGTGACGTTGAGCATGTCAGTGGGGATTCAGGGTCAAAAGGTGGTCACCGCGGCCACGATGGGGACGTACACGGCCTCGGTCGTGCCGGCCATGAACCCGCAGGGCGTACCCGATCCATTGGTCACCAAGATGGGTCAATGGACGGTGCAAACGACGTCACAGTCGTCGTTCCGCTCCGGCATGCCCCAGCCCGTGCCACCCGTCGGCGATAGCGACGCAAAGGCCGACGGCGACCCAGCGGAAGCCGAAGCCAAGGACCACTGGGTCGGCATCACCATCGAAGACCAGGACGGCAATCCGTTCGCGAATCAGATCGCAAACATCGAGTTATCGAACGGTGAGGCGCTGGTGCGCACGCTCGACGATGGCGGCGCTACGCGCATCGGCAGTATCTTGCTCGACGAGGACGACAAAGATCCGAAGTGCATCGTGCGCTTGGTCTTCGATCCGAATCGTGTGCCGACGCGCGAAGAGGCGTTGGGCTTCATCGCCGTGCAAATCGTGAACGATGAAGGCGAGCCCTTCGCCGGCCGCGACGTGACGCTGACGTTACCCAGTGGAGAGAAGCGCACGGCCACGCTCGACGATCTCGGCCGTACCCGTTTTGCGAACATCCCGCTCGACGCCAAGTGCCAGCTCGACATCGTGCCCGGACTGACACTCTTCGAGTTCGCATTGGTCGACGAAGACGGCGCGCCGCTCGCGGGCAAGCCGTACACGGTGACCGACTCGACGGGCAAGGAGTACAAGGGCCAGCTCGACGACGATGGTGCCGCCAGCCTCCAGGTGTACGAAGGCGAGTGCGACGTTTCCGTCGACTTCACGGACCAAGCCGAAGATGGCGACGCCGACGGGGCGGGTGACAAGGACGACGCTGACGAAGACACTGACGAGGAACTGTTCACCACCACCCTCACCTTGACGGATCTCGGCGGCGTTCGCCTGAAGAACTGGCCCGTCAAAGTGCGCATGCCCGACGGCGAAGAGCAAGAGCTGAGCTCCGATGGCGATGGGTTGCTCACGATCAAGTCGAAGGTCGAGGGCGAGCTCGAGTTGTCGTTCGCCAAGGAACGCCCCGACAGCGCTGCACCCGCAGCCGACACAAAGGAACCCGCGGCGTGATCGACGTGCTGCTCATCTGGCTGGGCGAACGCGGCTTGGGGCCCATTCGCCTCGTTGGGTTAATCGTGTGCGGCCTGGCACTGATTTGGCTCGCGCTCCCGCCACTCTTGCACGACGTGCTAGAGATTTGGCGCAGCGACGGTGCCGCGTGCGAACGCGACTCCAATTGCGCCTCGCAGAGCTGCCACCATCCAGAGCTCGCGCCCACTCGCAGCTACTGTAGTCACGACTGCAAGGCAGACGGTCATTGCACTGACGGCATGCGTTGTGTCGACACGGGTGCTGGCTGGGCTTGCGTCAAGACGCCGCGCCAAGCTTACGGCACTCTGTGCGGGGAAGACTCAGACTGCGCTTCGGAGCGCTGCGCGCTGATGTTTACTCAACAGCAGCAATGGAAACAGTCACCCGACACGAGCGCTGCGGACTTCCAAGCGGGTTTCTGCGTCAACTCTTGCAGCCAAGACGCGTCGTCCTGCCCGGCCGCGGATCCGTGCGTTGCGCTGCGCGCGAACACTTCGCCCGTGTGCATCCCGAAGCGTCAAATCGAGGCCGCCGCATTCAACGCAAGTACCGCTTCGCACAGCGCCCCCTGAGAACAACCGCCGATGGCCGAATTCAGACTCAAGAAAGGCTCCGACGGTGAGTTTCCGCCGCTGAAGGTGTCCGCCAACGATGATCACAGCGTGGTGCTCGTGCTCGGCGTCGCGGCTGACTCGGTGACGGTGCCGGGCTCACGGTTTGCGTTCGATTCCTCCTTTCCAACGCCGGGCATCGCGGGCGCGGTTCGGTTTGCCGTCGAAGCATTGGACGGCGATCCGTCGCACCAGGCCGCAGTCTTCGGGCACGCCGATTCGACGGGCACCGACGACTACAACAAGAACTTGAGCGACCGCAGAGCAGCGGCGTTTCTGGCAGTGCTGACGAACGATCCGGCGCTCTTCACGCGCGTCGCCGACGCAGAAAATTGGGGCGACGACATCTACCAAGCGATGCTGCGAGCGCTCGGTCCCAACCCTGGTCCCATCGACGGCAAAGTGGGCGAGCTGACGACGCTCGCGCTGCGCGGCTTTCAGGATGAGTACACCCGGGGCGTCTATCATCGCGACTCCGAGCGTAAAGCCGTAGGCAAAGTGAGCGTGAACGGGAAGTTGGACCAAGCCACGAAGATCGCGTTGCGCGATGCCTACCTAGCGATCTTCAGTGCGCAACAGTCTGTCGATCGCTTCATCGGGCCGAAGCGCGCGGGCTGCAGCGAGTTCGTGCCGCTGGATGACAAGGCCGAGGACAATCGCCGTGTGACGTTGGCGATTTTCTCGCCAGCCGATGCGCCCAAGCCGGAAGACTTTCCGTGCGTCGAGGGCGACGCCAAAGCTTGCCCTTTGGACACAGACACGGGCCGGCGTTGTCCGTTCTATCGCCAATTCGTGCATGAGGAGGACAACCCCGAGTTCGCGGGCGACGCCATTCCTTTCTTCGACTTTCAATGGTTGAAGGGCAGCGATACCGTGGCGCACTTGAGCGCGGTCACGAGTCTCGCGGATGGCACCGAGGTCACCTTCCGCGTCTTGCGCGCTGAGTCCAGCCTCGACGGCGTCACCATTCCGGACTCTTCAACGGAAGGGAGTCCGCCTGACTTGGGAACAGAACAAGTCAGTTTGACTGGGACGATCAAGAATGGCATCGCGTTCGTGAAATGGGAGCACGCAGCGGACGTCGATCCGTTCGACGTCGAGCAATGGGCCGTCGACGCCGAAGGCAACATCGGCAATGAACTCGACGACGACACGATCGTCACTGCCGCCGACTTGTTCAATGCGATAGCCCAGCACCCGCCCTTGTTCGAAATCACCACTGACGGCGCCTGGGGTCTTTCGGCGCCGCCGGGACACGCTTTGAACCGCGTCGAGTTGAGCGAAGACGGCGAGCTCGGCTTGGCTCTGACCAGCGCGGGCTTCGTCGTGGCATTCGATGCCAAGCAGGGCCGCATCGACGCCGCAGACGACGTGATGATCGTGAAGCTCGGAACGACCAAGGGGCGCCCGACCCCCGCCACCAAGACGGGGGCATGAGAAGCAAGCATGACGATCAAGAAGGATGCGCTGGCCAAAGGGATCAAGCGAGTTAAGAGCGAAGGGCGGCCCTATGTGGTGATCGACATCACCGTGATGTACGCCGAAGCTCCGACGATCACGACGCTGGCGAAAGACTTCAGCTTGGCCAAGGGCGCGGTGTTGAACGCGCTCCTCATGCACCCGTCGAACGAAGATGCCCGGTTGACGGTACTTGGCGACCAAGCGCCCGAAGTGACGCCCCCAGCGACGGACACCGACCACTTCGTACGCGTCAAGTTGATTCAACTCGCCTTCAAGTTCGGCAATTCGGCGAGCGCTAGGATGTCAGTCCCTACGCGACAACCCTTCGAGAAGTGGACCATCGTTCCAGAGCAGAAGTTTCTGACGCTCCCCCTGAGCGACACCTTCGCCTCGCTGTTGGACAAGTCGCCCACGTTCACCGCGCGCGAAAAGCAATTTCAGCTAGCCCAGGTCGTGTTCGAAAAGCTGACCAAAGCGTTGGTTGATCTGAAGCGCCTGACGCAGAGCGCGGGCACCTCACTGCAACAGCTGAAGAAGGATCTGGCCCCCTTCGTCGACCCCTGCCAGAAGTTGGATATCGCCCAAAAGTTGATGGCGCTGATGGGCGCTGAACCCAAGGGGGGACTGCTACCGGACGTCGTCACGCAAGGTCGAATAGTCCAGAACAAGAAGAACTTGGATACGCTCGTAGCGCTCGCGCACAAGCACATGCTCTACGAGACGCCCGTACCAAAAGTCGTCAGTAGCCGCAGTTCGCTCAAGATCTCGGCAGATCAACTCGAAGACGCTTTGACGCGGTTGGTGCCGGATTTGAAGTTCTATGCAGCAAACAAGGACTTTGCGCCGCCAGAGCTTCACGACGACCTTCAACAGGTGCTGACCGAGGCTTACGTTCAACTGCTGGCCACACCGCTGGGAGACAAGATTGCCTCTCAGCACATTCTGCCCGCGATCAACTTGGTCTGCTCCTTCAAACCCTCGTTCTCCCTCGCGGGCAAGATCAGTGACCCGGACTTTTCGCAGGGGCTGACCGACGTTCCGTCCATCGGTTCGTTGGACAATGCGGCGAGTGTCTATGGCGGCATGATCTTGTCGCTCGGGCCACAAGCCGTGGGCAACGTACCGGGCCCTTATTCTTTCATGGTGTCGGTTGCGGCCGCAGCTCAAGCCCGCATCGAATCCGTGCTTCAGGGTAACAGCATCGCAGCGAAGAAGCTGGGCGGTAAGTTGCTGCGCTTTGCGACCATCGCGGGGGGCTTCAACGGCCAACGCTTCGATCAAGTCGCGGCGGCAATCGAGGCCAACGACTTCGTCAAGATTCGCAATCTGGATTGGTCGAAGAGCTTCCAGTCTGGGCCGGTGATCTCGGCATTCGTCTCGCTCTTCTTTCTCGCAGCATTGCTCAAGAACGTGGACGGCGGAGGAGCCGTCACGGTCAAGCGCTGCGCCGATCTCTTGCAGCCCGTGCTTGGCGCAGCGCTCGGGACGTTTCAAGCGCTCGAAAGCATCAGCCGACTCAGCGTCGGGTTGGCGCCGTACAAAGCGGGCATCCAAGCCGGAATTCCGCGCCTCATGGCCTTTGCAGCGCTGGTCTCTGGTGGGGCCTCGTTGTTTTCGGAATACTTCGCTTCCGATCCCGCGGGCTTCATGCTCGCTGGGCTCGGCACTACCGCGGCCTTGTTGTCCGCCGCGGGCTTTCTCGCTGCTGCGGGCACGGTACTCGATGGCACCATCGCGGGCATTCCTTTGGGTATCCTGTTGCAGGTCACAGGCGCAGTCTTGGGCATCATCACGACGATCGTGAGCTCGATCCGCGATGCGAACGCCCCGGGGGTCTTCGTGGTAGTCTCAGGCGTGTTGGATGATCTCGAGACGATCAACGGCCCGTTCCAACAAGTTGCTATCTCACGACCGCAACTGCAAAAGGCGCTCGATGACCTGAAGGACAACATGGACGATTCTCACTTCGTGTTCATCGACTCCACCGATCAGAACATGATCCTCCTTGCAGACATCGGGCTCGCGGTCGAACACATCGCGAGGATCGTCGACGAAGATGTCCTATTCGTCAAAGCTCATCTACCCGTAGACAAGCAACGCTCTTTGCCGTGAGAGGCACGATCGACCCAACGCTTCCAATCGCCGCCATGACGGTGCGCTTGGGCATCGCATGCACGCTCGGTCTGGTGATGCTCGCTTGCGCTCGCGCGAGCAGCAGCGGCATGACCCGCGGGCCAACTGCAGGCGCCCCAGAGGGCACGAGCCGTGATTCGCAAGTCGTCGAAACGATCCCCCTGCACGGATTCGAGTCAGCGCCGACCAACGATCCAGAGATCAGGCGGATGAGCGACAGCTCACTGCTCGTCGTATTCAACTGCATGCCCCCCTGCTCCACGCCCGATGCTCGAGATGGTCCCCCTGCGTTGGGCACCTATGAGCACTTCGACTCCGAGATGCAGCGAGCGATCGGCGTCGATGCGGTGTGGGAAGATAGAGAGTTCTTTCGGATCTCGAAACCGAAGGCGGACACGGTCGACAAGCTTCGCGAGTTCGTCGCGGGCTATCACGCGCGCAAATCGGACAAGTGATCCGAGGCCAAGTGCACGAGCTCGTGCAGCCCTCGCTTGGGGTTGGGTCGAGCGCGGCACGGCGGAGACGGCTAATCCAGAGGGGATTGCACTTGCGATGGGGGGCTGATCTTTTTACAGACCGTGGCATGGGTTACGACGTCTACATCACGCGCGCCAACAACTGGTTCGAGGCCAAGGCCGACCCGATCGTTTTGGAGGAGTGGCTCGACTACGTGCGTTCTGATCCCGAGATGCGTCTCGATGGCGTCGCGGTGGCCGACAGCGCTTCAGGCGAGAGCATTCGCTATACCAATCGCGGCCTCTCGGTCTGGACCAAGTACTCGCGTGATGGCGAAGATGGTAACCACGCCTGGTTCGACTTGCAGGGCGGATGCGTCGTCGTGAAGAATCCCGACCGCGAGATACTCGTCAAGATGTTTCAAGTCGCGATGCACTTCAAAGCTCGCGTTCAAGGTGACGAGGGCGAGAACTACGACCTCGAGGGCAATCCGATCACAGATTTCTAGACCCGCTCTTAGAGCAGACTAGAGGTTGTGTCGCTCACCCTCTAGAGATCACTACTTCTAAATCATCGGGTTAACAGGCGGGGAGGCATCGCCTTCGCGCAAAATCTGCCGGCGCCGTTCTATGTTGGTGTTGCAGATTGACGAACGCGATCGCCGATGTAATCGTTGCGCCGAGCGCGTGAGTCCGGCGTCTCCCGGTTCCTTGCGCGTCTTGGTGATTGCGAAGCGGCGCGCGAATAGCGCGGCAGGTGGATTGGGTCGCGCGAAATGGATCGGCATGAGGCGGGGTATGTCCTAGTTGTTGACGATGACGCCGATGTGCGGACGATGATTGAGCGTGTACTCGGCAGAGCCGGGTTTCGAGTCCTAACAGCGCAGGATGGAGAAGCCGCTCTACAGATCCTCCGCGGCGAACAGAGGATCGACGTGGTCCTGACGGATCTGCAAATGCCGCGCATGTCTGGGGTCGCGCTGTTGCGTTCAATCCGTGAACTGGATCAGGACGTCCCGGTGATCGTTCTGACGGGTAACGCAAGCTTGGAGTCCGCCATCGCGGTCGTTGAACACGGGGGGTTTCGATACCTCGAGAAGCCGATCGAAAACGAGCGCTTGCAGGAGATGGTTCGCGCGGCGTCCGCAACGCACCGGTTGGCACTGCTGAAACGTGAAGCGCTCGAACTCGCCGCAACTGGGGGTCTCTTGACGGAGGACCGCGCGGAGCTAGGAGAGACCTTCGAACGCGCGCTCGACGGTTTGTGGATCGCGTTTCAACCCATCGTCGAATGGCCAACCCAATCAATTTTCGGGTATGAAGCGCTGGTCCGATCCAGTGAAGATCGTTGGCGAAGCCCGCTCAGCTATTCGAAGCCGCGGAGCGGCTGAACCGCTTCGTGCAGATCGGTCGACTCGTGCGAAACGCCGTCGCCGAGAGCGTGCCTCTTGCGCCAAAGCAGCCGCTGATTTTCGTCAACCTCAACGCTGCAGAGCTCGCGGACGACGATCTCTACTCGCCGACTGCGTCGTTGTCAGCCCACGCTGACCGTGTGGTGTTGGAGATCACAGAACGCAGCTCCTTGCACAAAATCGACGCGCTGCGTGAACGCATTGCGGAGCTCCGCCAGCTCGGTTTTCGGATCGCAGTGGACGACCTCGGTGCTGGCTACGCGGGACTGTCGAGTTTCACGCAGCTCGAGCCAGACATCGTGAAGCTCGACATGTCGCTCGTCAGAGACATCGACAATTCACGGCGCAAAGCGAGCCTCGTACATTCGATGTTGACGGTGTGCCAACGAGACCTCGGCGTGCAAGTGGTGTGCGAGGGAATCGAGACAGTCCAAGAACGCGACAAGCTCGAGCGACTCGGCGCCAAGCTGCTACAGGGCTACCTGTTTGGCCGCCCCGAGCGAGTCTTTCAGAGAGAGCGCGCGACCCAACAGCAGTCGGGCAGCAGGCCTCGACTGGGGACTACCAACGACGGCACGGATGGATAGCAGCTCCCGATGGATCCGAAGACCCACACACGGAAGCCCGCTGATGCCTTCGAGGATCAAGGCAGCGGCACCAAAGACGAACAATTCCGCTTGGCCATCGAGGCCGCACCAACCGGGATGCTGATCGTCGACAGCAACGGGCAAATCGCACTCGTCAATTCCCAGATCGAGAAGCTCTTCGGATACGAGCGCGCTGCCTTGGTTGGACAACCCGTGGAGATGCTTGTGCCAGAGCGATTCCGGTCACAGCATCCGCAATACCGCGCACACTTCTTGGCTCGACCTGCGTTTCGCCCGATGGGCGCCGGGCGCGACCTTTACGGTCTGCACAAGAACGGAAGCGAGATTCCGATTGAGATCGGGCTGAACCCGCTGCGCACAGCGCAGGGAGATTTCGTCTTGAGCTCGGTCGTCGACATCACCGAGCGCAAGCGCGCGGAGCGGGAACGAGAAGAACTTCTCGGGCAGCTACGCGCGCTGAACGCTGAGCTCGAGCAACGCGTTCAACTTCGTACCGAGGTCTTGTCAGCAACCCTTCGAGAGCGTGAGGTGTTGCTGCAAGAGGTGCATCACCGCGTGAAGAACGTATCCGTTCGGTCGATCGCGTTGTTGACGCGAGCGCGGTTCAGTGCGGTCCAAGCGTCAAGCGCCGGTACGGATCGAGTTCGAGGAGTCGGCTCACCTCTGGCTTGGAGACCGCGGCTATCCAGTAGGCGGGAGCGAGTT
>DATAHU010000144.1:0-13944 GCA_036263015.1 Polyangiaceae bacterium | reverse complement strand
AGCGTTCGCATGGTCAGGGCGGAGGGGTTCTCGCCTTCGAACAGCTGCCAGGTTTGGGCCAGCATAGAGAAGAACTTGAGGGTCGCGGCGCGCCCGTCTTCCGGAGCGATGTCCATCAAGGGCGCCCTACCTGTTCGAGCCAAGAAATCGTCAGGACCTTGGTCGCGAGCTTTGTGCGACGCATTCTTCGCGTGGGGATTTTCCGGGATCGTGACAACACGAAGATCAACACGAAGCCCCTGCACTGCTTGCCACAGGTAAGCAACGCCTAGTGCGACTTGAGGGTTGGTGGTTTGTCCCGCGTCGAAAACCGAATAGGCGATATGCCCAGGCGTCCAGGGCAACGCCTGAAGCGCATCGTGTGCGACGATCTCGCCCAGCTCCTTAAGCGCGTCGCGATCGTGGGCCCCAGCCAGGACTCCGCCTAACCCGATTGCTGCAAAGCCGTTTGAGATCAGACTCATCGCTTTGGGCGGCGCCTCTACGAAGTACACGGGCTTGCCCTTTCGCATTTCCGCGATGGTCGGTGGCAGGATGTACGGTGCCACCGGCACGCCCGGGGTAGCGAAGTACCGAGGCAGCTCAACAGTCTCATGCGACGAATGTCCGCTCGGATCGTCAAAAGGACGCTCGTAGCTCGTGCTCGCCAAACGGATTCGGTATCGCTTCAAGCCATCGTCGCAGGCTGGATAGATGATAGCGAGCCCCTCCGCGGGGATCTCGGGCAAGCCATCGATGCGAAGCTCTTTATCGAGGCCGTATCGCTTGCGCCAACGTTTCTCGTTGGGCATCGTGCCGCTGTAGTGGTCGAGCAATCCCGCTTCGACTAGTTTGCTCGCGAGACGGAGCGAAATACACCGATCCGTTAACACCTTGCGATCGTCCTCGGTGAGACGACCAAGATCGAACTGTTGCGCAACTGACGTGCTAGTGCTATCCGTAGTTAACATGATGTGGCCCCTCCATTGGGCCATCAGCGCCCCCGCACGATGCTCGTCGTGACGGGGGCAAAGTCTTTTTGTTGGGACTCGTCCACGCGCCGCTACAGCGCGTGGACGAGCCGAAGCTTGATTGAGTCAACCTCAGAGAGACGCGTCGAACTGCTGTTCGAGCTGGGCATTCCAAGGCACGCCCGGGAACGCGACGAAGCCGCGATCACCCTCTGGGTGCCACTCGGCACCCAGAAGCGCGGTGGCTACGTCATGCCACGCGTAGCCGTCGAGCCCATCGCCGATGCCAACTAGCAGGATGTCCAGCAGCAGCCGACCTAGGTCATCACGGCCGTAGCCGCGCGTGGGTCCACTCGCTGGTGCTTGCGGCAGCGTCACACTCAGCACGATGGTGTCGTTGGCCATCACGCATTGCCGCGTGTGGTTGAGGCCCAGCCGGGCGCATGCCCGGGCGATAGCGAGCGACAGTGCTGAGCAGGTCATCGCGATACCTCGCTCACTGCGGCTCGTCGTGCCGCTGCAGCCTTGCCTCGACCGTTCGGATCACGTGGCCTTTGTTGCCCATGCTGTCTGAGCCAGCCCTCGACCTCGGAAATCCGAACCCTCCAAGAACCGCACGCGGAGAGCGCGGGGCACCCGCGTTGCACGATCCATTTGCGGATCGTCTCCGTGGCAACGCTCAGGTATTGAGCGCACTCCGCGATCGTTACGTATCGTTCTGATGCTTCGCTCGCTGTCTGTATCATCGTCGTGCCTGTGCCGCCCTCCACCGTTTCGGGTGGGATTGCGACAGCGACGTGGGTCCAGAGGCCTCGGGGGGCGTATGGCCGGCGCCCTCACAGCGTGATTCCGGCTCTTTAGCGCTGCTATGTTTGTTGTCTTACGCGGGCGGGTGCCTTTCTTAACTCATCCAGTTACCAAACGGCGGGAATCTGTCCAGGTGTTTCCTTCGCTCGCCGTTATTTTTCTGCTACCAGTTCGGCCTCACAAACCTATTCTGCATTGCACGTGCACAGCGGCCCATCATCGTCAGCCCACTCGCGTGGCCTCCGGCAGACTGGGCAACAGTCGCATTCACCGTCTTCGTTTTCCCGGATGCCGCAGAGTCCGCAGACGTCGTCATAACAGCGGCAGGTCGGACCGGGACCGTGGCCAATAGCGTACTCAGTCGGGCCTCCGCAGTCGGAGCAGCATTCACACATGAGCCACCCGCACTTCGAGCACCGCTCGCCATGCGACTGAATCAGGTTCGCCCACCCGTCGAATGTCGTGGGCGCGATCTTCGGTGGCTCGCCTTTGCTTCGCTTCATGGACATGATTGCCCTCCGTTCTGGTCGCCCGACCGACGAACCCATGTGCTAGAGTCGTGGCGTCGATCAGGCAGCTTGGGCACCTGAGCCCGCAAAGCGATCCCCGGCATTAGGCCGTCGGTAGAGCACGACCAAATCCAGCCCGCGCAACTGCCGCTAGATAGCCAAGATTTCCGCTGCCTCCCTCGCCTAGTGCGACCTGCATCGGAAAAAGCCTCACCCCGGGCGACGTGAACACCGTCCCCGGGGTGAGCGCTATTTGGGCTTCGCGCCGAACGGCGCAGGGCTTGGCGGGCGCGCCTCAGAACTTGCCGCCACGCGCTTCGGTGTCCGCCCACGCCACAGCCGCCAGAGCTGGTCCGCGACGAGCGCGGCAACGCATAGCCACCCCGCCCAATCCCCCCAGCGCGCGGCGAGCGGCAGACCCGGTCGAGAGGCGACATCGGCGACGAGCAAGGCCTCGCTCCCCTCGGGCGTGACGACGCTCGCGAGCATCGCTCCGTAGCCGTCGACGATCGCCGAGTCGTGTCCATATTCGGACTTCACGAACGCAGAACCCGTCTCGAGCGCGCGGAAGACCGCGAGGACGTAATGCTGAGTCGAGATCGCGGCCCAGTCCGCCGACGGTACGAAGAGGATCTTCGCGCCGTTTCGCGCGAGCTTGCGCGGCGTGTCCGTGAAGTCGATGTCTGCGCAGATGAGGGCGCCGACCACGCCGAACGCTGTCACGTACGTGGGGTAGGTTCCGCGCGTGACGCTGGTCTCGCCGAGGAAGCCGACTGGATGATCCTTGCCGTAGACGCCAAGGAACCCGCCGTCGGGCGCAACGGTGACGACCTCGTTGCGACGCCCCGCAGGCGTGTCGAGCCAGTAGCCGACGAAGAGATAGGCGCCGACCTCTTTCGCGAGCGCTGCGAGGGGCTCGCGGTAGACGATTCGAGGATCGGCGTGTAGCGCCGATTCGGGCCAAACGATGAATCGCGCGCCTTGCGCCGCGGCGCGCCGCGTCTGCCCGGTGAGCGCCTCGAGGATCGCGCGATCGCGCTGCTGGGGCGAGTGCACATTGTCCTTCCAGCGATAGCCGGGTTGCAGCGCCGCGACCCGCACCGTGGGCGCGCCCGCCTCGCGCACAAGCATGACCACACTCAGCGCTATCCACAGCACGCACGCCGCCGCAACGCCCGCACACCAACGAACGGCGAGGCGCATGGGGACGAACGCGCTGTCTCCCTCCCCCGTTCGGCGATCGTGACCGCTGCGTCGATCGAGCCACGCGAAGATCAGCAGCGCCAGTGCGTAGCTCACTAGCACGATGAGAAGGTCGAGCCCGAACGTGCCGAAGATCGCGACCGGTTGCAGAAGCCAGGTCTGCCTGTAAAGCGCGTAGCCGAGGAAACCCCAAGTCCCGAGCGCGGGGATGAACGAGCGCACGAGCTCGACGGCGACCCAACCCATCGCCCCTTGCAGCGGCCAATAGCGATATCCTGCGCGCGCTCGAACCGCAGGGCTGCCGAGGCTCGAGAGTGTGACGATGATGCCCACGAGCACCGGAAGCTGTCTCATGTACCAGGCCGCCCTCTCGGGGAAGACGTAGCCGAAGCACCCCGCGACGAATCCGCCGATGGCGATGCCGGGAGCGAGCGCCGACAGACGCCCGGGCAGGACGCGATGCTGCGCAACGAGCATTGGCACGAAGCCAACCCACACGAGGTACCCTGCGCGGTGCGGAGCGAACGCGAGCGTGAGCATCCCCGCGCTCACAGCCGAGAGCGCGCACCCGAAGGCGACGCGCAGCGCCAAGGCGACGGAAAACAAACCGGGCCCTGTGCGCGTGCCCATGCTCAACCCGTGTGCTTTCGTCCCCAGACCAGGAGCGCTTGGAGGGCCGGACCGAGCTCGCGACCCTTCGGAGTAAGCACGTACTCGGCGCGCGGAGGGTGCTCCTCGTAGAGACGACGCGTGATGATCGCGTGCTCTTCGAGGTTCTTCAGGCGCCCCGAGAGCGTGTTCGGGCTGATGCCACGGAGGGAGGTCTCGAGATCTTGGAAGCGGCGCGACGGGTTGCTCAGGAGTTCACGCAGGATGAGGATGGTCCAGCGGTCGCCCACGATGTCGAGTGTGCGCGCGACTGGGCACGGCTCGGTGCTCTTCGGTGGAGTCACTATCGTTTTAATAGCAACTATATCTACGATAGTAAAGCAGCTCCGAGAGCGCCTTGGCGCTCCAGCTGGAGCCCCATCAGCTTGACGGCGGCGGCAGAGCGCTCGCCGTCAAGGATGAACTCGACACCACCCCCTACGCGAGCAGCGTAACGAGCACCTCGTCCAGCTGCTCGAAGGTCTCACCCATTCCGTCGTATGAGCCGGAGGCCAACGCAGCATCGCGAACCTCCTTCGAGCGATACAGCTCGTGCAATACCATCAGCGTCTTGTCGCCTTTCTCCTCGAGCGTCACGGTGGTAATGGCTCCGTCCTCGCCGCTCTCGTCGTTCGTCCACACGAGTCGCGAGTGCGGTGTCACTTCGAGGTACTTGCCGAAGAACGCCATCGTATTCGTGCCGTCGACGTCGAACACGAGACGGTAGCCGCCTCCAACACGGAAATCCGCTTCGTAGGAGAGGAGCGCCAGCGGCATCGACTTCGGCACCCACCAGCGCTTGAACAGCTCGGGCGTGGTCCACGCCTTGAAGACGATTCGCGCAGGGGCGTCGAAGGTTCGCGTGACGACGATCTCGCGCTCGGACTTCGCTTCCACCGTCGTGCGGTTCTTCGTGGTGTCTGACTTACTATCTTCTCTTGCGTTCATCGACCTTCTCCTTGCGTTTCAGTTCCTCGATAATCTTGTCCAGCTCGTCGAAGCGTGAGGCCCAGAGCTGGCGGTACCCTTCGATCCACGCCGTTTCGGACTCCAGGCGGCTGGCACCGAGCTTGCATGTCCGCACGCGCCCGACCTTCTCGGTCGCCACGAGGCCAGCCCGCTCCAAGACGCCGACGTGCTTCTTCATGCCTGTCAGAGTCATGTGGAACCTCTCGGCGAGCTCCGTGATCGAAGCGTCTGCGCGTCCGAGCTGCTCGAGAACGCCGCGCCGGGTTGCGTCCGACAGCGCGGCAAAAGAAGCATCGAGACGGGCCACCGAATGCTGAACCATGTGGTTCAGTTTGTAGCGCACGGGTTCGACGTCTGCAAGCTGAGATTTGCGCGGGGGGCATCGCGTCCTTCACCAGTGGATGTCATGACCGAGATCGCGAACGCGTGGGCGTGAACTCTCGAGGGCCCGTTTGACCGCGCTTGTCCACGACTCGAAATCACGTCCTTGCCAGCCGGGCATGGGTTTTCGAAAGCGAATGTGTTGGTTGACTTCAGCCCGCAGCGCGCCCTATTGCTGCGGCTAACGCGCTCGAGGTGAAGGAGAAAGCCATGACCGACGGAATCGAGGAAGTTCGGGGCAAGCGCTTGCTGATTCGGTTCGAGGCGAAGCGTTGCATTCACTCACGCGCGTGCGTGCTGACGCACCCGCACGTGTTCGTGCCCAACGTCGATGGTGAATGGCTCCATCCCGACGCGGCGTCGCCCGAGGCCGTCGCGCGGGTCGCGCACGCCTGCCCGTCCGGCGCAATCCGCTACGAGCGGCTCGACGGTGGCGAAGACGAAGCTGCGCCGATCGTGAACATCGTGCGGGTCCGCGAGAACGGCCCGCTCGCTTTCCACGGCGAGCTCGTCATCGACGCAAAGCCCGCGGGCTTTCGCGCGACGCTCTGCCGGTGCGGTCGCTCGAAGACCAAGCCGTTCTGCGACACGAGCCACGTCGCGGCGGGGTTCAATGCAACGGGTGAACCCGCAACGGAGACCTCAGCCCCCCTCGGCGCACGCGCTGGATCGCTGCAGATCACGCCGCAGGCGAACGGGCCGCTCTCGGTCGAGGGAAACCTCGAGATCGTGAGCGGTACGGGGCGTACGACTAACCGAGCAACCAAGGTGTTCTTGTGCCGGTGTGGTCAGTCCTCGAAGAAGCCATATTGCGACGGGACCCACAAGAAAGTCGGCTTCACCTCGGAGTAACCTGCAGCATCGAATCAGCCTGGCCTCCTCGACGGCGGACTGTCGCCCCCAAACCGCTCACTCCTCGATCAACCGCCCGCGATACATGCGCACGCGACGTTCGCTGTTCGGCGAAGCTGGGCCGCCGCGACCGTCCTGAGCCACCACGGGTGTACGCTGCGTCTCTGCCGCTGCGGTGACGGCAGCCGAAGCAGCCAGTGCAGGAGCGATAGCGGGCGCAACGCTGCGCACCGACGCGGGCGGGGCTGGGGTTGCCGACGCCGGGACTGCTCGAGGAACGGCCGATGCACGCGGCGGCACGGGGGAAACGGAAGCGGACACCTGCGGATCGATGCGGCGCGCCACCAGATTGGTCACCATGCGTAGCGCTGCGGTGTTCACGTCGTGCGTGGAGATGATGCCCAAAAGGCCCCAATCGATGCGCCGCAAATGCAACTTGTGCGAATCGTAACGAATCACGCATTGATCCAGAGTCGAGCCGTTGACGGACAGGGTCTCGCTCAGCCGAGCGAGGCGCGGTCCGACTTGGGCAAAGACCTCGTCGCTGAACACCTCGGGCAGATCACGCGCCACGACGACGCCAGAACCCGCGGTGACGAAGCTGCCAAACACGCCACGCACGTCCTTCAGGCTGCGCAGTGACTCTTCGATGCTCATGGCTGACCTCTCAATCGTCAAACCCCCAACCACTCGCGCACAGGCCCGAGATCGATTTCGGGCTGCGGGGCAAGCACCACCACATGGCCGTTGGGCTCGACCACGAGGAACAGTGTGCCTTCGCCGAGCTTGCACTCCATGGCGCGGAAGGCCTCGAGCCCCAGATCTTCGCCAACCAGCTCGATCAAGCGAACGGCGTACGCCGAGGCGTCGGCTGGGACCTCGGCCTTGCCGCGCTGCCAGGACACTTCGCCGTTGGCGGTCAACGCCAGCGCAAAACGATAGTCTTCGCTGCGCAAACTGCGGCCGCGCACGACAATCGGGGCTGTGGGGTCTGGTAGCTTGCGTTCCATATCCGCACTCACCTCCGAGCCAGACGGAACCAGAGACGCATGTAAACTTTCATCATGCACCTGCGCCGCGACCATCAACAGGCTCTGCCACGAGCTGCTGATCGATTCGTGTTCCGTCCACTCGCGCTCGATCACGTCGAAGGCGCCGCTTTCCCACTGCAGCATCTTCAAGCACGCGGTCTCGCCAATGCTCGCCCGCGTCACGGCATGCACAATCTTGCCGTCGCGAATGAACAGGTAACCTGCGTCGTCGTCCGTGGTGACACGCACGACGCGCCGCGCGCCGGAAAGGCACTCCATTTGCACTAAATCGCTGAGGGTTGCGCCGCTGAGCTTGGCTGTGAAGCCAACCGGCCTCACCGCGCTGAGCGCTGGACGCAATCGAATCGGTGCGGAAGTCATAGTCTACTCGGGCGTACTTGGAGAGGATGTGGCACGGGCACGGATTGCACCCGCCCCACGGGCAGCTCGCTGGTTTGATCGGCGGCGTAACCGGGGCCGCCCATTTCCGAGACATCGAGACCATCGATCTCGTCAGCCGCGTTCGAGCGATTGCCGACCAGCTTGCCGATGACCGCCAAGCTCAGCAATGCCGTCAGACCCACCCACGCGATGCTGGCGACGATCCCAATGCAGGATGCGATGAATTGACCGCCATCCCCGGCGAGCAGACCACGAACTGGGCCCGCCACACCATTGAAGCCCTCACCGTAGCTACCGTCGGGGAACAGGCCCACACACAGAATGCCAAACGCTCCCCCCACGAAGTGAACGGAGATGGCCCCCACTGGATCGTCTATCTTGAGCGTTTGCTCGACGTACAACGCGGAGGCGATCACCAGCACTCCAGCAACCGCGCCAATGAATACCGCCGCAATCGCGCTGACGAAGGCGCAAGGCGCAGTGATCGCCACCAGACCGCCCAACATGCCGTTGCACAACATGCTGACGTCGGGGTTGCCGAAGCGCAGCTTGGTGTAGACGTAAGCGGCGACGGCGCCGCTAGCCGACGCCAGCATGGTGTTCAGCGCGATCACGGCGATGCGCGTATCGGTGCCGGCCAGGGTCGAGCCGGCATTGAAGCCAAACCAACCGAACGCGAGCACGAAGGTGCCGAGCACGACCAACGGAATGCTGTGACCGGGTATCGGGCGCGGCGTGCCGTTGGGCAGGTACTTGCCGCGGCGGGGGCCCAAGGTGCGCGCGACGACCAAGGCAGCAATGCCGCCGGTCATGTGCACGACCGAACAACCGGCGAAGTCGACGTGGCCGTGGCCCAGACCAAAGTTTTGCCCCAACCTCGACAGCCAACCACCCCCCCAGACCCAATTGCCATAGACGGGGTAAATGAACGCCGACATCGCAAAACTGAACAGCACGAACGAGGTAAACTTCCAGCGCTCAGCTCCGGCTCCGGTAGGAATGGTGGCTGCGGTGTCCATGAACACCAGCTGGAAGAGGAACAGCGCGGCGACCGCTGGCGTCAGAACGCTCGCGGGCAGAAAGAAACCGCTCTGACCAAACAGCCCCCAGTCTTTGCCGAACAGATGAAGCGAGAACTCGCGCGCCAAGGTGGTATCGCCGCCGAAGGTTCCGAGGCTACCGACACCGCCCATCTGCAAGCCAAAACCCACAGCCCAAAATCCGAGAATGCCAATCGGGTAGACCAGCAAGTTCATGGCCATGGTGTGCCCAACGTTCTTGGCGCGGGTTAACCCAGTTTCAACCAGTGCGAACCCGGCTTGCATGAACATCACGAGGAAGCCGCACAGCAGCGTCCACACCAAGTTGAGGTTCAACTGCAGTTCGCTGAATTTGGCGGCGGTCTCTGACGGGTTCATTGGGTCCACTGTCGAGTGGAGTGATCGCCGTCTGGGAGTTTCGCCTGAATATCGGACACATTGCCGCAACCAGAAAGCGCGCAGGGGGTCCGACGCCCCCCACCCGCCTTGCTCCAACCCCTCAGCGGCTCGGAATCTGCCCACTCAACGAGAAGCCGCCCACCGGCTCAACGGGATCACCCCTTTCTGTCCCGTCGGTCTGTGGACGCGAGGGCGTGTTGGCTGTCAGCGTGATCTTCCAGTAAACGCAGCGCCACTTGGCGAAAAATGACGCGGAAGGGACGGCTCAGGACGTATCTCGGCGCAGCTTTGGGTCGCAGCGGCATTCCAAGGCGTACCCAGGCCTGCGCCGGACCCCTTCCGGGCCGGCAGCTTGGCCGAGAGAACGGATCCCCCATCATGAGAAACCTCGTTGGCACCCTGTCCATCCTAGCCGGCGTCTGCTCGTGTGCGTCGAACTCGAACGACGATACGGGCACGAGTCCGCTGACCACGGCGACGGAGAGCAACAGCTCCCCAATTCCGTCGACGGGTGCACCCCCGACGAGCAGCTCGACCAGCCCCGCAGCGGTGAGCCCCACCACTCCCCCGACGACGGTGAACCCCCCCCCACCCGTTACGACGCCGCCAGCGACGGGCACCACGGGACCGGGGGCGCTAACCACTGGACCCGGCGCGACCAATCCTCCCGCCCAGGGCAGCGATACGAGCATGGGCGTTCCCACGCCGGTGCCGACGACGCCGGCTCCGTCTGCGAGTTCACCTGAGCCGGCAACGACCCCCGCAGGCTCCGGCGGCATGGGCGGCATGGACACGCCCACAGCCGGCGGCGCGGGGGGCGGGCCTGCGACCGGCCCCAGCACGCCGACCGTATGCGAGGCGCCGAGCGTCACGCTCAGCGGCAATGACGCCGTGGACGGTGAGCTGATCGAGTTCAACGACAATGGCGGTTGGTGCTGGTACCAGGATGAGCGCGTGGTCGTGGATGCGGCCAACAATCGCATGGTCATCGGCTCGATTGGCAGCGGCAACGGCCGCACGGGCAACGTCGAAACGGTCGTCTACGACTTAGCCGCGAAGACCGGCAAGCGCACTGTCATGAATACCTTGAGCGTGGACGATCACAACGGTCCTGGCTTGGTGATCACCGGTGACGGCAAGGTCGCAGCGATGTGGGCTACGCATCGCGAGAACTGCAACAGTTACTTCGCGGTGCTCGACGGGGCGAACTGGTCGATGACCAAGACGTACGATTGGACGTCGGATGGGTGCCCCTGGCCCGGTGCAGATACCAACATGGTCACGTATGCCAACCCCTGGCTGATGTCGTCCGAAGACAATCGCCTCTACAGCTTCGTGCGTTCGGTTGGAACCAGCCCCTCGTCGCTCACGTCCACCGATAACGGCGGAAGTTGGTCGTACTTGGGTCGCCTGACGGGCAGCGATCAAGTCGGTTACGTCGCAGGTTACTACAAGTATTGGGGTAACGGCACCGACCGCATCGACTGGGTCGGAACCGAGGCCCACCCGCGTGACGACGACAACAGCCTTTGGCACGGCTACATCCAGGGCGGCAAGATCTACAACTCGGCGGGCACTGTCGTGGACGATAACCTGCAGGATCAAGACGCCAAGGACGTTTCGACATACACCCAGGTGTTCAAGACCGGCACGACGATCAACAACGTCAAGCTCGAGCACATGTGGCAGCACGACATCGTGCGTTACGCAGACGGCACGATGGCGATCTTGGGACAGGGCCGCGTTAGCGGCACGGGCTCGGACGACCCCGACAAGCGCTTCATCTACTCACGCTTCGACGGCAAAGAGTGGACGACCACGTACCTCGTCAAGGGCGGCACCAAGCTCTACGACTCGGAACAAGACTACACGGGCTTGTCAGCGCTAGTCCCCGATGACCCGACGACGATCTACGTCTCGACCATGTTCGATCCGCGCGACGACATGACGAAGTCCGCCAAGCGCGAGATCTGGCGCGGCACCACTTGTGACAACGGCAAGACGTTCACTTGGACCCCCGTCACGCAAGGCTCGAGCGAGGACAACATTCGCCCGGTGGTGCCCAAGTGGGACGCGACCCACACGGCACTGTTGTGGATGCGCGGCACGTACCGCAGCGCCCAAGACTTCAGCGAAAAGATCGTCGGCCTGATCATGGAGAAGTAGTCGCCGCGCGCGGCCCGGCCGCGCCTGGCTATCTACCCTTTAGCCGCGCGCGCTGGAGTTGCCCTGCAGAGGGAAACTCCGGCGCTGCTCGTTCACCCGCTTCGAGCACTAAAACCCGATGGGTTCGCGCAAGTTCCGAGCGGGTGGCTCCTAGTCGACGACACATAGGAGTTACTTCGAAGCGTCGAGTATGGCTCTCCAAGGGCTGTTGACGGGCCCAAGACCCACGGATACGGGGTTGACGCTCGCCTACGTCGTTCGTGCTTTGGAGAACGTCCTTCAGGCCTCACCCGAAGATTCCCGTATCCGCGTTGGTCATCCTGATCGCAACGTTGCCGATCGCTTGTAGCGCCGACGATGGCAGCGACGGCGCTGGGACTTTGCTGACGCTCAGCAGTCCGTCGATCCAAGCCGGACAAGCTCTGCCCGCCGAATTCACCTGCAGCGGCAAGGCCTTTGGCGATGGGACGTCGCCTGCGCTCGACTGGAGCAATGAGCCCAAGGGCACACAAAGCTACGCGATCCTGCTCGAGGACATGACGATTGAAGCAGGTCAAAGTGCCGGAGACACGAATCCCGAGCACCCGTTTCACTGGACGATCTGGAACATCCCTGCGGCCACGCACTCGCTGCCAGCATCGCTGCCGACGACTCAGTCACCGCTGACGGGAGCGTAGCAACAGAACGGCGGCCCGCAGTTCATCACCCCGGGAGCGTACGGTTATTTCGGCCCCTGCCCGAACTTGGGAGCGGCTGGTCTCGGCCTACCTCCCGAAGTCCATAACGACGAATTCGTTCTCTACGCTTTCTCGGCGCCGGTGCTCACGGCGCCAGCCTACGACCCGGGTCCTGACGCGATGAACCCGCTCAACCCGGTGCGTCAGCTCGCCAACTTCTTCGAGACCAATCCAGCGTTGCTCGGCAAGGCCGAACTCAAGTTCACCTCCGATGCGACGCCAGCGAGTTGTACGGGGTTTCCCAATCCGCCGTTCACTTGTGCCCCTGCGTCTACGATGTGAGGCCGGCAAAGGACTGGACTCCAGCCAGCCGCGCGTTCGGAGCTACCCGCTGCGACACGCGTGCAACACGGCGCGCGAACACATCAGCCACGGACTTCGCCTGCGCCCGCTGCCACAGCGCGGGGGCGCGGGAAATCCGTGCCCATAGCCGGGCTCTAGAGTATGAGCGCTTTCGTGTTCACTGCGAACGCCGCGCTGTGGGTGGGAGTCACCGTGTTGGTATTGGTCGCGTCCTTGCCAGCACCCGGACGGCGGCCGGTGTTGGGTCTACTGTTGACGTTCGTCGCCGCGTTGATCGTCGGCAGCGCGGCGGTGCACTACCGAATCGGCGCCGAGCGGCTGATGATGCCCTCCCCGATTTCCGAGCGGGCGCGCTATGCGCACAAGAAGCTTGCCAATCCGCAAGAGAAGAACGTCCTCGTGGTGGATGGCGGCAGCTTCGCGGCTCGTGCCATCAACAACGGCTTGTTGACGTTGACTTTGGCGCGCATGGGGTATTCGACGAGGGTCGTTCATCTCGGGATCACTGCGTCCAACCACTTCGAGCGTTACGCCCTTTACCAACGCGTCGTGCAGAACTTGGAAGGGCGAAAGCGTAAGTGCACCGCGGCTACGACGTGTCGCCTTTGGCTCAGTTCGAACGCAACCGCGACACCGAGCGCGCCTACGATTACATGTCAGCGGCGGCGGCCTGGCTCGCGTTGCGCGCCTCGTTCACGCCCTCGGTCCACTTCGACGAGAATCCTTGGTTCCTGCGCTTCGAAGTCTTGCGG
Organism: Polyangiaceae bacterium; assembly: GCA_036263015.1. Lineage (GTDB taxonomy): Bacteria > Myxococcota_A > Polyangia > Polyangiales > Polyangiaceae > SZUA-265. The sequence goes on along the minus strand of DATAHU010000144.1, from coordinate 795 downwards.
CACGCCCTGATCCATTGTTTCAGCGTCGGCTCGAGCGCGCTCATGGTGCCTGCGTCGAAAGTGGAACGACACGATGGTCACGTTGGTCGACCTGCAGAGCGTGGTCGCGCCTTCTTCGGGCTAGACCCCCTCTTGAAAGAGCTCTCGCTCAAAGACGATCTCGAGGTCCCGCCGTGGGTCTTCGAGATCCGCGAACGAGAAGAGGAGCGATTGTGGGGCCCGTACATCGATCGTTGGATCTACTTCGGCGTCCCATCGACCTATCCCGCTCAACTCAGGTACATCCGCACCTTCTGTAGCCGCACCAAGCGATTCTGTTTGCAGCCCGCGAATCGCGAGATGCTGTCACAGCTCAACTCAAAGAAATATTGGGCCGATGAAGGTCATCTCTCGCACGCAGGATCCAAGGTGTACACCTTGTGGCTAGCCAATCAGTTGGTCCGGACCGGCGCGCTGAAGCACTGAGTCGGCGACGGGCCAACCCGGCGGCACTCGCTCAGCCCGCGCAAATTGAACCCGGTAAAAGATTTAGCTGGCACAAATTTTTACCGGGTTTAGTATTCGGAAGGATGACCCATGACGTGATCGTCGTCGGCGCCGGGCCGGTTGGGCTGTTGCTCGCGCTCGAGCTGCAGACGGCCGGCTCGAAGCCGTTGGTGCTCGAGCGGCGCTTGGAGCCAGACCAGACCCTCAAGGCTGCCTCCGTCGGGGCCGTAGCGGCAGAAGCGCTGCAACGGCGGGGGCTCGGCAACGCGCTCGAAGCCGAGCACCGCGCCAGCATGGCGGCGATGGCCC
>DATAHU010000143.1:0-45529 GCA_036263015.1 Polyangiaceae bacterium | reverse complement strand
CGCCAACTCTGCTTCGACTGCGAGCAACACTTGCCCCAGGGTGCGCGGATCTTTGAAGGCCTCGGCATACGAGCCCGAATCGATCCCCACGTCGACCGCGACGAGCACGGCGCGTTGCATCGAGCGCACCCACTCTTTGCGGATCGGTTCGCGTCCGTGAAAGTGAACCAGCACGTCGAAGCCACCACCCGGCTCCAGCACGGGCTCTAGCGGGCTCAGCACATGAGCCATGGGAGCAACCTGCACCCATTTGGAATAGCTACCAAAACCAGGGTCTGGCGCGAGGCACGGCTGTACGCCATCACGCGCGTCGCTGGACTTCTCGAACTGGGTGAACGCCGGTGGGGCTTCGAGCACCCATTCGGGCAACGCTTCGTCGAGGGTGCTGGGAGCGGGTACCGCCTTGCGCCCGTAGAGGCGTTCGGCGTCATCGCGAACCTTGGCAGAAGCAGCTGCTGCGGGTGAGCTTGCCCGACTCGCGACCTTGACGGCAGGCGTTGAGGCGACACGCGAAGCGGACTCGGTTTGCGGTGCGAGTTTCGGCGCTTCTTTGGGAGACGGTTCTGTCGTCGCCCGCGGGGCCGTTTTCGCCAAGATCGGAACGTTCAGCTTCTGTCCGACGCGGATTCGATCGGACTCGAGGTGGTTCGTTTCCCGAATTTGGTCAACGGATGTTCTGTATCGCTTGGCCACCGACCACAACGATTCACCCGGTTGAACTTCGTGCGTTGCAGCGGAGCCCGAGCCGACGGTGAGCGTCAAGAGCAGCGCCGTGCATGTCGCTGCCATGCAATTGGGTATCGGCGAGCGCGTTCGAAGGGATCCCATGAGTGCTGTTTCGGCAAAGGCACCGCGCCTGGGCAAGTTTTCGGGGGTTTGCGCTTGGCCCGACGTGGAGCGCTGGCTATATAGGTTGGTCCCGGAGAAACGCTGAAATGACCGCCCTACGGAACCTCCATGTAAAAAGCCTGAATCCGCTGGTCCCGCCGGCGATTCTGATCGAGGACCTTCCAGCGAGTGACAAGGTTGCGACCACCGTGTTCGAAGGTCGCTCGCGCGTGCGGGACGTGCTCAGCCACAAGAGCGATCGCTTTTTGGTGATCGTCGGACCTTGCTCGATTCACGACCCCGTAGCGGCGATGGATTATGCGAAGCGTCTAGCCGCGACGGCAGAACGCTTGAAAGACGATCTCGTGATCGTAATGCGCGTCTATTTCGAGAAGCCGCGCACGACGGTGGGCTGGAAGGGGCTGATCAACGATCCGAACTTGGACGACAGCTTCCGTATCAATGCCGGTCTGCGACTCGCGCGCCGCCTGTTGCTCGACATCAACGAACTCGGTTTGCCTTGCGCCACGGAGTTCCTCGATCTGATCACGCCGCAGTTCCTCTCGGAGTTGATCGCGTGGGGTGCAATCGGCGCGCGTACGACCGAGAGTCAGACTCATCGTGAACTGGCATCCGGTCTGTCGGCACCGATCGGATTCAAGAATGGTACCGCGGGAGATGTGAAGATCGCGGTCGACGCCGTGCTGTCGAGCTCACGGCCTCACAGTTTCGTCGGAGTCACGGAGCAAGGCCTCGCAGCGATCGTTCACACGACGGGCAATCCGCATTGCCATGTGATCTTGCGCGGCGGCGCCAGTGGCCCCAACTATGACGCCGATAGCGTGCGTGCTGCAGGTGAAGCGATGATCGCGGCAGGCGCAACCCCGGCGGTGATGGTCGATTGCAGTCACGGCAACAGCAGCAAGGATTTCAAGCGTCAGCCGCTGGTCGCCGAAGCACTGGCACAACAAATCGAGCGCGGTCCGAGTCACTTGGTCGGCGCGATGCTCGAAAGCCACTTGGTCGAGGGCAATCAGCAGCTGAAGGATCCCAAGACGCTGACCTACGGTCAGAGCATCACCGATGCGTGCATCAACTGGGACGCTACTCTGCCGATCCTGGAACGTTGGGCACAAGCGGTGCGCACTCGCAGGAACCAACGTTAACTGAACGCGAAGGGACGTCCATGGCGCGGGACGTCCCTTCAACCCCACCCATCCAGAATGCTGCCGCTGATGACGAGGCGAAGGCGGTGGCGACCTACGCCCTCGCGGCATTACGTGCTCAAGACTTGGTGCAGCAGTACAACGTTAGCCCGTTCATGGCTGTGTCATCGCCATCGCCTTGCTGGGCTTCCAGACGGATCTTCAGACCGCAAACGGCACTCCCCGTCGGACACGTGGACCACTGGCTCCACGAACCGAATGTGCCACCGTTCGACGCCGTGATGTTACCCCCCGCTGAGCAACTCATCTGCGTATCGTTGCCACCGGTATCGTCCCCATTGCCCTGCGGCACCTCATTCTTGAGCCGCGCGCCGGTGACGAAGCCACTCGAACTGCATTTCGATTTGTTGCTCCAAGTACCCCACCAACCCGCGTGTGAAGTGATCGTCTCCGTCTCCGTGCCGGCTTTGTTAGCACAGACCAAACGAACCGAGTTGAGTTCGGTGTCGTCGAAGTGCTCTCCGCCGTGCGGTTCCACGCGCTGTGCGAAACCGACGGCCCAAGTGTTGTTGTTACAATAGACTGCTTGCTGCCAGTCGCCCCAGGAACCGGAGTCCGGAGTGATCTCGCCGACTTGGTCGGTGCGCCAGGTCTGCAAAGCTTGGCTGGTCACACCCAGTTCGCCATTGGGAGCCGCGACTTCTTCCGTCTCGACGGGCCTGTCAGGCTCGTTTAGCGGATCGTTCTTTACTACCGGAGCGACCGTTGGATTCTCCTGATTCGCGGCGGGATCACCACTCTCGGCAAATTCTCCATCTTCAGCTTGAGCGCCACACCCCGCGATCACGACCAGGCAAACGCCATAGCCAAACGCGCGATTCCAACGTCGATTCGAGTTCAGTGATTGAAGTTTCTTAAATGAGTGTTGCACAGTTGCTCCCTATCGTTGGTGCAGGGTTTATTCCCTTGAGCTCAGGCTATGCAACTCGACCCGCTGCAGCGAACAAACGCTACGCGTCCGATGAACTCGACTGGCGCGTCCGCTGAAACCGGTGTCCCTAGTGACGAATCCCTAGAGTTGTCGCGCTCCTAACCGCGTCAACAGAACATCCAGAATCTGATGAATCTGATGAATCTGAGGGGAAACTCGCGCTACGCTAAGAGCAAAGCTCGAGATCTGGAACAGTTGCGTCAGATGAGCGTCGAAAAGACCTCTGGACTCACTAATGAATACGCGCACTCGTGCGCTCGAGACGCATGATCGAGCTTCGCTCATGGGCTCGCGATTACGCCACTAGGCAACGCAATGGCATCTCACTCAATGAAGCTCTGGCCTTGAGCTGCCGTAGCGCGACCGCGCAACGCTCGACCCACCGAGATGACCTCAATCGCTCTGCGAGTGAAGCCGCTGAACGAAAATGTTGGGCCGCAGCGGCTGTATCGCCGAGCCTTGCCGCCAGTCGTCCAAGGGCATAGGACGGAAGTCCCATGATGGCTACGCCCTTACCAGCGATCGCAAGATAACCGTCGAAGGCAGCCAGCCGCTCATACAATATCGACGCGTGCATTGGAGTGCCTATTGCAGCGCACACTTCGGACGTCAAGGTCAGCGTGACAAGTGACGAAGTGCTCTGAAAAGCCGCGAATCCATCGCTAGCCAATGCGTCATACAGCCGACGCGCGCGCACCGTCTCTCCCCTCGAGAGCAGTGCGTAGGCCCACAACACTCTGTACGCAGGCAGCGAATCAGGAGACTCCGCAAGGGCCGCTACCTGAAGAGGAAAGTGTTTCGCGCAGTCCCCCTCGAACGACAAGGCGCACAACCGCTCGGCGTGTGTATCTGGCGTCAACATAGACGACAATGCGTACCGCGCTTCGACCGAGCACGAAGTGACTTGTTGCGCTTCGAGTTCGCCGCGAAAGATGGCGAGACTCGTCTTGAGCACTTGGTCCAAGTAAACGACTCGCGCGTTTTCCAGCTGCGTAGCGCGCTCCAGCGCACACTTCGCACGGTGTTCTGCGAGGTCGATATTTCCCTGCTCCAGCTCGACCAGCGCAAGGAGCCAGGACGCGCTGAGGAACGTCTCGGGATCGTGCGCTTCGACGGCAACTGCGACCACTTGCTCAAGCCACGTGCGCATCGAAGTTCTTGCCTCGAGCACGCCCCAATGTGCCAGCGCGCGCCCGAACAAGACCAACACCTGGGTCTGCGTGTCGGAGTTGACGGCAAGCCGCATTGCTTCGTCACAAACACTGAAACGCTCGCGGGCTTGCGGCGTGAACGCGAGCAGCGACGCGAGTTGGGCAAGCACTCGGGCACGTAGCCAGGTGCACTCCTCAGGCACCCCCTGCAAAGCCTCCCAAAGAAGCGACACCATGGCGACCGGAGGCTCGGCGGTCTCGAACTCGCAGGACGCTCGACACAAAGCGGCTTGGGCAAACGCGCCACGATCGACATTCACGCGAGCCAATTTCAGCGCCTCGTCGGCAATCGATTGCGCCTGGGTCGAGTTGCCGACGAAGCGAAGACATTCCGCTTGCCGCACCATCAACGATATGCGGGCCGACGTATCACATCGTGCCGTATCTGCGAGACGCAGCGCACGTTCGTACTGCTTGGCGGCGGTCGTGAACGCAAAGCGTTCCACGCTTGCGTCCGCCGCCATGCGAACGAAATATGCAGCCTCCGCGGCCTGCCCGATGTCGAGCGCTCCTTCAGCAAGATTGTCGGCAATGTTGGCAAGGCGACATCTCCACACGGACGGATCCAGTTCGAGGGCGCACTTTCCAACCCGCCAGTGCAAGCTCCTGCGTTCGAGCTCTGTGATCGATTCATAGATGTATTGTCGCAACAGAGGATGCTCGAATCGGAATTCGAACTGCGACAGCGGGCGAAGGAGTTGTAGTCTAACGGCTGCCGCAAGCGCCTCGAGCAATGAGCTGAGCTCCATGTTCGCGGCACGTGCAACCCATCGAGCGTCGAACACTTCGCCGACGATCGACGCAGCCTTCAGAGCTTGCTGCGTGTGTTCACTAGATGTGCCCACATGCCATCGAATAGCCTCGCGCACTGCACATGGAATGCCATGCATGAGTATCTGCAGTGCTCCCTCGTGTTCGTGCGCTAGGCGCGTCCCGATTTCCTCGAGGAACAACGGAATGCCGTTGGCAAGTCGCAGCGCTTCGCGTTGAGTTTCGGGTGCGATGGCTGCGTGGCGCATGCGGAGCAACAGCCGTTTCGCGCCTACTTCGCTCAAGGGAACGAGCCGCAGCTGCTGGCCTAGCCGCAGCAATCCCTCGATTCGGGCTGAAGTGGATGACGGTAATGGCGTCCGGCAGGTTGCGACGATGAACAGCGGCGCCGAGCGAATCTCGCTCGCGAGGTACGCCAGAAGACTGGCGCTCGCGGAATCGCCCAAGTGCAGATCTTCGATGATGACGAGCAACGGGTGCTTGGCGGCAGCTTTCTCGAGCGCGCTCCGAGCCGCCACACAGTACGCGTACCAGTCTCCGGACGCCTGAGGTGAGATCGCAGATTCGAGTGCGTCGACAAAGGGAGTGCCGAGACAAGACGCTACGCAGCGCCACGGCCACAACCCTGATGCAGGAGTCTCAGTTACGCAGCTGCCGATCGCAAAGTGATCTCCCCGGCTTGCCCACTCGCGCTGCAGCTCCTGAACAAGCCGCGACTTTCCGATACCCGCCGAACCAGTAACGAACATCACACGAGGCGAGTGGTTCTTGACGCAGGCGGTGGCTGCCCTTCGGAGAGTCTGCATCTCTGCCCCACGACCGATTAGGTCCCCTGAGCTCGACTCCTCACTGGCCGCCTGCAACGGGGCATCGAAACGATAGCCTTCGCCCCGGATCATCGCGATCGGACGGCCTGGATAGGATTTGAGCACGCCGCGCACCGCTCGGATTGCGGAGTTGAGCGCGCCATCCGCAGCGGCAGTCCTGCCCCAGAATCGAGCGCGCAACTCTTCACGCGTCACTACGTGGCCACCCGCTTGAATAAGATGAGCCAGAACCTCAGCGACTCGAGCCTCCGTCCGTACGACACTTCCGTGAAAAGTCAGGGTGTGCGCCGCCAGATCGAACGTGTAATCACCAAACGCAACGCGGGTGGCGCCACGCAGGGTGTCTCGATGATGGGCGTTCTGTGAGTTCACGACTCAGGGACTCGTCAGGGTTCCGGGATTTTCAGGAATGAGTAGTGGCGACTTGCAACACGCCATATCCCCTTGACCAAGTGGTGAGATAGGCGGCGGTGATTCACCGTGCACGCCGACCCCGCAGACCAGTGATGGCCGTTCGACACCTTGCACGAACACCGATGACATCCTCGCGCCCGCTCCACTTTGTCGCGGCATAGGAAGAAACCGACACTTACAAATTCGGGCAAAAGTCGGTTCACTTTGCCCAACGGAGCAGGGTCACGTGTTCAATCTTTGGCGTGGTACGTCCAGTCTACGATTTGGGGTTTTCACGCCAAAGTTGGGAGGGTAGTGTGTGCCGCGTTTGAGCACCTCTACCAGCCTTGCGGAGTTGTACACGCGCTATGGTCGATCGGTTCTCAGGCGTGCGCACATGCTGTTAGGCGACGTGGATGCAGCGCGTGATGCGATGCAGGAGGTCTTCCTTCGCGCCCTGAACGTCAGCGGAGGGCTCGACCCAAGCCCACTCGGCTGGCTGTATCGCACCACGACGAACCTTTGCCTCAATCGCCTGCGAGATGGTAAACGGCGCAACGAGTTGCTCTCACTCGAAGTCTCAGACGACGTCGCAACGGACGACATCGAGAGCCGCGTCCTGGTGCTGCGCGTGCTGGAGCGAGTGCCCCAAGAGCTGCAAGACATCGCCATCTATTATTTCGTAGATGGTCTTTCGCACGACGAGATCGCGAAAGTTGCAGGAGTCTCACGCCGGACCGTGGGCAATCGCATCTCCGATTTTCAAAACCTCGTCAGCGGCATCGTCAAGCAGGGGTCTGCGTCGTGATCGACTGGTCCAGCGTGCGACGTGCAGAGGGGTGCTTGTCCGATCTGGAGTTGGATCAATTGATTGCGGACGAAGTCGAGCTGGGACCACGACGCGACGAGGTCCTGAAGCATCTCGCGGACTGCAATCGCTGTACCACACGGTTCGCTTCATTTGAATCCGTGCGGGTGGGTCCGGTGCCCGCATTTGTCGGCGGTGAACCTGCTCGTTTGGCGAAGCATAGTCGCTCGAGCGTTTGGTGGGGGCTAAGTGGCACGCTGACAATTGCGCTCGCCTTTGGACTCGCTCGGCTGACGGGCGAACGGGATCAGGGTGCGCTACTCGATCAGGCCCCTAGCACGCGAACCAAAGGCGCTCTGGCACTGGGCATCGTCGTGCAACGCGCCGGCGGTGACATCGAGCGCCTGACTCCAGGGGGGCTAGTTGCGCCGGGTGAATCCATGCGCTTCGAGCTGGCCACTGCTGGCGCGGGCTTTGTCGCGGTGTTCGGTTTGGACTCGAGCGGCCAGACGACGGCGTATGCCCCGTATTCGGGAGCGATGATTGCCGTGACGAGTGATATGCCCTCGCTGTTGCCGAATAGCATCGTCGCGGACGCAACACTGGGGCCCGAGCGAATCGTCGCGTTCTTCTGCGAACAGGAACAACCCGTCACCGAATTGGCTGAAGCTGCGAGAAGCGCGCTCGAGCGGGCAAAAGGCAATCCGATCGACGTGCATCGAATCGATACGCCGTGCGCCCAAGCGGATTTCCTGATCGAGAAACAAGGCGCCCCATGAGCCGCTCGAAGGTGCTCGTCATCATCGTCACGCTGTTCCTGTCCATCGCAAACAGCGCGCTGGCTGGACGCACCGCGCTAATTGTTGGAAACAACGTGGGTGGCCCGAACGATGAACAGCTGCGGTTTGCCGAGGCCGATGCCGAACGGATCGCCAAAGTGCTCAGCGATCTCGGAGGTTTCGCACCGAACGACGCTATTCTCTTGACCGGGCAAGGGGTAGACGCACTAAAGCGCAGCTTCCAGACCATCGCGGCGAAAGCGAGTTCGGGACAAAACGGAGACCTGTTCGTCTTCTACTACTCGGGTCACGCGGACGCTCAGGGGTTGCACCTTGGTAGTGAAGTATTGCCATTCTCTACACTCAAGTCGCTGGTGCTCAGTATACCCGTCACCGCGCATGTATTGATCGTAGACGCATGTCAATCAGGGCTCCTGACTCGCCTCAAGGGAGGTACGCCCGGTGTTGGGTTCCTGTTGCAGGCAAACAATGGGTCGCCCCACGGCGTGGCAGTCCTTGCCTCGACTCGTGAGACGGAGCTTGCTCAAGAATCGGATCAGCTCGCAGGCTCGTTCTTCACCCACCATTTGGAAGCGGGACTACGAGGGCTCGCAGATCGCGATGGCGATGGTCATGTCTCAGTGGCGGAAATCTTCGACTACGCGGCGGACAGGACACTACAGTCCACGCAGCGCACAGCAGCCGGCCCGCAACATCCGACGTTTCGCTTCGATCTCGCGGGTCAACGCGACATCTCGCTCACCCAACCGCGGGGCAGCACCCTTGGTTATGGCCGCCTAGTGCTGGATCGCCCCGGCTGGTACTTCGTTCGGCGGCACGCGGGCCCGACGGTTGCGGAGGTCGTGTGCCTGGGTGGGGACCAGCTCGCGCTCGAAACCGGACGCTATGAACTCGATTTGCGTGAACCTGGCGCCGTCGCCAGCGCACAGTTCGAGATCGGCTCTGGCAGTGAAGTGCGGGTGTCGAGCCTCGAGCTGCAACGTGAAGCCTTCGGTCGCGCGGTGCGCAAAGGTGGCGGCATTCGCTCGTTTGCCGTAGCTTCGACGATGGCGGCTCACGTCCGATCGTCACTCTCAAATCTTGGGCCAGCGTTCGGCGCGCAGTTGGCGACGCGACTCGATCTCGATGTTGCTTCGCTCGAAGTGCGAGCGACGCTAGCCCACTCGACCAGCTCCACGTTCTTGGTGAGCAACACTTCGGAGGCCACCCTGACCATCGCAGTCCTGCATTTGTGGGACGTTGGTATGTTCACCCTCGGCAGTGGGCTGATGGCAGGCCCGACGCTGCTGATCCAGCAGATCAGTGAGGGACCGCGAGCGTCCAGCGCTGGCCTCGCAACGGGGCCCGTGGCGCTAGTGGAATTGCCGGTAACCGCTCGCGTGCACCTGCGCGCGGACGTCTCTTCGCCCATTTACGTCTTGCGACTGGAGGAGGGCGAACGACGCACTGTACGAGCGCTTCCGAGCGCGAGCGTAGCGTTGGGCGCCGGAGGGTATTTTTGAGGTCGACGCGTCGCACATGCTCTTGGGTACTTTCCCTCGCGCTGCTTGCATGTGGGGATCCAATCATCGATGGCGCGCAACTGGACGCCCCGGGCATCACTGTCCGCGGCAGATTTGCCGAACCCGCTGACAGCAACGCGAAGCTCCACATAGGCTTGCTATGGATCGATCCCACTCAACGCGCTCCTGGCAACGTGGTGGCGCCGAAGGCGCAGATGGCAGAGACGCTTACCCGCGGAGAGTTCCGAGTCGAGGTTTACGGCTCGCCGCCACAGGACATGATCGCTTCGTTCGAGTCAGACGCTTGGAACGGCAACCCCCTGACACTAGCCTGGGCAGAGCTCGTATTGTTCGAAGATGGCAACGGCGACTCCAGCTTCGAAGTGGGATCACTCGCGCAAGGTTCCCCCATCAAAGCACCAGATGCGTATCGGGGCATGTCCGAGAACGACCTACTGATTTATATAGCGGACCCGCTACCGCCCGATGCCGCCATCGTTCAAGGGTTATCCCAAGACATAACCTCCAAACGCGGCTACCACCTCGCGCGTGCCAACTGCACACCAGCGCCACCCCGCTTCGCCGAAGCCACGAAGGCGTCGGAACTGGTGGTGATACCCGCAACCTCTCGCTTCCCGGACCTACGCGCTTGCCTGCATAGTCATCAATGAGCCACGCGGCGCGGCGCCCTGACGCGAAGATCGGTCCGACTTTCACCAGCAGGGGCTGTTAAGGCTGGCTCGGCGTCTGAGTTGGGACCGCTCCGCCCGTTGTCTCCTCGTCGAGCAAGCTCCCCAGGTTGTTGACGCAACCATCATTGTGGCCGAGTTGTCCGACGATCCCGTCCAACCAGTTCCACTCGAGGAACGCGGTAAGCGAGGCGTGGTCGAGTTGGACGTGCGAAATCTGACCTTTGAGTGCGAAGTGCCCCAATGCCAAGAACGGCACTCGGGGACCTAGCGGGAATCCCCAGCAGACTGGGGGTGGAGGCATATGGTCATAGAAGCCGCTCGCGATGTGCAGGACCAATACCAACGTCTCCGGCTCGTACCGTTGGGAGCCCGCGACGCGATCCACGATCTGCTGAACGAAATCGGCTCCGGTTTGCAATGACGTTCCCGGGGCTTCGCTGCCTTCACCAGTCACCACGACCGCCGAGACCGGGGGCAACTGCTCGGTGTCGATGTCGTAAAAGAGCTCGTCGACGTAGCGGAAGTGTGCCCACGCCCCGTCGTAGTAGTCGGGCGGGGGGAGCCCTGCGCGCGTCAACTCGGTGGGATCCGAAAGGTAGAGCGCCCATGGTACTCCGCTCGAGGCGAGCAATCTCGTGATCGAGGCACCGTTAGCGTTGGGCGGTACGGTACCGGAAACTAGCAACCCAAGGTTTACGTCCGCAGGTCCCGGAAAAGACGCGAAGTAGTGATCAGCCAAAGCCCCTTCCGAGGCGAGCCCCCGATAGATCTTCGCGCTCTCGGTATCGGCGCAAACGAAATCGTTCGGACTGCCACACTGTTCGCTGGCTACCAGTCTTCCCTGTGCCCAGGCTTCGAGCTTCTGCGGAAGGCAAGTAAGTGAATCGTCTGGTACATAGCTGTCGCCCTCTGGCGCGAGCGGAACGCACGGGTGCTCATCCAACGCAGTGGGCATCGCCTCGCAACATTCCGGACCCCGCTGACACTCGGGATCACTACCCACTCGCGCGGTGCAGTACGTGCCGAAGTAAGTGTCGAACGAACGCCCACGTTGGAAGACGATGAGCACGCGACGGATCTTGGATTCGGTGGGCTTCTCCCATGCTGGCGGTAGAGATCGAAGGCGATCGTCACGCGTCACTCCGAGCTTCTTGCCGGCAAGCGGATCACTCTCGCTCGAGTCCAAGGTTCGAACTTCGAGCTCGCCTTTGTTTCGATTCCAGATCGCGATGCGCTTGGGCGAAAGTGCGATAATTTCGTGCTCGCGTCCAAGGTCTGGCCAAATACCGCTGACCACAGACTCGGAGTCGAAGACATCGCCGGGCAGTCGGTCCAAGTCATACTTCAGGATGTGGTACTGACTGGTGCGAGGATCCCACGCCAAGAGTCGGCCCTCGTTTAGAGCGACGAGCTTCGAACCGCGACGAAAGAGCGGCTCGTTGCGTTCGATCAGCTGAGCGGTCGAGAAGGGCACGGCCTCGTCTTGTCCCAGGAACTCGACGACTGTGTAGTTGCCGGTCGCTGGGCGAACGTCCAAAATCCAACGTTCACTCAACGTGACCAGCAGGCGGCCACCCGGCGCCTGTTCCCAGGTTTGCCTGACAATTTCTTGGGGCAGTGGGTCTTCGTTACCCTGAACCGTCGAATCAGCGGTCCAGACCCGCGCAATGCTGTTGCGCTGGTCGTAGTCCAACATGAATTTCGAACCGAGGGGCGCTAATAGACGGTTTCCACGTAACGCTGCGAAATTACCGGCGTTCGATGGATCCGCGAGCAGGGTACCTCTTTCACCTATGTCCCACTCGTCGTGATCTCCGTTGCGGGGTGTGAAAGCGAGCAGCGTCCCGCTACCGCCTATCGGAACGAGTGAGCGGTACTCGAGCGCCCCTGCACCACACACTGCAGCCTCGCGCCCTTGCCAACGCGCGATGGTCCTCGTGAGGTCCGAGCAGGATCCGGAGGGCTCACGCAGAACGACGCTTTTCCGCTCTGGCTCCTCGAGAGCGCACGAAGTGCAAAGTAGCGCGAGTCCAGCCAGAAGCCGCACGACGCTGATTGTGTTTGGACGTGCGTACGTTGCAACGCTAGTTCGATTCACTCGAGTCGAGCAGTGCATACACCAGCTGCAGCCTCGTGCCCACGTTGGTACTGCGTCGGCAAGCATCATTGGTGTTCGCCGAATGGCCTGCCCAGGCGCCGAACCCACGGTGCAAACCTCAACACAGCCTAAAGGCCGCGGGATACAAATAGAGATCGCTTGGAAATATCTTTTCAGTTCATAGGCGCAGCCTGAAAGAGATTTGCTATAAGGCGCGCATGTTGCGTCTAGCGATCGGGTGCGCCTGCTTACTCACGGCGTTTGCCGCACACGCCCAGCAGGACGATCTTCCGGCTGCCCCGGTCGTTCCCGACTCGCCAGCAGAGCCTGCATCAACGGCAAGCCTAGAGCCCTCGCCCGCGCAGCCGCTCACTGCAACACCGCAAGCCAGTGCGACATCAGAGTCGCCTACGATCGCCGCGCCAACGACGCCGCCTACGGAGCCGATTGTCGCTGCCACGACCGCAACGACGGCAAACGCTCCGCCGGCTTCCCCGCTCACGGCTGATTCGCGTCAAGTCGCGGATGAGCCGAAGGCCGATATGGTCGACGAACTTGCGCATTCGCGTTTGCAGATCACGAGCGGCGACGTGACGCTGCGATTTCAAGCGCGCGTGATCGCGGGTTGGGAGTACGAGCACAAGGAGCTGACCGACGCGCAACAGCTGCTCGGTCAACGCGACAACGAGTTCGACTTCTTCTTGAACCAAGCACGCTTCACCGTCGGCGGCAATTGGGGCAAGCCGCTCTCGGCCGAGCTCGATCTGGATTTCTCGAGCAACCACGCGCTCCGTGATGCGTGGCTCAATTTCCGCGTTGCCAGGCCGTTCCAAGTGCGCGTGGGGCAGTTCAAGCGACCGTTCTCTCGGATCGAACTGATCGGCGCGGGACACTTGCCGATGCGTTCACGCGGCCTGAGCAATCATCAAATCGTGGGGGACTTGGGGTACGGCGGCCGCAGTCTCGGCGCCCAACTCTGGGGACGGATCAAGTCCTTGGCTCTGGAATGGGCCGTGTGCGCGAGCAATCCACCTCCCGAATTTCCTGGGGTCGATCTGCACGCGCGGGTCGTCGTGTCCCCAGTCAAGTGGCTGGCGGTGGGCCTTGGTGGGGCTCACAAGATCGTGGAGAACCGCGCGACCACCGCACCCGACTTCATCGCTGGCAATGCCGCGAGCGCTGATATCGAGCTCAGCGTCGCCGCCACGCGTTTCGTTGCCGAAGCGATGATTGCCCAAGATCTAGGCTTGGTCTTCCCGTCACCCGATCCGTTATCCCTGCGCAACTATGCTGCAAGCATCGCAAGCTTCGTTACCCACGAGATCGAACTCTCCGATCCATGGCAGCTCCAGCCGTTGCTCTTCGGGGAATGGCTCGACAGCAATCTCGAATACAGTCGCTCGGAGGCAGTGCGCTTCGTGGGAGGGGTAAACATCTTGTGGCACAAGACGGCGCTGCGCTTGATGCCCCAACTCGAAGTGGTGCGGCCGCTGCGAAGCAGTGAGATTTGGCAAGAGAGCACCGGCGGCTACATCGTCGCTTCAGCGCAGCTATAGCGTTGCATTGCGCCTGCCACGGCGCTGAGCGGCCTCGGTAGGCCGTAGGCTCTGGGCGCTAACGGAGCTTGCAAGATCGCCAAACGTGAGCGACGCGACGCTTGGCATTTCGCCGTTGCATCCCGTGAGCCCTCCGCGACTCAGCGTCACCCTCGGATCGTGGACCCGGCTGTTGGCGTGGTCGACGCTGCCGCTCGCGTGTGGACGCACGGAGCCCAGCGCGGTCGCTCGGGCCCACACGCTGCACGTCGTGAACGTCACCGCGCCGACGCGCGGAACCAGAACGAAGCCCAGACCGCCCAAGGTCCCCGTCTTGCCCGAAGCTGCAGCCCCGACTGCGCTCGGCGACGCGAGCGCTTGCACCCTCGAGAGTTGGACACCTGTAGCGCGGCCCGTGCAGCTGATGCTCGTCGTCGACGCGTCGTCCAACGCGACCGAAGGCAATGACAACGAAGTCGACTGGGCAAACATCGAACAGGCCATCGACGAGTTCGCAAAGGCCCCGCTTCACGCGGGATCGAGCGCTGGTTTGACGCTGCTTCCGCGCCCGCTGAGCCCAGGAAGCGATTCGGTGAGCTGCTTGCCAGAGGATTACGCCACACCCGAACTCGGGCTGACCCCGCTGCCATCCGAGAAGTTCTTCAGCGTGTTGCATGGCGCCGGATCCATGCGCTGGGCGGGCGCAGATGTTCCGCTGCCCGCAGCCCTGCGTGGCAGCATTTCTGGCTTGGAGTCCAACGCAGACTGGAACCTGCCCGTAGCTGCCGTGCTGGTCGCAGCGGGACTGTTCTCGGGTTGTGGGGATGAGCCAATCACGACTGACGCCATCACGGACGCGGCCATCTATGTGATGGGGGTCGGTTCCTGGTTGGCAGATGCCTCACGCGCGCCCTGGTCGCTTCGATATTGGTCCAAACAAACCTTCGGCCGCGCCACTGCGCACATTGGGACAAGCCTCGAAGAGCTGCGCCAGACCCTCGAACAGTTCTGGCTGTTCGCAGGCTCGTGCAGCTTTAAGCTCCCCAAGGCAGCGCTGCAGCCCGACGCCCGCTTGTTCGCTACCCAGGACGGCGTGGAACAGCAGTTGAACGAGAACCCGAGTTGCGACGCGGCCGGTTCGTACTTCGTCGACGACGCGTCCGACACAGGGGCTTCAGAAGTAACACTGCACTTGTGCGAGTCAGATTGTTCATCTTTGGCACACCAGGCGGCGCTAGGGAGCCTGGGCCTACGCTGGGAGACGTGCGCACAGTGATCGGCTCCCTGACGCCCCGCCTCGGGTGCGCGCGACGGTAAAACGTAAACGCGGATTGCCGGAAATTTGCCCAACGGCGCCGGGCCAATGTTTCCTGCTCTCATGAACGGGACACAGAGTGTTAGGCGGGATCCACTCAAAGAGTTGTGCGTGTACCTCGAGAGCGTGAGGCAGCGTGGCGGGTTCCGTTCGCTGGCCCTCGCGGACAGCGAGGGTCTGTTGATCGCCGGTGCTGGTAAGTACTCGGAATGTGAAGAGCTGAGCGCGCTTTCCGCCCTTCGCGTCAGCGGTCCGAGTCACGTGCTGGGACGCTTCCCATTGCTCGGCAGTGAAGTGCTTTTGTGCGCCCCAGAGCAGGGCTCGAGCGATGTCGTCACTCACGTGCGACGCGCCTGCGAACGCATCCTGGGTTTCGCACGTCCGCGCGTCAGTCACTGAGTCCCGAGCGCGGTGAGCGCCCTGTGTTCCCTTGTGGGCACGCTCGGTTCGTCTCGGGTGATGCGTCTCTTCGCCTCTGACTCAAGCGGTTCAGACGAGCGGTACGCGCGAGTGCGACAGCTCGTTAGTTACACCTCGTAGTTAACATACGATGAGCGGACGAAGCAGTGGCGCGCGTTGAAAACGCGGCGTTCTGCGACAAAGTCGAGAGAGAGTCGCTCTTGTTTCGAGAGCGGAGGAAGGATCTCTCGGCGTGTACCCGTCTGCAAGTCTATCGCCCAGTACCCCCCCGTCCATAAGGCCCAGCCAACCCGTAAGCCTACGGGTGCTAATGCCATCACCGGCGGTGATCACCAAAGACGATCACCTGCTGTTCGTGATCAACGTGCTTGGGCTCGTGTTGGCGGCGCTCGACGCCGTCTTCGATTGGGGGGCGTGGTCTGCCTACGCCTGCGTCGCGTGCACGTCGCTGCTGTACATTGCTCACGTCAGTTGGCGCCGCACTGATCTATTGAAGACACTACTCGTGTTCGGTATCGCTGGCGGCCTGGCTGAGTTGGCCGCCGATTGGTGGCTCGTTTCAATCACGGGCACGCTGCACTACACGCAGTGGGGGCCGTTCTTGATCGATTCGCCTGCGTACATGCCACTGAGCTGGGCCGGGATCCTGTTGTCGATGGGATTCCTTGGTTACTCGATCCAACGACGCTACGGCGCCGCCAAGGGCCTGCTCGCCGCAACCGTGGTCAGCGGTATTTACGTTCCCGTGTTCGAAGCGCTCGCGCACTACGCCGATTGGTGGACCTATACCGACTGCAAGATGATCGGCCCCGTGCCGTACTACATCATCATCGGCGAGGCGCTCGTCGGACTATCGTTAACCCCGCTCGTCAACGTTGCGATCAAGGGACGCAGTCTGTGGCCAGCGCTGGGCGCGGGCGTCGTCGCCGGCATCTGGATTGGAGTCGCGTACTTCATCGGAATGCGGCTTTCATGATAACCAAACGCGACTGGATCTTCCTGGCCGTCGCCAACGCGTTGAGCATTGCGATGGCGCTCGCGTCAGCGCGTTACCACTTGGGCTGGGGCTCGGCCACGTTCGCCATGGCCGTGGAGCTGGTGCTCTTGTGGTTCTATTGCTCTCGCCATCCCGAACCCTTCTTCCTGCGGGCGTTTGCCTTCGGAATGGCCGCGGGTTGGGTGGAACTGATTAACGATACCTGGCTCGTTCGAAAAGACATCCTGGTCTACTACCCGGGTGGACCCTTCGTGATCGACACGCCCCTGTACATGCCGTTCACTTGGGCGCTCATTTTCGTGACGAACTGTTCGGTCGCACTGTGGCTCGCCGGCAAACTGAAGCCGATCAGCGCCGCCCTGGTGATGGCGCTGATATCCGGATTGTACATACCAGGTTTCGAGGCCATCGCGGCCAAAGCCGACTGGTGGTACTACCAACACGTCCCGATGCTTTTCGGGCTCGCGCCTTGGTTTGTCGTGCTAGGTGAAGCGTTACTCGCGCTGCCCTTGTCCTGGTTTTCCACAATCATGCGACGAAGCTCGGTGTGGGTTGCAGTCGGTCTTGGCGCCCTCGAAGGACTGCTGATCTTCGTGACGACGTTGATAGCTTTGAAGGTAACTAGTTGATGCAGTGGCAGACGCGGATTTGGACTGGGCTGCTGATCCTTGGAGTGCTGTTCTCGTACCAGTCGTTCGCGTTTGCCCTCGAACCGGTCTCGCTCTCGACCACTGAATCCCGCACTTTGGACGGTGCTTGGGAACTGCGCCTAGGGGAAGAGGGCGATGATTGGCGAGTCGCGCGTGTGCCCGGCAATCTGACCTTTCAGGGGTTCTCGTTCGACGGCGTCGCGTGGTTCAAGGACAGTTTCAGCTTGCCCGCAGATTGGGCGGATCGCGACGCGGCGGTTCGCATCCCGATGGCGGCCAATGCCTATGAGCTCTTCGTCAATGGCGTAAAGCTCGGCGGGCGCGGCCAGATTGGCCCCGCAGGTGAACTCGTCGAAAAAGACTTTCGCTCGATCGTACTGCGCATTCCGCGCTCGTTGTTGAAGGCTTCGGAGCCGAACACAGTGGCGCTAAGAGTACGCACCTTCTACGGCAACGGCGGGGTGATGGACCCGGGCACGCTGATTGGGCCCGAAGAGATCGTGCGCGAAGATCATGAGCGGCGCGGAATGCGCGCAGCGCTCTTGGTTTCGCTGTTTACGTTTTCGGGGTTCTTCCACTTGGTGCTGTTCGCGGGTCGCAGGCGCGAACGCCATCATTTCTGGTTTGCGCTCCTGTGCGTTGCGCTCGGCTCGATCACCGCCGGCATCAACACCATGGGCTACCTCGTCTGGCACAACCCAGACTTCAATGCCTACTTGGTCTTCGTTCCGATCCTGACGTTACCCCTGTTGATTGTCGCCTTTTGGGCGAGCTTCTTCGGGCACCAGCGCTCGCGGCTCGAGGTTTACTGCCGTTGGCTGGCCATCGTCGGCAGCGCGTGGCTCGTGCTGACCACGGCCTACAATCCGCTCTACCGGGTGTTCGAGGGCGTGATCATCCCGGCTTGCATCGTCGCCATGCTGGCGGCCCTTGGCGTCGGTTTGGCCTGGACGATTGCCGCCCAGCGACGCGGCCAACGCGGAGCCAACGTGATTCTGTTCGGAGTGGCGGTCTACGCCTTGAGCGCCAGTCTGGAGCTAGCGTGGTCGTTCCGCGTGATCGACTTCTACGTGGACTCGTATTTGGGCTTTGCGGCCCTAGTGGCCTCGATGGTGATCGCGATCGCTTCGCGCTTCTCCTGGTTGCACGAGCGCGCTGAACTCGGTGAGCGTGATCAACTGACGCTGTGCCTCACGCGCCACGGTTTTCGAGAGCCCTTGCGCGCTGCCTGCGAGAGCCACGATCGCGGCAATGGCGAGCTGTCGTGCATCATCGTGGACCTCGATCACTTCAAGCAGATCAACGACGAATACGGCCACACCGTCGGCGATCGCGTGCTCGCCGCGGTCGGCAGAGCCGTCTCTGGCGCGTTGCGCGGGTCGGACTTGGTAGCGCGCTGGGGCGGCGAGGAGTTCTTGATCCTATTGCCGGGACAAGGGCGTGCGGCCGCCGTCGAAATCGCTGAACGCGTGCTCGCAGCCGTGCGCAGCCTGCGCTTCGATGATCTGCCGGACCTCGAGTGCAGCGCTTCGTTCGGGGTTGCAACGCGGGATTCGCAAGAGCGTTTCGAAGATTGGTTGGAACGAGCCGACCGCGCCTTGTACGAAGCCAAGGACGCGGGCCGCTCTTGCGTTCGCGCAGCGTGATTGACGCCGCGATCGAACCCCAAACCGCGCAGCGGGCTTGGGACACGCTCTAGCGCGCTTGCATGCGATAGAGCGACATCTGGAGCATGCGGACGCGCGCGGGGTCGGCACCCTCGGCGGGGCTCGCCGCTTGCTGCACCGCGGTCTCTAGTTGAGCGATCAACTCCGGGTCCTTGGTGGGTGTGAGATGGTCGAGCACCCGCGCCATGGCGCCCTGCACGCGCACGTCGCGCGTATCGACGAGACGCTTCAGCACGACGCCACGGGGTTCGGGCTTGCCGATCACCCCGAGCATGATGCCCGCTTTGGAGACGATCACCGATTCCACTTCACCCGACTCGCTCAGTGAGCCCAACTCATTGCCGTAACAGGTGGGGTCTGATTGGCACTTCTTCGCGAGCGCTGCGGAAGCATCGAATGCTGGGGTTCCGAAACGTCCCCCGTAGCGCTGCGATACCTTGTTCGCCGCGTCCAAATGGTTTGGCAGCGCGAGCTCAGCGATGGCGATCACGAACGCGCGCTGCACGTCGAACTTGCGCGAACCAGAACCCGTCACCTTGCCGGCGCGATCCATCAACCAAGGCACGAGCTCGGTATCGAAGAAGTACGGACTGATTTCGACCAGAGATTCGAGAGCACATTCACCCGCCGGCAGCGTGAGGCTGATGGGCGTACTGACTATCGTCTGCTTGAACTCGTCGATGCTGCGCTCGGACTTGGGCAGAACCGCCAAAGTGCGCGCAATCAGCGCCTTGCTCTGCGGGTTGTGTGTGCGCTCCCACGCGTCTTGCAACGGTTCGCGTGCGTTGGGATGCGCAAGCCGCGTCAGCCACTCCGTTGCGAAATAGACGTTTGGCTCGGCCAACTCGCTGTGAGCGCTCTTGCTCAATTGCACGAGCTCGGCGTCCTCGCCGTTCAAGAGCGATAGCGCGATTTCGATCGAAGGCTGCCCGAGTTCGACCAGAGCAAGCTCTGCGGTGGCATGCACGTCCATCTTGTCTTTCGACATCAGCACGCGCGCCAGGGCTCGCGCCGAGGTGCGGTCTCCGACCATGCCCAGGAGCTCGGAGGCGGTCGTTTGCCAGTAAACCTGGTTTTGGTACTTCTTGACACCCGGGGCGTCGTTGAACGCCACGGGGCGTTCGATCGGCGGCGTCAGTCGCAGCGCCAGCTCGGAAGCCCAGGCTGCGTCCGCGTTCTTCCTCAATGCACGCGCTAAATGAACACTGAGACGCCGATCGTCTTTGTTCGGCATGTTGATGGCATCGAACGCCGCCAGCAGGGGCGCATCGAAACTCTCCGAGGGTAGGCGCGTCGCGGCCTGGCATGCGAGGATCGCCTCGTCGACGCGCGTGCTCGTCTTGGCGTAGACGTTGAGCGCCTTGACGTGCGCCGGCACGGTTCGCGGATCCTCGTACGAGAGCAGCTGCGTGAGCAGCGCCAGACGCGTGCTGTCGCGCAGCGAGTCACTGCCGGCGACGTAGGCTTGCGTCAAAGGCTCGGCATAGCGGTCGATGAATGCGACGGCTTCGTCGGTCCGCGTGCCATTGGAGGCGACCTGCCGGAACTGCGACAGCAGATCGAGCACGCTGCGTTCGCGGGTCGCGTCTGCTGCCAACTCGGCGGAGCGATCAGGAAAAGTCTTGCGTTGCGGACGCGCGGCGCCGTTGTCGTCCGACACCGGTGGCGGCTGTGAATCGTCTTGAACCGCGACCTGCGGCTCGGTTTCCGGCGAGCTCGCGCAGCCTCCAATCAGCGGCAAGACGGCCAAGACCGACAATCCCAACAACCCGCGAGCGATCAACGCAACGCGACTGCCCGATGACTCGTAACGCATGCGCAGCGACGCTAGCATTACGCCAGCGCGGGGTCATCACGGGTGATCTCACGCGATCATTTCACTGGATCACGGTTTGCGACCAAGGCCAGGAGCGACTCTTGTTGAGGCGCCTCGGGCGACGCGAAATTGAGGTTCGGATCGGCCTGCAGGGGTCGCCTGTTGCCGAGCACGATGTCCCAGAAGCGGAAGGTTTGCGCCACCACGTGATCGAACTGCCAAGTGCCGGAGTCCATCGCGCCAGCGCGCCTCGACTGCGGCGCGCTCTGGCCCGGTTCTGGCATGCAATACGCACCAAACTCCGAGCCTTGGAGTAAGTGCAAAACCCCAGGTGAGAACCCGCTGCCCGCGTACACCAACACGCCGGGAACTCTCAACGCGGCCATGTCGTTGAGGGCGTAGGGGATCTTCTCGTCTGCGGTTCCGGCGCTGTCTTGATACTTGCACTCGACGACCAGCGCCGTCTGGTCAGGAGCAATGATGAGCAGATCGATACGGCGTTGCTTGCCGATGATCGACGTGCCGAGCTGCACCTCTTCGTAGACCACCAGACCGCGACTGCCGTAGGCGCTCGCGATGTAGTTTCCGACCCACTTGCGGTAATCGTTCCCGGTCATTGGCGCTGCTTATCCGTATACTCAGAGCAGGAAACTCGGAGTAAGCGCTCAGAGCAAGCCACTTCGCGGGGCGCCCCAGCGCAATGAGCTCGCGTCGCTTTCACGGCCTGTAGCCAACAAACGCGTTCGGCTCAATTGCAAAGCCTTGGCGCTGATGTCGTTGCCTGCAAAACGCCGTGCTTGCTCGAGCGCCGCCACGCCAACCGAACCCGAACCCATGAAGGGATCGACGACCAGATCGCCAGGTCGAGTGCTCTGGCGCACCAAGACCGAACTGACCGCCACCGGCTTCTCCGTCGGGTAACCGCCGCGGACACGCGCTGCCTCGATCACGTCGGGCACCGCCAGGTCGTTCAAGCGACGTTTGCCCTTCTCGAAGAACAGGATGAACTCGTAACGCGCACGGTAGTGGTAACCCATGCCGATCTTGCGCTTGTCCCAAACCAGGGGCTTCCAGAATTTGAAGCCCGCTTCGATCGCAGCCGGCTGCGCGACGAACAAGGTCTCTGCGTCGCAGAACAGGTAAAAGTGCGTGTCCCGCTTCAAGACGCGGTAAGCTTCGCGGAACAACTCACCGAAGCGCGAATTGGGGAAAATCTGGAACCAATCGTTGCTCGACGATTTGCTGTGCTTGAGCCGCGTCGTGGTGCCGACCGCGCGGTGCTTCTCGAGCGACTCGTAGGGCGGATCGGTGATCAGAAGGTCGACGGAATCAGCGTCCAAGCTGCGCAACCACTCGACCGCGTCGAGACAATTGAGGTCGAACGTCGGGACCCGGGATTGCGGATCCTGGGCACCCGATCTCAGCTCGACCCGACGAGCCGTCTCGGCATAGGCCTCGGAACCGCCAGGGGCTCCGAGCGCGGCTCGTGGAGCCGTGCGGACGAACAGGTCCTGCTGAGCGTCAGCCATGGGGGCACCATATCACTGGTCAGACAAGCAGTCTCGGGAGATTCCGCGGTTTGCCCCGGAGCCCGGACAAATTACGACCGCGGGTGCCAGCTCGGCGCGGTTACCCTGCCTAACGCGAGAGCTTTGCAGCTGAAATCACGCGCTGAAAGGGCACTTGCCCGATCACGTTGCGGAACTGTTGCGACGTCCCCGGGTCGATTCCGGAAGAGATCTGGACGTCCAAGGCACCCCGCCGACGGCGGGCCCGAATCACTCCACTGCAGCCCGCCCGTCGCGCGACCGCAGCCAGGTCCGTCAGCAGTGACTTGGGCAGGCGACCCCGTGCGCTGACCACCTCGCCGCCTGCGATGCGTACCACGAACACGCTGAGCGCCCGCCGCGCGCCGAGGCCCAGGAGCAGCGGTAGCAGCAAGCACAGAAGCAGGATCAAACTCAATTGCGACATGCTCAGGCTCTTCTGCGCTAGCCGTGGGTAGTGATCGGCGTGAGCGCCGCCTGAGTGAACGCAGCATTGGACTCGAGCAGCGTCAACTCCAGTTCCGTGTTCACGATCAACTCCAAGAGCGCCGCCTTCCAGGGCGCGCTGCGTCCGGGCTCGCTCTCGGCAACGATCAACAGACGCGGGTAACCTGCGGGAGCCAATACCACGACCTCTTTCCCGTCGATGCGAAAGAACCCGGTTTGGCCACGCGCGGCAGCCAGCACACAGCTCCTCAGCTGGCCGCTCGCCGCCAATCCCAGAGCCTGTACGGCTAGCCCCGCGCCGAGCGCTTCGATGCGCAACCCAGGGTGGATCTTCAACGCCTCCTGGCGAAAGCGTTGCAGCACGGAGTCCGCAGGTTCGCTGCCGCAAGAGAGTAACGGCGCAAAGTTCCTTCGCCACTCCGCGCCTTCCAAACCCTGGCTCAGTGCTGCAAGGCCGTTTGGCGCCATCGGAGACAAGCGCGCGGTCCTCAAAGAGCCGGCTGTGGCCACAGCGAGATCCGACGCGCGGATAGCGTCTTGCGACTCGAACCAGACCAAGGTGTCGCGACCTAAGCGGCCAACCGTAGCCCCCGCGAGACAACCCCCGAGCACGTGCGCAACGCGCCCAACGCTGGAGAGATTTCGGTCGACGCGCACGAGTCCGATGCGCACGGGCCCGCGCTGGTCGAGCAATCGAGACAACCACGCTGACGGACTCGAAACGACGTGCCGACTCGGATTCGAGAGCTCTCGCTCAGAGCGACCGAGCAACGACAACCCGAGCGTCAGGTACACGACCAGGGCCGCCAGCGAGACGCTGGCTTCGAACTCCGCCAGCAGCGGCGTGGCAGCCGCCATCAGCAATAGGCCCGCGAGTAGACGCCACAAGAAACGATAGTCACCGAGCGAGTACGCGCGCACGTGTCGAAGCGAAAGCCAGGAACGCACGACCCCGAGGCAAGTGAGTTCGAACGCCAATAGCAGCGCCGGACCGCGCCACAACGCCGACATCAAGAGCAACGTGACGAGACCCGTGGGCAAGGCAACGATCCACGCGACTTTCGAAAGCAACGCCTCGAAGCGGTGCAGTAGAAACGGCGAGCCCCAGGCTTCCAGACGCTTGAAGTCGAAATAGAACAAGCGTGCCCAGACTTGAGACACCCCTTGCAAAGGCGCGATCACGTGAAATAGCGCGGCGAGCAACTCTGCTCGCTCACCCGCCCCCGGTGTCGCTAGTAAACCCAGAACCAGCAGCGCATCCGCTTGGGCGATGACGTTACCAGCCGCCGACGACAACGAGTCCAGGGCGCGCCACGAGGCTTTGCGATCGCGCGCCGCTCGCAGCCATAGCCTCGGAGGGCCGACGCGCAACTTGAGCCGAGCGTACTGTTTGCGCGTAAACCACCAGGACAAACTTGCCCTTAGAGCGCCCACCAGCAGCAGCGAGCACCCTACGCCCCACGGTCCGAGCAGCGCGCAGGCGAGCAAGAGCGTTGCGAGCTCCGCAACGTCGACCAAGACGAGACTCCACCAAGGGCGATAGACGCGCGACACGGCGTAAACCCCAGAGTGATACGTCCGAAGCAGAACATCGGCGCCCCAGCGCAGCGCGTTTGCGATCACGAACAAGTCGAGGAAATCGAAGCCGGAGCGAGCATGGGGCCGAGCCAAGCTCCACAGGGCAGCCGCGACCAACATCGTCAGAGCGAACCCCGAGGCCAACGCCAGCCAGCGCCGAATGTGAACGATTGCGGCGGCCAGATTCGACTCACGGCAGAGGCGCCGAACCTCGTCGCGCAGTGTCTCGAGCCCACCCCAATACATTCCTTCCGCGAGAAACAGCACGCTCCTGACGACCAATACGGAGCTGAGCAACGCAAAGGGCATGAAGCGCGCGAAGAGCCCGAGCTCGACCAAGCGAAAGAAGCAGCGCAGTACGGCGCGTACGTAAACCAGCCGCAAGCGGTAAGCTGCGTAGCGCAATGGCTTCAGCTCGAACAACGCGTCCTCGAGCGTCGGAACGCGGGCCAAGCGCCGAGCTTGTGCGTCGAGCCAGCTCGCGACTTCACTCACCGCGAGGCTCCGCGGCGCCGCAATTCATTTAACGAAGGCAAACCCGCGGCGCGCAAGTCTTTGGGGCGCACTTCGCGCAAAGCGCGAACGCCACGTCGTTCGCTGACGGCTTCGGCACAAGCGCGCGCGATCAGGTAATCCAACTGCCGTAATTGAGCACGATCATCGACCCAGTCAGCGAGCGCCACGCGCAACGGATCTGCGACGCGCACCTGACTGAACAGCGCTGCTTTCACGACACGCGCGACCGCCGACAGGCGTTCTTCGGGCGCAGTCACAGCGCAGGTGTTGCAAATGCGCTGACGCGTGCGCGAGAGCAGTTCCCGTTGGCGTTTGCGCTTGAGCCCGAACCGACCTTCAAAGTCTACACGCGCGCCCAAATATTCGATGTGCCTGGCCGGGGTAAACGGCCTACCCGAGCCGCCGGAGAAGGGACATCCAGGCGCCGTGAAGTAGGAGTCACAGCTCTTGTCGGGGTTGAATCGCAGTTCGAGTTTCGAGACTTGCTGCTCCAGGATATTACGCCCGCGCTCGAAGCGTGCGAGATCGTCCTCGATCAAGAGCAGGTCATCACCGAAACGCGCGTAAAAGCTGACTCCCGCTTCATCGAGGGCAGCGTCCAAGGGCGTCAGATAGAGGTTGGCGAGTGGCTGTTGAATGGGCGAGCCCGTCGGCAACCCGGATTGCAAAACCACGATCTCACCGCTGGCAAGTCGGACGCGCGGACGGCACGCGCGCGTCAGCAGCGACTGCAAGACCCTCGCCTCGCCGCGATCTTGCAAGCCCGCGAGCACATCGTTCATCTGCGTCCACAATCGCGACTCCGAGTGCGTCGGAATCGATTCCCCATAAGCGGCCAAGTCGCGCTGCAAGACGAACAACCCGCGCTGCTTCGGGTCGGGCCTTTGTCGGCGATGCTCGTCCAAGTGTGCGCGCAGGCGCGTCAGCGCGAGTTTCGGACTGCGCTCCGGGCGGTAGGCGTAAACCGAATCGCGCAAATGCGGCTCGAGCAGCTGCATCAAGCGCTGCGCCATCACGCCCAGTACGAGCGCGTCGATCAATTCAGCGCGATAGATGACGCGCTGTTTGTCATCGGTGATCACTTCGACCCGGCTGAGCGGCGCGAACTCGTATTGACCCCGCCCAACGTCGTGAGCCAAGCGCCGACAGAGCTCGGGGGCATGATTTTGCAGGGCGGATAGCGTCAGCCCGTGGCTCTCGGGTTCCTGGCGCGTGTGACGCGCCCTGTGCTTGACGAGCAGGCGCTCGAACTGCGCGAGGTACGGATCGGGGCTGAAGAGCGATGCGCGCACGTGTCCGCTATATACCGAACTGTGGCCGCGGAAGGGCGCACCGAGCGAAGCGCGGGAAAAATGCCGCTCTACACACTCGTGGGATTGGCTTATGGATCGATCAAGACCGCAGTCTCTGCAAACGACCCTTGGAATCGCTCTCCGGGGGAGAGCGAGGGCCAGCGATCGCTCGGTGCGGACGCACGATAAGCGACGCTCGCCCTCGCTTCAAGAGGGGCTCACCAGTTGAACAGACCTCGGTCCGGCAAGTACAGAGCGTCGGCGGGTGAGTTGGCGCAATCGAGAATGCCCCCGTCGTAGCACTTCGGCGAGAACTGCCTGAGGTTACCGTTTTGCTCATGCTGCCCGAGCTTGCGCCACATGAACTGGTCAGCCTCGGGCCACAGCGTCACCGGATCGGCGCCGGGCCAGTTGTAATTTCCGTAAATCTCGAAGTTCCAATACTGGAAACCCGAGCTGTTTACGCTGGCCAGTCCAATGCCGCCCGACCCGTCGACGATCAAGCACACGCCCGCGCCGTCCTTGTTGAGCACCACCGCGTCACAACCGTTACGGTAGTAACGCGTCTTGTCGAAGCCGAGCGCCGTGCTGTCCGTTTCGTGGCTGCGGATCATCGCCGTCAAGCAACCCTTCTGCGTGGCTCGGCGTGAAACGTAAACGCGTCGCATGAGCACCAGTTTAGAGGTCGGGTCGAGGGTGAAGCGGCGCCTCAAGCTCAAGTACTCAGTTGTGCCACTTCCGGTCGACGGCACCTCGAACACCGTCGAAGGCGGCGGCGCAAAGTCGATGTTCACGAATGGCGCCATCAGACGCGCGTCGTCATCGCGGAAGCTCGAAGAGTCTGGCCGCACCAAGAAAACGGCGGCGGCTCCGAAGAAAGAAGCGTCGGAGGCCCGCGGCTGACACGTGGGCACGCCTGCCAGGCTGCTGTGCACGTAATAGGTATACGCGGCAATCTGGCTGACTTGGCCGTTCGGGTACGCGAAGCGGACTTGAGTCGTGATCAAGCCGTCATGCGCCGAATTGGTGGCTTCGCTCGCCGGGAACGGATGCACGACCAACGGATCGTCAGTGGCGGTACACGCCACGAACTGTTCACTCACGACCGCAGCAGGTTTCGCCGAACGACACTGCACGACGAAATCCTGCATCGCGGGCGGTTTCAACGTGATCATCGCATCGGCGGCGGAGGTGGCCCCACCTTCGTAAGTCTGACGTCCGGGCGGTGGCATGTCGGGGAACGCCGCGACGATGATTGGGCAATCGATTGTGCCGTCGCAGTCGTTGTCGATTCCGTCGTCACAGATCTCCGCGCCTTGATCGATGCAGCAGCCGGCCGTGGCAGCGCAGGTGCTGTCCGAGCAGTCCGTGAAGCCGTCACAGTCGTCGTCGATTTGATCCGTGCAGTCGAGTTCCGAAGGCGCCAAAGGAGCGCACGCGGTCGCGCACTCTGGCGTGTTTATGCAGTCTCCGTCCTCGCAGTCGATGTAACCGTCGCAATCGTCGTCAGTGACGTCATCGCACGCCACCTCGGCCACGCTGGTTGGCGTACAGGCCGCGCACTTGGGATCGCCCGTGCAGTCTTCGGCATCCAGACAATCTTGCAGCATGTCGCAGTCGTCATCGATGCCGTCATTGCAGTCGAGTTCATTGTCAGCGACAGGTACACAGGGCAGCGGACAACTGAGATCGCCCTTGCAATCAGAATCCTCGCAGTCGCTCACGCCGTCGCAATCGTCGTCACCGTTGTTGTCGCAGATCAACTCGGTGTCTCCGCTGGGCGTACAGCACACCAGCGCGGCTTTGCAGTCGGGATCGTCGCAGTCTTGATAGCCATCGCAGTCGTCGTCGCCGCCGTTGCTGCAATCGGTTTCGACTTTGATCCCGCCACAGCCGCTGTCCGAGCCGCTATCCACACTCGCGTCCAACGACGAACTGTTCGTCTCGGACGATGAGTTCGTCTCGGACGAACCGCTTCCCGAATCGACGCTAGTTTCGGTCAGCGTAGGCTTCGGCTCCCCAGTAGAGGCGTCCTCGTCCTGGACCGGCTTGGGTGGCGGCTTGGTCGGCTTGGTCGGCGGCTTGCTGCTGGCGTCGGTCTCTGGCGCGGGTGCCGCTGCTTCGACCTCGACGGGCTTCGTCGCCGCGTCTGCCCCAGCCGCATCTTTCGTTTCTTTGCCGTCATCCTTGTCGTCGGTGCCTGCTTCGACTGCGCCAAGCAATCGACTCAAGTCGCGTTCGACGGGCTGACAGCCCAAGATCATCCCCACCCCGATACCCAGCCCAAACCAACGGCCAAGCCACAAATAAGTCAGTCTTCCTCGCATTTGCTCGCTCGATCCTCAGAAGCTACCTGCAACACCCAGTTCGTGATTCGAAGCCCACAACGAGATGGGCGCCGCATCGGCTTTCGCGGCATCGTCCCCGCCCATGAACAGCAGCGCTAACCCAACGCCAACACCAATCGCGCCGACGCCGTAGCTGATCAAAGAGACCGAGCCGGCAGAGGCCGCTTGCTTGTCCAGATCGCTGATGTGATCGACATCAGCGCGGTCGCACGCGCGAGTCCGTTCGCACTCGTCCGCGGCGGAGTCTGCGTCCGACGACTTTCCGCTCTTCTTGATCAGGAAGAACGTCCCGACCCCAACGCCGATGGCACCGGCCGCCAATGAAGCGTAAGCTGGGATGTTCACTTTTGACCCCTGGTCCTGCGCAGGCGACGCCGGCGGCGCAGACGGTTGTTGTGCAGCCGGCTGCACAGGACTCGTGGTGGCGGGCGTGGCCGCGACGACGGGCGCCGCAGCCTTCGGCTTCAACACCAATTCCACGGCAGCCTCACCCTTTTCATTGACGGCCAGGGTTACGGGCGGCGCTTCCAAGGTCGCGTTGGCGGCCTCGTAAGTGTGCTTGCCCGGGTTTGCGGGTCGTTTCACGCCGACCAGGGCCGAGGGCAGTTCCTCACCATCGACTTTGACCACGACTTCTTCGGCTTTCGCCCCGCTGACCGTGACCGTAACCTGGGGAATCCTTGGAGTTAACGCTTGCAGCTCGCGTTCGGCGTCCTTCTGGGATTCCTTGAACACGGGCGGAGCATTGCTCGCCAACTGCATGTGCGTGACCTTGTTGTAGGCCTCCATCGCCTGCACCAGATGCCCCAACTTTTCTTGGGCTCGGGCTATGTAGAGCAGATGCGGTGGGGCATCCACGAGGCTCTGGGCGCGGGTGAACAGGTCCACCGCGTCTTGCCAACGCCCCTCGTCGAAGGCTGCGCCACCCTGTTCAGCCAACGCGCGAGCGCCAGCGCGTTGCTCATCGGTCTGTGCGTTGGCGCTCTGGCTCGACAGCAAGGTGGTCGTCAAAGCGGAGCAGGTCAGCACGGAGCAGGTCAACGAGAGCCCGCAAAACGCGCCCCGATTAAGTCTCATAAAAGCTCGGAACCCCATACGATCCGTGACGCTAGCACGGGTTTGTGTCCGGCAAATCCGCGCCGCGCAGACACGGCTCGGATGCACTCTCATGACGCTCCTCCGTCCGAGCACACTGTAAAGCGTGAAAGGTTTACAGAAGTTGGTGGTTCGATCTCCTACCGCGTAGTTCGGAGTCTAAATCCAGTAAGCGCAAGCAACCGAGAGTTCACCTTACGCGCAACAGAACCTCACGCACGCAGCGCCGCCCACATTGGCACCGCGGGCCGTGACGAACCGAGTGCTGGACCACTCAGCGAGCGCAGGTAAAGCTTGTGAGACGGACGGATCGAGCCGTGGGAGTTCTCACGGCTCACGCAGATGGAGCAGTAACTTGTCTTTGAAGCCCGGCGATATCGTAGAGAACAAATACCGGATCGTTCGCTTGCTTGGCGAAGGCGGCATGGGTGCGGTTTTCGAGGGCGAGAACACGCGCATCAAGCGGCGTGTCGCGATCAAGATCCTGCACGCGGCAATCGCACACGATGCGGGTGTTGCGCGTCGTTTCCAGCAGGAAGCGCAAGCCGCAGGTCACATCGGCAACGAGCACATCATCGAAGTGCTCGACCTGGGTGAGCTCCCCAACGGAGATCACTTCATGGTCATGGAGTATCTCGACGGCGAGACGCTAACTGGTCGCATCAAGCGCTTGGGGCGAATGCGTCCAGAACAAGCGCTGCCCGTTTTTCAGCAGATCTTGGAAGGTCTGGGCGCGGCGCACGACGCCGGCATCCTGCACCGCGATCTGAAGCCCGACAACATCTTCATCCTGAACGAGAAGGCCGGGCAGAAAGACTTCGTCAAGATCATCGACTTCGGCATCTCGAAGTTTCAGCCCACGGCTGGCGAGATGAAGATGACGCGCACCGGCACGATCATGGGTACGCCCTATTACATGTCGCCGGAGCAAGCCAGCGGCGCGCGCGAGATGAACGCTCAGAGCGACATCTACGCGATCGGCGTCATCCTGTACGAAGCGTTGACGGGGGCCGTGCCCTTCGACGCACCCACCTTCAACCAGTTGATGTTCAGGATCGTGCTTTCGGAAGCGTGTCCGATCGAACGGCTGGCGCCTGACCTGAATCCCGCGTTCGCGACCATCGTGAAAAAGGCGATGGCGCGCGAGCAAGCGCAGCGCTTCGAGTCGTGTCGCGACTTCATTCGCGCCCTGCAGACGTGGGCGCAGACCGGGGCCGGAGTCGAAGTGCCGGCACAAGGCGGGGGTGAAGCTTACTTGCCCGACGCCGACCCGGCACAAGCCGCTGGCGTACGCACCGCCGTCGAGTTCGCCGCGACGGGCATCGCGCAGGGTCCTGGGTTTACAGCAACGCCGGCGATGTCGAAGACGAATCAAGCGTGGGCCAACACGCAGGGTCCGACCGCGGTGCCGAGTGTGGTGATCAACGAGAAGAGCCGCGCCCCGCTCATCGCGGGTGCGTTGGCTGCGGCAGTGCTGCTCGTGGGTGGCGGCGCAGCTGCTTTCTTCAAGTTCAAAGGCAGCCCGGTGGCGGAAGCACCGATTACCGCGCCGCAGAACGCCCCAGTCGCAGCCGCCCAGCCCGTTACTCCACCGCCAACACCGCCGGTCGCGCCCGCGGCCGAGCCGGCAAAGGCTCCGGAGCCGGCGGTTCACGCCGAACCTGCGGCAGCGAGCGCCGCCCTAGGCAGCGCTGCCCCAATAGATGCGACCAAGCCTGCCGCCGCAGAGCCGACCGCTGCTGCCCCCGTAGCTGCAGCCCCTATCGCTGCCGCGCCCGTCGCGAGTGCCCCGAAGGCGCGCCCGCGGACCCAACCGCATCCTTCGGCGCCCAGCAAGAACAAGCGTCGCGACTTCGGGTACTGAACTCGATTCGCGACCAGCGCTTCACTCGCCCGCGGACCCGCAACCCGCTGGCAAGAGCAATTGCCATTTGTCTCGCAAGCGCTGAGCCCCCGCCGCGACTTCGATTTTCCTGCGATCGACCAGAGCATTGCCCGTGACGAAGTCCACGCTGCAAGCGTGGTGATTGCTGGGCGCGACGGTGTCGCGCGCCGTGAACTCGTAGCGCGTGACGAATAGCTCGGAGTCTTGATAGACGAGCGTGACTGCCTGCCTCCAACGATCGCGTCCGATCGCGTCGTTCTGGGAAATCACCGTGAGGGCATCCAAGCTCTGGGACTCGAGCTGGGGAAATGTGCCCCACATGACGCCGCTCCAGGCGAGCGTTCTATCGACGATCGTGCGCTCATCAGTAGAAGTGATCACGCGCAGCTCGGCAACGTCGTCGACCGGCGTCGGACTCAGTAGCAACGCACGGTCCGGCTTGCCATCGCCGTCGAGGTCCAGCGTGGCGACGTCCAACACCCGCTTCAGATCTTCCCCAGAGTTGGAGGCTTCGGGCTGCGAGGGTTCAGCCTTAGCGCTGGGCTCAGCGCCCACACTCCCTGCAGGCGCGACTTGCGTCGCGACCGCGGCGCCCGTTGCTGGCGTTTGAGCGAGAGCAGTCTCCGGGCAAGCGTTCGGGCGCTCACACGCCAGGCTTAGAAAAACTGGCACGCAAAGGCGGAAACGGGACACGCTGCAAAGTAGAGAAGTCGCGGATGATTGGTCAAGCCCGTTGAGCTATCCTCGGCCCGCCGAAAGCCGCATAGTTCCAAGAGATGCAAATCGCGTACCTTACCGACGTAGAAGGCCAGTGGGAGAAGCTCGAGACGTTCTGCTCGGGCAATGAACGGGTGTGGCTTTCGGGTGAGCAATTGCAGTTGGCCGAAGGAGTGACGTTCGTCTTCGGGGGTGACGCTATCGATCGTGGGCCCCATTCGTTGCGCATCGTGCGTGTCCTGCACGACGCCAAGCGACGTTACGGTGAGCGTGTCGTGCTGCTCGCAGGTAACCGCGACATCAACAAACTCCGGCTTTGGCGCGAGCTCAGCGGTCATCCACCGCACAAAGCGCTCGAAGCGGTTGGCGACACGGATCCAGCCAATCTGCTGCGCTGGATCATGAGACACACGATGGGCGCACCCGATGCTTTCGAGCATCGCCGGACGGAGCTTCGGGCTTTAGCGAAAGCGCACGATGATCTCTCGGTCGTGGAGAGCTTTCGGCAGGATGTAGCTCCGAGTGGCGCGCTCACTCGATACCTCACGCAATGCGACTTGGCACATCAGGCGGGAAACGTGCTGTTCGTTCATGGCGGCGTGAGCGAAGGCAGTCTTGGCGTCGTGCCAAGCGAGTCGGGTTTCGAGTCGTTTCGAGGCTTGGACGAATGGGTCCAGCGCTTGAACGCGTGGTACCACAGCCAGATCGATGCCTTCGTCGCGCAGGTCGTGTCGGCCGAAGGTCGGGTAGCGTGGCAACCGGTCATCGACTATCAAGCGCCGAGTCCAGGCAAGCGCGCCAACCCGCACTCGGTCGTTTATTCTCGCTCGGCCGATGAACACAACAATCCGCGTTTGCCGTCCCCCGAGATCGTGAAGCGACTCGTCGACCAGGGCGTTCGGCGATTGGTCGTCGGGCACACACCGGCAGGAGATACGCCCTGCTTGTTGCGCGATCCGACGCGAGGCTTCGAGCTCTTGATCGCGGACAACAGCTACAGCCGTGTGTCGGTTGGTTCGCGCGTCTTCTTGGACGCCGATACGACGCGGATCGAAGGCCAAGTCGTGCTCGACGACGAGACGCGCCACAGCGTCGCCTTCACGCAGTTGCCCGACGAGCAGTCTGCCATAGGTTTACGCATCGGCAAAGCCGGACCGCTGCTGAAATCACCGCTCGAAGCCGATTACCTGACTTTCAAAGCGGTCGCGGGTTATCAGATGCAACAACAGCGCATTACCGCCAACGCGTGGCACGAGCGGGAGCTCGAATTGCCGTATGCGTGATTGGTGCTTCAGCGGGCGTCTCACACGACGGCCAGCGTAGCGCCGCTGGCGCGAGGCTTCACGGTCGATGTCACACGAGGTTCTGGGCGTGTCGATCTGGAGGCTGCTGTGGCAGTTGCTCTGGTTTCACACGCTGCTCGTCGGCGGGCTCGTCGGGATCGCGTTGGCAACGACGGCTGCGCGGCAAGCAATCGAGCCTTGGCTACCGTTGGAAGCGTTCATGGTACTGTGGCTGCCAAGTCTGATATCCGGAGCTCTGTTTACCTGGTTCGATCACCGCTGGTGGCAACAGCATGAACCGATCTTCCAAGAAGCAGCCAACCGGCTGCACCTTCACTACCATCCGATCAAAGGCCTGTTCAGTCAGGCCAAGATCTTCGGTATCGCGGGAGGGCGCTCGTTCGAGGTTCGATTCGGCAAGGCCTCGAAGGGCCACAACGCGAGGATCACGTTGATCCTCGAGCCGGGTACGCGTCGCCAGGTAACCCGAAAGCTGGATTCTTTTCTTGCGCCCGACAGTGAACGACTCGCAGAGAGTTTGAGGGCGGCCTTGGAACGGGCCTCTTCTTGACCGAAATCACTTGGTAGCCCGCGTGGGCAGGCGATAAGCAGCGATCAGCCAAGCGCACCAGCACACCGTGAAGGCCACGAACGTGACGAGCACGAACCAGAACCCCAAGCTTGGCGCCGAGTCGTTGGACACTCGACTGGGCCACAGCAGCAATTGGAGAGCGATCATGAGCCCATTGATCGCGGTGCCCATGATGTTCGACCAACCCGCAAACTTCGCCGCTGCTATTTCCCGATTCTCGGGGGTCAACCAGTACTGTTTGTTGGGGAGATTGATGAGCGCAGCCGGAGCCCAGCGAATCAGTTGGGGCAACGACGAAAAGAGTGCGGTCGCGAAGCTGATAACACAAGCGTGAACGCTCAACAGTTCGAGTGGAGTGCCCCAACGGTCGGGCGCGCCGCTCCAGCCAAAGTGAACGGGCACTCGCGCTGGCGAGATTGCATACACGTAAGCTGCCAGTCCGAGCCCGAGCAAGCACGAAACCCCCAACGTCCATCGCGTCCAGCGAGCCATGCGCAAAGCGTACCGCTAGCGCGTCGGCGCGCAAAGGCGCTGCGAGACATCTTGCGCCAAGTCGTCAGCATCGGGACTTTTGGTGACAGGCGCCGCGCTGGACCTGCTGGCAAAGTCTTCGCTCGAGTCTCGCTTGGAGGCAGTTGACGACGTCTCTTCAGATCACTAGACGTGGCTATTCTGCATTTGCAAATCATGTGCAACGCGCGTTGCAAGAAAGGACAAGAACCATGATCGTCCCCGGCAGCATTTTCCCTGACTTCAAGACCCTCGCCTGTGTCAGCATCGAGCAAGACAAGGAGTTCAAAGAGGTCGCCTCCACGGATTACGCGGGCAAGTGGCTCGTGCTCTACACTTACCCGAAGGACTTCACGTTCGTCTGTCCAACCGAGATCGCGGAGTTCGATCACAAACTGGACGCGTTCAAACAGCGCGGCGCGGTCGTGCTCGGTGGCTCGACCGACAACGAATATTCGCACTTGGCGTGGCGCAAAGACAACGACCAGTTGCGCGAATTGCGCCATCCCATGCTGTTCGTGTCACCGGCGATGGCGACGGCCTGGGGCATCTTGCATCCAACCGCGGGAGTCGCTTTGCGCGCCACGCTGATCGTCGATCCCGATCGCATCGTGCGCTTTGCGACGGTCAACGATCTCGATGTGGGTCGTAACGTCGATGAAGTGTTGCGCGTGCTCGACGGGCTGCAAACGGGAGAGCTCGTGGCCTGCGGCTGGAAGCGCGGCGACAAGACATTGACGCAACAAATGAACGCCTGAGCGCGGACCGCGGGCTGCCCAGCAAGGAGCTTGGCAGCCTGCGAGAACCCTCGGAGCCGGCGCCGAGTCGAAGCTCAAGCTCCGGCAGAGGCAGCGGGATAAGGCGCGTCGAGGGCTACCGCGCCGGTTTCCAACAACGACTTCAAGTTGGCGATCACCTTTGGCCAACCCCCGGACACCGCAGTAATCAGCTTGGAATCCGGACGCTCCAGCTCGTGATTGATGCTGAGCTTCACAGCTCCGTTCATCGGTTCGAGCTCAATCGTGCAGCGACTAGGACCTTCGGCGCTGAATTCGGGATTCCATTCGTTCTGCCAGCGGATCACGAGCTTGCGCGGCGGATCGATCTCTAGAATTTCGCCGGAATCCGCCAACCGTCCATCCGGGTAGGTCAACTTCCACGACGCGCCTTTGGTCCAACCGCAGTCGACGCTAACTCCGAACCAGTATTGCCGTATGAACTCAGCGCTGGTCAAAGCTTCCCAAAGTTTGGCAGGCGTGGTTCGAATGAACGTGACGTAAACGAAGTTGCTTCTACTGGATGCGCTCACGGGGTCCTCCAAGGGTCACGGGTTTCGATCATTCGCCGTCGTGCTCCAGACGACGCTTGAGCTGGTGCAAGGCGGCGAGGCGCGGCTGCTCGAATTTACGGAGCCAACGTTCGTAGATTTCTTGCAGCGGTACGGCGTTGAGAAAGTGCAGTTTCTCCCGACCGCGCCATTGCACGCTCACGAGGTTCGCCGCTTCGAGCAGCGCCAAGTGTTGGGTGACGCCTTGGCGCGACATCTCCAGGTGTTGGCAGAGCTCGCTCAGCGTTTGACCATCGTGCGCATGCAGCCGATCCATGAGCTTGCGGCGGCCGCGGTCAGCAAGCGCTTTGAATAGAAGATCTGCCTCACTCACGCCGGGACAATATGCAAGTATTCACTTGCCTGTCAAGCACCGATCTTCGCTGCACCAACGACCGCCAGCAGCGCCCGGCACTATACTCGCGGCCCTGACACCGTACCCAAGTGCCAGCGGCTGCGATCGGAGGAGGCTTCTTCCAGAATCTCACGGACTTCCTGGTCCGATGTCTGAGTGAAGTCGTCGTACCAAGTGCCTACCGAATAGAAGCGCTCCGGCGTTTGAGCGCAGATCACGTCGTCTGCCAGCTTGCGCAGAGCGCTGCAGCGCGCAGGGGGCGCCACGGGTACGCCCACCACCACTCGTGACGGCAGTTCTTCGCGCACGGCTTCAATGGCGGCGGACATCGAAGAACCGGTGGCCAAGCCGTCGTCGATCAAGAGCACGATGCGGTTGTTCAAAGGCTGCCGTCGTTCGAAGGGACGGTACGCACTCTCGTTGCGGCTGAGCTCGGCCGCTTCGCGTCCGACGATAGACTCGAGAGCCGCGTCGTCCAGCGCGAGACTCGTGACGATGTCCCAATTGATGAAGCGCACACCGTTTGCGGCGATTGCGCCAAGAGCAAGCTCAGGGTAACCCGGAGCCCTCAGCTTACGCACACTGAACACATCGAGTGGAGCGCGCAATGCTCGCGCGACCTCGTAAGCGACCGGAACACCGCCGCGCGCGAGCCCGAGCACGACCACGTCACTGCGTCCTGCATAGCGCTTCAATGCCTTTGCGAGTTGTCGCCCCGCATGGCGTCGATCTCGAAAGAGGTGAGTCATACCCGACACGTAGCAAGCCACGAGCCAACACGACTCGGGCCTCAAACAGCCGGTGCCAGGTCGATTCGCGCAATCGGTTGAGCACTTTCGTCACACTGCGCTGCCTGAACACGACGCTGTCTTCGGCCGGCAGCTTTGGGTCCCGCTTCGGTACGATATTGCAGCCAATCTTGGCTCCTACCCATGGATTACCACCGACCAAGAGGAAGATGCTGCGTGTCCAAGTTCGGGGTGTGGCAAGATGCATCAGCCCATCGAGGTCGGGTAGGTCTGGTCTGGCACTCGTTGACCGACGAATCTTCCCACTCGTGGCAAGTGGACGAAGCCTCGACTTGCGCTCGACTGCTGATGGGGAGTAACGCTAATTGCGTTGACCCAAGAGCACGTTTCGAAGCGGGAAAGAGCTCGCTTGTGGTTTTCCACGGTCGGGCTGCTGGCAGTCGTCGGCCTTTTTGTCGGCGGCGTCATCGCTTATATGGATGCGGTCAATTGGGTTGACCACACGCTGGCAGTGCGAGCTCAAGTCGATCAGTGGTTGTTCGAGGTGCACCAGCTGGAAACCGAGGCGCGCAATCGCTTGGAGATCAAAGATGCGGTCGCGAACGACTTCGAGGCTGCCATACTCGCCCAACGTGAGTCTGGGACTCGCCTTGCCAAACTCGTTGCGGACAACCCCAAGCAGGTCCAAAGCGTCGAGGCAGCTCAGGCAGCTGTAGAGGCGATTGTGCAGTTATTGCGAAATCCAAGCGTTTCGCAGTTCGAAGGTGGCGCAGACGCCAATCGCGAGCCCAACTCCACGACCCGCTTGCTCGATGCACTTCTAACGGCAGGTGACCGATTCGAAGAGCGCTGTCACGAGCTGCAGCAAAGAGAATCAGAACTACTAGTCGCCCGAGGTTCACTCGCGAAACGGCGCGTTCTGACGAGCCTCACCGCCGGCGCTCTGCTCGGCGCGATTGCATTTGGTTTGCTGATCGTCGTTTGGAGCTCGCGCGCCCAACGCGAGGCTTCGTTGCGGCGCGCGGCGACCGACGCTTCGCAGCGCTTGCGTACCCTGTCCGACGTCGCCGTCGCCTTGTCCAACGCACGCACTCTGCACGACGTCGCGCAAGTCGTGGTCGAGATTGGGATGCACGCCGTCAACGCGGATACCTGCACCATCTACGTCTTGGATGAGACCCGCACCAAGTTGAAGTTGATTGGCGATCGCGGCGTCTCGCCGTCGTTGATCGACAAGTTGCGCGAAGTATCCGCCGACGAAGGCAACCCGGTGACGTTCCACACGCTGAGCAGCGGAACCTCGCTCTGGGTCGAAGACTTGGCCCAATACGAAAAGCTCATGCCCGAGATCTCGCGCATGAACGTCGAGGGACCAAGAGCGCGAGCGTTCTGGAGCGTGCCGTTGGTCGTGGAAGGTAGCCCACTCGGTCTGCTGGGCATGGGGTTTTACACACCCCGCCAGTTCTCCGACGACGATCGCGTCCTGGTAGATACCTTGAGTAAGCACTGTGCTCAGGCGCTCAGCCGCGCCCTGCGCCTGGAGGGGGAAGATCGTGCGCGCCGCTGGTTTACGACCACGCTGCGCAGCATCGGCGATGCGGTGATCGCGACGGATCCGCAGGGTAAAGTCACGTTCATGAATCCGATCGCAGAAGCGTTGACCGGATACAGCGAAGCCGAAAGCCGCGGCAAACCCCTCGAGAGCGTATTCGAGATCTTCTCGGAGCAGACCCGAGAGACAGTCGAGAGCCCCGTCAGCAAGGTGCTGCGCGAGGGCGCGATCGTCGGGCTCGCCAACCACACTTTGTTGCGCACCAAGAATGGAACCGAAATCCCGATCGACGATAGCGGGGCTCCGATTCGCAATGAACAAAATGAGTTGCTCGGCGTGGTGATGGTCTTTCGCGACGTCTCCGATAGTCATGCGGAACGCGCTCGTCGCGAATTCTTGAGTCACGCCGGAGAAGCGCTGGTTGCGTCACTCGACTATCAATCGACTTTGAGCACCGTCGCGAAATTGGCCGTGCCCACCGTCGCGGACTGGTGCGCGGTCGAGTTGCTGGAGCCGGAGTCCACGCGCTCGTATCAGGCAGCCGTGTTTCACGTCGATCCGAAGAAGTTGGAGTTCGTGCGGGCGCTTGGCGAAAAGTATCCCCCGGATCCCGCTGCCCGAACCGGTGTGCCCGAGGTGATGCGCACGGGCAAATCCGAGATCTATCCAGAGATCCCGGAGGCTCTGCTTGCTGCGGCAGCCAAGGACGCCGAGCACTTGAAGTTGATCCGCACCTTGGCGTTGCATTCTGCGATCGTGGTTCCGCTGAAGTCGCCGGTACGAACACTGGGCGCGATGACTTTCGCCTACGCCGAATCCAAGCGCCGCTACGGTCCTGACGACTTGGCGTTCGCCGAAGACTTCGCGCGCCGCGCCGCAATGGCAATCGAGAACGCGCTCGCGCTGCGCCAAGTTCAAGAGGCGCGTGTGCGCGAACATCAGCTGAGGGCTGACGCCGAGATCGCGAGCCGCGCCAAAGACGAATTTTTGGCCATGGTCTCGCACGAGCTGCGCACACCGTTGAACGCGATCCTTGGTTGGACGGTCATGCTGCGTGCTGCAGGCTCGCCGGAGAACCGCGAGCGAGGCTTGGCCGTAATCGAGCGCAACGCCCGAGCACAAGCGAAGTTGATCGAAGACGTCTTGGACATTTCGCGGATCATCAGCGGCAAGCTCTCGCTTTCGCTGGGTCCAACCGGCCTCGCGGAAGTGATCACTGCCTCGGTCGAGACGGTGACTCCCGCAGCCCAAGCCAAAGACATAGAAATCGTCGCGCATCTGCCAACCCAGCCACTCACGTTCACCGCAGACACACAACGCATCCAACAGATAATCTGGAACTTGTTGTCGAACGCCGTGAAGTTCACGCCCAAGAGTGGAAAGGTGACCGTGCGTGCTGCACGCGAGGGCTCTGAAGTAACGGTCGAAGTTACCGACACCGGGGAGGGCATCCCGGCCAACGCCCTGCCGTATGTCTTCGATCCCTTCCAGCAAGCGGACACCACGACGACCCGCCGTCACGGGGGTCTCGGTCTTGGCCTCGCCATCGCCAAACAACTCGTGGTCGCGCACGGCGGAGTGATTGCCGCTCACAGCGCGGGCGTAGGCAAAGGTTCGACGTTCGTGGTGCGACTACCGGCACGCGGCGCGGTGATCCCAGTGTCCGCACCGCAGGGCATCGCCTCGGAGACGCCTACGGCCGAATCGTCACTCACTCGTGAGAGTCTCGAAGGGCTGCGTTTGCTCGTGGTGGACGACGAAGAAGATGCTTTGGCGCTCGTCAGTCGCGTGCTCACGGTCAATGGTGCTCAAGTTCACGCTGCCAATTCGGCGCGCGAAGCTCTGGCGATGTTGGGCAGTTTGAAACCCGACGTGATCGTGAGCGACATCGGAATGCCGGACGAGGATGGCTACTCATTGGTACGAAAGATACGTGCCCTGCCGGCGGAGCACGGCGGCAAGACGCCCGCGATCGCGCTCACGGCTTACGCTCGAGCCGAAGACGCCGAGCGCGCGTTCGCGGCGGGTTATCAGCTGCACATCTCGAAGCCCGTAGATCCGGCGCACTTGGCGGCGATGGTCGCTCGCGTCGGTGGGCGCAAACTCGACGCCGCCAAGTAGCTACGCGCTGTGCCGAGACTCGCAGCGGCACTTCCCGAGCAGAGCCCGGGAAGCACCGACCTGTGACGCTGAGTGTTCGACCCTAAATCCCGGTCTCCGCTCTAATCAGACTGGCTCAGTTGCAAGCGTCGACACCCGTGTTGTTCATGCACGACGCGCAGTTGGCGGTGAGCCGCGTGTCGAACTCGGACACGACGCAATTGGGCAACGTCATGTTGTTGCTGATGTAGAGGCCACCGCCGACGCTCGTCAAAGCATCCAGAGCCGCCAACGAGGTGAGCGCGGGATTACTGTCGATCGTGAGATGGGAGCCGAGTGTCTCGAGGTTGTCGAGCCCGGTCAGGCTTGCCAACAACGGGTTGCTCTTGATGCTCAGCTGCTGCGGAATGCTGATGATGCCTTCGAGGCCGCTGAGATCGGTGATCAAAGCATTGCTGCTGACTTCGAGCGACGCACCCAGGTCCGTCAGTTTCGAAAGCGCACCCAGGGACTCCAACAGCGGATTGCCGCTGATGGTGATGTTGCCGTCCACGCGGGTGAGCTTCGCGAGCGGGCCAAGGTCGACCATGCTGCCGATGGCTGCGATCACCAAATTGCCGTCCACGCGCGTCACCGCGTCGAGGCCATCCAAGGCCGCCAACGCCTCGTTGGTGTTGATGTTCAGATCGCCCGTGATGCGCGTCAGCTTGGCCAGAGCCGTGATGTCGGTGAGCGCAGGGTTCTGCTCGATCACGACGCCACCGCCCAAGTCCGAGAGCGCGCCTAGCCCGTCGAGTGACTCGAGGCCTGGGTTGTAGTGCACGGTGATCGCGCCACCAACGCTGGTCAGCTTGCTCAAGCCGGCTAGCGACGTCAGCTCGTCGAGCTGACGCAATTCGACGTAACCGCCGACGCTCTTGAGGTTCGCCAAGCCCTTGAGCGTTTCGAGCTTGGGGTTCGAGTACAAGTTGAGATACCCGCCGATCGCGTTAACTCCGGACAGAGCGTCCATCTGTGCGAGCGCTGCATTGTTGTACAGATAGAGGTAGCCGTCCAAAGTGTCGACGCTGTCGAGCCCATCGAGTGATTCGAGCGCGCCGTTGCTCTCGATGTCGACGTCGCCAGCGATGCTGGTCAATCCCGCGAAACCGCTCAGGTCGGTGATCGCGGGACAGCTCTGCACCTTCAGACCACCGACGCTGGTCAGAGCGCTAAGGGCCGACATGTCTCTCAGCACCGCATCGTTGTAGATTGTGACGGCGCCCTCGGTCGAGACCAAGCTCTCGAGTCCGGCCAACGACTTCAGCGCCGCGTCGGAAGTGATCCGCAGCTCTCCGCCGAGTTCGGTCAACTGCGCAAAGCCGCTGAGATCCTCGAGCGCAGAGTCGGCTTCGAGCAGCAGACTGCCGCTGATGCTCTCGAGCGACTCCAGGCTTGCCGTCGAGCGCAAGATGTTGTTCGAAGAAATCGTGACATCGCCGGTGACCGACGCGAGTTGTTCGAAGCCGGTGAGCGTCGCCAACTGTGGGTTCGAGGTGATCGACAATGAGCCGCCCAAACTCGTCAACTGCGCGAAGCCGTCGAGACCCGTGAGCGTGCCGTTGCTGGCGATGTTCAAACCACCGCCGATGCTGGTCAGACTCTTCAGACCGGCCGTGCCCGTCAAGGCAGCGTTCGACGACACGTCCATGCCGTTCTTGACCTTCTCGAGCGATTTCAAGCCGTCGAGGCCGGTGAGCGCTTGGTTACTCGTGATCGAGAGCGAATCGCCGATGCTCGCGAGGTTTTCCAAACCGTCGACGCTCGTCAGCGCGACGTTGTAGCTCACCGAAACGTTACCCCCGACCTCGGTCAGCGAACCCAAGCCGTCCAGGCTGGTCAACACCGAGTTGTTGTAGATGTTGAGCAGGCCACCGACCGATTCGAGCCCATTCAGACCCCACAGGTCCGCCAACACTGTGTTGCTCTGAATGTCGACGTTGCCGTCGACCGTCTTCAAGTAGTGCAGCCCTTCGAGACTCTCGAGCGCCGGATTGCTCGTGATGCTGACGTTGCCGCGCACGGTTATGATCGACTCCAGGCCGAGCAGCGACGTGATCTCGGCGCCACTGAGCGTCAGGCTGCCGGTGATCTCACGGCACTTGAGCGCAATCAGCGCATCGAGCTGAGCTTTGGTCGTCGCGCTCTGATTGCCATCACACAATATGCCGTCGCGCGGCGGCGTCTGATCCGGTCGGTTGTCGATCAAGCCTGCATCGGGGACGGGTTCCGTCATTTCTGGCTGGGAGGGTTTCGTTGGCTTGGTCGGCTTGGCTGGCGTCGCCCCCGAATCCTCGTCTTGCGGCTCGCTCGGCGTCGTTCCGCCGTCCCCGCCGCCCGCAAGCGAGCTCAACTGCCCATCGGCGGTCAGTTCCTTCGCGTCCGCGCAAACGTGAAGGTCTGCGACGCAACTTTGACCGTCCCCACACTCCGTGTCCTTGCGACATTCGTCGCGACATTCGCCATCTTCGGCGCAAGTCTGATCTCCCTCGCAGTCGGAAGACACCTCGCACTTCGTCTGCTCGTCGAATTGGCAAACTCGGACGTCGTCGTCCTTGTCGGAACGCACGCAATGCGCTCCCTTCGCGCAGTCACTGCTGTCGTTGCATTCGACGTGGCAGTGTTCGAACACGCACACGAGCTCGTCCTTGCACTCGGAGTCCAAGCTACAGGATGCCGTGAGCTCCGCTTCGAGGTCGGCATCATCCGAGGACGAATCACCGCAGCCCGTCGCTAGCGCGATCGCAGCAACCAGTAACCCACCACAGTGAGACAGCCGCCCGAGAACTTCACTCGGTAACTTAACCCACTGAGCTATCGTTGTTCTCAGTTCACTCATACTTTCTCCTAAGCAACGCTCGTGCTTTCAACGAGTTCGAATTGCTGCACAGAGTAACAAAGTTCTGGAAGACGCCAAGCGCGGCAACTCAG
Organism: Polyangiaceae bacterium; assembly: GCA_036263015.1. Taxonomy (GTDB): domain Bacteria; phylum Myxococcota_A; class Polyangia; order Polyangiales; family Polyangiaceae; genus SZUA-265. The sequence goes on along the minus strand of DATAHU010000143.1, from coordinate 2,179 downwards.
CTTTCACACTTGGGCTGCAGCGCGTAGCGACGGATTCCAGCGAGCGGGCAGCGCGCTCGTGTTCTTTCCCAACGAGGGCGACGCTGTGTCGCTCGTCGTGCTCGTCGCGGAACAGTCACACCAGCAGTCGGAGCGAGTCACCTGACCCGGTTGAGGTGATTTGCAGCCGCTGGTGAATATCCGCTTCACCGGCCTCGTCGCGAGGGCGCCCGTCGCGCAGTGATCCCCTGGGGCGCGCCGCGGGCAAGCCGGATTTCTTCGGCACGGGCAGGTTCTCGGAACGGTTCTTGCGCCTTGCAGGTCCTCGGTGTAACCCCTCGTGCCGGGCTCTATGTCGCAGGCCAGCTCCTCCACGGAGGCATTGCTCGGCGAGGTTTCTTCCTCGAAATTCCAGCTATTGCGGTTGCTCGGCGCGGGCGGCATGGGCGCGGTCTTCGAAGCCGAGCACCTGCTCACCAAGCGGATCGGCGCGCTGAAGTTGCTGCATGGCCATTACGCCCAGATCCCCGAGGTGGTCGAGCGCTTCACGCGGGAAGCATCGGCCGCGGGCCGCATTCAAAATCCTCACATCGTCGAAACCTTCGACGCGGGTCGCCTCGACAGCGGCCAGCCCTACATCTTCATGGAGTTGCTGCAGGGTACAGCGCTCGACGCTCTGCTCGAAGCGCGCGGCGCCTTGCCGTTCGCGGAAGCGATTGGAATCTGCGCGCAGGCGACGGCCGGCCTGGCTGCGGCCCACCGCTCGGGCATCATTCATCGCGACATCAAGCCGGCGAATCTGTTCCTCGTCGAGGGCAAGAGCCCGCTCGTCAAGATCCTGGACTTTGGGATCTCGAAGTTCCGGGTGACGGAAGAGGTGAGCAGCGTCACGCAGGAGGGCGCGACCCTGGGGACACCTTATTACATGTCTCCGGAGCAAGTGATGGGCAGCAAAGACATCGACGAGGGGGTCGATATCTATGCCATCGGCGTGGTGCTCTACGAATGTGTCACCGGCAAGCCGCCCTACGTCGAAGAGACGCTGCCGGCCTTGAGTGTACGCATCTACGAAGGCCATTACATTCCCGTCGGTGAGTTCCGAGCCGACGTTCCCCCGGGCTTCGATCGGATGCTTGCGCGTTGTTTGGCCGTGGATCGCATGGACCGTTACGCCAGCGCACAGGAGCTTTTGCAGGATCTGCTCGCGATGATCGGACGGCACGCGGAGTCTCTGGCGCCAACTTTGATGGCGGGCTCGCCAATGCCGATGCTCAGTTCACCCTTGCCCTACGTGCCGTCGCAGCCACCAGGGCCCGCTGCCGGGCCGAGCGCACGACCTGGTTCGCCCGTCGCGTTCAGCGAGCGGCCCTCCGGATCAGCTGAGCAGCAGCGCGGAGTTAGGACCTGGATTTGGCCTGGGATTGCGGCGCTGGCGATAGCTGTTCTGGGTTATCTGGCATTCGGCCGGCCGCAAACGCAGCCCGAAGCAACACAAGATGCGGTGGGTCAGCCCGCGACCGGAGCACCGGCAGGGATGTCTCCCAGTACGGCGCCAGAGCCCAACCCGAACAACGCGACCACGAACGCAGCAAGCATGGCGAGTGCACCAGCGAGTTCCAGTACGAGTAGCCTAGAAGCGCTACCGAATGGGAGCGACAACGACGAGAAAGACACGAAGGGCAGCTCGCGCAAAACTCCCAACGTTTCAGGCGGGCGGGAAGCCCCTCATCCAAGTGCAACTTCCTCCGTGCGGCGCCCGCCGCCTGAAGGCAACATGCAGGATGGCCTGAAGCGCGAGAACCCCTTCGAGTAGCTGCCAGTGGAAGGGGCCGTGTTGGTCAAAGCGTTGGTTGTTTGTAACGTGAGGACGACTCGATGATGAAATACGGCTCCAGGGTTAACACCAAGAATCTGCGCACCGCTGTCGGTGTGATCGTGTTGAGTGCGTGCCCGTCATTGGCGGCGCAACCGGCCGCCCCCACGGCCACCCCTTCAGTCGCGCCGGTGGCGCCAGCCGCGCCGTCCAGCGCCGTAAACCCTGAGACAGCACCCCCGCCCGCGGACGCAACGGCACCGGCCAATACGCCTGCGGCTAGCAGCGCGACTGCGCCTGCGGAACAGACCCCGGCCTCTGCACAAAGCCCGAGCCCCGCGCCGAGCGCAAGCCCCGCGGCCACGAACGCCAACAACGCCAAAGCCG
>DATAHU010000142.1:0-40063 GCA_036263015.1 Polyangiaceae bacterium | reverse complement strand
GCGCAGCCGCCCGCGCGCGAGAGCGTTTGGGTGTTAGTTGGCGTCGCCGCGGTGTTCCTGGTACTGGGTGCCGCGCTTGCGATTGGCGTGCTGTTGGTCGTCACCCGTTAGGCGTGGTCTCAGAGTCCGGATAAGCGGAGTTTCGGTTGATGGTGCAGAAGCCCGGTGATCCGGCCCCGCCCGAGCCAAGCTCGGACCGTGCGGGCGCGTCCGAATCTGCAATGGCCCGACGCACTCGCCGCCGCGTGTTGTCGGGTGTTGGTTCGAGCGAGCCTCCGCCGCGTCCGGTCGTGCGCACCGAACGCATGGAGGGCAATGCTCGAGCCGCGTCGCCCGCGGTAGACAGAGCCGGCCCGGCCGAGCCACGGCCTGCCGAGGTATCGGCGGGCCCGCTGCCGCCGATGGGCTCGTTGTTGAAGCCCAATTCGGTAGCCTCCAAATCGAATAGATCCTCTGACAGCGGGCCGAGCTTGGGAGCGGCACTCTTGAAGCGTGCGCTATTGATCGTTGCTGGCTTGCTGTTGGCTTTGGGTTTACTGGCGGCTGGCACGATCTATTTCGTAGTCGAACACTTTTCCAAAGACCTGCCCAGCGTCGAGAAGCTCAAGGCCGGCTACGATCCGCCGCAGATCACGCGCATCTTGGCGAAGGACGGCACGCTCCTGAGCAGCTTGTTCACCGAACGCCGCACGGTGGTTGCTTTCAACCAAGTGCCTGACGCGGCCAAGCTGGCGTTCTTGGCGGCCGAGGACGCGGGTTTCTACGAGCACGAGGGGCTCAACTACTGGGGCATGTTGCGCGCTGTCGTGGCCAACATTCGCCACGGGCATTCGGTGCAAGGCGGTAGTTCGATCACGCAGCAGGTCGTGAAGAACGTGCTGCTCGACGCTGAGCGCAGCTATCAGCGCAAGATCAAGGAGAGCATCCTGTCGCTCAGACTCGAGCAATCCTTGACCAAGGACGAGATCTTCTGGCTCTACCTGAACCACATCTATCTAGGGCATGGTCGCTACGGCATCGAGGAAGCGTCGCGCTACTACTTCGGCAAGCACACAAGTGAGCTCGCGCTCGACGAGGCCGCGATCTTGGCCGGCTTGATCGCTTCGCCCGAGCGTTACTCGCCCCGGCGCGATCCCGAGAAGGCGCTCACTCGTCGCAGCTACGTGCTCGAGCAGATGCTGAAAAAGGGCTTCGTCACGCGTGAGCTCTACAACGAGGTAAACGCGCGCCCGTTGCACTTGGCTCCGACCGAGGAGACGGAGAGCCGCTTGGCACCCGAGATGGTCGACCAAGTCAAAGCGTATCTGGCGGCAAACTCCGCCACGCATCAGTCCGGATTGACGGTGCGCACTACGATTGATCCCGAGCTGCAAGCGGCGGCGCGCAAAGCCGTGCGCGAGAACCTCGACGCGTTCATGACGCGGCACAAGTTGTTGCCGCCGTATACCCAAACCACGCAATCATTGTGGGGGCCGGTGTTTGCCGGTCACCCAACGACGAAAAACGCCGTCAATGGCGTCGTGGTCGCGACGGACGATCGCACCGGCACGATCGACGTGCGCGCCGGTGACGTCGTGGGACGCATCCCACTGGCGTCCGAGACGCGTTACAACCCGACGCATCTGGCGCCCAGCGAGTTCACCCGCCCCGGCGCGATTTTGCGTGTGAAATTGCTCGAGAAGCTGCCCGACGACGACGAGGAGAGCCGTCCCGCGATGCGTCTCGAGCTAGGACCGCAATCGGCCTTGGTCGCCATCGACGTGCGCACGCGTGCGGTACTGGCGTTGGTCGGCAGCTACGAGGCCGTTCTCGGTGGGCTCGACCGCGCGACGAAGGCGGAACGTCAGCCAGGGTCTACGTTCAAGCCGTTGATGTACAGTTACGCGTTGCACGCTCACAAGGTCACGCCGGCGACGCTGTTTCCGATTCACAAGCCCGTCACCGGTTCGGTCGAACGCGACGGACAGAACTTTCTGAGCGTGCGCAATGCACTGGCGCAGAGTAACAACGAGGTGAGCACGCAGCTGCTGAGGCGCAGCGGACCGCAGGGCATCGTCGATTGGGCGCACTCGCTCGGCGTGCACACTCGGCTCGAACCCGATGACAGCTTGGCGCTCGGCTCGTACGAGGTCAAACCCATCGAACTTGCCAACGCGTTCGCGACCTTTGCGAGCGGCGGGCTCGAAACCGAGCCGCGCCTGATCACCGAGATTGAGACGGGCGCCGCTACGCAAGCCCTGCCCGAATCGCCGACGATACGCGTGATGACGGCAGATGAAGCCTATTTGACCACGAGTTTGCTGCGCGGGGTGATCGAGTACGGCACGGGCCAAGCTGCCAAGAAGCTCGGCCGAGAGATCGCGGGTAAGACGGGCACGACCAACGAGAGCAAGGACGCGTGGTTCGTCGGTTATTCCCCGGACATCGTTGCCGTGGTTTGGGTCGGCTACGACGATCCTTTGCCGATGGGCAAACTCGAATCCGGTTCCAAAACCGCGTTGCCCGCGTGGATCGCGTTCATGGATGCCGCGCACAAGAATTTGCCCAAGACGACTTTTGCGCGTCCGCCCGGCATTCTCGGTATCGACGTCGACCCAGCGACGGGGTTGTTGCCGCGGCCGGGCCAAGAGGGAACGCGCTCCGAGGAGTTCTTGCAGGGCACGGAACCCAATGAGGTCGCGCCCGAGCCCGCGCCGTCCGTGACGGCATCGAGTTCACCTGACACGAGCAGCGCTGCGCCGGGTGCGCCGCCGCCTGCAGCCAGCACTGATAGGGCCCGGGTGAACATTCCGGATCCGGGTACCGCGTCGACCGAAACGCCGGAATGACGCGAGAAATCCGCTAGCTCGCGATGCGCTCTAGAACGCGGATGCGTCCGAAGGTTCGCGTTTCCTTGTAGTGGCTCGCGATGTAGCTGTCCAAAAGGCTGGAGCGCGGGACCCAGGCGTTTTGATCGCCGGTGTCCAGCGTGTCGGCCAACACGATCCAGTGAATTCCGCGTTCGAGCTCGTTCACGATCTCGCGTTGCACCGGTTCGGTGGTGATGACGGCAGGTTCCATCTGCAAGTAGCGTGTCGCCAAAGGGCGCTCGAAGAGCCACGCCAAGCGCGCGTTGTTCTCGCGTGTGCGCACGTGAGACGACATTCCGAGGAAGATGGGTTCCGATTCGCGGGTGACTTGGTTGATGAAGCGCACTGCAAGGAGCTCATCGTCACCAGGGAAAAGCTTGCGTGCGAATGGCGAAAGGGTGCCCTCTGCGACCCAATCGGCGTCACTGATGCAAGGCCGCCACCGCGGTGCGCTCAGCACGTGCGCCGCGGCCAAGGCCGCCTTGGGGTTGATCGGCAAAAGCCAAGCGCGGACGTTCTCTGCGTTCGTCGGCAAGGGCATGAACGCGCAGACTGCACCCACCCCGATCAGCGTCAATCTGTTGCGACCGAGGCGTGGCCAATCGAGCGTCAATAGCAACGCGAGGACACCAGGGCCGAGCGCCAGCTGATGACCCTGGTCCGAGCGAATGAGGTAGTACTGCAAGCTCGCCAACAAGAACGTCAAGGCCAAGAAGCTCGGTCGAGTGAAGCAGTCGCGACGCCACTGGCAGACCACGACGCAGCCGAGCAGCGCGACAGGGACCAGCGCGTGCATCTTGGCCAAAGCGGCATGGGGCAAGGCGTTGAAGGCGAACAGCGTGAGTGCGGTCACCAGCAACACGCTCGCCGTCACTGAATTGAACCGCTTCTGGTCTGGCGGGCTCTTCGCGTCGCTGGCCGAAGCGCTGCTGGCGTTTGGCAACGCCATGCAACCGAGGCCCAGCGCGACCACACCGAGTACCGTCAAGATCATCGGGAAGTTGTGCCGCAGATCGATGGCGAGCCCCGCCTCGCAGATGCGGCTGACCACGAACAACGTCTGATCGAGAATCTGGCGTGCAGGGACTCCGAGTCCGAACAGGTATGCCGCGAGCACCGCGCCGTAAGGTCCGATCAGTGCCGCGCTGCGTTCCACGAGCTTACGCCAGTCCGGTGTGCTCGTTCGCAGCGCGTCGAAGAGCAAGAGCAAGCCGAACGCGCCGAGCGCATAGACGCCCGCGTTGATTCGAATCAGCGAAAGCAGACCGCACGCTACGCCAGACACCAAGTAACCGCCGAGCGGGTCTTTGCCGCTGAGTACGCGTTGCAGGTGTTGCCAAACGACTAACCAAGTCAAGAACGCGGCGTTGCACTGCGGTATACGCAACAGGTGTACGAGCACGAAGCAACACACGGCGGTGAGAGCGAGACGTAACCCGGGTTGCTGGCGCAACGACGTTTGCAACCAACGCAGGGGGAACCACAGGCTGAGCGCGAGTGCCGTCAACGAGAGCAGACGCGCATTGACGACGCTCTCACCGATCAGCCGGAACACCCAGCTGTTCAAGTAGTAGTTCAAGGGCGCGTACAGGGACCAAAAGTCCGCGTGCGGCACGCGCCCTTGCAGCACTGCACGCCCATGAACCAACTGCAACGCTTCGTCGAAGTCACCGAGCGGCGTGCCGAGATAACTCAGTACCGTGAGCGCGACGTAGAGCGCGAGCGCGAAGTAGCCAGCCCGCAGCGCGAGTTTCGACGTGGGCGATGGATGCGTGAGCTGGCTCATTTGAGAAGCGACTTCACGGCGCGGAACTTGCCGTTGGGTTCCATCTCGATTTGCTCGACGTAGTCGAAGCGTACGCGGAGCAACGGGCTGATCCAGCGTTTGACCTCGCCCGCGATGAAGTGTTCATCCTTGACCGTGTACGCGGGGCGACGCACCAGCTTCAAGACGATTTCGCCCAAGCGCTCTTGGACGACTTGGGCTTCGCGCACTTGGCTCGTATCTTTGAACAAGTAATCGAAGCGCATGATGCGACGCCCTTCGGGCGTAATCACGTAATCATCACTGCGCCCAAGGATGCGCGACAAGACGCGGCTCTGTCGGCCGCATTCGCAGCGAAACGACTCCTCGCGCCAAACCGCGACGTCCCCGACATCGTAGCGGATGAACGGGAATGCGTGGTTCGCGAAGCCCGTGCAAATCACGCGCCCGCGCACAGAGCCGTCGGCCTGGGTCTCGGGATCGCCGCACTCCAAGATGCCGAACTCGAAGTCCTCGTGGTACACGCCTTGCTCGCACATCGAGGCGTTACCGCAGGCCTCCGAGAAGCCATATTGATCGATGATGCGCGCCCCGGTGAAGCGTTCGATCGCTTGGCGCTGGGTGTCGAGCACGTTTTCGGCTCCGGTTACGACGTAACGCGGACGGCGCTCGAGTTTCAAGCCCTGCTCTTCGGCGCACCAGGCTAGCGCGTGAATGATCGAGGGATAGCCCGAGTAATAGGCGAGCTCGTGGCGGTTCAAGCAGCCGACGATCGACTCGATCTTGTCGGGCGTGATGTGGTGCATGTTGAACAACCACTGTCGCAATGGCCAATTGCAGCGCCAATAGGGCGGCGCTGACTGTTCGGGTGGGATCACGAGCTTGCCCGTGAAGTTCGCATGCCAATCGCTCGGTTCGAGGCCGAAGCGCTGGCGATGCCTCCACCAGATGGCCCACAGATAGGCTTGCTGATCGCGAGTCCAATAGAAGTTCAGCGCCTTGCCCGTGGTGCCGCTCGTGTGCTGCAGTCGCAACGACTTCGGATCGACGTCGGTCGCTAGCAGCTCTGCGAAGTGTGCGCGCACTTCTTCTTTGGTCAAGATTGGCAGCTTTGGCAGATCGGCGCGACTCTGTATGGCGCGCGGCGTGATGCCCAGCGCCTCCATGCGCTTTCGGTAGTACGGCACCTTGTCGTACGCGTTCTGAACGACGCGCTGCAGCTCCATCGATTGCGTGGTTTCGATCTTCTCGCGACTGTAGTGTTCGGAGTCGAGTAACTGTCTCAATTTGCGTCGGAAGAATCGTCCGCGACGCTTGGCGTACGCGTCGATGCCGTAGAGTGAACACGCGACGTTCTGCAGCGCGATTGGCGCCTTGGCGTACAGTCTTTCGAGCCGGGAACCGAAGGCCATGGCGTGCTCAGTCGGCTGCGGCGAACGACGCTGCCGAGGTTGCAACCTTGGACGTAGAGCGCGCTTGTTCGAGCAAGTGTTGGACGCTCGGGGCCACTTCGACTTGTGCCGGGCGCACCGTTTCGCGACCCAAAAACCAAGACCGATACCACTGTTCGAGCACGAGCCACGCCCACAACGTTCCCGAGTGATCGGCACGCTTGTTCGAATGCCGAGTCCAGAGATCTTCCAGGCCCAAGTAATCGAGCCCTGGTACTTCGCGCTCGGCAATGAAAGTGCGCCCTACGTCTGCGAAGCGTGAACGCAGCCATTCGCCGACGGGCAAGTCGAAACCGCGTTTTTTGCGATACACCACGCTCGGTGGCACCAACGTCGCGGCGAGTTCCTTCAGCAGCGGCTTGCCGCTCAGGTGCGCGACGTCGACGCACTCGCTATCGGGTAACGTGTCGGCAAACTCCATCACGCTGCGATCCAGGAACGGCACGCGCCCTTCGACGGAATAGGCCATGGTGGCGCGATCCGTGCGAGCCAGTACGTCGTAAGGCAAACGCACTTCGCGGTCCCAACGCATGGCTTGGCGGGCGACGTTGGCATCATTGCGATCGATGTCGAACGAAAGGCGTTCGTGCGCCGCTAGCCCAGCTTCGAGCACGTCTGGCAGCACGAGCGTGCGTTTGAGGCGAATCGAGCCCAAATGTCCAGAACCAAAGAAACGCAGGGATGGCGCGCCGAAATAGTCCCCCCAACGGCCGCTCATGCGCCCTCCGACGGACATGCGCAAGGGATTAGGGACCCAGTCCCATGCGCGTGCGACCAATACCAGCCTCAAGTAAGAGTTGTAGCCGCCGAACAACTCATCAGCTCCTTCGCCGCTGAGCATGACTTTCATGCCGTGCTCGCGCGCGTGACGCGTGAGCAACATCAGCGCCAGCGCGGAGGGGTCGGAAATGGGATCATCGTTGTAGTACGCCCACAAGTCGAAGTTCGAGAGGAACTCCGAAGCCTCGACCGAGCGCCCCAACAGCGGCATGCCGAGCGCACGGCTCACTTCGCGCGCGAAGGGTAACTCCGACAAATTCGAGTGCGTGCCGATGCTGAACGCGGACAACGGAGTTTCACGGCGGGCCAACGCGCTGATGACGCTGGAATCGACTCCGCCCGATAGGTAAACGCCCAGGGGGACGTCCGAGAGCAAATGCGAGCGCACTGCGCCGGACAGCACGCGCAATAGTTCTGCGCGTCGCTCCGCATGCGTTGGCCGCGAGTCAGGCTTGCTCGGAGATTGCCAATAGCGAATCGGGCCCGAGCAACGTCCGCGACCGGACGCGCCGTTCGAAGCGGAGCTCGGCGCCGAAAACACCAGATAACTGGCTGGGGGCAAGCGCCGGACGCCTTCCACGAAACAGCGTTCACCCGTGGTCCGAAAGGTCAAGAACTCCGGCAACAAGTTGGCTGCGAAGCGCCGTTCGACGAGTCCAGAGCCGAGCAGCGACTTGAGTTCACTTGCGAACACCAACGTCTGACCGTCGAGGTCGACGTACGTCAGGGGCTTGATGCCTGCGCGATCGCGCGCCAGGATCAACTCGCGCTTGCGCGCGTCCCAGAGCGCGATTGCGAACATCCCTTCGAGTCGCGCGAACACCCCGGTGCCCCACTGCCGATAACCGTGCAGGATGGTTTCGGTGTCGGAGTGGTGGCTTCGGAATTGATGCCCTTTGGCCGTCAGCTCGTCGCGCAGCGCGGGATGGTTGTAGATCTCACCGTTGAAGACGATCCACAGATCGCCGTCGCTGGTGGTCATCGGCTGGGCACCGCCCTCGAGGTCGATGATCGACAAGCGGTTGTGTCCGAGCACGACTCCCGGCGCTGTGAACTCGCCCCACGCATCCGGTCCGCGGTGAACTTGCCAGGCGCCCATCGCGCGCAGGCGTTTCAAAGCTTCGTTCGCGTCGAGCTTCGAGTCGTGAACGATTCCAACTATTCCGCACATCGCGACCTGCCGACGTTGACTCTGTCGCGATCCTGCCGCATACGCTCAAACTAGTCTCTACGGGTGGAGCGGCACAATACCGAGGACGTGACGTGATTGTTTTTTTGGGTGACATCGCCGTTCGTGATGAGCAGCAAGCCAAGGCGGTCACGCCGCTATCGGTGTTGCACCCCGTCCCTTTCGAATTCGTGGTGGCCAACTTGGAAGGCGGACTCGGCGGAGCGACGGACGAAGCCGCCTCCCAATCGAGGCTCTTCAACCACCCCGCGATCACCGAGTACCTGCGCCAATCACGCGTCCGCGTCGTGACTTTGGCGAACAATCACGCCTTCGATTTCGGTGCGCCGTTTGCCCGCACCTTGCCCTTGCTCGATCGGATTGGCACACGAGCGATCGGCGCGGGCCCCAACTTGGCCCAGGCTTCTGAACCCGTGGTGGTCTCGCACTCGACGGGTCCCGTCGCGTTTCTGGGCTTCGGTTGGCGCGCGATAGGTTGTCCGCAAGCAAGCGCCGAGGCCGCTGGCGCCAATCCGCTCGAACCCGATTGGGTGCTCGAGTGCGTGCGCCGAACTCGTCGCGACTTGGGTCCGGATGTCAAGTTGGCCTTGTTTTGCCATTGGAACTACGAGTTGGAAGTGTTCCCACAGCCCTTGCATCGAGAGCTCGCCCACGCGGCCGTCCACGCGGGTGCCGATCTGATCGTGGGCTGTCACTCGCATTGCATCTCTGGAGTGGAACAGGTTAATGGACGGTGGATTGTTTACGGTCTCGGCAATTGGCTGATCAGCGAGGATCTGCGCTATCCCGCGCGAGCCGATCTCGAGCTGGCCTTCGGCTGGGATCCGGGTACGGGTGCCGTGCGCTGCGACTGGTACCGTTACGAGCCGCGCGCGTTGGACGTGCATTGGCTCGGTGCCAGCCACCCCGACAGCTGCCATCGCGTGAAAGCGGCGACGCCGTTCGCTGGCATGTCCCACGCGGACTACCGTGTTTGGTTTCGAAAGAACCGTCGCAAGACGCGCTTGCTCCCGGTCTTCGCGGACATCGAGGCGAGGCGCACGAATCTACTGAAGCAGAGGTGGGTCGAGGTGCGTCACGGCTTGATCGGCGTCCTGCGCTCGGTGAAGTTGAAAGGGACGGAGCCGCGGGGCTAGCAAACTGCCAGACCGCGCGCTCCAAAGCTCTTCGGCGGCGACCCATCCCCCGAAAATCACAGTCAGGGAACACGCCCGACACTTTGTTGAGGGTCTCGTCCGCTGGCCACGCCTTCAGTCTGGGTTGGGTTTGGTCGGTCCGGCGTCAATCGTTCGCTTGTGGTTGGCGTTTCAACCGGATAACACTCGGCGCCGAACCTCCAATGACGCAGAAGTTCATCTCGCTGACACTCCTCTCGCTGCTTGCAGCAGCATGCGGCCAAGCCAATCCCAAGTCTCCCGGGCTCGACAAGATGGGCTCACCGGGCATCGCCTGGAGCGCGAAGAGTTATCAGCAGCGCCTGGACTTCATGGCGGGCGTCTTCCACCCGAAGACGCGTCAACTGTTCATCGACTTCAAGAAGAGTTACGCCGAAAAGGGCAAGTTCACCTGCGAAACTTGTCACGGCGAGCAGCCGGAACTGACCAATTACAAGATGCCGAACGAATCCTTGTATGCGTTGCCGAAGGAGAACACGCTGCAGGAGTCGCACGAGTACGACGCTGAAGTGACGGACTTCATGCAGAAGGTACTCACACCGCGCGTGACGGACTTGTTGAATCAAGGTGAGGGCGCAAAGACCCAAGCCAGCTGCTTCAGTTGTCACCCCGTTGATGAGTGAAGCGGACCGATTTCGCGGAGATCTTTGAAGCTGGGGACTGGTAGCGGCTGAGTAACGACGGAGGCAAGAGTGCATCCCACGAAAGACCCGACCGAAGAAGCGCAAGTGCCCGCGGAGGGCGAGACGCGGCGCGATTTTCTCAAGATCATCGGCCTAGGCACCGTCGGTGTCGGAGTACTCGGCGTGGCGGTCGTGCCCGCCGTCGGCTCGGTCGTCTACCCGCTGTCCCACGAGACGGTGCAGGGCTCGAACCAGCTGATCACCGTCGGCAAGCCAGACCTGTTCAAGGAAGGCGTGCCCACCAAAGTCGACTTGTTTGCCGATCGCGTCGACGCCTGGAATCGCGTGCTCGACGTCAAAATCGGGTCGGCGTGGGTGATCAAGGAGGGTGACAAGCTGACGGCCTATTCGACCGTCTGCCCGCACCTGGGTTGCAGCGTGGGTTGGGACGCCGAGAAGAACAAGTTCTTCTGTCCGTGCCACAAGGCAACGTTCGCCAAGGACGGCAAGTGTGAATCGGGCCCCGCGCGTCGCGGCATGGATGAGCTCGCGGTCGAGCGCGACAAGGCTGGCCTGGTCGCGATTCGATACCAACGCTTCAAGCAGGGCACGCCCACCAAGGAGCCGGTCTAAGTGGCGACGAATCGCAGTGGAGCTCGCACAGGGCTCGCCGGCTGGATCGACGAGCGCACGGGGGTCTTGAGCGCGTTGTCGCGCTTGGCCTATGCACCGCTGGTGGGCGGAGCGCGCTTGCGCCACGTGTTGCCCGGCGTGCTCTTGTACTTGTTCATCCAAGAAGCCGTGCTCGGCTTGGTGATGAGCATCTACTTCAGCCCGACGGCGACTGGCGCCTGGGCGAGCGTTGCTTACTTCAACGATCAAGTGACGTCGGGGTGGTTCGTGCGCGGATTGCACGGCTACACGTCGTACGCGCTGATCGTGACTGGGGCCTTGTACTTGGCCCTGATCGCGTTCACCGGTGGCTACCGCAAACCCCGCGAAGTCTACTGGTGGAGCGTGCTTGCGCTGGCGCTGATCATTCCCGCGACCTCGATCACCGGCACGCTGTTACCCTGGGACGAACAGTCGTTCGGGCGCATGGCCGTCGAGTTCGGCATCGTGCGCGGCGTGCCCGGCGGTGAAGCGCTCGGCAAGTTGGTGATGGGGGGTGGCGACTTCGGCAATTTGACGACGCTGCGGCTGTACGTCCTGCACGCGCTCGTTTTGCCGTTCGTGATCTTGCTGTTGTTCTGGCTGCACAAGAAACAAGTGCGCCGCCACGGCTACTGGATTGCGCCGCCCGAGCCGCCCGCGCGCGCCGCGGTCGGAAACTATTTGAGTCAGTGGCTGCTCGACGTTTGCGCGGTGGCTGTGGTGTCGGGCGTGCTCGTGTACTTCACCGTGCATTCCCATGGCATCGACTTGTACGCACCCGCCGAAGTGGGTTCGCAATTCGACGCGCGCCCGGCTTGGTACGTGCGCAGCTTGAACGAGCTGCTCAAGTATTTCGACGGCTCGCTGCAGTTGGTGGGCACGCTCGTGATCCCCGGTGCGGTGGGAGCTTTCTTCTTCGCGCTGCCCTGGCTCGATCGCGCCGAGAGTCCGAAGTTCGTGCGTCGCTTGCCGGTGGTGATCGTCTCGTTCGCGATCTTGGCGGGCTACGTGGTGCTCACGGGCATGAACTTCGCGCGCGACCGCCACGACGAGGGGCTCGCCAAATCGATGGAACAGGCCGTCAAACTCGCGTCGCGTGCTCGCACTTTGGCGACCAAGGGCGTGTTGCCCGCGGGCGGCGCGGCCGTCTACGAAAACGACCCGCAAGTCGCGGTGCGGCGCTTGTTCAAGGACGAGTGCCAGAACTGCCACATGATCGGCGGCATCGGCGGGGATGAAGCCCCCGATTTCACGGACTACAAGAGTCGCGACTACCTCGCTGCGCTCACTCGCAACGTGATGGACAAGCGCTTCTTCGGCGGGACCAAGCACAAGGGTGCAGAGGGCGCGATGGATCTCTTCCCAGAGGCAGATCTTTCGAACGACGATCTGAAGGCCGTCACCGAGTTCACCTTCGGCCTGATGGGCGACGTGCAGTTCGACAAAGAGCTGTCCGACAAGGGTGCCAAGGTCTTCGACGATCAGTGCAGCACTTGTCACGAGTTCAAGCCGGGCGTCAAAGGTGACGCGCCGAACCTCGCCGGGCATGGCACCAAGGAGTGGATCGCCAAGGTGATCAAGAACTCCGCCGATCCCATGTTGTTCGGCACGCTGGCGCAGATGCCGAAGTATGAAGGCAAGCTCACCGAAGAACAGATCTCGCAGCTCGCCGATTTCTTGGTCCAGCAACGCCCTGGCATGGCAAAACCCGACGGTTCCTGAACGGGGTGCTCCCCCCAAAGCTGGCCGGCTCGAGAAGCACGGGCTCAGGAATAATCGACGCATTCAAGGGTTTGAGCGGCGTCCACTATGACTAGCAGACGATTCGATTCACGTTGGTTGGCAGTCGTTCATGTCCTGGGCGTGATTGGCCTCGGCGGGTTGACGTCCGGGTGCCACAAGGACGAGCCCCAGGTGTCGAGCGCGCCCAAAGCTTCGGCGGCCGCAACTGCGTCTGCGCGCCCCCAAGTGGCCGACTCGGATTTGGCCGAGGCCGTCGCCAAGGCGGCCGAAGACATGGAGGATCCCGAAGGCGCGCAGGGGTCCGCCAACGGTCCGCCGCCCAACGGCGTGCTGGGTGCCGTTCGCGCTCAGCGCGAAGCCGTGCTCGGCGCGGCTCCCAAATTGACTCTCGCGACGAATGGCTCGGAGCCGCGCGTATCTTTGCTGACCACGGCAGCCGCGAACGCGCAAGCCGGTCAGATCGAGCTCGCCGTACGAACCGGCGCGCGTTCGGCGCTGCCCACCGTCGTGTTGCGGCTCGAAGGTGAACAACCGAAGGCCGCGGCCAAAGGGGCAGCGGTCGAGAACGCAGACGCCACGCCGAAGGAAGTGCGTTGGGACGTCGCCGCGTCCGAACTCGGTCGGTCGCAACCCGGCCAAATCCCTCCCGACACGGCCAAGCTGATAGGCAAATTGAAAGGCAGCGTGCTCGTTACGCCCGTGTACGGCGATTTGCCGATGGGCAGCACCCATTTCGAGCGCTCGAAGGCGGCGCCGGACGATCTCGACTTGGTGCTCACCACCGCGAGTGATGCGCTGACCTCGGCATTCAGCGCCTTGCCGCGTGAGCCAGTTGGGCAGGGCGCGACGTGGCTCGTCAGCTCGCGCGAGACGTTCCTCGGCACCGACGTGGTCGCCTACCGCATGTTCAAAGTCGAGAAAGTCGGTAGCGACGGCGTGATCGTCAACGTCGACACCAAGCGTTACGCGGCAGGGGGTTCGCTGGGCTTGCCGGGCCTCGTCGACAACGAGGTCTTGCAGTTCTCCGGTACCGACGAAGGCCAGTTTCGTTTGGTTCCGGGACAGCGTTTGCCGGTCGAGGGCCAGCTGATGATGCGCCTGGGCGCGATCGTTTCTCACGACGAGAATCAAACGCCCGTTCAAATCGAAACGCGCGCACTGTTCGGCTTTCCTGCCGTGACGGCAGCGAGCAAATGAAGCGCTAAGAGCGGGTCTCAAAACCTCGAGACGCGCTCCAGAGCAACGACCCATCGGCGGCAGGTTTTGAGATCTGCGCTAAGCCAGCGTTGCGCTGGTGACAGTTTTTTTCGGCAGCGCGTTCTCTCGCGCAAGCTTTGAGCATCGCTCAGGGGGCTCACGCTGATTTTGCACGTCAGTTTCAACTTGGTGCGGCGAGCGGGCCCCGTCGTCATGAGATCTGCTTGTTCGCAGGCTGATTTGTGGTTGACCGGCGGCCGCGTGTCCGTTAATTGAATTCAACTTTCATTATCAGTGCGAACCATGCCGCGTCTTTCTGCCGTTCTCGTTGCTGTAACTCTGCTCGGATTCGCTGGCGTGGCCCAAGCTTCGCCTCATCCGTTGCCTTACTCCTACTCGACGTCGACGAACCCTGCGGGCGGCCTCGAACTCGAGCAGCACTTGGATTTCGTGCCCGTGCGCGTCGCGCGCGAAGGGGATACCGGGACGGACGCCGTGACTAGCGCACGTTTCATTTCGCAGACCGAAGTCGAGTATGGTCTGACGGACAAAGTCGAGTTGGCTTGGTACTTCTTCAGCCAACAAGCGGCGGGGGCCACCACGCAGCCGCTGGAGTTCAAGGGAGTCAAGCAGCGCATCCGCGCACGCCTACTCTCACCCGTGGAGTACCCCGTTGGCTTGGGTGTTTACTTCGAGGTTGCAGAACTCAACACCCAGATCGAGCTCGAACAAAAGATACTGCTCGACGTGCAGCGCGCGGGCTGGACCTTGCTCAGCAACTTGTGGGTCGAGCAAGAGTACTTGTTTCAAGAAGACAAGTGGGAGTTCATCTACAACCCAACCCTAGGCGCCGCGTACGAGCTGACGCCCAACTTCAGTCTGGGGCTCGAGTACTGGGCCCACGGCTCGTTCGATAAGCCCAGTGACACGCGCCACTACTTGGGGCCGACGTTCTTGGCGAAGTCTTCGGCGATTTGGTTCAGCACTGGTCTGTATACCCGGCTCGATTCGCTCGGCAGCGAGCTGAGCCCAGGCGATCCATGGGGCCGCATCTGGTGGCGCAGCATGATGGGGATCGATCTCTGATCCTTGCGGATCAACTATTCGGAATCGAAAGCAAACCAATGAAGTACACGGGTCAATCTGTTCTGGTTCTGAGCGCCGCACTGAGCGCCGTAGCATGCGGTAGCTCGAGTGATGATGGGACTGGCGTCAGCAAACAGGCAGTGATCGCCGGCTACGTCGACATCGTGCACGCGACGATGGTCGACACGACGAACGACGCCAAAGCTCTGGACAAGTCGGTCCACGAGTTGATCGCAAAGCCCAGCCAAAAGACGTTGGATGCGGCGCGCGACGCCTGGAAGGGAGCGCGCGAGTCGTATCTGCAAACGGAAGTTTTCCGCTACTACCTAGGTCCCATCGACGCGGTCGAAGGCGATATCAACGCTTGGCCGCTCGATGAGGCGTACATCGACTACGTGATCGGTAAACCCGATTCGGGCATCATCAACGATCCGAGCAAGACGATCGATGCGGACACTTTGTTGAAGCTCAACGAGCACGGCGGCGAGGAGAACATTGCCACGGGTTACCACGCGATCGAGTTCTTGCTCTGGGGGCAAGATACGGATCCCGACGGCCCGGGCGATCGTCCCTATACGGACTACGTGACCGAAGGGGACGACGCCGGGGAAAACGCGGAGCGCCGCGCACAGTATTTGACGGTGGTTTCGGATCTACTCGTTCAGCAATTGAGTGACATCACCCGTGATTGGGACCCGGGCGATGAGACGAACTTTCGCAACAAGACGTTTCTCAAGGAAAAGCCCGACCGTGCGCTCGGGCAGATGCTCACCGGGCTCTACAAATTGAGCAAATTCGAGACAGGGGGCGAGCGTTTGCAAGCTGCGCTCGATTCGGGCGATCAGAACGACGAGCACTCCTGCTTCAGCGACAACACGCACCGCGACATGATCCAGGACGTGCAGGGCATGAAGAACGTGTGGAGCGGGACGTACGTATCGAAGCAGTTGAACGAGACCATCGAGGTTCCTGGTATCGGAGAACTGGTGAAGGACGCCGATCCGGTGCTGTACAAGCATCTGAACAAGCAAATCGGCCAGAGCTGGGATGCCGCCAATCACCTCGAAATTCCATTCGACCGCGCGATCGCCAAGGACAATCCCAAGGGTCGTGAGGGCGTAACGGCGCTGGTCGAGTCCTTGCAAGCGCTGGGGGAGTTGATCGGCCAGGTCACGACCGAGCTGGGCCTCGAGTTGGTCACTCAGGATAAGTGAGCCCAGGCGTAACCAGCCGTAGAAAGGTCTTTGAGCGTGATGACGAACCCCCAAGCTGCGCAACGACGCACAATCGCATTCGCGAGAATGCCCGCGCTCGTTGCTCTGAGTCTTCTTAGCGTCAGTTTTCTTTCTGGTTGCGGAGCCACCGATGGTGATTCCACCGAGCCTGCCACCAGCCAAGACTCCACGAGCGATGATGCCGAGCGTTATCCCGGTGGTGAAACCACGAACACGCTCCTGCTCGGTCCCAACGCGTTCGACAACTATGTGAGCAACATCGCGTCGGACCACCAGTCGTTCTTCTTCGCTGGCAACGCCTTCTTCAAGGACGCCTGGGTGGAAGCCCCTGCCAGCACCGAGGGGCGCGACGGTCTTGGGCCGATGTTCAACTCACGCTCTTGCTCGGGTTGCCATTTCAAGGACGGACCGGGCGCGCCGCCGGAAGAGAACGAGAAGTTCGCGAGCATGCTTTTGCGCTTGAGCGTCGACGGCAAGAGCGAAAACGGAGGACCTTTGCCCGACCCCAACTACGGCGGTCAACTGCAGCCGTTCTCCAATCCCGGTGTGCCCGCCGAGGGTAACCCCAAAGTGACGTACACCGAACAGAAGGGTAAGTACGGCGACGGTAAGTCTTACACGCTCTTGGTTCCCACGTACGTGATCGAAGATCTCGCTTACGGCCCACTCGCGGACGACATTCGCATTTCACCACGTGTAGCGCCTGCGACCATCGGTTTGGGCTTACTCGAGGCGATCTCCGACGAGCGCTTGACGAAACTTGCCGACCCTGACGACGCGGACGACGATGGCATCTCGGGTCGCATCAATCACGTCTGGGACGTGACCAAGAAGAAGAGCGTGATCGGCCGCTTCGGCTGGAAAGCGGAACAACCCAGTGTGCGCCAGCAGACCGCCGGCGCGTTCTTGGGCGACATGGGACTCACCACGTCACTGTTCACCTCACAAGACTGCACGGACGCCGAGGGCGAATGCACGGCCGCGATCAGCGGCGGAGATCCGGAAGTGGATGACGACAAGCTCGAGCGGGTCGAACGCTACGGGCAGTTGCTCGGTGTGCCGGTGCGCGATCAGTGGCAGGGAGACCAGATCGAGCGCGGCAAGAAGCTGTTCACCAAAGCCGGCTGCGCCGACTGTCACGTGCCCGACCACACGACGGGCGATCACCCGCTGACCGAGCTCTCCGGGCAGCACATTTGGCCCTACACGGACCTCTTGCTGCACGACATGGGCGATGAACTCTCCGACAATCGACCCGTGTTCGAGGCCGAAGGCAACGAGTGGCGCACGCCTCCCTTGTGGGGCATCGGTCGCTACAATGATGTTGCTGGGCACGAGCGCCTGCTCCACGACGGACGCGCCCGCGGCGTCGCGGAAGCAATCGTGTGGCATGGTGGCGAGGGCAAGAAGTCGCGCGATGCGTTCGTGGCGATGAGCGAGAAGGATCGCCTGGCCGTCGTGGCCTTCGTCGAGTCGCTGTAATGTCGTCTCGTCTTCTTGGGTTGACCTGTGCGACAGTGCTGTTACTCGGCGCGTGTGCACCGTCGCCGCTCGACGATCAGCGCCGCGAATTGTTGCAGTCGTGGGGCTCGGACTTGATTTTGCCCGAGCTGTCACGACTGATAGATAAAAGTGAACAGCTTGGGGGGAGCGTGAGCGCGCTGTGTCTCGAGCCGTCGACCATGAACCTCGGCCAAGCGCGCGAGGCGTGGGCCAGCGCGCGAAAACCTTGGGAGCGCTTCTTCGTGTTCGACTTCGGGCCAGCGTTGGACGAACCCCTGCGCTTGGGACCACAGATCGACTTTTGGCCCGTGCGGACCGAAGCCGTCGACAAGGCGTTGAACAGCGGCAGCTACGCGACCTATGAGCTGTTAGGCCCCGAAAAGGGATTCGGTGCGATCGAATATCTGCTCTTCGGTCCTGCCTCGAACGAACTCGCGGACGTCGCGCCCATAACGGCTAGCGTAAAGCTCGACGCGGGAACGTCGTCGCGTGACGCGGGTGCCTCGAGCTTGGACGCGGGCAGCAGCGGACCCGAAGAGCAGGCGCGCTGCGCATACTTGGCTCGCATGACGGATGCGTTGACTGCCGATGCGCGCCGTCTTCGTCGCGCCTGGGACCCAAAGGCCGACGGCTACCTGACGCAACTCACCAGCGCAGGTATCGGCAGCACCGAGTTCGACACGTTGCCGATGGCGCTTGGGCGCATCGTCAACCGCATGGGCTTCGTGGTCCAGCACGTGCGCGCGGACAAGCTCGCGACGCCGTTCGGCACGGACGTCACGGACGTCGAGCTCGACAAACAAGAGTCGCGTTTCAGTCAGCGCGCCGTCCTGGACATCTTGGATAACCTCGAGGGCGTCGAGCTGACGTATTTTGGGGCAAAGACGGGGGCGGGCCTCGAAGACTACCTTCAGCTTCACGGTCGCTCTTTCGCCACGCAGATGCACGACCGCTTGGCGGCGGCGCGTCGCGCGCTCGAGCGCGTCGGCGATCCCTTGGACGACGCGATCTTGCACCATCGTGAACACGTCAAGAGCGCGCTCGATCGGCTCGACGAGTTGCAGCGCCTGATTCAGGTCGATATTCTCGGAGCGCTCTCGCTTTCGCTCACGTTTGCGGACAACGACGGCGACTGAGCGCCGCGAATCGAGTGCTATGCAGGGCAGCAGTGACGTTCAGCGGCGCACGTCGCTGAGGACACTCGCGGAACGCGGCCTGTCGCCGCTCGGGCTGGCGGCACTTCGCGTGCTGCTCGGGCTCGTGTTGTGCGCGGCGATGGCGCGCTTCGTGCTCAAGGGCTGGGTGCACGACTTGATTGCCGCACCTGGTTACCATTTCCACTACTGGGGCTTCGCTTGGGTCCCGGCCTTGCCCGAACCCGAATTGCTCGCGGTCTATGGGCTGGCCTTCGCGTGTGCATTGGGGATGGTTCTAGGCTGGCGTACGCGCGTCTGTTCGGCGGTATTTTGCCTCCTGTTCACCTATTGCGAGTTGATTGACGTCAGCTTGTACTTGAACCACTACTACCTCGTTTCGTTGTTGACGGGGATACTGGCGCTGTTGCCCTCGGGCGTCACGGGCTCGACCTGGGCAGTGCTTGGCGGCAAGGCAGAACTGCAGCCAGTCGTGGCCTACAGCTACTGGATCCTGCGTTTGCAGATGGCTCTCGTCTACTTCTATGCAGGGGTCGCGAAGCTCGAGGGGGACTGGCTCTTTCGCGCCGAGCCCCTGACGACGTGGCTTGCCACGTTCGCAGACTTTCCCGTGATCGGTGGCGTACTCGCGCAGCGCGAGACCGCTTACGTGATGAGTTGGGCGGGGGCGGTCTTCGATTTGGCGGTTGCCTTGCTCCTCGGCTGGCGGCGCACGAGGCCGTACGCCTATTGCGTCCTATTGGGCTTTCACGCCTTGATTTGGCTGCTGTTCCCGGTCGGAATCTTTTCGTGGGTGATGGTAGTGGCGGCCACGATCTTCTTCGATCCGACCTGGCCTGCCCGATTGCCGGGTTTAGGTAAACGGCTGGCAACGCTCTCGTTCAGCACACGGAGCCAGACTCCCCAGACAAGGCCAGGCCTTTTCTGGCTGCTGGTGGCTCACGGGGTCCTACAAGTTTTGGTGCCGTTGCGTTTTTGCCTTTACCCTGGCTCCGTCAATTGGACGAACGAGGGCTTTCGCTTCGCCTGGCGCGTGATGCTCGTCGAAAAGACGGGGCAAGTAGAGTTCCGCGTCCAGACCGAGCAATCACGAGCCGACGATCTGGACCAGCGCGTTTATCCGCAGCGCGAATTGTCGCGCCTGCAGTACGCCCAAATGTCGATTCAGCCCGATCTGATCCTGGAGTATGCGAAATCGATCAAGCGGCGCTACGAGAGCCAAGGGCAGAAGGGAGTCCGGGTGTACGCCGATGCTTGGGCCTCGCTCAACGGTCGTCCCGCGGCCAGGTTGATTGATCCGACCATCGACTTGGCAGCACAGCCGATGACGCTGCTGCCCAAGCCCTGGATCATTCCGTTTCCGACCGCGAGCCTTTGATCACGACTTGCCAAATGCCGTCTGGCGGCGCATTTCACGGACATGAACGGTGTTTGGCGCAAGCTCGCGACCTCTGGTCTCGTCGCCCTCGCGGCACTCGGATGCGCTCGCAAAGCTCCGGGTCCCGAGGCTTGTCTGCGCTTTGCGCTGGCCTGGGAGCGCATTGCCGTTTCGGACTACGACTCGTTGCCACCGGAGCTCGACGCGCGTGTCCAAACCCTCACCATGCGCTGCTTGACGCAACCCTTTGAGGCGGCGTTGGTGCGTTGCGTGATTGAGCGAGGGCCGCGCGCGTGCCGCGCGGAAGTGCTGGCGGCGACGTTGGAACAGCGCTGAGATGCTTCGCGCGAGCGTTATCCCAACATGGACAGCGTTGCTCATCGCTTGCGCATTGTTCGGCTGTGACGACGCGGCAGCGCGCGACGCACTCGGGCGCATCACCAGTGACGACTTTGCGATCGCAGAGGCGGGCGCACCGGCGCAGCTCGATGCCGCAGTCGAACCGGAAGTGTCGAATGGCATAGCGTGCTTTCGCCACTTGCAGGCGATTTGTGAACGCAGCGCCGAGTGTCGCCGTTTGCCAGCCGTTGCCGAGGGATGTCTCGAACTCGCCAGCGATTGCCCCGCGACGTTCTTCGTCCCCGGTTCGACCCGTACCAACGAAGGGTTGCTCTCGTGCGCTCCCGAGTATGCGGACTTCGACTGCGAGCGCTTTCTGCGCGGCGAATCCCCGAAGTGTGCGACGCCGGGGACGTTGCCGGGCGGCGCCGAATGCGAAGGGCACATGGCGTGCGCTTCGACCTATTGCGGGGAAGATGCCACAGGCATCCGCACCTGTTATTCCGCGGGTGAAAGTGGTGGTGTTTGTGACGAGCGAACGGAGTGCCCGCCGGGAGAAGATTGCAGCAGAGGTCGCTGTTCCCCGATCACGGAACTGACCTTGCAGAGCGGCAATGCGCCGCAGAGTGACGTCGGTGGGCCGTGTCTGGCGACGAGTTACTGTATGGAAGGGCTGTATTGCGCGTTCGTGGACTCGCCGAGCGAAGGCGCGTGCGCCACGCCGCCCAAAGTCGGTGAAGCTTGCGCGTCCGAATCCTTCGCCGCGGGCTCGAATACGGTCTGCGACGCAGAGAGCTATTGCGACGACACGGGCCTTTGCGCAAAGCTGCCCTCGCTCGGCCAGGCTTGCGCCGAGCGGCCCGACGGCAAGTTGCCGGTGTGTATCCATGGCAGCTACTGCGATGCGACGCGTGGTCTGTGCACGGGGGTCGAGGCTCTGGGCGCAAAGTGTTCGTTGCCCAAAGCCAGGACCGCCACCAGTGGTCTGCCCGTCGGGGCCGAGTGTGATTTCGACGCTGGTTTGCGCTGCATTTGCGATTCGGGAGAAGCGCGCTGCGGCGTGGACGAGGGCACTTGCCGGCGCGGTCGCGTTCCAGGCGAAAGCTGCGACGGGGAGTTCGACGCGTGCCTATACGGGTCTCGCTGTTCGAGCGGGCTGTGCGACTATCCGTGAAGTCGTTTCCCGTCGCGCTCGCTTCGGAGATCTGCTCTAACCGCGCCGATGCCGCAATCCGGACAGAGCTGGAATCCGCGCTTTCTAGTGGAAAGCCCGCTCCTAGTGCCGTTTTCCGCGCTCTTGACGGCGTGGAGTAAACGCTCGGATTGGCCCTCGCTCGAGGAGTACACCGAGTTCGTCGAAGTGCAACGCCTGGCGCGCGCCCCCGAATGCGAAGCGGTTTGTTTCAGAAGAGCCGAACCCAAGCGAACTCGCACCAAGCGCGATAGCGAGCTCGAGCTGGGGCGTTTGTACGACGGACGGATCGCCCTCAAACACGAGGTACCGTGTTTGGATCAAAGTTACCACGACCTGTTCAACGCCTTGGTCTGGGCTGCTTTTCCCCGCGCCAAGCGAGCGCTGCACGCGCGTCAATTCAAGGCTTTGCAGAGCTGGGTCGCGCCGGGGGATTCGCGCCTGCCCAATCGGCGCACGCGTGAACAAGATGCCCTCACCGTATTCGATGAGGGTGGCAGTGTGCTCTTGTCGCCCAGCGTGGTGCCCGCGCGTCACGAACCAACGCCGCTGGCGGCGGGATCGTGTTTCATTCTGTTTGGGCATGCGTTGATGGAGCACGTGGCCTACGGCAAGCACAACGTGCGCTCCGCCGCCGTCGTGCTCGAGCAGCCGGCACCAGAGCCGAACCCTTTCGTGCTCTTCGATCGCATCGACCGTGAACTCGCGACCCGCCTTGCCGACCCGGACGAGTTCGTGAGCCCTGGTGCGGATCAGGTCGTCGAGATCGATCCCGAGGGCGCGCTCTGGACGCGAGCTAGCAACAGCTGAACGGCGAATTGGCCGACGAGGGACCCACCTTGGCCTAGTTGTGCGCCCGACCAAACCGTTGACCCGAGCCAACACCGGCGCTGAGTTTGGTGTTGGGCCGGGCCTACACTCGAGCAAAATTCCGCGGATCTTCGGGGCGTTTGGCGTCGGCACGGCGCATGCTTATCCAGGAGTCATGCAGCATTCGAAAAAGGCATCCTTCGTCGTTTCCGCCATCGCTTTGGCGTCCACGTTGAGCGGCTGTGGCGCCCTCACCCGTGAGGAGGCTCAGCAGGCCTTGGACGAGGTCAAGGTCGACACCCAAGCGCAAGCGCTGACCTCCGAGAGCATCGAGGTCGGGACCAACTTCAGCATCGGAGCTGCGGTCAAGGACGCGGCGGCCGAGCTCGAAACCTTCCTCACGAACGAGCTTCCGTGTGCGACCGTGAGCGCCGACGCCGACTCGAGTTCGGCGACGCTGACGATCGACTGGGGCAGCAAGGGCAACGCTTGCAGTTACAAGGGACGCCAGTGGACGGGGCACCAAACGTTGAGCATCTCCAAAGACGAAGACGACCGCGTCATCGTCGATCACGTCTGGGACAACTTGAGCGACGGCAAGCTCAGCGTCGATGGCACAGCGACCGTCGAATGGGACAAGAAGAACGCTACTCGGCACGTCACGCACGACGCCAAGTGGACTCGTTTATCCGATGGGCGCACGGGTGAAGGCAGCGGCGATCGCACGCAGACGGCGCTCGATGGAGGCATCCTGGAGGGATTTCGGACCGACGGCTCGCGGCATTGGCATGGCCAACGCGGTGATTGGGACCTGCAGATCGACGGCGTCGAAGTGCGGTGGGTCGACCCAGTCCCGCAAGCTGGCAAGTACACTCTGGACACTCCATTCGACAAGACCATCGAAGCCAGCTTCGAGCGCACGGGTCCCAAAACGATTCACGTAACGCTTTCGGGTCCTCGCAGGTCATTCGACTTCAACGTTGCGACGACCAGTGATGACGGTGAAACAACAAAGGAATCAGACGCTTCTGCCGCGGACGATTCGAACGAATGAAGGCAGGAAGCAGCCATTAGGAGCCTCGGAAGCTCGAGCCCTGCGACCACCACCACAGCTGCGCTGTATCGAGAGGGAGCAGGTTTCGCGCCGCACTGCGGCATGGGAGGAAATTCGACCTGCGGCCTCGTCGTGAAGCAAAACCGCATTCTTGCTTACAAAAAGCCTCGATCTTGAAACCCAGTGGATCACTGCCAAGTCGCAACGCCCAATCGAGCGCAGTCGCACTGGCGTTGCAGGGGGCGTCCATGTGACACTCGCCCTACTTTTCGAGAGTGAAACGGTGCCGGTGGGATTGTGGTTGAGGAGTTAACGGAGCGGATCCGCATAGACCTAGTGGACGCCCTCGTTCGGCTTCGCGTCACCCACCTGTTGGTCATCGAACTGAGTTCCGTCAACGGTGGTGCAGAGCCTCGGGTCGCGGTGTCGGCAACAGAGTGGGGCGCCGGCATGAAGCTCGAACTCGCGACTTTCGAGTGGTTGTTCGAGCACAGCGGAGCAAGTCCCCTGCAGCTCGGGTCCATGCTGCTCGGGCGAGAGGATCTCGGCGCGTGGGCGTCGCCACTCGAGGTTCGCCCTTCGTTCGGCCCGATCGACACTCTGCTGCTCGCATTCGGCGATCCGGCAATCGTGGACGCTGCCGCGCTCGGCACGTTTGCCGACGACCTTGCGCCTGGGTTGTCGCGACGTCGGGCGGCGGTGCTGGGTTCGGTCATGCTGTCAGCGGTCGAGAGCGCCAGCGATCCGATTCAAATCAGCGATCGCTTTGCGCGTTTGTTCTACGTCAACAGCGCCTGGGAGCGCGCTTTTGGTCACTCGCGTTCGGAGGTGCTCGGCAAGACGTCCGGGTCGGTGTTGCGAGACCCTCGCCCGTTGCACGATCCCGCCTTCTACGACTTCACCGAGAAGCAACTCGATCGCGGCGAATCCTGGCTTGGTGTGCTCAGTTCACGCACGCGTGAAGGCGGCACTCGACTGTTCGAGGTGAACGTCAATCCCTTCGCCGCGACGGAGCCCGAGTTTTTGGGCAACGTCGTCGTGCGTCGCGACCTCGGACATCGCTCCAAGCGTGACGCGGCGTTGGTCGAGGCGCATTCTCAATTCCGATCGGTGCTGGCGGCGATGCCCGATGGTGTGGCCGTTCTTCGCGATGGGTTAATCTACTACGCCAACGCCCCTTTTCTGCGTCTGCTCGGCGCTGAAACCACTGCGACCCCCGTTGCTGCAGCGAGCGGCGCGGGCGTGATCGGGCGATCGATGGCGGATTTCATCCACCCGGACGATCGCGGACGATTCGCAAGCCACGACGGCAAAGTCCCGTTCGAAGTCAGAGTCCTGACGTTGACGGGGAGTCATCGCTGCGCGGAAGTCAGCACCGGCGGGACGATCTCGTTCGAAGCTGCGCCCGGCACGATTCTCGTGGTGCGCGACACGACCGAACGCCGCGCCGTGGAGAACCAATTGCTCAAAGCGGAACGCCTCTCGGCACTTGGCGGTCTGGCTGCGAGCGTTGCGCACGAGCTGAACAATCCACTGGCGTTCGTGATCATGAATCTCGAACTAGCTCAGGCGGCTGCGCGCTCGGGACGATTCGACGAAGTGACGGAAGCCCTCGCGGAGGCTTTGGATGGAACGCGTCGGGTGCTCGGCATCACGAGTGAACTGCGAACCTTCTCGGCCCCGCCTCCGGACGACGCGCTCGAGATTGCCAGCGTCGGCGCTGCGGTAACCTCTGCCGTCAATCTTGCTCGACACGAGATTCGCCATCGAGCGAGGCTCGAGCGCAGCGTGGAAGACAGTCTCTACGTGCGCGGGCGCGAGGGGCAGCTGGTCCAGGTGTTGGTCAGCTTGCTCGTCAATGCGGCGCTCGCCATTCCAATGCACGCCTTCCCAGCGCACGAACTGCGGATCACAGCCAGCGCCAGCGCCAGCGATCGCGTTCACGTGGCGGTGACGCACATCGGGTCGGCGCTGTTACAAGAACACGCTCGTCGATTGTTCGAAGCGTTGGCAACGAGTCCAGCCGCCGAGGACGGAGTCGGCGTGGGCTTGGCGATTTGTCGACGCATCGTCGAGCGGATGGGGGGCACGATCAGCGTCACGTCACCGCCCGAAGGGGCAACGATCGCGGTCGACTTGCCGCGCGCCCAAGCGCCCGGCGCCCAGCGTTCGGAGGATGGGCTGGCGGCGGGGGACCGACCAGCGCGCTTGCGCGTGCTGATCGTCGATGACGAACCAGCGATCCGGCGTGCCTTGCAACGCGTACTGGCCGTGCACGAGGTGACCACCGCGGCCGATGGACAAGAGGCGATCGCGTTGCTGGCGCAACGAGAGTTCGATGTGATCCTGTGCGATCTGACGATGCCCGGAGTGTCCGGGTTCGTGGTTTACGACGCCGCCAAGGCCGTCAAGTTGGGTGACCGCTTCGCGTTCATGAGCGGTGGAGCAGTGAACCCGAGTTCATCCGACGAATACACCGAACCCGACGTGCCATTCCTGCCAAAGCCCTTTGCAAACGCTGAGGTGCTGGCGTTTGTCGAACGGCTTCACACGACGCGTCTACGCCAGAGTTCGCCCAGCGGCAGTGGTGATTGATACACGACCCTTGACGGACCCGCGTTCGTCCTTCATCCTGAACGCGATGTCCTATCGACTCGGCCCCCTGATGCTCGATTGCCCCGCAGCAACTCAATGCTGCGCTCGTGGCAAGCTTGCTTCCAAGCCGACGACGACGTGCACGTTGTCCTGTCGGTAGGGTTGCCATAGACACAAACACCCGCCGACGGATCGGCGGGACTGTTCGGGTTTCGTTCGATCTTGCGGCTCAATCGCAGACGAGGAACGAAACATGACTTGGCATCGGATCGGTAGAAGTGGCTACGACGTAGCGGTCGTCGGCGCGACGGGAGCTGTGGGAGAGATCCTGCTCGAACTCTTGGAGAAGCGGCGATTTCCCCTCAGAAACCTACGCTTGCTTGCGAGTGAGCGCTCTGTGGGAGAGCAGGTGACGTTCGCCCGGCGCAGCTTGGGTGTCGACGTTGCGACCCCGGAGGCATTCGACGGCGCGGACCTCGTCTTCTTTGCCGCCACTGGTGAACTGTCGCGGACGTTGGCCCCCGAGGCCGTCGAACGCGGCGCGCTCGTGATAGACAAGTCGAGCACTTGGCGCCTCGCTCCACACGTTCCTTTGGTCGTGCCAGAAGTGAACCCCGCGGCCTTGGACGAGCACCAGGGCATCATCGCTTGTCCAAACTGCACGACCATCGGCTTGGTGATGGCGCTCGAGCCTTTGCGGCGTCGTATGGGGCTGCGTTCGGTCGTGGCTACGACCTTTCAGGCTGTCAGTGGCGCGGGGCGAGACGGAGTGCTCGAGCTCGAGGCCCACGAACGCGCTCGCGCGAAGGGTGAGTCAATCGAGCCGCGCTTGTTCGCCCGCTCGATGGCGCGCAACGTAGTGCCGTTGTGTGATCGCCTTGCAGAAGACGGACACACCCTCGAAGAACACAAACTGCGCGCAGAGACGCGCAAGATACTGGGTTTGCCGTCCTTGGCAGTGTCTGTCACGGCCGTGCGAGTGCCGGTGGCGGTGGGTCACAGCGTTGCGGCTCTGGTAGAGGGCGAACGCAGTTTGGACGTCGACCAGGCAGGTCGGGCGCTGGCAGAGTTCGAGGGGGTTCGCTTTCATGGCGGGGACGCCGCGCCCACTCCGCACGACGTGGAGCACAGCGACGACGTCTTGGTTGGTCGGCTGCGTCGAGATCCGGACACGAGCCGGCTTTGGCTGTGGAGCGTTTCAAACAATCTACGGAAGGGTGCCGCGACGAACGCCATACAGATCGCCGAAACCATGCAGCGACGTGGCTTGCTCGATCAACGCGCGCGACGCACGGGGTGACGTTGTTCGCAGCATTTCGGTTCGCCGCGGCATTGACTCGCAGCGCTGCGGCGAACCCTTGGGAAGGCACCGTTGCATTGCAATCAGCTGCGTGGTCCCAACAGCTCGTACACATCGATCGCCCGGGTCTTGCCGCGCACCGTGAGCGAATCCAAACGACGATATTCGAAGTGTTTCTCTGAGGCAGCTACGAAGTCGGCGCTCGCCAGGACCGTGACGTCGTATTGCTTGCACGCGCCTTCCAAGCGCGAAGCGAGATTGACTCCGTCGCCGATGGCGGTGTACGCGAGCCGTGTCGGAGAACCGAAGTGCCCTACGAGCACCGTGGCTCGGTGTAGACCAAAGCGCGTGACCAATGGCGGCAAGGCCTGCCACTTGTCCGAGGCGTAAAGCTCTCGCAGCGCCGCTTGGCACGCCAAGACCCCTCGACAAGCGGCCGCTGAATGATCTGCGACGTCCGCAGGGGCGTTCCAGAACGCCATCACCGCGTCCCCGATGTACTTGTCGATTGTCGCGCCACTCTGCTCCAGGGCGTCGGTGACGACCTCGAAGTAGTGACCGAGTAGCGTGGCCAGTTGGTCGGGAGCGAGGCGTTCGCTCAACGCAGTGAATCCCTGCAGATCGCTGAACAGTAACGAAACCTCACGCGCCTCGCCGCCGAGCTCGGGCTCGTGGTTGCGCTCGAACAAGCCGCGCACGAGCGGCACGGGGATGTACTTGCACATCGCGCGTGCGGCGGTCTTCGCTCGTTCGATTCCAAGAAGCAGAGCGTCTACGTCGGACAACCGACTGCTTTGGGCATTGGGTTCGAAGTCGAACTCGCGCATTCGCGCTGTGCGCCGCAGAGCGCTCTGGACACCGCGTCGCGCAACCGTGAGAGCGCCGCCCCCAATCGCTAGAACCAGAACCAGACACACGGTGAAGACCACGCCCAGACCGCGCGCCAACTGCCACAGGTCGTGGGTGTAGAAGGTCTCTGGCACCAAGACCGCGACGAACCAACCTGCCGTGCCTCCTCCAGCGATCGACAACGGGCTCAGGGTTGCGAGCCAGGATTCTCCTTGCACCGCTAGCGCCCCCTCGCGTGATGGGTTCTGCGCGTCGAGGCCCTGCAACAGTGGGCTCGAAAGCAGCGCCGCTACGGCGGGAGGCGGGCTCACGGCTTGGACTCTGAGCTCTTCGTCGATCGGCAGAATCTTGTCTTCTGGGCCCACACGGGACACGAGTCGCGCGGGAGCTTCGGGCCTTGCCGATACCGAAAGCAATGCGATCACGTGCGGATCGTCCGAGCTGCAATCGCTCGGTTTGGGCATGGTGATGGCGTCCAGTTCGCTCGTCAAAAGACCGACTCGCGCGACGCCCAAGAGTTGCCCCGTTGCGTTGCGCACGGCCTTCTGCACCGTGATCACGATTCGCTTGTTAATCTGTTGCAAATCAGTCTCGGCGTAGTGCAGATCGCTCCAGACGGGCTCGCCCTCTTGTTCGGGTGACGCGCTCGCGACGAAGGTGGGGTGCAGGGTGGGGTTGGCGCTCGCCATGCGCGCGGCCGGTTCACGGTGCTCGAAGCTCGTTTGGTGAGGCTCGCGTCGCCAAACGAGCGTCACGAACTCGCCGGCGTCGAACTGCGTTCTTTGGCTGATGAGTTCACCTGCTGGAGACACTTGGACCGAGAGCTGGAAGTGTCCGGCTGGGTCGTCCGCCTCGGTGTTTCGTGGTTGAGACACCGAGTCCGTCGCGACACCGATGCCCGTGAAGGTCGCCTCCGCCAAATGCCTCGAGCCGAGCAGCTCGGTATACAGGAGAGCTTCTAGGGCGCGCGCGTCGGCGGGAGCGATCGCCCCCGAACCGAGCGCATGGTCGATGTCGAGCAACGCGTCTCGGGCGCCGTTCATTACAGTCGCGACGTGGGCTTCGATGCCTTCCGACACGGTGTGTCGCGACTGCTCGGACTGGGCGAGCGTAGCGCGCTCGAAATGAGCGATGAAGAGCCAGCCCCAGACGACGGTGATGGCGCTGCAAAGGATGGTTGCCGCGGCGAACACTTGCCCCATGCTGACGCGCATGCGCTCTCATAACGCATCTTTGCCGGTCGCGCATCGGCTTCGGTTCGAGCTCAGCTGTTCATCGGCGCCTGCTGGGCTAGGGTTACCGTCATTCAGCAGTCTACTGAAACGCGCTCGGGACGACGAAAAGCGCGCAGAGTGCTCACGGATCGAGTAGATTGCGCAGGTGTCGCAGGCGTCTCCCGCCGAAGCCAAGAAGACTTCCCGCGCGTCCGAACTCGAGCCGAGGATCGGAGGTAGTGGTACGGGCAGTGAGATTGGAGTCAGTAGCGTTGGTGCCGGCAGCGTCGGACTCAGCGTCGCCCTTGGGCTTGGGGGCCTTGCTGGATTGGGCTGGGCCACGTTCGTCGAGTCTGGTGGGCCGGTGGCGACCGTGGTTGCTGCGTTTGCGGGTGCCGCGCTGATCGCGAGCATGCACGGTGTGCGCGTCTCACTTGCTCGTCGCGCCGTGTCGCCCAGCGGGAGCGAGCCGCGTGCCGCCAAACAAATCGACTTTGCGGCGGCCGCCGTGGACGGTGTGCCCGACGCAGTAGTCCTGTACTCGGACGGCGGCTTGATTCGTTACACGAATCCCGTGGCACGGGCCCTGTTCTTCGAGGGCAACGCTCCCGAGGGCAACAACTTCATTCGGATCGTGAGCGACGCACCGCTCGCTCTCAAAGAAGCGCTGCTCGGCGAGAACGATCGCATCTTCTCGGTGGAAGTCGACGGTTGGCGGGAAAACTACCATCTTTCGCGCCGCCAGGTCGACTTGGCAGGTGAACCGCACACCTTGTTGCTCGTGAAGCGTTTGACGCGTGAGATCGGGCGGCGCGAAGTCGAAGTGCTCAAACGCGTCGTGCGCGTGATTAGCCACGAAGTGAACAACTCGCTAGCACCCATTGCCTCGCTTGTTCACTCAGCGCGGATGATTGCTCAACACCCGCAACACTTGAACCGCTTGGAGGGCGCGCTCGACACGATCGAAGAACGAGCACGGCATCTGGGTGCGTTTCTGGAAGGCTACACGCGCCTCGCCAGGCTGCCGACTCCGAGTCCAAAACGCGTGTCTTGGGGACCACTGTTGAAACAGTTGAGCACGCTGTACCCCGAGTTGAAAGTGCCGAGTACGCCCACGCACGATGCTTGGTTCGACCCGGTGCAGCTCGAACAAGTGCTCGTGAACTTGATCAAGAACGCGCACGAATCAGGTAGCCCGGCGGGGGAGGTCGAGCTGGTGCTACGCGTGGCCGAGGATGGCAGTTCAGAGCTCGAGCTGCTCGATCGTGGCCCGGGTTTCAGCGAGGAGGCGTTGAGCCAAGCTCTCTTGCCGCTCTACACCACCAAGCCTGGAGGTAGTGGTATGGGGTTATCGTTGTCGGCCGAGATCGTTCAAGCGCATGGCGGAAGCGTGGCCCTGGCCAACCGAGCCGACGGGGGTGCCGCAATCCGCATCGCGTTGCCGGGGCCCGCGTCGCGCGCGCGTGAGCTGACGCGGTCGCGTCTCACTCTCACGCGCGCTTGAAAGTGCGGTCAACGCGTCACTTGACGTCGATCCGACGTTCGACCCACGACACGCCGCCCCGATCATCTCGCGCGACGATCCAGAGCAATATCTCTTTGCCCTTGGCTCCCCTTCTGGCCACGAACCTGGTCGTGGGCTCTTCCCCAACCTTGACTTCGTTCTCGAAGATGCCCTCGGTCGCATAGTATTGGACGATCAATTGTTCCTCGAAAGGACGCCCGAATTCGGTCGTTCCGCGCTCGAAACTCTTCTTCGAAAGTTGCACGGAAATCGCATGGCTCAATGCGGAGGAGCACTCGGAGAAAGTATTGCCCGTGGTGTCGCAAGCGTGGACCGTCTTGACCTCGTCTGCCGGCCAAGTCTTGCCATCGAACGAAACGTTTCCGAGCACGGGATTGGCGTTGCGATCCCTGGCGCGCACGAACACGTGCTTGATCCCCACGAGAAACTCGGACAAGTCGAGTTCACGCTTGGTCTCGGGGTCGTGGCATTCAAACGGCATGGTCGTGGTGGCAGATCGCTCGAGCACGATCTGCCCGGGGCAGGCGACGCTCACGATGCCAACTTCAGCGCGGTCTCGGGTCTCCTCGGGCAAGGCGTCGAGCACGTCCATTCCGATCGTGACATCGGTTTCGGCGACGACGTCTGGCTCCAGAGTCGTCAACTTCAGGTCCGTCGACGAGTCATCTTCGTTTGCCATGGCGGCGAAACAACTCTCCACGCTCGCGCTCACGGGGTTGTTGCAGGTGGCCCACGCCCAAGTCAGAGGACGTTGCTCTGGATCGTGGCTGAGCGCTTGCAAGTGAACGGTCTCGCCTGGGCGTGCGTAGGGTTTATCAGCCTCGACGGCGAGCACGCGCAGCGAGTCGACACGAGAGCCAGGGTCGAAGGAGCTGCCGCACGCGCTGGCGAGCAAAGCGCACAGTCCAAGCAGCGAGGCGAGCAATTGGCTATTTCCGATTTGGGAGGGTGACATTGGAGCTACTTTCGCTGACGGTTATTCGAGATTAGAGTTCACCACGCACGCCCACGATGGGAAGGATCGGTAGGCCAGGCGTCGAGGCGGTTTCGGAGTAGTTGAAGTTGTACGAAGGGCTGCTCGTGTTCTTGTGGTTGTAAGCGTTCTGCACGTCGAGATAGGCGCTGAGCTGCCAGCTCTTGAAACGCCAAGTCTTGTCGACTCGGACATCGAGCTGCTGGAAGCTGGCCTCGCGCGATGAGTTCACGTTCGGCGATTGGACCTGTGCGTAAGCGCCCGCGTCGAAGTCCATCACACCACCGAGGAATGGTGTATACGGGCTGCCGGTCACGTAACGAAAGCGCGCCCCGAGCTCCCAGCCACGCCCGAGCTTGTAACTGCCCAGGGCCGTCAGGATGTGCGTCTGGTCGTAGTCGAAGAGCGTCCACGGCGCCGAAGCATTGTCGCGACGTTCACTGCGCGAGAGCGTGTAGGCGATCCAACCGAAGAAGCGGTCGACTGGTTTGTAGCGCAGCATGAGCTCCGCGCCGTAAACCCGGCCCTTGCCGACGTTCGCATACGCCGTGCCTGCGGCTTCGGTGTTTTGCGCCGGCGCACTGACGACGAGTTGTTGCAGATCCTTGTAGAAACCTTCGACACTCAGCTCGACGGGTCGAGCTAGCTCTTGTTCGATTCCCAAACTGTAGTGAATCGCGTGCGGGCTCCTCACGCCCTTCGTGCCAAACGGCTCGATGCTCTCGTAGGGTTGTGGGGGTTGGTAGTAGACGCCTGCGCCGCCCTTGAGCGTGGTTCGCGGGAACTCGGGGTGAACGTCGTAGCGCGCCGAAAAGCGCGGCTCGAGCGTGACGTTCGTCGTATCGCTATCATAATTTGCACGGACCGAGGGCAGGAGCTTCAGGTGATCGATGGGTTCGATCTCGAGTAGCGTGTAGAGTGAAGGTCGTGTTCGATTCACCTTGGCTTTGACGTCTGCAGTGGGGCGTCCAAAGAGCGGACCATCGGTTTGGCCGCTATCGATGTCGATTTGCGGAAAGCGCCAATGCACGTCGTAAGCCGTGAACTCGCCATCGACGCCCGCACCCGCCGCGACGCGTTTGCCGAGTTGCCAGCGCAGATCGGAGCGCAGTCCGCTCTGCACGGCTTGGGTGAGCACGTCGATGTTGCCCTGTGCGAACTGTTCGCGATCTTGACCGACGGAGATGCTGTTCGTCCAACGTATGTCGGAGTTGGGGCGTGTATCGCTGCTGGCGACCAAGCGCCAGAAGCCCGTGTGCAGCGACAAGCCGCCGCCATCCGACGGATCGTAAGGATCGGGCGTCGGATTGAGCAGACGCAAACGATCATCCGAGCCGAATGCGAACAGGCGTAGACGCGTCTTCGAAGTCAGGTCATGTTCGATCAGGACTTGCCCGTCGTAGTAGACGGGAGCCACGCTCACACCCAGGCCCCCGCTCTTCATCACCGGACCGAGCCAGGCGTCGACCCAAGAGCGCCGGGCGCCAACCAGAATTCGAGTCGAATCCGAGAGCGGGGTTTCGGCGAGCACGCGCCCGTCGAGCAAGTCGAGCTGCAGTAGGCCGTGCAGACCGTCGCTGCGCGGCGAACGGGTTTCGAGCGAGACGATACCGCCCATGGCGCGCCCGTATTGCGGTCCGAAGTTACCGGGATAGAAGTCGAGTCGGTCGAGGATCTCGCTCGGCAGCACGGAGGAGACGCCGCCAAAGTGAAACGCCTCTGGGATGTTCACCCCGTTAGCGAAGATCTGACTATCCTGGGGCGCCGAACCGCGCACGATCAGCATGCCGGCGAGTCCCGGGGGTCGAGCAACGCCGGGCATGTTCTGCACCGAGCGGATCGCGTCACCGTTGGTGCCCGGGATTCGCGTGATTTCTGCCTTGCTGATTTCGCGACGCGTGGGCTCTTCTGCGGGGCGTTGTCCTTGGACATCCACGTCGAGGGTCTCGTCGCTGGCCCCAGCGGACGGCGCTGTGGCTGAAGGAGGTGAACTCGATGCCGGAACGGGCGTCGCAGCTGGTTGGGCTGCAGTCGGCGCGACAGGAGCTTGAACGGCGTCCGTGGCAGTTGCTGCTGGAGCGGCGGCAATGGGTTTGAATTCGAAGCGAAACGGGATTTTGGCGGCGCTGGGTTCACCATTGCGCAAGGCGGGACTGAACTCCAGTTCGCGCGCCGCCTTCAATGCTGCGGCGTCGAAGTCCGGACCGCCCGACTCGAGCACCTGGACGTCGCTGACCTTACCCGTAACGTCGATCGTCAGGGCCAAGCCGACGACTACCGTCGTTTGGAGGTCGACTTGGGTTGCGGGATACTCAGGTTCGATGGAATGGGTTAATTGGGGAGGTGTCGCCTGGGGCTGATCCGCGGTTTGGGCTTGAACTGATGCTGCTGGGTAAACAACGGCGAGCAGCGCTGCTAGAGAGACGATGTGCTTCATGGGGCTGTGTTGGCGCCATGAGCAAGCCCCGGGCCAAGCGCCAAGTCAGGGCGTGTCGAGTGGATGAACCCGATTATTCCCGAGTAACGCACAGCGAGACCCGTAGACGGACCAGCATCCGCTTGCGTCCGGTTGCGCGCTCGTGACGCTGGATGACCCGCGGACAAGTGTCCGATTGCGGACAGCTGCGTGAAGTCACCCTGGCTACGGCTGTGAAAACCCGCTTCCCGCGGGCACTTCGCACAACTCGAGGCATCACGCGCCGCTGGCACGTTGCGTGCTCTAGGGGTGAGCGCGCTCGGATGCGGCACGGCTCTCGAGGTCGCGTCAGACGCCGAATCTCCTACTTCGATTCAACACAAAGAAAGAAACGACAATGAACATCGTAGAGCGTTCCAAAGAAGTGATGCTGCAAGTCGGCGCATCTCCAATCATGTACCTGATGATCGGCCTGAGCGTGATCAGCGTGGCCATCGTGATTGAGCGGGCTTGGTTCTTCGCGACCCACTCCGAGAATCTGGAGCGCTTTGCCAAAGCGTTGGCCAGACACTTGGCGAGCGGCGAGTTGGACAAGGCACTGCAGATGGTGACCGCCTCGAGAACCGTGGAATCCGCGATCGTCCACGCGGGGCTTCAACAATTCGAACGCGGCAAGGAGGCCGTCGCGGAGGCAATGGCGGGAGCTACGGCCATCCAGCGCATGCGGCTAGAGCGCCGCTTGTCGTTTCTCGGAACGCTGGGCAACAACGCGCCGTTCGTTGGGTTGCTCGGCACTGTGATTGGCATCGTACAGGCTTTCGATAAACTGCAGAGTGCGACAGCCAGTGGCGGCGGCAGTGAAGTGATGGGCGCCATCGCTGAGGCTCTCGTTGCAACGGCGATCGGTTTGGCGGTCGCCATTCCCGCCGTGGCGGCGTTCAACGCCTTTCAGCGTCAGATCAAATCGACCTTGGGCAATTGTGAAGCTTTGACGCACATCCTACTGACCCACTTGGCGGCGCGTTCTCCCGCGCAAACACAAGTCTGCCCCGTCGTCGACCCGCAAGCCAGCGAACCCAAGAGCCGACGCACGACGGGCACTCCGAGTTCACAACGCTTCGAACAGCCCGCTTTGGGAGTCTGATCACATGGCACAAGCAGTCAAAGGCACGGAAGACGCCATCACCGGCATCAACGTCACCCCGCTCGTCGACATCACTTTGGTGCTGTTGATCATCTTCATGGTCACCGCGAAGTTGATCACGGGTCAAGGCATTCCTCTCGATCTGCCCAAGGCCTCAACGGCCAGCGGCACTCAGACTCTGTTGACCCTCGCGCTGGATGCCGATGGCCATGTCTCCGCCAACGGCCAACCGGTAATCGACGACACGCAGCTAAAGGCCATCGCCCAAAAGCAGTTGCGCGAGACGCCCGAATTGCGCACTCTGATCGCCGCCTCCAAACAGACGAGTCATGGCGCGGTCATGCATGTCGTGGACAGTGTGCGCGAGGCGGGAATCGTTCGCATCGCCTTCGCTGCCGAACCCTTGGCTCCCGCGCAACATCCTTGATCACCCCCAGAGGCTCTGCATGACTCCCTCCACGCTCCCCAGTTCGGACTTCGTATCCGACGTATTCCGACGCGCACGGCCGTTGCGCGCGCAAGGCCTGGTCGCCGTCGCGTTGGCGACCGCGGCCCACGTTGCGGCCGCGGCGCTGGCGTCCGGTACTCCTGCGCCGCGTTTACCCAACGCGCCACCCATGGACATCGAATTCATGGCGCCGCCGCCCCCTGCGACCGAGCCTCCGCCGTTGCCAGCGCCCAAAGAGTCCGAGCCCGTCCGCCCCAGCATACCGACGCACGAAGCGCCGAAGGCTGAACCGAAAGCGCCCCCGCCGCCGGCACCCGCCGCCGCTCCGCCCGTCGTCACCGCAGCGCCTACCGCCGCGAACGCCAACGCAGATCTCTTGGACTTCACGAGCGATCCGACCGCGACGGGGCTCGGATACGGCGTCGTTGCGGTCGGCGGCAAAGGCCAAGCGGGCGGCCGCGGTGTAGCGGCTCAGATACGTCCTGTGCCGATGCCACCATCGGCCGCGCCTGCACCCGAGGCCATTGCGGCATTGGCCGATCTGGGTAGACGTCCAGAGTTACCAGTCGACGATCCGTGTCGCGGATACTTCCCGGGCAGCGCGCTCGACGATCGCGCTAGCGTTTCCGTCATGCT
This sequence comes from Polyangiaceae bacterium, assembly GCA_036263015.1. GTDB lineage: Bacteria > Myxococcota_A > Polyangia > Polyangiales > Polyangiaceae > SZUA-265. Next base: position 3,786 of record DATAHU010000142.1, on the reverse strand, counting down.
GGTGATCGGGCGGGACGGCAGCGTCGGTCGTGCCGATGTCGTGAGCGAAAGTCCCAAGAGCCAAGGCTTCGGGGCCGCCGCTGCGGCTTGCATGAAACATCAGCACTTCAATCCCGGTCTGGACCGCGATGGCAAAGCCGTGAAGACCGCGATGCGAGTCAATGTGCGCTTCAATCGCTGAAGTTGCGAGCTTCTGAGCGGAGGCCGTGCGGACGAGTTTCGCGCGGCCTTCTTGCGTTGCGCTTGGCTTCACGGCCCGCAGGCGTCCGCCAGGATACCTTGAGAATCGACGGGCACGCAGGAGCCACTGTCGCAACGTAACCCCTGACGACAGATAGAGGTGCTGGAATCACATTGTCCGGCGATATCCACCGGGGCGGCGCAGTACGAAGTCGAGCAAACGCTGTCGACGCACAGACATTCGACGCTCGGATCGTCGGTGTAGCAGTTACCCGCGACGCGCCCAAAGTCCCAGCCGCGCGCGCACGGCTCGCCCAGAGCAGCGGGCTCTGCGTTGGGATCGTATGCGATTCCCTGACATGCTCCCGCGCGGCAAGTGAGACCCGCAGCGCAGGGGTTGGCCTGATCACAAGCATCGCCCGGCTGACCAACGGCAACGCAGACTGGCTCCTGACAGCCGGGCGTTGGGCAGTTGCACTCGAGGCCGTCCTTGCAGACAAAATCGTAGTCTTCGATGTAGCACTGCTCCCCCTCGTCGAAACGCTCGTAGCAAAGATACGACTCGATTTCGTCGATGCCGAGCACTTGGCAGAAAGCTCCCTCGACGCACTGCTTGTAACCGCAGCTTCCGCCGACTTCGACCAGCGGGAAGCACTGACCCGTTGGCCTTCCGTCGCAAGTACCTCCCTCTTCACAAGCACCGGTTGCGACGAAGGTTGGCGTGCACGGACCTCCGATCGTTCCTTTGGGTTGGCACGTTCCGACGTCGGGCTCGTCCTCATCGTCAGGCACGAGTTCGATCTCGCACACCAAGCCGTCCTCACATTTCGTGAACTCGGAACAGGGAGCATTCAACGGCAAAGGCGCTTCGCGCACGCCGACACAGCTTCCCATTCTGCATTCTTGCCCCGGGAGACAAGGCTTGGTGTCGTCGCACGCGGGTTCCACGGGCTGACTACCGGCGTCAACATTAACCTGTGGCAATAAGTCGACACACAGGTTCGACTCGCAGTGCTGTCCATGGGGACAGCCCGTCGTTTGGTCGCAAGCGCTGTCCCGAGCCAACGGCTGGGCGCACCGACCGCACGTCAGCTGATAGCCCGGAATGATCCCGCCGATACAGGTCGCGGATTGGCACTGCGCGTCGAAGACGCACGCGCTGCCGTCGCCGCGTTCACCCGCGCGCAGGCTGCACGCGGGCCACTGATCAACCATCAAGTCGTCGCAGCTTTGCGTCTTCCAGGTGTCGATGCAGGAATTGACGTCGTCGATCGTCCAGGTGCTGCCTTCGCTGAACAGCGCGTCCGGACATAGATCCGCCGGGCTTTCGCAAGGGCGGAACGTGGGCGCGTCACATTCTCTGATGCGCGCGCAGATGGCTTCGAAGTATTGGCGGCAAATCGTGGTCTCTGTGGTCGCGCTGGGATCCGAGGGCTGAGTGCTGCCCGCGCCGCCCGAGCCGTCGGGCGACCCCGAGCCGTCGGGCTCGCCTACGGGATCGTGTGTCGTTGGCGGGTCATCAGCGCCAGGGTTGGAACCAGGCCCCGCTTCGCCGTCATCGCTGCTCGATTGAGGGCTGGGAGACGCGGGCTTACCCGTCGCCTCCGATGGCGATGAAGGGTTAACACTTGTGTCTACTTTCCCGCTCCCCGACGAGTCGCCCGTGGGATCGTTCGTGCTAGCTCGATCGGAGTTCGCGCCGCCGTCGCAGCCGAGAGCGACGACGCCCAGCACCCCAAACGCAACAATCGATGCTTTCATGCTTTTGGTCCAAGTGGGCTACCTGAAACTCGAGTCATTCTGACTGAACTTTCGTCGATAGCACACTTGGAACGGTGTGCGGCACAGTTCGGTATGGCGTCAATCGCGCTGCGAACACTGACTTGAACGGCGGCGTCCAGGATGTGAGACTCGGCCCATGACTGCGACTGCCCCCATGAGCGCGACCGCGCCGTCAGTGCAGGCTTGGGCCCAACTCAGGCATTCCACGACCTTGGCGTTGCCGATCGTGATTGGCACGATGAACTTCGGCAAGCGCACACCCGAACCGGAAGCACATCGGCTCGTGCACCGCGCGCTAGAACGCCGTGTCGTTCACTTCGACACCGCCAACGCTTACGTCGCGGGCGAAGGCGAGCGCATCTTGGGACGCGCGCTGCGAGGCAAGCGCCAGCACGCGCTGATCGCGAGCAAGGTGGGATTGTCGCGAATCGGTGGCGTCGCGAGTGGCTTGATTGCAGCGGGTGGCAGCTCCGAAGGACTATCACGCGCGCGCATCATTCAAGCTTGCGAGGAGAGCTTGGAAAGACTCGGCACGGACTATCTCGATCTCTATTTCCTACACGTGCCAGACCAAGGCACTCCCATCGAAGAGAGTGTAGCGGCGATGGGCAAACTACTAGAGGCGGGTAAGATTCGAGCCTGGGCGACCTCGAACTACGCTTCCTGGCAGCTTTTGGAAATGATCCACTACTGTGACGTCGCAGGGGTCACCCGTCCGATCTTGGCACAGCAGATGTACAACTTGCTCGTGCGCCAACTCGAGCTCGAGTATTTCGCTTTTGCGAAGCGTTACGGCCTGCACACGACCGCCTACAATCCACTGGCTGGAGGGATGCTTTCGGGTAAACACCAGATGGGCACTGTCACGCCGGGGTCGCGCTTTGACGACAATCCGATGTATCAACGCCGCTACTACTCCGCTGAACAATTTCGGCGCCTGGACGACTACCGCGCGCTGGCCGCGAAGCTCGATCTCTCGCTCCCAGAGTTGGCGTTTGCTTGGCTCGCATCGCGGCCAGGCGTCGACTCGGTCGTCATAGGCCCGGCAAGCGTCGAGCATCTCGACCACGCCATCGACGCGCTCGAACGTCGCTTGTCGGCAGAGACGCTGGCAGAGCTCGACCTGCTCTACGTTCGTCATCAGGGCACTGACGCGAGCTATGCGCGCATTTAGGCCGCGGGTTAGCTCGTTCGAAAGTGCAGCGCGTCGCCCTCGCAAACGACGTTGACCGTTTGCCCGGGGGTAAACCCACCGCGCAACAGGCTTTCAGCGAGTGGATCTTGGAGATTGCGCACGATGCTGCGCTGCAACGGGCGTGCGCCCAATGCGGGTTCGTAGCCCCTATCGACGAGGTAACGCTTGGCAGCGTCGTCGACGTTGAGCGTGAGGCCCCGCGGCGCCAAGAGTGAGCCGATGCGCGCGAGTTGGATCTCGACCACGCGCAACAAGTCGTCCTTGTCGAGCGGGCGAAACACCACGGTATCCCCAATGCGATTGAGGAACTCTGGGCGGAAGAAGTTTTGCAGCCGCTCCATCAAGCGTCCACGCAAGGTATCGCGCCCTTCACGCGTCTCGAACAACGTGGGATCGGCCTCGATGATCTTCTCGGAGCCGATATTGCTCGTCAGGATCACGACGGTGTTGGTGAAGTCCGCTAGGCGCCCACGACCATCCGTGAGCCGGCCATCGTCGAGCACTTGCAACAACAGATTGAAGACGTCCTGGTGCGCCTTCTCGACCTCGTCGAACAAAAGCACCGAGTATGGACGCTTGCGTACGGCTTCCGTCAGGAAACCGCCTTGGTCACTGTCGGCGTAGCCGGG
>DATAHU010000141.1:0-5348 GCA_036263015.1 Polyangiaceae bacterium | reverse complement strand
GCCAGCACGTGCGCGACCATCCGCCCAGCGCCGCTTCCAATGTGAAGCGGAGGCCCCATCTCATAGACTGTGCACTTACCTCCAACCTGGAGGCTGCCACTTTGCACCCAGATGGGGCCACTCCGTTTTCAGACTCATGGGTCCAGGGGAGCGGGCTGAACGACCACAGATAGCGAGCCTGACTTTTGGAACTTGCGCGAGTTCGATGTTGAACCCGACTAGTGGCGCCGACGTGACCGCGGGTGCCGTTGCGGCTTCTGGGACGGAGCCGGCGGCGGTGGACCGTCAGGGCTCAAGGTCGGCTTGAGCTTGGGACGTTATGATTCGCCTTCGATGACGAAGTCGAAGGCGGAGTTCTTGAAGCGGTCGACCGCACTTTGAGCGAGCAGCACGTCATCGAACATGCTGATCCATTCGGCGGTGTCACGGTTACTTGTGACAATCATCGACGCACGGCCAGTGCGTTCGAGGAAGAGCTGGTAGACGTCCTTGCTCTCCTCTTTGTTCATTGGTTCCAACGCGAAGTCGTCGAGCACGAGCAGGTCGACCGTTGCCAGTGCGACGAGCTCAGCATCTCGTGAGTACTGGCGCGCAACATGCGCAGCATCTCGTCAGCGCGGATGAAGCGAGCGTTGTAGCCGTGCTTGCACGCGATGTGCGGCAGAGCTGTCCCGACAAACGTCTTACCGACGCCCACTGGGCCCAAGATGACCACGTGCTCGTGGTTTTCAAGGAAGCGGAGACTGGTTAACTCGGCGAGCATGCGCTTGTTGAAGCTCACCTTGGCGCCCTTGTCGAACAACTCGATACGCATTCGCGGATCGAGATTGGCTTGTCCTGCGCGGCGATCGGCAGCGGTGCTGTCACGTCGTTGAATCTCATCGGTGAGAATGAGCAACCGCAGCTCTTCGAACGACAGGTCTTGCTTCTTCGCCAGGGTGAGACGATCGCCAAGGGTCTCCGTGATGCGGCCAAGCTTCAACCGCTTCAAAGCCGAAACCAGATCCTGATCGGGTGCGGACGATTTGGCCATCACGCGCGGTCCTTTCCGGGCTGAACCTGGATCGTGTAATCTCGACGCCACCATCGGCGCCACGCTCGTCTTGCACACTTGGACCCGCGAGCTGACCTTTCACCCGCATGTGCACGCGATCGTCACTGCTGGTGGTCTCTCTCGCGACGAGACGGTCTTTCGCAAACGAGGTCGCTCGTTCCTGTTTCCGGTCAGGGCCATGGCGTTGGTCATGCGCGCAAAGATGCTCGATCTGCTTTGGCAAGCGTACCGCCGAGGTGACTTTGCTCGCTTCAATGACTTCGGGGACCCCGAAGGCTTTGCGTCGCTCATCAACCGTCTACCGAAGAAGTGGCATTGCTACGCCAAGCCATCGTTCGACAACGGCAACGCCGTGATGCAGTACCTCGGTCGCTACACCCACCGTGTCGGCATTGCCAATAGCCGCTTGCTCTTCGTCGATGATCATTCAGTCATGTTCAAGACCAAAGGCGGCAAGACCGCGACCCTACAGCCTATCGAGTTCTTGCGACGGCTCGTCCAACACGTCCTGCCCGATGGCTTCCACAAGATTCGCCATATCGGTCTCAACGCGTCACCCGCAAAACGACGGCTCGGTCGCGATGTGCTGCAACAGCCACGCTCTGAGCAGCGCACTGCCAGTTGGGAAGACCGCCTCTTGCTGCTTACCGGCAGAGACGTCTGCGTCTGTCCAAGTGCAGGAGGTCACTGCGCGCTATTCCGATCGAATGGAGCCGCGCACCTCCGCTAACCTTCCACGCGCGCGCCGTCGCATGACCACATCCAGACGCTGCTCCTACTCCTTGCGTCGGGTGCTCCGACCGACGAGACGGCGGTAGAGCGATGCAAACGGCCGTGCTTGCTTGTCTCGTTTTCCCCAAGGAATAAGGCACGCACTCCGAAACGCCGCTCACTACAGACTAGGCGAAGGTGCTGTCTTGGAAAGAGACAGCGCGTCGCTTCCGCGCCACATGGGACACCGTGTTTCGCGCAGTCGAGATCGCTGTGCACTGGGGGTTGGAGCACAGAAGCCTCGATAAGCGCGATTGGTGTCGACGAATTGTCGTGGAAGAAGGGGCACAAGTACCTGACGATGGTGTACCAGCTCGATCACGGATGCCGTCGTCTGCTGCATCTCGCGCGATCGCACGGCCTCGAGCTTTCACCAATTCTTCGACATGCTCGGCAAGCAGCGAGCCGCGTCATTGCTATTCATCGCCAGTGACATGTGGAAGGCGTTTCGCCAGGTGGTCCGCCAACGCTGTAGCGGCGCCATTCACCTGCTCGACCGATTTCACGTGATGCAGCTGATGAGCAGAGCCATCGACTTGACGCGTCGCGACGAGATGCGCCAACTGCGCGCCAAGGGTAAGCATGCCATCTTGACCAAGACGCGTTGGATTCTACTCAAGAACCCGCGCAACTTCACCGACTCACAGCGCGGCCGAATGCGTGAGCTGCTGCAGTGCAACCTCAAGACTGGTTTCGCGCTCGCGGTCAGCTCGCAACCGGCGCCACCCTTGGCTTCAACAACAAAGCGCGAATCACGACCAGAATTGCGTACGGTTTTCGCACCTACCAACACGCCGAAATCGCGCTGTACCATCGCCTCGCAGCGCTACCCGAGCCCGCTTGGCTCACCCTCTCCCTCGTGCTAGAAGAGCGGAATGTTGACGCAGCTCGACGGCAGCGATCAAGATGTCGATCGGTTTGCGCAGCGGCTGCAGGACGGCGGAGTAGGAATCGAGCTCTTGAGTCCGTTCGAGCGCCGGTTGAGCTGGGATCTCTTTGGCAATTCGGGGTCTGTGAGCGCCACCAACTTGCGCTCGGGCATCGCCCTGACCGCGGCGCGGCTTCGCTGGGAGCAATCGTCGTTGATGGTCTTCGACAATTCTCCTTCGCGGCTCGAATTCGTGTTGTCGCGGGGCGCGGGCACGCGGGTCAGGACGAACGAGGGCGCCAACTACGTGCTTGGCAGCGGCGTATTCCACGTCGGCCAGGTCAAGCGACCCGTGCGGCTCGAGTGCGATTTCAGCGAGCGGAGCGACGGCGAATTCCAGGAGCACATCTGTCTCAACATCGACGGCACGCGCCTGAACGAGCTGCTCGGTACCCAGGCTTTGCCCGCATCGATCGCACGCGTCGTCTCGGCCGCCGCGGCGTATCCGCGCTTGGAGCAGCCGATGGGCCCGGAGTTGTTTCGGCTCCTTGACGAGATCGTCTACTGCGACGCCCGGGGGATTTCCCGTCAGATCTATCTCGAGGCCAAGGGGCTCGAGCTCTTGGCGGTGATGGTGGACAGGCTCGAAGACGCCGAGCGCGCCGCATCCCCTTTGCTGTCTCCGTACGATATCGAGCGCTTGGAGCGAGCGCGCCGTATCCTGCTCGGGCGCGTCGAGGAGCCGCCGAGCTTGCCCGAATTGGCGCGCAGCGCGGGCCTCAATGAGGTCAAGCTCAAAGCGGGCTTCAAGACGCTGTTCGGAAGCTCGGTCTATGCGTATCTGCGCCATCACCGCATGGAAGAGGCGCACCGCATGCTCCGCCGGCGCCTCTATACCATCACCGAAGTGGCTCAACGCGTGGGCTACGCCAATCCGAGCAAGTTCGCCGGGGCCTTTCGCAAGCAGTTCGGTGTGAATCCTTCGGACGTCGGCTGACGCCCGGCGCGGGCGGTTCGAATACTCCCGCTCGGAGCTGAAATGCTCCCGCTCGGAGCGGCGGCCTTCGTGGCGAACCGATAGGAATACCGAAGTAGCGCAGCCGTGAATCGCCGCGCCCGAGGTTTCCTTGCGACGAACCAGCCATCTTCTGTTCAGCGCGGCCGTGGGATTTGCCGTCCTCCTTTCCGCACCCGCATACGCCCAAGAGCCCTTGCTCGAGTCCCAACGGCTCGAAAAGAGCGCTCCCGCGGTTCGATCCGCGCACGGGTGAAAGCTGATTCGGCACCCGAAAGCCTGCACCCGAAAAACTCCGCTCCGACCTCGCTCGCCCCCCAGCTTCCCCGGCCGCTCTGCGACCACCCCCGCAACACGAGCAGCCTCACCGACGGAGAATCACCCCGTGAGCGACCGCTCACGCACCCACTCGAACATCAGGAAAGCCCAAAAAGATATGCAAAAGAAAGCTTTATGGATTGGACTCGCCTTCATGCTGGCAAACAGTTCAAAGGCGAATGCACAAAATGCTGAGCCAGACAACGCTTACAAAAGGTGGTATCTTGGGAGTACCCTATATCTGTTGGGGAATCTTGTTAAAGAACACAACCCTGAGTATGTACAACTGAACGCTGGATACAGAATAACATCTAAAGATGTTGTGCATTTTAGATTCAAAAGATCAGTCTACGATTGGCCTTTGGGCACACCTTGGCGAAAAATATTTGACAGCACGGAAGATGCTTATCCCGGCCATGCCCGCATACTTGCGCCCACGTTAGGATACCAGCGGTTTTGGTGGAAAGGAGTCTATACATCCGTTTATGCACTAAATGCTTTTGAGAAATACTTCGACGAGAGTCGAAAGAAGATCCGAAATGGATACACGTTATACCTGGACTTCTATTTAGGTTACCAGTTTGCGTTTTTTGAAGACCGCTTCTTTTTTGAACCAGCAATTGGAATAAGTTATTGGCCTCTAAGAACCGGTGTTCCAGAATCTTTCAAAGCAGTAGAACAAAAATGGCCCAACTACTTTATTCAACCAGGATTTGATTTTGGGTTTAACTTTTAAATAACTATTCTATTCGGCTCTTCCGGCGAATCAGTGGGCGTGAATTTGACGAGACCGGGAACCTTGGACCACGGAAAACTACAAACTGGCCTCTCGCGTTGTTGAATGGATTTAGAATTTCCTCTTGAACTCGTTCGGGGGAAGACCACCGAGACTCGAATGAGGTCTAACCTCGTTGTCTGAGGGATCCCCACGAATTCATGACGCTGCTGCGGTCGCAACGAGGGCGGCGAAGACAGTTAGCAGATAGTCGTGGTCGAGATCAGAAGGCTTGTCGTGCTGCCTCGTGATGAATTGCTGTCCCAGAAAAACGATCGACAGGACTGGACGACGACGTTCGGTGTTGGCTTGAAAGTGTCGAGCGAGGCGCACTTACATCCCGCGGAGCCGGGATTGAAAATCCTCGTTTCCAGCAGGGTGGAGCGCGTGGTGGTTGCTGCGCTCCGTTCAGGTTCGGCAGAGAGTGGCGCGAAGGGACCTCGTGCGTTTTGCTCGCGCCTCCTGCCGCTCGCAAACGAGACCCATCAGATGCGCCGGCCGCTCACGAAATACGATGCCCACCCCGCGAGCTCCGCGGGCAAGCGGA
>DATAHU010000140.1:0-26539 GCA_036263015.1 Polyangiaceae bacterium | reverse complement strand
GGGCTCGAACTCGATCCGAAGAGCGTGAGTCGGGCCCTCGCCCATGAACTCGACGCGGAGGTCGCGGACGATCCGGCGCATGCCGCCGCGCGTTTCGAAGTCGTTGCGCGCGCCGGGCAAACGGTAACGGTGACGTACCTGGCGCAATCCGGGGCCCCTGTCTCGCGCAGCGTGCTTGCGCCGGGTCGCGCCGACGAAGTACCCGAAGTGGTGGCGCTCTTGGCCGGTAACTTGGCGCGCGATGATTCGGGCGAAATCCTGGCACAGCTGGAACAGGACCGTAAGGCGAAAGCTGCCGCGGCGGCCCAAGCCGCCGAAGCTGCAAACGCGCCGAAAGCCGAAGCCCCAGCCAGCGTAAAGGCCGAGCCAGCGAAACCAAAACCACCACAACCAAAGGACGAGCCCAAGCTCACGGCCGCTAGCGACGAGAAACCGCTGCGCGACGACTGGGTCAATCTGAGCCTGTTTCATCCGATCGCCCTGCACCCGGACGCCCCGCAGTTGAGGTTCAAGTTCGAGCTCGGTCTGTTGTACGGGCGTGCGGGCGCCATTGATGGCTTCGGCGTCGACGGCGTCGTGCTGCAAGTCGATCAAAATTCTCGGGCGTTCCTCGTCGGAGGTCTCGGCGTGCTCGAACGCGGTCCCCACACCGGCATGAGCGTCGGAGGCCTATTTGACATTCACACCGGACAAGCACGCAGCGCTTTCAGCGTCGCAGGCTCGGTCAATTATTCGAGCGCGCTCGAGTTTCGGGGCGCGCAAATCGGGGGGCACGTGAGCATCGCGGCCGGTAAGTTTCAGGGACTTCAGACCGCTGGAGTCCTCGACTATGCCCATGATCTCGAAGGGGCCCAGTTCTCCGCGCTGCTGAATTTGGTGCCGGGCGAAGTGAACGGCGTGCAAATCAGCAATCTCAACATCGCCAGCACCGTCAAGGGAGCTCAGCTCGGCCTGGTCAACATCGGCGGGGACGTCAAAGGTCTGCAGCTCGGCCTCGTCAATGTCGCCAAGAAAGTCGAAGGTGCGTCGATCGGCCTGGTGACATACAGCCAGGAGGGCAAAGTGCAGCTCGTGAGCTGGGTCGACACGGACCGCCGCTTGAGCATGGGCGCGCGCTTCTATTCGAAACCTTTGTACGCCATGCCCACCTTGAGTTACGCGCCCGACGCACGCAAACACTACGAAATGGGAGCCAGCATCGGCGGGCGCATTCCGCTGCAAAGGTTCTACGTCGACATCGACGCGGGCACCGTGAACGCACCGAACACGGACACACTCACCCTGCGCTACCGCACGCTGCTCGGCTTCAGCGTCACGCCGTGGTTTGCGGTGTTCGCGGGCGGCGGCGCGCGGCACGTCCTGCACTTGGGCAGCAGCTTCTCGCAGGATGCAGCGCCCGAGGGCAGCCTCGGCATCGAGCTGTTCTGAACGCCATCGGCTCTGATCCCGGAGCTCTGTTTTGAACCGGCGTAAGGGGCGTTTGTTTTTCTTCAGAACAATCGTGATCCAAGACTTGCCCTGCTCGCGCGCCGTGGTAAGAGCGGCCGCGTCGCACGTGTGCGACGGATCGTTCATGTCCGAAGGCAACTCTTCCCCAAGTTACCAGCGCTAGGCGACCGAGCTGCGTGTGGCGCAACTCGGATCGCCGAGGAGCAGACCATGCGCCCCCGCACGAGATCGCAGCGCCCAGCGATCGCCGCACAACTCCAGCAACTGCCGCACGACGGAGGTCGTCGTGACTGAGCCGCGCCCCTCGATGTCGAGTGAGTTGCGCGCCAATTGGCCGCAGCTGACTCAAACGGAGCAGGTGGACGCGTTCCATCAGATCCGCCACGCTGACGCAGATCGCTTCTTCTCGTCCTTGGGTGCGCAGGAGCAGGCCCAGATGCTCCAAGCTCTGCCCGGCGGAGAGCGGCGCGTGTGGCTGCGCTCCCTGGCCCCCGACGATGCGGCGGACGTGATCCAGAATTTGGACGAACACGAACGTTCCGGCTTTCTCGATTTGCTGGATGGCCCGTCGCGACGCGAGGTGGCGGCGCTGATGGCCTACGCCGAAGACGAGGCGGGCGGGCTCATGAGCCCGCGTTTCGCGCGCTTGCGGCCGGACATGACGGTGGGCGAGGCGATTCGTTATCTGCGCCGCCAAGCGCAAGCCAAAGTCGAGACGATCTACTACGCCTACGTGCTCGACCAAGAGCAGCACTTGAAAGGTGTGGTGTCGTTTCGCGATTTGTTCGCCGCGCCAAGCACCGAGGCGCTCGACCAAGTGATGCGCACCGAGGTCGTCAGTGTGGCCGAAGAACTCGATCAAGAGTCGGTCGCGCGCATCATGACGAGCAATTCGTTGAACGCCGTGCCGGTGGTCGATTCCGAGGGGCGCATGAAGGGCATCGTCACGATGGATGACATCGTCGACGTCGTGCAAGAGGCAGCCACCGAAGACATCCAGAAACTCGGTGGTATGGAGGCGCTCGACACGCCCTACATGCAGACGGGCTTGCTCGCGCTGGTCAAGAAGCGCGGCGGCTGGCTGTGTGCGCTGTTCTTGGGCGAGATGCTCACCGCCAGCGCCATGGCCCACTACCAAGACGAAATCGCGCGCGCGGTGGTGCTCGCGACCTTCGTGCCCATGATCATCTCGAGCGGCGGTAACTCGGGATCGCAAGCTACGACCTTGATCATTCGCGCCATGGCCCTGGGCGAAGTCACCATGCAAGACTGGTGGCGAATCACGCGCCGCGAACTACTGGTCGGACTCGCGCTCGGTCTGCTCTTGGCGACGATCGGCTTTGCGCGAGTGCTGCTCTGGCAGGCGATCTTCCAAACCTATGGCACCCACTCGCTGGAAGCAGCTCTCACGGTCGCGGTCAGCTTGGTGGGCGTCGTGACTTGGGGCACGTTGGCCGGTTCGATGTTGCCGCTGTTGATTCAACGCGCGGGTTGGGACCCCGCGAGCGCCTCGGCGCCCTTCGTGGCCACCTTGGTCGACGTCTCTGGACTCGTGATCTACTTCACGGTCGCCGGCGTGCTGTTCGCGGGACACCTCGTTTGAGAGGCTGTGCCTTCGTCGATTTCAGAATCGCCCGAGGTCACAGGCTATGCTTCCAAGCTAGTGAATCCATTGGATTCAGCCGCATCCTTCGCGGGCGCTCTTGGCCGACGAGCCAATGGCTTTGGGCTTTTGTTGGGTTCGCTTTGAACGCCGCGCGTCGGTGCGGGAACGGACGTTGGATCCGGGGCGCGAATGACTTGGTCGACGACAAATCGCTTCAGCAGTGCCATGCAGGCCCCCGAAGTGCCATTCGAGGAAGAGCGCGACGATCTGACCGACCGCTTGCGGCGTGGAGAGGCCTCGGCCGTCGGCGAAGCGTACGACTTGCATCACGAAGCGGTGCGCGCTTTTGCGGCACGCTTGGTCGGCGATCGTGAACTGGCCGAGGATCTGGTCCAGGAAGTGTTCGTGGCTCTGCCCCGCGCGTTGGGCGGGTTTCGCGGCGACAGCTCGCTGCGCAGTTTCATCACTGGCGTCGTGATCAATCACGCGCGACACTTCGTACGCAGTGCGGCGCGACGCCGCAAGACTCTGGACCGGTTCGCTCTCGAACCAACTCCCAGCGCGGCGCGCCCCGACGTCGCCGCCGAACACCAATCTTTCCTCATGGCCCTGCAACGCGCGATGGACGGTCTGCCACTCGATCAACGAGTGGCTTTCGTCGTTTGCGAAGTCGAGGGCCACTCCGCGGCCGAAGCCGCGGCGATCGCCGGCGCACCAGAAGCCACGATGCGCACCCGGCTATTTCACGCGCGCAAGAAGCTCCAAGCGGCACTCGAAGCGGAGGGATTCCGATGAGCGAACGCGACTTGTTGAGCCGAGCGGCGCGCACGCTGCGCGAGGAGCACACGGGTCAAAACCCGGGGTCCGGCTTCACGCGCGGGCGCATCATGCGTCAGCTGCATCAGAAGCGACGCAAGCGACTGTTCGTTTGGGTTGGCTTCTCCCCACTGGTTGCCTTGATCGCCGGCAGTGCTTGGGCCGCGGGCAGCGGCTCGTGGCACCACGTCTGGGGCGGCGTCACTCACGGTGTAGCGGTGGTAGGTGAAGTGCTGTTTGGCGCGCCCGAACGCGCGGAGGCAGAACGCGATCGGCATTTGCCTTCAGCCAAAAACGGCAGTGCCGTCGACACTAGCGCCGCGCCCGCGATCGCGAGCACGGCTCCCCTGGCTATCGAACCGCCGCTGCTCGAAGCCCCACCCGTCCTGAGCGGCGAGGTCCACGAACCCGCTGGCCCTGTCGCTTTGCCGAACGACGTGCTCGGTGCGGGGCGCGCGGCTCGCGGCCTGGCCTCGGTGCACGCTCAACGGCATCGCGATGGTGGCGCCAAGCCCGCACTCAGGGCGCCGGATCCCGAACTCGTCGAGTTCCGGCGCGCCCACGACGCGCATTTCGGCGCGACGGGTCATTCACCTGACACCGCTCTTTCGCCCTCAGCGGCTCCGTCACCCTCAGCGGCGATGCGCGCGTACGAACACTACTTGTCCGCATTCCCGAATGGACGCTTCGTGCCGGAAGCTCGCTACAATCTGGGGCTCTTGCAGTTGCAAAACGGACAAGTCGCCGCGGGGCGCAAGAACTTGGAGCCGTTCGCCCAAGCGCCGAGCGGCTCGTACCGTCAAGCGCAGGCCAAGGCCGTACTCGACGCACTGGACGCTGCCCGCTGAAGTCTCAGGGCGGCGCAGCGCACTCGACCACGCCGCTCGCAGCGAGCCAACACGCTTGCGCGTCTGCTACCGAAACAGCGAGATACGGCCCAATCGTCCGCGACGGCACGGCGCCGCCCAGGTGCCCCCAACATACGGCCGTGCTGCTCGCAGAATCGTAACCGCAGCCATCCGCGTCCGGACCGACGTCGAAAACGGAGAAGTACCCCAAGAGCTTGTTGCTCATGCCTTGAGCAGAGAAGCAGCTGATCTGAGCCGTGTGCAGAGCGGCATCGACGTCGGGGGGCAGCCCGCTCGGCAAGCCAGGCGCCAACGGCACGATCGCCGCGCAAGCGCCGTCGCGCGTCGCCAACGCGAGCGAGTAGTTGCCCGGCGCTGGCAACCAGCGTTCACCCTGCACGCCCTGGCACGACCAAACGCCGTTCGTGTTCCAGCAGACATTACCCTCTTGCACTGAACCGAGCACGTTCACCGCACCCGACGCCGCGATCTGGGGCAGCGCCGCAGGTCGCCAACAGTCCAATGCTTGGTCGCCCACGGCGCAGGCCGCGTGCAAGCCCACCGCGACGGACTGGAAGCTCGCCAGCGGAACACTCAAGTCGGGTTGACCATCGCATACGACTTGCCCGTTGGGTCGGAGCAAGCAGCGGTAACTCCAATCCCCCGAATCGATCAGATCCAAATCGGCGAAGGGACCGCTCTGTTGCTCAGAGATGACGCCATCGGTCACACACACGAGATCCCCGTTCGTCTCGCGTAACCCGCACCACCCGGAGCGCCGCGCCGATACCCGCCCAAATCGCATGGCATCGAGCGGCGTACTGCCCGCCGGCGGCGGGTGAGCTGAATGATCCAGGGTCACGAGATCGACGCGCCGTCCCCCGCACCCAAGAACGCCAGCTACGAACAGCCCCAATGCTACGACCAGCTTCAGTGACCGAAGCGCTGCCGCAAGAAGAGCAAATCGCAGACGCCGTGATACCACGAACGACACCAGGGGCCTGCGCGCCCATCGCGACGACCGAAGCACGCGCTGAGTATGACCGACCGGGAGCCGAGCTGTCTCGTCGTTTTGGGCCTGTTTCAAGGGTTGTAGGCAAGAAACGCGTACACCCGGGACCCCAATGGCGCGTTTTGCCTGCGCCACTTGGAAACCGCTTCCTGGCGGCCTCAACCCGTTCCGTGCTGTAGGATGACCACGATGCCAAGTCGGAGCGCGCTGGCTGCTCTTTTTTTGCTGAGTTGCGGCGGGGCGACCGAAGGTCTCTGGGACGCCGATGACAAGACGCTGCGCCCGCACGAAGCGTCCGAGGTAAACACGCACGGCAACGAGACGCCGAGCGACCAGCCAAGCACGGACAGCCCCGTAAGCTGCGCCGACTCAGCCGACTGGACGAGTGGGAGCTGGTTCGAAGACAGCGACACCACGACCGCGAGTTCCTGGCTCGTGCCCAGTCGAAACAACGAGCGCCTGGGCTGGATGCGCATGACGTACCCGCCGACGAGCGCCTTCTTCGAATTGGCAACGGGCGCGAGTCATGCAGTCCCTCGTACCGAAGCGACCGATGACGGTAGCGTGTTGCCGCCATGGAAGTCCTTCGTCAGCGAGCATGCCGTCTCGGGCGAGTTCTTGCAGCGCTTCTGGCCCAAAGACGACGTCCTGCCCGCTTTGGCGTTGAGCGCAGGCTCGCTCGGCATCACTCATGATCACCAATACCTGGTCCGGGTTCGCTGCGCGCGCGACCACACGGAGCTCGACCACTGGTCGCTCGACGCGCTCGATCGCGACCCCGAAACCGTTTCCCTCGAAGGCAACGCTTGCCCGACGCGCATGTTCCTGTTGGACGACGTAGCTCTGATCGCCGACAACAGCCCTGCCTTGCGCTACATCGACGTGTTGAGCGGCCAAGTCCTGTTCACGCAACCCTTGTCGGGTCCGAGCGGGCAGATCGACGCGACCCCCGATGGCAAGCGCGTGATGCTCTCGATGATCCGCGGCAATCTCATCGATCTGGAGCCAGGGCATTTCGACGCGGACACACTGGTGCTCAGCGTGCCGTCGTTGAAGCGCTTGCGCGCGGCAACGGCGCCGCTGGAAGCCCTGTCACGTCTCAGCTACGTAAACGGTGGCTGGCTCGTCCCCGATCCAGAGTACCCCGGCGGTTACATCCAGTTACCCGGAGCGCTGCATCCGAGTGGTGGGCTGACGGCCACCTTCACTGGCAACGAAGACTTGTTGTTGCTCGATACGCACACTAGTACCGCACGCGTTTTGGAACGCGCCAACTTGCCTGATGAGCTAGAGAGCGAAACGCCTCGCGTTCGTGGTCTTCCCACGGCGCTTGGCTTCTCTGCAAACGGACGCTTTCTGGCGGCCGTTCGTGGCGGCAAGTTATCAGTCTATCGCTGTGCGCTCGAGGCCAGCCAATAGTGACCCAGCCGATGATGACCACATCTCGCCAGTTCCTAGCTGGGCTGTCAGCTGAACGATTCCTGAGCGAACATTGGCAACGCGAGCCGCTGTTGTGTCGGTCGGCACTGCCCAAGTCACGCTTCGGCATTGGACGCAAAGAGCTGCTCGCGCTGGCGACGCGCGCGGACGTCGAGGCGCGGCTCATCACGCGCGAAGGTGCGACTTGGCAACTCGAGCGAGGGCCGCTCTCCAAGCCGACCATCAAAGCTCTACCCGAAACGGATTGGACGGTGCTCGTATCCGATCTCGAGGTGCACGTGCCCGAGCTGGCCCGCGTACTACGGCAGCTCGACTTTCTGCCGAGTTGGCGCATCGACGACCTGATGGCAAGTTACGCCGTCGACGGGGGCTCCGTCGGCCCGCACTTCGATTCCTACGACGTGTTCTTGCTACAGGTCCAAGGTAAACGTCGCTGGCAGATCGCTCAGCGCTTCGACCGGACGAAACTTCGGGGCGACACCGAACTGTGTATCCTCGACGAATTCGTGGCGGAGCAGGAGTGGCTGCTCGAACCCGGCGACATGCTGTACCTGCCTCCGCGCATTGCGCACTACGGCGTGGCCGAGGGGGAGTGCGTGACGTTCTCGCTCGGTTGCAGGGCTCCGAGCCTCAAAGAGCTCGCGATGCACTTCGCTCTAAACGCCGTCGATCGCGCGCCGAGTGGTCCCTTGCAACCCGAGACGCTCGGCTTCGAGGCCCGTGAGCACGGGGCTGAATTGCGACTGCAAGGCGCGTCCTTAGCGGGTCTGCAGAGTACCCTCGCCGATCTATTCACTTTCGACAGTGAATGTGTGCGGCGCGCGTTCGCCAGCCTCGTGAGTCAACCCAAAGCCCTGTTCGCTCTCGAAGCCGAGGAGCTACCCAGTCAGCGGCGGATCGCTCGCGCCCTCTCGGGCAAATCGGCGCTGGCGCGACGGCGCGGCAGTCGCTGGCTGAGCTTGGACCTGACCCCGGCAAGCTACTTGTACGTCGATGGCGAAGAGTACGACGCGAGCGCTGCCATCCGCTTCGCTCGCAAGTTGTGCGAGACGCAGCGGCTCGGACTGCGCGAAGTGCAAGCGGCCTTGAAGAGCGCGCCCGAGCGCGCGCTGTTGAGCGCGTTGGTTCAGGCGGGCCAACTCGTGATTTCGAGCTGAGCGCCGCGCGCTCGAGTCGCGAATCCCGGGCAGCAGCTCTCGAGCACCTCTAGCTTCGAAGAACCGCTCCAAGCAGCGAAGCCGCCCGAGGGGTTCACCCTGGACGGCTTCGTTGTTTGCGGCTTCGGTCAGCGCCGCGCTTGGTTGCTCGGAACTCAATCGAGAGAGCTGTTCAACGGATCGTAGGCTGAGCCGCCAGCTTTCAGGCCGCCACCACCCCCGCCACCCGCCTTGCCCTTACCCTTGCGGCCAGCCTTGGGCGCAGCTTGCACCTTGACCTTGCCTGCGGGCTTACCCTTGGCTGCTGCGGCAGCTTTCTTGGGATCGGCTGCTGCAGCTGCGGCCGCCGCTGCCATTTCGCCCATCTTGGACTGGGCTTCCTTTGCCGCTTCCTCTTGCTTGGCAAAAGCCTTCTGCTCGGCTGCGGACACCTGATAGCCGCCGCCCTTGGGCTTGATGTCGAGCGGCGCATTCGGGTCGTTCTTGGCGAGCGGCGCGTTCGCGGCAGCCGCTGCTGCGGCTGGAGCTGCGGCGGCGGACTTCGCGTCCGAGCCAGACAAGTTCATCGCGGTTACGCCAATCGCTGCGACGGCGGCGAGCGCTCCTGCAATCAAACCAATCTTCGACTTCTTGGGCCTGCTGAAGCTGGCATCGTCGAGATCGCCGGCGCTGAGGTTGAGCGCGACGGGCATCATCGACACGGCGGAGGGTTGGGCGGGCGCCGGCACCGAGGGAACTGACGACGGGACAGTCGAGATCGGCGCGGCCCCTGCGGGGGCATACGAACCCGGCGCGAACGCGCCCGGTGCGAAGCCGGCAGCGTGAGCTGCTTGCGGCATCCCGACGGGCGCCGCCACCTGCATGCCGGGTTGCTGCATAATGGGCTGCTGCATCGGCTGTTGAACGACGGGGCCCGGCGCAAACGAGCCCGGCGTGAACGCCGCAGCTCCGCGCTGTGCGATCGCCGCCTGATTGGCAAAACCAGGAGCGGCAAACGGTTGAGTCAAAGCAGGAGTCTGAACCTGCGGTGCAACCTGCGCCGTGGGCACGTGGCCCGCGAACGGCAGGGTCGCGCGATGGGTGAACGCTGCCGCACCGGGCGCGCCAACGACGACGGGCGCACTCGCTACCACCGGGGCTGCTACAACTGGCGCTGCTACAACTGGCGCTGCTGCAACTGGCGCTGCTGCAACTGGCGCTGCAGTAACTGGCGCTGCAGCCACGGGTTCGGCTGCGGCGGCTGATTCAGCAGAGTCATCGTCTCCGCCCGCCACCTTCGCCAACGGCAACCACTCGTCCATGCCGTCTGTCCAAACGAGCGTGGTGTCGGTGATCGAACCCGATTGATAAGCGGCATCCAGCTGCTCGAGCGTCATCGTCTGGATGTTGTCGGGACCAATGGCAACCTGCCAGATCTCTTCGGAAGACAACTCGGCGTTGGTCTCTTGGGACATGGGATTCACTCTCTCCTTGTGGTGCGGGCAAGCCTAGACCGCATCGTCCCCCTGCGCACTGCGTTCGGAGGTCGTGGGCGTGTTTTGTACTGTTTTGGACGGACGAAGAAAGCTCGCTTCCGCTTCGTTACGACTAAGACGTGCGAAATGATGAGGGCCTTGGATTTTTCTCCCGAAAACGCAGGGTTTTGGAGCTGGCACAGCCTTGGTCGCGGCAGCGGCGCGTCCTAGGAATTCTCGAAATGCGCCAAAATTTCAGCGTGGTCCGTGTACGGGAACAGGGCGAACAGCGTGAGCTCTACCAAGCGGTAGCCTCCCGCCACCAACGCACGAGCATCGCGTAGGAACGATTCGTAACCGCAGCTCACATAAGTGAGCGCCGTCGGGCGACTTGCGAGCAGGCTTTGCAGCACACGCGCGTGCAAACCCTTTCGCGGCGGATCGACGATCACGTGGCGCCCGCGCAACTCGAGGCCGCCCACGACGTCCTCGGCCGCACCGGCCACGACCTCGGTCAGCGCGCGCTCGGCCGGCTCGAGCGCGGCCAGCCCCTGCCGTAAACCCAACAGACTGTGCGAGCCAATCTCGTTGAACGTGACGGCGTGGCCTCGCTTCACCAAGCCCAGCCCCAAAGCACCCACCCCTGCGTACAGCTCGACGACGGGCACCCTTGGCTGCACCAGGCTGTGAACTTGCTGCACGATCGATTCGAACACGTCCAAGTTGGCCTGACCAAACGCTCCCGGCGGGAAGAAGATCTGCGCCCCACCCAAGTGCTCGCTCAGTGCCTCTTCGCCCGCAATGCGTTGCCAGTGGGGACCCAAGATCTCGTTGCTCTGTTTTGGTTGTCCGTTCCAGAACAAGCCTTGCAAGCTCTCGCCCAACTCCACCTGAAACCTATCCAATAGCGCTACCGCGGATGCAGGCTGCTCTGCGTTGCAGACTACGACGACTTGGACGCGCACGGTCGTGCGCTCGACGACGATTTGCAGGTAGCGCACCAGGCCGGCGTGCGCTCGCTCGGAATAGATCGGCGTGCGCGTGTCTCGGATCGCGGCTTTGAACGCGTTCACCGCTTGGTTGATGGGTGGTCGATGAATCGGACAATTGGGAATGTCGATCACCTGGTGCGTGCCGGCCGCGAAGATCCCAATCTTGGGAGAATCGACGCGTCCGCGCACGGCTAGCCGCGCACGGTTACGAAACCCCAGACCCGGTCCATCGACGACGCGCGGCGCAGGCAAACCTTGCTCGAAGCAGAAGTCGCTCACGCTCGAGAACAACGCGGGGGCGACACCCGGGACACCAAAGCGGGGACATCCGGGGCACGCCGGCCGATGCGGGCACGGGGCAATCACTGGCACACTGTAGACGGCCACTGCGAGATCCGGGGCAAAGCATTTCGCACGCTGCGCTCGGCGGGTGGAGTTGGGCCGTACGCCCAGCCCTCGCTGGCTCGAACGACAGCCCACTGGGGCAGAGGCCGCTCGTCGGGCAGCGCGGACCAGTGTTAGGGTTCTGCCCTTATGTCGAACGTTCTGGAAGAGCTCAAGTGGCGCGGCCTGTTGCATCAGGCGACTCACGAGGCAGCCCTCGCCCTGCACCTGCAGACTGGCTCGCGCACGTTCTACACCGGCTTCGACCCGACTGCCGACTCGATCACGATCGGTAACCTGGTACCAGTCATGGTGATGCGCCATCTGCAGCGCGCAGGTCACCGTCCGATCGTGCTCTTGGGTGGCGGCACCGGCCTGATCGGTGATCCCTCCGGCAAGAGCGCCGAACGCCAACTGCAAGATCACGTGCAGGTTGCCCACAACGTGAACAGCATCGGGGCGATCTTCCGCAGCTTGCTCGACTTCGACGGCCCCAATGCCGCGCGCATCGTCGACAACTTCGAGTGGCTCTCCGCCCTCAGCTACATCGAAGTGCTGCGCGACATCGGCAAGCACTTTTCCGTAAACATGATGATCCAGAAGGACAGCGTGCGCGAGCGCCTGCACAACCGTGAGCAAGGCATCAGCTACACGGAGTTCAGCTACATGATCCTGCAGTCGTTCGACTTCCTGCACCTGCAGCGCAAGCGCGGGGTGACGTTGCAGATGGGCGGCTCGGACCAATGGGGCAACATCGTCGGCGGCGTCGATCTGGTGCGCCGCATGGAGCAAAGCGAGGTCTTCGGTCTGACGACGCCGCTCGTAACCAAAGCCGACGGCGGGAAATTCGGGAAGACCGAGTCGGGTGCGATCTGGCTCTCACCCGAGCGCACCTCGCCTTACGCTTACTATCAGTTCTGGATGAACACCGCCGATCAGGACGCCCTGGCTTTCCTCAAGATCTACACGTTGCTCGAGCGCTCGGCGATTGAGGCCTTGTGGCAACAACACGAAGCCGATCCTTCGGCCCGCGTCGCTCAACGAAGCTTGGCGCGCGAAGCGACGCTGCTGCTTCATGGTCAGGCCGGGCTCGAGCGGGCCGAGGCCGCGACTGCCGCGTTGTTCTCTGGCAACGTCGCGGGTCTCGATCTGCAAACGCTAGAAGACGCGTTGCGCGATGCGCCCGCGACCGAGCACGCACTGACGAGTCTCGACGGCGATGGCCTCCCGCTCACAGACCTACTGCCCCAGACGAGTTTGGCCAGCAGCAAGCGTGAGGCGCGCGAGTTCTTGGCCAACGGCGCGGTCATTCTCAACGGCACCAAAGCCGACGACAAGACCCGCCTGACGCGCGACACGTTGCTGCATGGCACGCTCGCGCTGCTGCGACGCGGCAAGAAGAATTGGCACGTCACGCGCTGGCTCTGAAGCGGAAGAGACGTTTGACGGTCGCGAGCTCCTCCCTCTCGAGCGCTGTGGCTCGAATTACACAGGCCGGCGTCGTTGCCGAACGCCGCGGCGCTTGCCGCGTCCTGGCACGCAGTATCGCGCTTGGATTGACTTTGCTTGCGCTGCCGCTGGTGATTGCGCTGAGCTCACGAAACGCGCGAGCGCAAACCTCGGAGTTACGGTTCGCGTTGCTGGGCGATCCACAGATTGGCTACGGCCCCGGCGCAGAGTGGAGCGATCTGCGCCGTTTCGAGAAAGTGATCGATGACGTCAACACGCGAGCGCCGAGTTTCGCGTTGATCGCAGGCGATCTGGTTCAGTCGGATGACTTCGCACAGCGTTGGTTGTTCAGGCACGCGCTCGGTCAGTTCAAGGTCCCGACGCACTTGGTCGCGGGCAACCATGACGTCGACGATGAAGAGAGCCTCGCCCAGTTCCGACGCAGCCACGGCGAGGACTACTACGACTTCGCCGTTGGCAACGCGGCGTTCGTGGTCTTGAACTCGGAGACGGCGCGTGATGGGCGCATCTCTCGCGCTGAATACCAGGAGCAGTGGCGTTTCATCGAGCAAGTGTTCAATCGCCTACACGACGAGCAGCGCGCCCCGATCTTCGTGGTCACACATCGGCCGCCGTTCGTGAACGACGAGTCGGAACAAGATACCGACCAGAACTGGCCGCTCGAGGCCCGCACTCGGCTCTTGGCCAAGATGCGTGCGTCAGGTGCACAATGGATCCTGGCTGGCCATTTGCACATCCGCCACGAGCTGACCACGGCCGACGGCATTCACCTCGTGGTCGTGCCGGGGAGTGCGCGCAGCTTCGATCAGTCGCCGGTGGGTTATCGCCTGTTCAACGCAACCCAAGGGGCTACCTCGAGCGAATGGCAGACAGTGGCGCCAGCGCCGAGCGAACCCTGGCATGTGCCAGGATTCAGTGGCTGGACCCCGCGCCTCGCCGATTTCAGCGTCCGGCACTGGCTCTTCACTTTGCTCTATTGCGGCACGGGCAGCTTGGCATGGCGGGCGGCGCGTAAGCTCAAAGGGCGGCGCGCAGGTGAACCGCGAATCTGGCGCGGCATTGCTTACGCGCTGTTTTTCTTTGGCGCGAACATGCAGCTCGACCTCGACGAATTCCTGCAAGAATCTGCGCGGATAGCGGCCAAAGTCACTGGCATCTACGTCGTTCGCCACTTGGTCACGGGCAGCGCTTTGGTACTGGGGCTGTTGATTGGCGTGGTCTGGTTCTACCGCAGCGTCAAAGCGGGGTCGCGAAGCCCCACCCTGCTGCTGGCGCTGGCCGCCCTGGGAGTGCCGGGGTTGTGGTTCGTGCTGAGCGTGATATCGCATCACTACATCGGGATGCTGTTTGCCGAAGATTGGTGGGATCTGCTGACTCTGCTTGCGCTCTCGAGCATCGTAGGCGCTGCGCTCGCACCCGTTAAGCGGAGCACGCAACAGCAATGACGAGCGGCGGTTGGGTCGGGACTTGGTCTCCGGGGATCGGAGATCCGACGCTCGCCGGCTGGGCGATCACCGTGGGCTATCTGCTGCTCGCATGGCAGTGCCGCAATCTGGTCTCGGATTCTCCCCACGTGCGAGCTCCGGTCGACGACGCGCCGCTGTCGATTCGAGTGGTGCGCGGCGCGCGCTTGATCCCGAAAGCCAAACGTGCGTCGCTCGCTCCGACGCCCCTGCCTCGCTTGGAACGGGTGCTCTGGCACGCGCTCTGCATCGCGATGTTGCTCCTCGGCATCAACAAGCAACTCGACCTGCAAACGGCTCTGATTCAGGGTGCGAGCGAGGTGGTGGCTTCGTTCGGTCTCGAAGACTCCAAGGACAGCATCAAGATCTTCTTCGCCATCGGGCTGGCCATCGGTATCGGTACCCTGGGGCTGGTGCTGTTGCGGGTCACCCGACGCGTTCCGCCGCCCACGCGCAAAGTCCTGTACGGCGTCGTGGCCTTGCTGTTCTTCATTCTGATGCGCGCACTGATGTTCGAGGGCTTCGCCCGGCGCAGCGGACTCGCGGCGTTGCCATTCACCTCGGGGGTGTTCGAACTCACGTCGATCGTTTGGATCGCCTATTGGGCCTACAAGCGAAAGCGGGAACTGGTGCCAAATCAGCCCTTGCAGGGCCGAAAAGGTTGATGGCACAGTCCGCCGCCTGATGTCCGCTTCAATCCCTGCAGAGTTTGCAAACGTCACCGCCGTCGCCAAAGCCAACGTCTACTTCGATGGCAAGGTCGTGAGTCACACGATCAAGTTCGCCGACGGCAGTAAGAAGACGCTGGGGTTGATCTACGCGGGTAACTACCATTTCGGCACCGAGGCGCCGGAGCGAATGGACATCATCGCGGGCAGTTGCCGTGTGCAGCTCGATGGCACGACGGAATGGAAAGCCTACCCCGCAGGGCAAAGCTTCCACGTGCCGGGCAAGAGCGGCTTTTCGATCGAAGTGGCGAGCGGTATCGCCGAGTACATCTGCTCCTTCGAGTGAGCCGACGGCGCTGCTTCGGTGCCCTGTCAGAGCGGCTCGGCGAAGCCCAGACACACGACGTTCTCCGCCAACGGGGCACGTGCCTGGTGAACGCGGTTGGCTGGCGCATCCGGAACGGGATAGCCAAATGAAACGCCACACAAGACCCTGAGCTCGTCCGGGATACCCAGCTCGCTCTTGATCAGGTTCGCGTAGCTGCGCAGCGAGGCTTGCGCGCAGCTACCAATGCCGCGCGCCTGCAGCGCCAACAAGAAAGATTGCAGGTACGCGCCCACGTCCAGAGCGACGTTCAGCCCAAAATCCCGGTGCATGCAAATCACGGCGACGTGCGGCGCGTCGAAGAACTGGAAGTTGCGCCAAGCGGCTCGTTGTCGACCGGAGATGTCCTCCCGTGCAACGCCGATTTGGCGGTACAACTCGACGGCGCAAGCTATTTGCAGCTTGCGATAGCCACCCACGAACGCGGGAGTCGTTTCTTCTTCCACCGGCGCGCCATTGCTGGCAGCTGCGTAAAGTCGGTTTCGCAAGCGCTCGCAGTGTTCGCCTGCTGCAACGAAGACTCGCCAGGGCTGAGCATTGCAGTTGGAGGGTGCCTGCTGCGCCAGTTCGAGAACTTCACGCAGCACCGAGATTGGGACACTTCGGCTCGGATCGAAGGCCCGAATCGATCGCCTGCCCGACAACACTTCGTCGAATCCCGACATGCAGTCAGCTTTAGCGCAGCTGCCAACGAGAGCTACCGAGATCGGCGCCTGCGTGCTAGAGCCCGGCCGTGTCTCGATCAAGCGGCGCTCGTATCTTGGTGCTCGTGGCCGTCATTGCGTTGGGTTTGCTCAGCGCCCTGGGGATCGCGGCCTGGTTTCTACTGCCCCAGTACCTGCTCTCGCGCATCGAGAGCGAAGCCGGGATGCGCGGCATCACGCTGCAGAGCTGCAAGCTGGAACTGGGTTGGCCCACGCTCGTGCTGCAAGGCTGCGACGTCGCCACCGGGGGCGCCACCGCGGGTGAACGCGTCAGCGGCAAGGTCGATACGATCTCCATAACCCTGGAGCACTACGAGCCCAAGAAGGTTCTCGTGACCGGCGCCGCGCTGTCGATGCACGGCGTGCCCGACTTCGACAAGCTCTTCGAACGCCGCACGCCCTCCAACGTCGGCAACCTCGAAATCGAAGTCACGCAGAGCACTTTCGCCTGGTCCCCGATGGAAGGGCAAGTCGCGGTGCTCAGACTGAGTGACTTGCAGTACAAGGTAAACGGCGGCGACCTTGCCGCAGCGGACTTCACCGGCAAGGTCGACGTCGCAGGAGCGCTCGCGGGGACACTCTCGAGAGCCAATGGCCTGATCCAACTCAACCTGTCACCCGTCAAAGATCCGAACACCAAGCTCGACGTCAGAATCGAGCAAGCCCGCGCGCTTGGAGAACTGCGCCTGGATTTCACGAAGCTCGAGCTCAGCAAGCTGATCGAGTCCGGACTTCCGCTGATTCCGAAGGATCTCGCGCAGGTCAGCGTAGACGGGCAGATCTACGCGCAGATCCCGATCGGGCTCAATCCGACGCCCGCCAAGGGTGATCTGCGGCTCACGCTACATAACCTCAACTTCCCCGTCCCACTCGAACTGCAGGGTTTGGTCTACGGCACACCTGCAGAGCTGACCAGCACGTTCAGCTTGGACCGCAGCTACAGCAAAGCGGAGCTCAAGAAGACGAATTTCAAAGTCGGGGCGCTCGACATGCATGGCCAAGGTAAACTGACTTTGAATGGCCTTGCGGTGGGCTACGAGCTCTCTCTGTCGGGCCAGCTTGCCTGCGATGCCATCGTGCGCTCCGCGGTGTCGGCGCACGCCAGCAGTGAGCTTGCCAAGCTCGCAGGTTTGATCGCCAAGAAGGGCCTGCAAGGCAGCGTGGCCATCTTCGCCAACATCGTGGGAAACACGGCTCAACCCGAGGCCACCAAGGTCACCAAGACGGTCGGTCTCGGGTGCGGCCTCAAACCGTCGCTTTTGGATCAGTTGCCCCAACTGCCCGATCTTCCACTGGATGGATTGCCACTGCCAGCTCCTGGCACATCGCTCGACGATGCGCGCAACCAGCTTGGGAAATTGCCTGACCTACTCGACAAGAACCTGCCCAAGTTGCCGCTGCCCGAGCCCAAGACCAAACCCAAGACCAAACCCAAACAGGACTCGAAAGATCCGAAGGCGGGTTCGCACAAAGGCCACTGAGCCAGCGCCCGTGACCTGGCCTGCTCAGACCGGCAACGGAGCGAAGCCGCCGTATTGCCCATTCCAGTAAACCAACGGCGCGCGCTCGGTCGACACCGCTCTGGTCACGACGCCGACCACGATGATGTGATCGCCCGCCGCATGTTCGAACGCCATATCGCATTCGAGGTGGGCTGACGCATCGGCGATCAGCGGGCAACCATTGGCGCCATCGACGGTCGGCGTCTCGAACTTGAAAGCGTCGTCGCGACGTGATGCAAAACGCCGCGACGCCTCCGCCTGATCGGAGGCCAGGACGCTGATGGCGAAACGTCGCTGGGCGCGCAAAGCCTCGAGCGTGCGGGCTGCTACGTCGACACACACCGACACCATGGGCGGAGACAACGATACGCTCGTGAAAGAGGAAGCGGTCATGCCGGTAAACCCACTGCCGCTCACGGCGGTCACGACGGTCACGCCGCTCGGCCAGGCGCGCAGGGCCCGCTTGAACAGTTCAGGATCCAAGTCCATGTGATTCGATAACGTATTCGGAGCACTACGGACCAGTGCCGAGCGCGCGAGGTCGACCACGCGCGAGCGCCGGCGCGTGGGGCTGCACCTTCACTTCAATTGAGCTCTGGGGTGCTCAACGCCTGCTCCACACAGCGCCCCACCAAAATGATCGACCGCCCTTGCCGCTCGGGAGCGCGCCTCAATTTCGGTTGCTAGGGTAATATTCCAATGAAAACTCTGGTCCTGGTTGGTTTCACGTTGTTCGCAGTCGCTTGCGGTGGTGCTGAACCCCAAGCCAAAGCCCCTGCAGACCAATGCGCTGCCGGAGACGCGCTCGCGTGTGAACGTCTGTGCGAAGCGCAGACCTCGTTGGATGCTTGTGTTCCTGCCGGGTTAGCGTACATCCACGGCAACAACGTCCCAGCCAATCCGACGCGCGGACAAGAGCTGTTGGAGATCGCCTGCAGCAAGGAGAACGCTGCCGCTTGCGGCCAGATCGGCGAGATGCTGCTCGCAGGTAAACTGGACAACAAGGATCCGGTACAAGCCTCGGTGAAGTTACGCCAGGCATGTTATGGGCACCACGCCGAAAGCTGCGCGACGCTCGGCATCATGACGAAGTACGGCAAAGGCATCGCGCGCGACGAGAAGCGCGGTACCGAACTGTTGCGCAACGCCTGCAGCAGCGGTGTCGTCCGAGCGTGCTACGAAGTCGCCGAGAATTACTTGTATGGCAAGCTCGTCGCGCCCGACCCGGCACGGGGCTTGGCCTACTTGAAAGAGGGCTGCGAAAACAAAGTCGCCATCGCCTGTTACCGGCTCGGACTGCTGCACATGAACGGTGAGTTCGTGGAGCAAAACGATGCCGCGGCCTACAAGTTGTTCGATGAGGGCTGCCAACGCAAAGACCCGAACGCCTGCGGCACGCTGGGCGTCTTCTACCGCGTGGGGCGCCTGGTGAAGCAGGACGCGGCCCACGCGGCTGACTTGTTCAGCAAAGCCTGCGAAGAGGGGCAACCCTTCGCCTGCTCGGAATACGCGAGCATGCTTCTGGCGGGTGACGGCATCCCGATGGACTTCGATCACGCACGCCAGGTTTTGGAACAGAACTGCAACGCCGAACACGCTGCCGTCTGCACGACACTCGGCCAACGTTACGAAGACCGCACGTTTCGCGACGTGCCGCGCGATCGCATCACCCAGGTGTTCGGCATCGCGTGCGAGAACGGCGAAAATGCGGCCTGTTATCCTTATGGCCGCAAGCTGGTCGTCGGTGACGGCATCGCGCAGGACGTGACCAAGGGCGCTAGCCTCGTGCAACGCGCTTGCGAGTCCCAAGACCGCGACGCCTGCACCTATTTCGGCTATCTGCAGCTGACGGCAAAGGGCGTTGCGCGCGACGAGCAGAGCGCGATCGCGCTGTTGCAACAGGAGTGCGACGCTGGGGTGGCTCGCGCTTGCACTTACGTCGCCGAGCACTTGGAGTTCGACGACAGCAGTAAACGCTCCAACGAGCAGGCGCGCAAAATCTACCTCGACGCATGCAATGCAGGAGACGGCCGCGCTTGCGTACGCGAGGCCGACACGCTCTGGTATGGCCATGGCGTAGTCCTGAATTACAAGCTCGCCAAGGCTCGCTACGAGAAACTCTGCAACGCGGGCAATGCGGACGCATGCGCACGCTTGGGCTACACCTATCAGGTCGGCAAAGGTGGACCGTTGAGTTATCCGAAAGCGATCGACATCTACGAGCAGGCCTGTACTGCACAATCGTGGGAAGGTTGCGCTCGACTCGGTGTGCTCTTGAAGGACGGGATCGGCATCGACAAGGATCTCGAGCGCGCGCGCGAACTACTCGATCTGAGCTGCCGCAACCATGATCCCATCGGTTGCTTCAACCTCGGCCAGATGTACAAGCGCGGCGTCGGTGTGACCGCCAACGAGCAACAGGGCACAGCCATGCTGCAGTGGGCCTGCTTGGACCACGCGAAGGACGCCTGCTATGCGCTCGCCAAAGACGGCGTACGCCTGTGAAGTCAGAAGCGGCCGTGCCAACCCAGGTACGCGCCGCGCTGATCGAACGTCGCGTCTAGCCCTTCGTCGTCCGACTCGTCACTCGGCCACACGAACCAGGTGACCAGGAAGGCGGCCGTCGCCGCCCCCGCCGCGGCGTAGCTCAGGGTCGCGATCTTGCGGGCGTTGTCTTGGCTCGTGACGAGCTCCTCCAAGCGGCCACAGCGAGGATCGGTGCTCGACGTCTTGCAGACTTTCTGAGAACCGAGCGCCGCCCGCACTTGGTCGGCCTGGCGCTCGTCCTCGGCCCCCGACGCGGTGTAACCCACGCCCAGACCGAGGCCGCCAAGCGCAAGCAGCGCCTCTCCAGCGAGCGTCAGTGCGAACGCGCTCACCGCTGGTTTCGCCGCGCCTGAATCCGTTTGCCGAGAGCCGTCTAGGCTCGCGTCGCTCGCCGCGCGGCTCACCAGTTGGACGCGCAAAGTCCGGCGCTCTTGTGGCACCAAGTTCACATCCTGCACGAACGGCTGTTTACCCGGAGCCGTGACTTTTACCGTGCGCGCACCCGGATCGACTGGGAATCCGACGCCGAGCAAGTTCGGGGAAACGGGCACGTCGTCGACGAACAGCTGCGTGCCTTTGGGCACCGGATCGAGCAGTAGCCGCAATTGCGGCGTCGAGGTCTCCAGATTTTGGATGGCCGGCGGCAAGAGCTCCGCGACGTCGTCGGCCTTGGTCCCGTGGGATAACAGTTCGCCAGCGCGTCGGTAGTCGACCAATGCCTCGACCCAGCGATGCTGCTGTTCCTTGCAGAAGGCGAGGTGGAAGCGCAACCCGGGCGTTTCCTGGATCCGAATTGCCTCGTCGATGCTGTTCTCGCAGGCGACCCAATCCTTGTGCGCCTGATGATCCCGCGCCTCGGCAAAGTGTTGTTGCGCCACAGCAACTTCCTCCGGCGTGGGGGCCGCGAAAGCGCGGCGGCTCGAACACAGACCGCACAAGAGGATCGCGATGCGAACGTCAGGGCGCATCAGAACCTCCCCCACAGCTCGAGCCGAGCGTCAGCCTTCGAAAGATTGGGTACCCAAACCAAGTCTTCTTCCTCTGCGCTGCCATGACTGATCCACACGTAGGCGCCAATCGTGAGCAGCGAAAACGCCGCTGCCCCGGCAAAGCTGGCAGCCGCCCAGTCGCGCGCTGCATGCGCGTGGTCGAGATCGTGGCGCGCGTCGAGGCAATCCGGGTTTCTAGAATCGGACTCACAAGCACCGGCCAAGAGCGAGCGACGATCCAAGGCGCTGCGCTCCGAGCGCGATGCATCCAGAGTCAAGATTGCTCCGGTGCCGAGGGCTGCCAGCGACAACGCCGAACCGGTGAGCAGAAGCCAACCTCCACCCGTGGCTCGGGCCGGAGCTTTGGCTGGGGTGTGAGGCAGCGCGGGGCCCACGGTCACCTGTAGCGAGTAGGCCCCGCCAGCTTGCACCTCGAGCCGTTCGTCGTGCGGCGCGTGGCCCGCCACCTCGAAACGGATCTGGCGAGTGCCTGGCTCGAGGAACAAGTCATGCGAAACGGGCAGCGTCGCAAGAAGTTCACCATCCACACTCAGCGTCACTCCGCGCGATTGCGCTTCGAGGGTCAGCGTGCCGACGAAGGCCCGGGTGGCTCGAAAGCCGTCCATCAAGCGCGCGCGCCCCTCCGGGTCCCCGATCTTGGGGTAGTGCCGCAGAGCGAACTCCAAGTGCTCGGCCGCGTCGCGGTGACGCTGCAAATGCAACTCGATCTGGCCGAGCCCGGCAGCCGTTCGATAGTCGGGCCGCAAGCGAAACGCGTTGCGCATCTTGCCGAGAGCCAACACCGAGTCCCCCCGTTCGTAAGCGCGGGCGCCTTGCCGAAACTCGGCTTCGGCTTGGTCGGACGCGGAAACCCCTTCCCGGGCGGGGGCGGCTTCATCTTGTGCAAAGGCGCTCGCACAGGTCAGCAGACCCCCGAGCAGAGCCGCACAGGCGAAGCTCGAATTGCGCCTCAGCAACGGTCCAACGAAGCGACCGTTCCGCCAGCTACTCGAGCCAGACCTTGTGCCCGTCGGTCTGCGTCCAACCTGAACCCGCATGTTCCTCTGCGCCCTGCTCGCTCTCGCTAGACTCTTGACCTTGGGTTGCTCGCTCCGTGGATTCATTCGATCCTTCGTCCTGTGCGGACCGCTTGCGCGTCGATGACCTTCGTCTCCAATGTGTCGGACGCCGCGGATGCGAGTTGCGCACGGACTTCACCTGCACGGCGCTAGCGACCACCGTGACCGGGGCCTCGGGGCTGGCCGCCTGCTGCAACGCCTCTGAATTCGCGGTCCCTGGGGCGGACGCGGGCCCTTGGGGCGTTTCGACCGCCCTCGTGCCCTCCCCGCTGCTCGCGGCAGGTGAACTGGCCAGCGCACTCGACCCTCTTGCCACGAGCGTCGTCACGGGTGCTGCGATCACTGGCACTTCCACGACCTGGGTCGTGCGCACGCTGACGCTCTGCTCCGACAAGCGCAGCGTGCCCCAATAAGCCAGCACGGCGAGCGACGCCCCGAGCAAAGCGGCCAGCACGATCCGGTGCCGCCCTTTGTTGATGTCGCGCACGCGCTGCATGGACAACTGGGTGAGCGCCATTCTCGGGTCCAGTTCCGGCGCCACGTGAATCGTGCGGTTCTCCATCGTCCGCGCGTCCGGCTGCACCGGAATGGGGTGCGGCGGGATGTACGCGGCCGCATGCCGCGGCAGGAGATCCCTGCCATCCAGGTCAGAGGACTGCCGCTTTTGACCCATGTTCTTCCACTCCAAAACGACCCCTCGGCAGCTACGCGCTAACCCGGCGGTTCTGGCACAGCACCCCCGAAATCGCCACCAAACGAAACACAGCGCGGGACGGCCAGCGAGCCAGCGGCGCGATTTCTTCGCGCGTGCCCGGACGCGCCTCTACGGATCGCGTTTTGACTTTTCGCGTCAGGGCCCTCTGCTACGTTGCGCGGCCGCCGACGTCCGCTGCTCGACCTGCCGCGCGTTAGGCTTCACGATTTTTGCTCACCTACTGAGGCCCCCATGCTGACCGCGACGGACATCTCGATGAACTTTGGCACCAAAGTTCTATTCGAAAACGTGAGTGTAACCTTCAACAACGGTGAGCGCTACGGATTAACTGGGCCCAACGGCTGTGGCAAGTCCACCTTCATGAAGATCTTGTCGAACGAGATCGAGCCCATGGCGGGCCAAGTCTCGGCGCGCGGCCGGCTCGGCGTCTTGAAGCAAGACCACTCGATCTACAACGACCAAAAGGTCATCGACGTGGTGATCAAGGGCAACTTGGCGCTGTGGGAGGCTTTGAACGAGAAGGACCAACTGCTAGCGAAGGGCGACGACCTGAGCCACGACGATGGCATGCGCCTGGGTGAGCTCGAGGGCTTGATCGCCGAGGAGAACGGCTACCTTGCCGAGGCCGAAGCCACCGAGTTGCTCGAAGGCCTGGGTATTGCCGCCGAGCATCATCAGAACCGACTCGACACGTTGCAGGGCGGCGATCGCGTGCGCGTCCTGCTCGCACAAGCCTTGTTCGGCGAGCCAGACACGCTGCTCTTGGACGAACCCACCAACAGCTTGGACATCGCGAGCATTCGCTGGCTCGAGAGTTTCATGCTCAGCTACGGCGGAGCCCTGGTCGTGATCAGCCATGATCGTCACTTCTTGAACGAAGTTTGCACCAAGATCGCCGACGTCGATTACGAGACGATCATCGTTTACAACGGCAACTACGACGACATGGTGAGCGCCAAGGCCGAGGCCCGCGCGTCACTCGAGTTGGCCAACGCGGCCAAACAGAAGAAGGTGGAAGATCTGCAGGACTTCGTGCAGCGCTTCCGCGCCGGTTCGCGCGCCAGCCAAGTCAAATCGCGCGAACGCCAACTGGAACGCGAACAGAAGGCGTTGGCGGATCTCAAGCGTTCCAACATTCAACGGCCGTTCATCCGCTTCGACCAAAAGCGACCGAGCGGCAAGAACGTGCTCAACATCGTCAATCTGACGAAGCGCTTCGGCGATACGACGATCTGTGAAGACTTCAACATCAACGTCGCGCGAGGTTCGAAGATCGCATTGGTGGGGCCCAACGGCATCGGCAAGACGACGATGATCCGGATGTTGGCGGGGGAACTCAAGCCCGACAGCGGCCAGATCGAGTGGGGTTACGAAGCTCAGCCCGGTTTGATGCCGCAAGAGCACTCGGAGATGATCAAGAAGTCCGATCAGACGGCGCGAGACTGGCTCTGGTCGTTCAACAACAAGGTCGACGAAGAGGGGCTGCGCGCTCTGTTCGGGCGGCTGTTGTTCCGCAAGGATGAGCCTCTGAAGCCGACCAAGGTGCTGTCTGGTGGTGAGACGGTGCGCTTGCTACTGGCTCGTTTGATGTTGCTCGAGCCCAACGTGCTGTTGCTCGACGAGCCGACGAACCACCTCGACTTGGAAGCCATTCGTTCGCTTACGGAAGCGCTGGAGCGCTACGAGGGCACGTGCGTTTTCGTCACGCACGACCGGCAGATGGTCTCGCAGGTCGCTACGCGGGTGCTCGAGATGTCGCCCGAAGGCATCCGTGAACTGAGCCCCGAGGACTTCTCGATGGGTCAGTTCTTGTTGAATCGCAAGACGTACGAGAAGCCAACCTGGTAAACTGCCGACCCGGCAGACTAGAGCACCGAACAGGTTGAAACCCGAGCAAAGACAACGGAGACCGAAGCGAGCCGCACGCCTGAGGCGCGAGCACCGGAGAACTGCTGAAGCAATTTGAGGAGCGAAGCGACGAGGCCGTGCGGTAGAGCGAGAGGATCTGCAGTATTTGCCGGCTTTTTCTGAGCTGATCGGTGCGCCAGACCAGGGGGTAACCAAACGCGATGAACGACGATGTTGCGACGGCCGAGCGAGCAGTGAGCCTGGCGACGATCGAGCAGGCCCGCACTCGGCTTGGCTCGCAAATCGTCCACACCCCGACCAACAAGAGCGAGACGCTATCGCTGCGCACGGGCAGCGAGCTGTGGCTGAAGTTCGAGAACCAACAGTTCACGGCTTCGTTCAAGGACCGCGGCGCTCTGAACAAGCTCCTGTGCCTGAGCGAAACGGAACGACGACAAGGCGTGATCGCCGCGTCCGCGGGCAACCACGCGCAGGCCGTAGCTCATCACTCGCGGCGTCTCGGAATCGCGGCCACGATCGTGATGCCAGTCAGTGCACCGTTCGCCAAAGTCAGCAATACGCTCGCACTGGGCGCGGACGTCGTGCAGTTCGGCCAAACCGTAGATGCATCGAATGAACATGCTCTCGAGCTCGCGCGTGCACGCGGATTGGTTCGCGTTCACCCCTTCGACGACCCGGACGTGATCGCAGGTCAAGGGACGTTGGCTCTGGAGTTGCTCGCGGATGCGCCAAACCTCGATGCCGTCGTGGTTCCGGTAGGCGGCGGCGGGCTGATCTCTGGAGTGGCCACGGTCTGCAAAGCGTTAGCGCCCAATCTGAAGGTGATCGGCGTCCAAACAGAGTTGTTTCGCCGAGCCGCTGATAGCTTTCGTCAGCGGCGTGAGGCGCTCATCGATTCAGACCCGTCCGGCGATTCCGAAGCCAGCGCTGCGAAAGTTCCGCCCTCCTTGGGTCCGTTCGGCGCCGATACGTTGGCCGACGGCATCGCCGTAAAATCCCCGTCGCCGCTCACGCAGAGCCTCATCGACGCTCTGGTCGACGACATGTTGACGGTCGACGAGAGCTCGCTGGAACACGCCTGCAACGATTTGCTCGAATTCGAGAAGACGGTCGCGGAAGGCGCAGGCGCGGCGGCGCTGGCCGCGGTGATCCAACACCCAGACTACTTTGCGGGTCGACGCGTCGCGTGCATCGTCAGTGGTGGCAACATGGATCCGCGTGTGATGGCCGATACGATTCTGCGCGGTTTGGCCCGCAGCGGCAGGCTCGCACGCTTGCGCGTGGATGTGCGCGATTTGCCGGGCTCGCTAGCAGAGATCACGCGCGTCGTGGCCGAGACCGGGGCCAACATCGTCGATGTACGCCACGAGCGCGTCTTTCTGGCGACCCCTGCGATGCGCACGCGCTTGAGCCTCGAACTCGCGACGCGCAACGACGAACACGCGGAGGCCGTGGCCCGCGCGCTGCGCAGCGCAGGCCACGCAGTCCTTCGAATCCTCGGTTGATCATGAGCATCGAATCCAGCGCTGAACAGCCCTCAGCCACCGCGCTCGGCCCGACACAGCAGAAGTTCGCGCCCTCGCGCGGCATCAAGTGGTTCGTGATCTTGTTCGTCTTCGATCTGGTGGTGCGCAGCGTGCTCGGAGTGACCGTGAGCCGCAAATGGGCGCGTGAACTCGAGATGGGTGGCTTCCCAATGGGTCTGCCGACACAGAACGAGCTGCGCGAGATCGACAAGAAGAAGTCGAACTATCGTTCTCACTCTGCCCGTTACTTCGCGACGTTCGGCTCCATCGCTTCCTATTTCAACCCGTGGCCTCGCGCCAAGACGCGCGCGCACCTGACGGGCTTGCGCAATTGGGAGCACTACACGCTGACCTGGATCGATAGTCGCCTCAGGTTCATCGGACATTTCACGGGCACCAGCCACACCTGGCCGATGTTCGCGCCCAACACGCGCAAGAGTCGCACCGTCGTGCGTGGCAAGTTG
>DATAHU010000139.1:0-3034 GCA_036263015.1 Polyangiaceae bacterium | reverse complement strand
GCACACGCTCAACCTGCGCGGCCGCGCGGGCTCGGGGCGCAGTGTTCTCCTACGACGGCTCGCTTGGTCTCTGGGTGTCGAAGGCGATCAGCTGGTCTGGGTCGACGAGTTCATGGCCGACAACGCTGCGGCCATCGAAGCTGACGTACAAGCCTCGGGGCGCATCGACGCTTTGATTATCTTGGTCGACGACGCGGACGAGCTCGAGCCTCAAGCGCGGGACGTGATCGCAAACGCGCGCACGGCCGGTGCGCGTGTCGTGTGCGTGGGCGTGCAAACGTTCGGCGCCGAAGGTCATCCCTTCGACGTCCCACCGCTCGGCGAACCAGCCGCACTCGGTCTGTTGAAGCGCGCCATCCCATCGCTCACCGATCGCATGTGCAAACGCATTCATGCGTCAGCCATGGGACTACCGGGAGAGCTCAAGCGCTTCGTGGGACTCTTGGCGCAGAAGCCCGTGGTTTCGGACGAAGACGTCGACCAATTGCTGTTCGGATCCGATTCCGGGAGCAACAGTGTGCCGCCGAGTGACCCCCTCACACGTGCTCTAGGACTGTTAGCTCGCGGACGCTACGATGAGGCCAAAGCCGCGCTCGAACTGGTGAGTGTCGCCGATCCGCTGGTGCTCGCCGTTACGCGTGCGCGCTTGAGTGTCGGGCTCGGTGATGGCCGCAAGGCGCTGGCCGAGCTCCAGGCCGTGCGCGACGAAGCCGAGAAGCGCGCGGGCACACGCGAGGCGTTAGCCTGGAAGATCTGGTTGTCTCGCGCCCACATTGCGCTCGCGGAGTATGCGGTTGCCCTGGAGCTGCTTGCCGATACACGCGAAGCAGGCGGCACCTTGGGTGCGGAGTCGCTGGCGTTCGAAGGGCTCGCCTTGAGCCACATCGACAACCAAGACGGTGCGATCCGGTGCTTGGAGCGCGCAGTGCAGGTGGCGCAAGAGGCCGGGGAAGCGCGGGTTACGGGCCTGGCTTGGGCGTGTTTGGGTCTCGTCCTGCAGCGCGGCGACGAGGTCTCGCGCGCCGAGGCGGCTTATCGCGAAGCCTTGACCTGCGCGCAGAATGCGGGCGATGCCAGCACGCTGGGTACCGTGCAGAGTAACCTGGCGGTGCTACTCAAGGTCAAAGGTGATCTGGCCGGCGCGATCGAGCACTTCGAAGCCGCAGTCGACATGGGCAAGCGCTCGGGCAGGCGCTTCACGGTGCGCCACGCGTTGATTCAACTCGCGAACGCCGATATCTACTTGGGACGTCTGGCGCGCGCTCGCGTCAGCATCGAGCAATTGGAGGCTCAGCGCGACGAGTTACCGGCTCAAGCTCGCGCGCAGCTGTCTGGCTTGCAAGCAGAGCTGATGGGACGTGTGGGCGACGCGAAGCAAGCCGTGCGCCTGTATCAAGAATGCGCTTCGGCTTACGAGAAGCTGGGCTCGGCCGTCGACGGTGCAGAGGCGCGGCTCGAAGGCGTATTGGTCGCCGTTCTCGCATCCGATCCCGATGTGCCGGCGATGACCGAAGAGTTGGCGCGCGCCAAGGCCCAACTCGGCGAGACGCTCGCTCACCGCGCGCTCGTGCATTTGGCGGCGGCAAAGGTCGCGCTGGTTGCCGGTGCAGACTCGGAAGCGCGCGACTTGCTCGACCTCGGAGTGACGGCAGCGCGCGAGGCCGATCAGCGCGATTGGATTTGGCGTTTACTCGCTGCGCGAGCCGAACACGAAGAGCGCAATGGCCAAACTCTGATGGCGCGCCGCGATCGCACCGAAGCGGTCACTGTGCTCGAGGAGATCGCCGCGCGCTTGCCGCGCGATCTGCGCGAGGTTTTCTGGAACGATCCGCGGCGTCGCGAGTTGCGCGCCAAGGTCGATGAAGCCATGGGCCACGCTGCAACGCGCCACGCCCTGGGCGCGTTTGCCTCGGAGACTCCCTCGCGTTCGGTCATCTCGTCGATGATCTCGACGCCGCTCGAACAGCGTTTGGCACGCCTGCTCGAGTTGAATCGCGATCTGCTCAGCGAGTTCGATCTCGGAAAACTGACGGCCAAGGTCGTAGGTTACGCGGTCGAGCTTCTGCAGGCCGAGCGTGGGTTCGTGATCCTGCGCGACGCCGACGGTGGGCTGGTCGTGCATTCGAGCAGCACGCGCCCCGGTGATATCGAACATCAGCAATTCTCCCGTTCGATCGCCGAGCGTGTGATGGACACGCGTGAACCCATCGTGAGCATGCAGGCACGCAGTGACGCGCGCATGCAGGGCTACACCAGCGTGCATCAGATGTCGCTCGAGTCGGTCGCGTGCGTACCGATCATGGGTCGCTATGGCGAACCCACGGGCGCCCTGTACGTCGAGACGCGACGCAGACCAGGCAAAGGCTTCGAGGGCGAGATCCCAACCTTGCGCGTCTTCGCCGATCAAGTTGCGTTGGCCATCGAAACGGCGCGGCTCGTCTCCGAAAACCTCAAACGCGCCGACGAACTCACGGACGTCAACGAGCGCCTGGTCAAAGCCCAGGAACGGCTGCGCGAACTGCTCGGTGATCGCACCGAACAGTTGAAGCGCACGCGTGAGAAATTGCGGCACGCGCAAGACACGCTCAATTCGCACTTCGGTTACCACGGCATCGTCGGCAGCAGCGTGACCATGCGCCGTTGTTACGCTCTGATCGATCGCGTGAAGGATACCGATGTGCCGGTGCTCATCACCGGCGAGAGCGGCACGGGCAAAGAGGTCGTCGCGCGCGCGATTCATCGCGCATCGTCGCGCAGCAAGGCACCGTTTCTGGGCGTCAATTGCGGGGCTATTCCAGAGAACTTACTGGAAAGTGAATTGTTCGGCCACGTGCGTGGCGCGTTCACTGGCGCGGACCGCGATCGCAAAGGCTTGTTGCGCGACGCCACCGGCGGCACCGTCTTGCTCGACGAGATCGGCGAGATGCCACAGAAGATGCAAGCGGGACTCTTGCGCGTCTTGCAAGAGCGCAAAGTGCGCCCCGTCGGTGGCACGCGCGAGGAGTCCGTCGATTGTCGATTCTTGTTCGCTACG
>DATAHU010000138.1:0-40003 GCA_036263015.1 Polyangiaceae bacterium | reverse complement strand
GGCCGCACGTCCTTCGCCCAACGGGCAACGACCCAAGCGAGAGAGCGAATTCCTTTCGAGCGCGGGACGCCACCTTTCGCGCGACTGAAGTGCTTGCAGTCGGGCGAGGCCCACAGGACGGACACGGCACGCCCCCGGGTGGCGTCGAGCGGCCGCACTTCCCATATGTCTGCTTCGAGGTGCAGAGTCTCGGGGTGATTCATTCTGTGGACCGCGAGCGCGATCGGATCGTGGTTGATCGCGATGTCCGGAGCGCGGCCGAGAGCAGCCGTCAGCCCCACGCTCGCGCCTCCACCGCCGGCGAACAGGTCGACGACGATCACGACTCACCCGCATTTCGGGCAGCGCGATCGGCGTCGCTGTTGGGGTCGTCACCCGAGCTCGGGACGCGCCGTTGGGCTGTAACGTTTCTGTACGGACGACGTACGAAACGGCGGTATCGGGCGGCAGCCGAAGGACGGGTTTTCCCGTCTTGTCCATATATATAGGGGGCTACTGCCGGATTTAAAATCCGCGACCTTCGCGGGTATCCCGGTTCGAGTCCGGGAGGGGCTACAGATGGCGAGACTTTGAACACGCGCAAAGTTATCGCACCCTCGGGTTGCGCTCCCCGGCTCGAGCCGCTACCTCGTTCTGGTGTTCGCAGGAATCGTTATCGGGCGCTTCGAAGTGCTGTCGGTGGAGGCGCGTGCCGATTCGACACGCGTCGTGCTGAGTCTTGATCAAGCTGTCAGCGGTTTGAACTTGGGCGCCAGCGTCGCCGTCAACGGGGTTTGCCTGACCGCGGTGAGTATCGACGGGCCGCGCGTCGGCTTCGATGTCGTTCGCGAGACTCTGGATTGCACCACGCTGAGCAGCTTGCGAGTTGGGCAACGGGTTAACATTGAGCGCAGCCTGCGCGTCGGCGACGAAATCGGGGGTCACCCTGTATCTGGGCACGTGATCGGGACTGCGCGCGTACGACAAGTCAGCGCTGAAGGTGATCGGTATCGTGTCGCGCTCAGCTTACCAGAGACTTGGCTCAAGTATGTCTTCCACAAGGGGTTCATCGCGGTCGACGGCTGCAGCTTGACGGTGGGCGAACTCGACGCCTCGGGCATCACGCTCAATCTCATTCCCGAAACGTTGCGGCGCACGACGCTTGGGGACCTCAAAGCGGGGGCGCTCGTGAACATCGAGCTCGATTCCACGACCGTGGCGATCGTAGATAGCGTAGAGCGCGCCCTACAACGACGGGACCAGAACAATGGCTGAGACGAGCGTGAACGAGGCCCTTGCGTCGAGTGGGGGGCGAAACCAGCTGCGTCTGGTGGGTGTGGCTGGCGCCAATCGCGTGATGGCCGGAGAACTGTCGCGCCTCGTACGACGCGCGCACGACGATGTCCGAGTGCCTGAACCCAAGAAAGAAGGCCCGGGCGCGATCTCGTATCCCTTCGATCCGAAGATGGCTTCGACGGCCGTGCAGTTCCATCGGACGTCCGCGCGCGTTTTGTGGGAGCTGTATCGCTTTCCAATCAGCCGCCTCGAAGAGCTCTACAAACGCCTGTGCCTGGCGCTCGAAGCCGATCCGCGCCAATGGTTCTGGTCGGGCGCGACGCTCAGCGTGCGCGCGTTTTCCGTTCAAGGGTTTCCGGCAGGTGAACGCCAGGTGGTGGGCACGGTCAAGAATGCGATCATCGAGACAGCTGCGCGCGCGGGCATCGAATTGAGCGTCGAACCCGAGACGCCGGATCTCAACGTCGACGTGCGCGTGGTGGACGAAGCGCTGTCCATCGCCTTGGATCTCGCTGGACAACCGATGCACCAGCGCGGTTACCGGGAGGTCGCAGGCCCGGCGCCGCTGCGCGAAGATCTCGCGGCCATGCTCGTCATGCTCGCTCGGTACGATTCCCGCTCTGAGGTTTTGCTCGACCCAATGGCTGGCTCGGGCACCATCGGCATCGAGGCCGCGCTGATGGGCTTGGGTAAACCCATATGGTGTCAGGGACGGGTCCCGTCGTGTAGCGGCTGGCGCGAGACCGCCATTTCGCTCGCCCCTGTGGATTCAGTGCTATTCCCTGGCACACAGCCGCTTGTGATTCTCAACGAGGGCGAGGCTCAATTGGTGCAGAGCGCGAATCACAACGCGAAGCTCGCTGGCGTCAGCGAGTGCATCGAGTTCTTGACCGGTGACTTCTCACAGGTAACCCCTGAGCTGGT
Source organism: Polyangiaceae bacterium (assembly GCA_036263015.1). GTDB lineage: Bacteria > Myxococcota_A > Polyangia > Polyangiales > Polyangiaceae > SZUA-265. The sequence continues at coordinate 37,804 of DATAHU010000138.1, read as the reverse complement.
GGCCAAGGTCGCGGCCAAGCGCGGTGCTGATCCCCGGGGCGGAGTGATTCTCTGCAATCCCCCCTACGGAGAGCGCCTGGGTAACAAGGAAAGCGTACGACCGCTGTATCGGGAGCTCGGCCGATGGTGCCGCACGTTCAGGGGCTGGCGTGCCGGGTTTTTGGTTTCTCACGAGAACTTCGAGTTCGACTTCGGCGCGCGTGCGCGCTTGAAGAAGCCACTCAAGAACGGCCCTCTCGACGCGATGTTCTATTTGTTCGATCTGTGAGTTTCAACCCGCGCAGCCGCAACTGAAACGCTGCTTGTCGCTCAAACGCATCGCCGTCAGCGTGTTGCCCCACGCGCAGCCGGTGTCGAGCGCAAACACGTCCGGCAGTGAAACGTTGCCGTTGAGCGTTGCCCAGTGACCGAACACAATCGGAACGTTCTGGGTTCTTCGATTCTTGTGCGCGTACCAAGGTAACATCCCTGCGGGGGCGAATTCCGGGGCTTCCACGCATTCGAGGTCCAGCTGATCGTCGGCGCTGCAGAACCGCACGCGCGTGAGCACGTTGGTGATCACGCGCAGACGCTCCAACCCGACTAGGTCGGCGCTGTAGCTGTGCGGCGTATTGCCGTACATGTACGAAAAGAACTCCGGAGCGTCCGGGCTCTGCACGGCCCGAGCTACCTCGAGCGCGCAGCTCAGGGTCGTCTCCAGATCCCAGCTGGGCACGACGCCAGCGTGCACCATGAGCGTTCCCTCGGCGTAGTGAGCCAATGGAAGCTGCCTGAGCCAAGCGCAGAGTTCTTCGCGGTCCGGGGCGCTCAGCACGTCGTTGAACGTATCTTTGCCACGCTGCTTGCGCGCTCCGAAACTCACCGCGAGCAGATGCAAGTCATGGTTGCCGAGCACCGCCTTGCAGCGTTGACCCAGGGCACGCAGAAACTGGAGCACTTGGCGCGATTGCGGTCCGCGATTGACCAAATCTCCAACGCACCATAGCTCATCGACGCTCGGGTCGAACGCAACTTGGTCGAGCAAGCGTCGCAGTGGGTCGTAGCACCCTTGGATGTCGCCCACTGCGTAGATTGCCATTCAGCTTTCCCAGTAGTGTGTACGAGTCAGCGCGTCGAGCGTGGCGCGGATGGTCTCGAAGTCTGCGGCCTGTTCCAAGTTCTCTCGGCTCTCGCGCGGTAACTCGAAGCGAGAAGTCTGACCCAACAGGCCGAGCTGCCACTGGCGTTCGATAGCGATCATCGCGGGCATCGCCTTATCGCCGGTCTCGATCTTGCTGCCCCACGACTCCACCAGCCAGAGCGTGCCGTTGGCGGTCAATTCGAGGCGTCCGAAGTCCGCGTCGGGCAGCACGATGCCAGCGCGCGCCAGGCCATAGCCCAAGTGCAAGAGCTGTCTGGCGTAGTTGAGCGCTTCTCGGCGTGTCAAACCGCGCGCGGGCTCCAATGCGTGGCGCGCGTTCTCACCTTTGCGTGAGTAAGCGATGAACGGCCGACGGCTGTTCGTGAAACCCGATTCGTGCACCAGTGCCACGCACGGAATTAGCGCTCTTCTGTGAACATCGAGTTGCGACCAGAACTGCGCGGCCTCCTCGGGATCACCGACCCGGACCCAAACGTCGGCTTGGTCGCTGAAGCAGAATCCGGGACGCAGCGCGTGCGGGTGTTCCAGAGGTGGATTGACACGGCTCTTGAACAGCGCCAGGTGTCCGAAGCGTGTGCCCGAGAGGGCTTTGAGCCAATGCGCGACCGGGCCACGATCGGCGACAGTAACCAAGCGCTGCAATTCGGCCTCGGCCTTCTCGTGGCGACCGGTTGCAAGCCAACTGCGGATCTGCTGCAGCTCGAGATCGAACGCCACCGGCTCGCCGCTCATGCTCTCGATCAGCGCGCGCACGACCTGTGTTTCCGGATCCCCGGGGCGCTGTTCGAGCGCCAAGCGCACGAACCGTTCACGAATCGCAAACGAGCGCGTGAACAAGCTCCGCGCGCCGGCCCGCAGCACCGAGCGAATGGCTTGAGCAAGCGTGCGCGGATTCGTCGGGTTGGTTTGTCCTCGCAAGACGACGAAGAAAAACGCCTTGGCGTCGGCCATCAAATGGCGGAAGGCCTCGCCGGGATTGGCTCCCTTGGCTTCCAACGCGCGCTTGAGCTCGCGGTTCTCCAAGGCCGACGCAAGCCATTCCAAGCGCTGAGCCGTAGGCACGAGGCGCGACGCTACCGTTACGAAGCGCGTCAATTGTTCGGAAGTGACTTGCGCGGATTCGGCCTTGCGCAGGCCATCGAGCGAAGCGAACGGATCGACGCCTTCGGTGTCCGCGTTGACCTCAGCCAATGCGCACCAAACTGCGACCGATGGACACGCATCGAGCGCGTCGGTCGCGAGCGCCAGTCGCTGTTCACTCGGCAACGCTCGCACGGTGTCGCTGTCGAGGGCTTGAGCCAGGATTGTTTGCAAGCGCTCGTAGACCGTGCGATCCGCCGCCGGCTGCATCAGCAGAGTTTGCAGTTCGTCCGATAAAGCGCCCTTCAAGGTTTCCGCATGACGCCCGAGAAACTGAACTGCGCGCGCAGCCAGATCGATTTCCTTGGTGCTCAAGGGCCGGACTTGCGGCGTCCCCGTCTCGGATTCACCTGTCGCACTGACCGAGTCGGCGCCAATCGCGTCGGAGGTTTCGCTCGCTGCCTCCGCGCCGCCTTCGGTGGCTTGGCGCTTGCGCTTACGCCGCCGGCGCTTCTTGCGCGGACCTGTTGCCAGCTCGACGCCAGGCGCAGCGTCGCCAGCGGGCGCAGCATCGCCAGCAGCCGCAGCGTCGTCGGAAGGTGTCTCTTCGGCCGGGCTGGGAGCCGTTGCTTGCTCGGCGGGCGGGCTGTGCTCCGCTCGGCCGTCGGCGTTTGCTTCTGCGGGCGGATCTTCCGACTGAACCATCTCGGCCGAGATACTCGGGGGCCCCGAGCGTGTCAAAGCTTACGGCCCGAGTCGTGCGCTATGCGTTGAGCCTCGCGCTGGGCGTTTTTTGCCAAGACGAGCGTTCGCGGCTTCAAGACCGACAGCGCTTCTCGTTGGCAGCGCAGGCGAAACGCACGTGGAAGTGGTCGTCGTGGCCGGGCACATGACGAATCAACGTCTGCCGGCGCTTGGCACCGGGAGCTTCCTCGAACCACAGTCGTAGCTGGCGTTTCGGTTGCCGCACCAGGCGTTTGGAGCAGCGCAACAGCAGCCGTTGGATCTTGCGATCCATGTAAACCACTTCGACGTCGGAGTTGTCGATGAACAGCTGCAGCAACGTCCAGGTCTTGTCGCAATCGAGGTTCTTGGCGTTCATCTGTTGCCACCTGCCGTCGCGGCTCGAGCCGTCGTTGGCGACGTAACCCAGATCGACGTCACGGCCAGACTGGTGAGTCTTGTGGGGTTCGAGGGGGCCGCCTTCACGCTTCGAAAGATTACCTACGAGTACCGCTGGCCAATTCGAGTGCTCTTGTGCCCACTTGTCGAAGAGCTTGTCTAGCTGGCGTACCGTGTGTTCACTGCCCCACGTCTTCCAGCGATCGGCGGTGATCCGTCGACCAGGACCGTCCGGCATGGGCATCGCGCCTTCGATGGATCCGTCGTGCGGTAGACCCACCGACTGACTCTGGACCCCGGCGCCATCGAACACGACCACCGCGGTCTCGGGAGCCAATTCGGCGTCGGGTTTCAAATCGGGGTTGAGCCGCTCGATCTCGGCGCGCCCCAACTTGTACAGGTTGGCGACGTCCGCGAGCGTTCCGCCGCGCGCGACGTTGTAGGCAACCACGTCTGCACCCGTGCGACGTTCGCGGTGACGTGGCGCGGGTGCTTCCGGTCGACCCTGCTCCACCGCACGCGCGCTGAGCGTGGGATCGGTGGGCTCGGCGCGTCGCTGACAACCGATCAAGGAAGTCAGCAAGAGGCAAAAGGCCCCGTTCGTACGCCACGGCTTCGTGCGAACCATCGAATCGTGCAGGCTACCGGGCCTGCCCGGGAACACAAAAAAACTGGAGATGGCCGTGGGTCTCGCGGCCAGACCAGTTGTGGACGCTGCCGGTCGCCAGTAGTGATGAAGTGTGGAAGGTCGAGTTCTCACCATCGCAGGTTCGGATTCTGGCGGAGGCGCAGGGATCCAGGGGGACATCAAGACCATCACTGCGCTCGGTGGTTACGCTGCATCCGCCATCACCGCGCTCACGGCGCAGAACACTTTGGGTGTGCAAGAGAGCGTTCCCGTAGAGGCATTGTTCGTCGAGCGGCAAGTCGACGCCGTGCTGGACGACATCGGCGCGGACGCCATCAAGACGGGCATGCTGGTCGATCAACTGATGGTCGAGATTGTGGCGCGGCGCTTGGAGGCGAAGGCCCGCTCAGTGCCGTTGGTTATCGACCCGGTGATGGTCTCCAGTAGCGGCAAAGCGTTGCTCAACCAACGCGGGCGCGAAGCACTGCGTCGGCGTTTGATCCCGATTTGTGCGATCGTTACACCAAACATCGAAGAGGCCAGCGTGCTCACCGGCATCGAGGTGAAAGACGAGGGCGACATGCACCAGGCAGCGGATCGCTTGCTTCTGATGGGCGCCAACGCGGTGCTCGTCACGGGCGGGCATTTGCTCTCGGACCGCGTCGTCGATCTGCTGCGCACGGCTGACGGTTTGGAGCGACGCTTCGAGAACGAACGCCAGACGACGTCCTGTACCCACGGTACTGGCTGTACGCTTTCTGCCGCCATCGCGACCGGGATTGCGCAAGGCATGACCCTCGAAAGTGCGGTCGAGCGCGCGATCGAGTTCGTGCAACAAGCCATGCGTTGGGCAGTTCGTTTGGGGCAGGGTGAACACTGCCCGCTCGACCACGGTTTTCAGCTGCGGCAACGACCGCTCAAGGAACCCATTCACTGAGAGCCGCCGAGACACGCAATGATGACGAATTGGCCGATCCGATTTGCCACGCGAGCTCGGGGTGTCGCTTTCGGTGTAGGTATTGGGTTTGTGGGCGTTGGTGCTTGTACGCCCAAGTTGCCGGACCTGAGTATCGATCCAGCGGAGCCGACCAGCAGCGCGCCGCCGTTCGTTGCCGCTCCGGTGCCCCAGTCCTCGGCCAGTGCGACGTCGAGCACCCCTGCCGCACCGACCGAGGTTGCGCCCTCTGGCGACCAAGAACCTTCGAACGATCCCGCGTTCATGATTCTGCACGGGGTGCTCGACGCGACGTACGTCTACTTTTGCCCAGCCCGGCAGACGGGCGAGATCGATGACGATGCAGTGCCGATGCCGCCTCGGGGGCTCGCTTATGGCGAGCTTTGGGTGCGTGGGGCGAGTGAATTCGACTTCGCTGCAGCCGTCTCGCTTTGGTTGGTTGCGAGTGAACAACGTTTGGCGGAGGGTACCAAGTGCGGAGAGCTGGCCATGCGCGCCGCAGAAGCCCTGGCCGAGTCGAACGCAGAACCTGGCGACGGCGGCCCGCCGTCGACGGAAGAACCGGACGCAGCGCTGCTGCTCGACGCCGCCACTGCTGCTGCGGAGGGGCACGACGCGGGGCTGCTCAGCGACGCTTCGAATTGGCGGGACGCTTCGCAAGCTTTGCAGTCGGGATCAATGTCCGATGCGGCGGACGGGGGTGATGCGGCGCCTCGCGACGCCGGCAGCCGCGCGGTATCGCTCGAGAGTTTCGATGTTCGAGCGCCGGGATTGGCGCGTCGACCCAAGCTGCGCCTGAGCCCGTTCGCATCCTTCGCTGAGGACTCGTTCCAGCGCGCCAGTGTTTCGCTGTTGGCCGCTACGGGCTGCATCGGGCCAATCGCAGAGCGCGATCTGAGCGCCTGCGGGCTCACAGTAGCTGCCCCAAGTTCACTTGCCCCGGTGTGGGGCCCCTTGTCCCGAATCGTGGATTTCAGCGCGCTCGGTTTGCAGTTTTTGAACGCGAGTTCACTTGCCGACGCCACTTTGCGTTCCGCACCCGACGATCAGAACATGGGCGTGTACCTGACCGTGGCCAGCGACGTTGGGCGGGGCGAGATCGCTCCCTCACAGGCGCGTTCCGGGGTGCAATTGGACGACATCGGCAGCGATCTGTCACGGACCTATCTCACGGTCGAGCAGGGGCTCGCGTCCGAGGTCTTGTTCTCCGAGAGTTGGCAAGCGGTGCTAGCGCGCTCGGGCAATCCTGAACTCGCGAGCGGTCGTCCATTCACGATTGCGTTGCTGGGTGCCGTGCCCCCGAGCGCAAACTCGACGCTGAATCCGACCCGCATGTTGATCATCGAAAACGACCCGCGTCCCGACTGACGAAGGCCGATAGAGGGGCACGATTGCTCCGCCCTAACTCACCGTACATTTGCTTGGCTGCCGTGTGGCTCAGTAGTGCAACTGCAGGTCGGCCAACTTCATGCGCGCGTCTTGGCTGAACGGGCTAGTCGGAAAGCGACGGATGAAGGCCCGCAGCGTGGCCTTGGCATCGTTGTAGGCTTGAATGTCCACTTGGCAGTCCGCTAGCAGCACCGCAGCATCGTCCATGACTTCTTTGTCTGGCGAGCTCTCGAACAACTTGATCAAGCTGGGAATGGCTTCGCGCTGACGCCCCAAGGCCTGCAAGGCGCGCGCGAGCTGCAAGCGCGCGTTGGGAGCGTGCGCCGCATCAGGCTTGTAGCGCAATGCAGCTGACAGCGCTTGTTCGGCTTCGTGCCAACGCTGAGTGCGAATGTGATCGAGGCCTTCCTCGTAGCGCTCGATGCTCAGTTCGTTGCTCGCCACGTCGCGGGCGGTCTTGAAGACGCTCTCTTCCGTCTTGGTGAGTTTGGCATCGGCGAGATCGTCGTAAGCCTTCAGCACTTCGGCGTACTTCTTCTGCTGCACGAGCTGATAGAAGTCGAAAGCGCGCTTCTGGTCCTTCTGAAGATCGTCGCTGCGAGTGCGCAGGTCTGCGGCTTCTTTTTCGAGCTGCGTCAAGCGTTCGCTCTGCTCGTTGGTACTCGCGCGCACCGTCTCGACGCGCGCATCGACCACGATCTTGCCGACCAGCATCAAGACCACGGCAGTCACCACGTAAGCGGCTGCGCTGTTCCAACGCAGGCTGCGCTCGTAGTTCTGCTGACGCTTGGCGATGCTGTTGACGTCTGCGGCCAGCGCATTGACGAGGTTGTTCGTCTTGATCGATAGCGATCGATTTTCGACGATCTCGCGTCGGATCTCTTCGAGCTCGCCACCAAAGTCGTCCAGCATGACGGCCCAATAGCGCGGAGGCCGTGAAAAATCGCGCCAGTTGTTCACGTGCGCGTTTGGCGTCGTTCCGATGCTGGGCACTTTTCGAATCTTGGTGCGCGGCCCCGCTAACCGGCTGCGCTCGGCCTTGCACTTGGGCCTTGCAACTCGCCTGCTGCCCCGCTAGAGGCTCATTGGCCCCGGGGCCCGCAACGAATCGGTGCCCTACCAACCCGAAAGTACCCGAGCAGAGAAGAATCGAAATGGATACCAGCGACATCCGAAAAGGGCTCAAGTTCCTGTACGACAGCGAACCCTACGTTTGCTTGGAGTTTCAATTCGTCAAGCCGGGTAAGGGGCAGGCGTTCACGCGCACCAAGATGCGCCACCTGCTGACGGGATCCGTGATCGAGCGCAACATTCGTTCGGGCGAAAAGATCGAACCGGCCGACGCCGAAGAGCGCGCTTACCAGTACATCTATCCCGACGGCGAGGACTTCGTGTTCCTGGACGCGGTCTCGGGTGAGCAAATCACCGTGCCCCACGATGTCGTCGGGGACGGCGCCGATATGTTGATGGACGGCTCGCAGTGCATGGTCACCGTGTACAAGAGCAATCCCGTGCACATCGAACTGCCTCCGCACATCACGGTGCAGATCGTCGAAGCCGAGCCGGGCGTCAAAGGCGACACGGCCAGTAACGTCACCAAGTCTGCCAAGATTGCCACCGGCGCGACGGTCCAAGTGCCGCTGTTCATCTCCGAGGGTGAGTGGGTGCGCGTCGATACTCGCACGCGCGCCTACTTGGAGCGCGTCAAAGCCCCGACCACCTGAGTTTCGCGTTCCGATTCCTCCGAATCGGCCGTACCGCGCCCGAGTCAGCTCGCTTCAAAGCAGCCTCGGGCGCAGCCATATCGTCACTTGGCTTCGATGCGGAGCGCCTTGAATGGTCCTTGGCCCGCGATGCAGGCTGCGCTGCGCGCATCGTCACTGACCACGCACTGCGAGAGTTGTTGAACGGCAGGCACGCGCCACAGCTCCGAACGTTCACCTTGCCGCACTAGCAAGCCCAGGCTCGTGACGGCGATGCTCGTGTCGCCATCGGGGCTGGTCGGGCCACCCGGCGTGCCGAGTGCCGTGCGCTGTCCGAAGCGCAAAGGTCCGATGAAGACGTCGGGTTCGAGTTCCGTCCACGCGACGGGGCGTACCTCGGGTTCGTGAAAGTTCGCGCGCTCGCCGCAACCGCCGGGGCGTGGCCCGATCCTCTGCAAGCTCAAGGCGTCGGAGAAACGGCCGTTCGAGTCTTGGGCCATCAAGGTCACGTCGGAGCGATCGCAAGGAAAACTCAGGCCAGTGATGTGCCGTTCACCTGGGCCGCTGATCAAGAGGGGCCAGCGATCGGCATCGCTGCTTGGCGCGGCGGCACCTGGTGCGCGCGGCTCGACGTCGAACTGACTGACGCCTTCGTTCGTCTGGACCAACAACTCGCCCTTGGGCGTAAAGGTCAGCGGGCTCCAGCCAGGGCTGGGACCAGGTCCGAGGGGCACTGCGGGAAGGGTCGTGATCTCGACCTCTCGCTTGGGGATGCCCTTCAGAATCGCGTCAGCGAGTTCACCCGTGACGCGGGCGGAGGGGGTGGGGGAGAACCAGTCGAACCTGTCGAGATCGAAGAGCGCCGTAGGCCAGTCTTTGAGGGCGATCGCGGCAGACACCTCGGCTTGCAGCAGCGCTTCCATCGCCGGCAGCAAGCTGCCGCAGGCGAAAGGTTTACCTCCGGCATCGGTCAGCCGATAGCTCTTGCTCTCGGCACACAGATACGCGAACAGGCGACGCTGCAAGTCGGCGCGTTCGGCGACGCTCAGCAGCTTGTCGTGATCGCCGCTAGCGCGTTTGCGCTCGGCATTGGCGAGGTCGAGCAAGGTGCGTGCGGGTTCGGTGTTATCGCGCGTGGCGCCAGCGGTTCGATCCAACCACGACAGTGCAGCCGAGACTCGGGCAGGCCGTCCTTTGCGCCCGAGTGTAAACTCTGCGCGGACATCGTCGTGGCCGTCGTGATCGCGATCGGTGGCGTCGATCGTCAGATCGACTTCCTCGCCTGGCGCGCTATCGGCCAAGCGCAGATCGAGCAGGCGGCGCGCACCGGCGAGCGGCTGAATGACACCGACGCTGCGCGTGGGCGCGCGCGGAATGCCGTTCGCTTTGCAGTGTGACCCGACGTCGACCAGGGCACTCTCGGCGCCGATCTGCGCCAACTTGACGACCACGTCGCAGTCCGGTCCCGTGGGTACGATGCCGGGGAAGTCGGCTGCGCGTGAGAGCGCGGCCGACTCCGACGTTGCAAACCACAACGACCCCGGGGGCGTACCGGGGTCCGGTTGCTTGGGCACCAGCCACGCGAGCAGCGTCGACTTTCCGGCAAAGCTCGCCTCTAGCGTCTGGGCGAACAATTGACCTGTGGGGGCGGCCAACGCGGACCCTGCCCAATCAATGGTTGGGACTGGAGGGTTGTGGTGCGTCGCGGGTCGTCTGTCGCTCTCGGCACTCTGCGTCTCGCTGGGAGCAGGCGGCGTGCTGTTCGCGGGGGCAACGCTTTGCGACTGGGCGACTCCGAAGGGCGTGTAGGGGTGTCGATCTTCACGATTGCAGTTGCAGCTTAGAGCGAGCAGCAGCGCGAGGGTTGAGCTCGCAATCGACTTCGCGCGCTGCGTCGCAGGGCGACCGCGCGCTTCAATCCTTGGCACGTGCGGTGCCGGCTGGCCGAATTGAGCGCACCGAAAGTGCTTCGATAATGCAGAGTGGTGTGAAGGCGAGCGCATCATGCGAGGGGTCGAGTCGAGCGTGAGCTCATGTGCGTCGAGGTCGTTCGATCGCGGCAGCATACGACGGGTGTGTTCCCAAGAGCGAGAAGCCCGCCGCGAGTGCCGGAACGTCTAGCAGATTCAGCACGTTAGAAGGTTGTAAGCAACCGGTGCGCGACGTACGCTGCAGCCACTCGGCGAACCCGTCGGGTCGTCGCGATTTCGAGGTACGGGAATGGATGCAGAGAAGATCCGGGGCGCTCTAGGTCGTTTGCAACAGGACGCCGATTCGCAACAGGCGTGGGATTCACTGCGAGAGCTGATGACGGGCGTTGCGACGGATGAGCACCCCGAGCTCGCACGCGTGTTGGCGTTGGCGCGCAAAGCTCACGCACAGCGCGGTGAGTGGGATGCCGTTGCAGAGCTGATGTCGATCGAGCTCGGCGCTGCGGACGAAAACGATCAGCGCGTGGCGCTGTTGATGGAGCTCGGACGTGTTCGCCAGCAAGAGCTACTGGACGAACCCGGAGCGATGGCCGTCTATGCGCAGGTCTTGGAGATCGCACCGGGTGACGAGATCGCCGAGGCGGCGATCGCAGAAAATGCCCAGCGTGCAGGCAATTGGCGTGAGATGGCGGCGGAGTACTTGCGGGAGGCTAACACCGCTGCGGACTCTGCGTATCGCGCCGCGATGCTGATGCGCGGTGCCGAGACGGAATGGCGTTTCGCCGGTGACGACGCCAACAGCGAACACGTGCTGACGCTCCTGGTCCAGGCCTCCGAAGCGGATTCCAAGAACCAAGACATCTTGCGCATGCTCGAACGCCTGTATCGTCGCTCCGACGATCTGTCGGGCTTGAAGTCGACGCTCGAGCGTTGGGCTCGCAACGGAGACGAAGCGTCCGCGCGCGTGGCAGCTGCGCTACGCCTGGCGCATTTGCAGCGCTATCGTTTGAACGACGAAGCCGCTGCGATCGCGGCGTACGAGATGGTGCTGACGATCGTCACCAATCAGACCGAAGCATTGGAAGCGCTCGTCGAATACTATTCGCGCCAAGAGAACTGGGACAAGCTGGTTCAGCTCTACGAGAGAGAGCTCGCGCACTTGGATCTGAGCCGCCCCGAACGCGTGGGCGAGATGCTGCAGATTGCCATGCTGCATTGGCGCAAGCGCAACAGTCTGACCGACGCCGCGATGTGGTTCGATCGCATCCGCGTGCTCGAGCCGACCAGCGGCGCAATGCTCGAGTTCTATCGCGAGTACTCGACGCAAATCGGTGACGAGGCGCTACTGCTCAAGGTCTTGCAGGGCGCGCAACGCGTTCTGCCCGAAGGCAAAGACAAGCAAGCCATTACCCAGGAGATCGCGCGCTTGGCAGAGAGCCAAGAGGACGCCCAAAAGGCAATCGAGCAGTACAAGGCGCTTTTGCGTCAGAGTCCCGGGCACACCGAAGCGCGCGAAGCACTGAAATCGCTCTATCGCAAGACTCAGGGGTACAACCAGCTCGTCGACGTGCTCCGACACGAGCTCGAAGCCGTCGCCGAGGGCAAGACCCAAGACCGATTGCGGCTGCTGCGCGAAGTTGCAGCCGTTTACCGCGAGCACATCCCTAGCGACACCTCGCTCGTTTCCGCCTTGAACCAGATCTTGCAGGTCGACGACAAGGACGTCGAAGCGGTCCGCGAACTGATTGCGTTGTATGAACGCTTGGGGCGCTGGCGCGACTTGATCGCGAGCCAACAGCGCTTGGCGGAGCTCACGTCTGACGCGGCCGAGCGCGTCAGTCTATTGCGTGCAGCCGGAAACCGTTGGTTGACCCAGTTCTCCAACGTGCAGAACGCGACCTCTGCCTTCGAGTCACTCCTCGCTTTGGCGCCGGAGGATCGCGAAGCGCGCGAGACGCTCGCAGATCTGTACAAGAAGCGCCGTGCTTGGCCGCAGCTGTTCGGCCTGTACGAGAAGCAAGTAGCGACTCTACAAGGGCCCGAACGGCTCGCGCTGATGAAAGAGATGGCAAGCCTAGCGGCGGAGCGCCTGGGGCAGGCCGACGTCGCGGCGCGCTTGTACCGCGACATTCTGCAAGCAGAGCCGTCGAACGCCCAGGTTCTGGATGCGCTGCAGAAGCATGCCGAGCGCTCGAAGGACTGGGCCACGCTGGCCTGGGCGTTGGAGCTGCAGAGTCAGACCGAGCGTGAGCCGAATGCTCTGGTGCAAGTACTGCAGAAGTTGGGCGCTGTTTACACAGAGCACTTACACGACGGCGAGAAAGCGGCGGGGGCCTGGCGTCGAGTCTTGAACGCGCAGCCCAACAACCCGCGCGCGATCCGCGTCTTGCGCGACGCGTACTTGGAGCGTGGGGACTACGGCGCGCTCGAGGAGCTGTACGCGGTGCAGGGCGACTTCGAGGGCCTTGCCGAGGTGCTGAGCAATGCGGCCGACAAGGCGACCAACATTCGGCAGCGCATCGATCTGAGTTACCGGGCCGCCGCGACTTACGAAGACAAGCTCAAGCAACCCGAGCGCGCGTTCCGCTCTTACGAGCGTATCTTGCAAGCGGATCCGATGGATACCAAGGCAGCTCGCGCATTGGTGCCGCTGTATGAACGCGACGAGAAGTGGGCACGCCTCACGCCGCTGTACGAACTGTTGGTGGCCGAGGCCGACACGCCCGAGCGACGTTTCGAGCTCTACAGTCGTTTGTATTACGTGGCGGCGCAGCGTTTGAACGACCGCGCGGGCGCCGTGGTGTTCGCGCAGAAGGCCTACGCGGCTGACCCCGAGCGGCCCGATGCGTTGGGTCTCTTCCACCGGGCCTGCGACGACGCGGGTCAATGGCAACCGTACATCAACACTTTGCTCGCCGAAATCGGGCAGCGTTCTGGCGCCCCAAAGTCGAGCGCCGACAATGGGGCCAAAACCGCGAAGAAGGGCGGCAAGAAGAAGGGGAAGGGCAAGGGTGAACAGTCCGCTGCCAATAACGAGGTGCCGAGCGCGGGCATGGACGCGCAGACTCGGCGTTTGGAGCTGAGCCTCGCGGATGTCTACGAGCACAAGCTGAACCAACCGGCAGAAGCCGCGCTGGCTTTCAAGCGAGTGTTGCAAGGTTGCCCCGAAGAGTCGGAGGTGGCCTCGAAACTCGACGCGTTGTTGCGGCGTTTGGGTGATCGCGATTCATTGCGTTGGTTGTTCGACTTCAGAGTCGACAACGCCGCCTCGAACGAAACGAAGATTCAGGTTTTGCATACGGCAGCGGCTTGGGAAGAACAGGCTGGAGAAACTGCGCGTGCGGCTGAACTTTACGCCCGCGTCTTGGAGCTCGACCCGGCAGATGCCCCCGCCGTGCAGAAGCTCCCGAAGCTGCTGCTTTCGATCGGTGATGCCAAACGTGCCGCAGAAGTGATCGAACGTCACAAGGGTTCGGTCAGCCCCGGCCTGTGCGCGGAACTCGAAGTAGACCTGGCTGGGATCTACTTGGATCGCTTGGAACAACCCGAGCTGGCGCTGACCGCGGCCCTAGCGGGTCTAGAAGGTCTGAAAGAGACGGTCGAGAGCGTGGGCGTACAGGGCGCTGTCGAGGTCTTGCAGCGCTTGGTGGAGATCGATAGCACGCGCCGCAAGGCAGCCGAAGCACTGGCAGAGGTTTACAAGGGAGCGGCGGAGAGTCGGCGTGAAGCCGATGCCCTCAGCGTGCTCATCGACATGGAAAAGCAGCCTGCGCGCAGGCTCGAACTGCTGCGGCGTACGATGGCCGTCTACCAGCGGCTCGACTCTCATGGACGCGCGTTCGAGTTGGCGCTGCGCGCTTGCCGAGAGTTCCCCGAAGAACTCGAGCTTTGGGACACGGCTGGGAGCTTGTCGGGACTCTCGGGGCGGCCAACGGAGCTCGCGGACGTCTATCGCGAGGTGCTACGTCGCACCGACCTATCCAAGAGCATTCGCCGCACTTTGTGCGAGCACGCGGCGTTGCTACATGAAGAGCAGCTGGGGGATCCCGTTGGGGCCACGCCCTATCTGGAACAAGTCTTGATGGACGATCCCTCCGACACCGGAGCGTTCGCCAAATTGAAGCAGATCCTCACCAGCGCAGAGCGCTGGGACGAGCTGCGCTCGCTCTACGATCAGACGATCGTCGTGCTCACCGACAGTAATGCCAAGATCGAGGCGTTGGCTGAAGTGGCAATGGTGTGCGAAGAGTTCATGGACGACCCCAAGGCGGCCACGGGCTACTTCGAGCAGATCCGCGCGTTGAACCCGGACAGCGAGCTGGCACTCGAAGCCCTCGACCGTTTGTGGTCCGCGAGTGAACGGACTCAAGACTTGGCGTCGCTACTCGAGCACCGTTTGCAACTCGCGCACGGTGACGCAGTGAACGAGTTTCGTCTGCGCCTGGCGCATCTGTACTTGGATCGCTTGCACCAGCCCGAAGCCGCCTTCCGCTATGTCGAGGATGTGCTCGGGGACGAGGTGAACCACGTCAAAGGGCGGGAACTCGCCGAGCGGCTGCTGCAGATCAAAGCGCTGCGCATCAAGGCCTCGGTCGTGCTCGAACGCGTTTACGAAGCGCGCGACGACGTGCGCGATTGGGTGCGCGTGCTCGAAGTGCGAGCCCAGGCCCTCAGAGATCCGGAGGTCGATGAAGCGTCGACCGAAGAGCATCCGATGGAGCCGCTGTTGCGGCAGATCGCGGAGCTGTACAATCACCGACTGCGCGACGACGAGGGCGCGCTCAGGACGCTCCTAGAACTCGTGCCGCGCGACCCTGGATATGCGGAGGGGCGCACGGAATTGCTGGAAATTGCGGGTCGAGCGGGCGCGGAGGTCCGGATCGCCGAAGCGCTCGAGGCGGCAGCCAACGCCGCCGACATCTTGTCTTTGAAAGGCGAGATCTTGATGCAGGCCGCCGCGCTCTACGAAGGCCCGTTGCGCAATGCCGAGCGCGCAGAGGTCTTGTTCCACAAGGCCATGAACCTGGACCCCGCCGATCCAGAGTTGGTCCTGCCTGCCGCTCGGGCCCTGGAGCGTTTGCAAACGCAATCCGCCTCGCACGCAGCTCTGGTCAGCACGCTGAAAGTGCGTTTGCGTCTCGAGCAAGACATCGACGAGCGCAGTAACCTGTGGCAGCGCATTGCGGCGCTGTCCGAGGAGCGACTGTCGGACGACGCCGGCGCAGTAGAGGCCTGGCGCTCCCGCTTGTCCGAGAATCCCGATGATCCCGCCTCGCTTGCGGCGCTCGATCGTCTGCTCGAGCGCCAACGCCAATGGGCGGATTTGGTGCAAGTACTCGAAGCGCGAGTGCGGATTGCCGAAAGCGATGACGAGCGTCGTCAGTTCATGCATCGCATGGCAGTCGTCCACGCCGAGCGGCTCGCTCGACCCGACGCGGCCATCGAAGTCTATCGCCGCATGCAGGATGACTTTGGTCCGGATCGCGAGACGGCAGGGGCCTTGGCCAAATTGTACGACGCTGCAGCGCGCTGGGATGACCTCGCCGATATCTACGACACGTTGCTCGGACTCAATCAAAGCGAGCACGAGCGGCTCGACTTGTTGCTCGCGATCGGTGACCTGAGGCGGACCCATTTGTCCAATTCGGGGGGCGCGCTCGAAGCGTATCGCGAAATCACGACGCTCGAGCCCAACCACGCCGGAGCGCGCGCCGCGCTCGAAGCGATGCTCGCCAGTGAGGATTCACTGAATCGTCGCGAGGCGGCCGAGATCCTGCAGCCGCTATACGAGGCGGCGCGAGACGACGTGCGTTTGCTCGGCGTGTTGCGCACGTTGGTAGAAGTTCAGGATGATCCGACGTCACGCGTCGATGTTCTGGCGCAAGCAGTGCGGGTTGCAGCCGATCGTTTGGGGGACAAGAATACAGCCCTCAACTTGGCGGTGCGCGCGCTACGCGACGGCGTCGGCCACGTCGACCTGCGTCCTTGGTTGCAAGAACTCGAGCGCTTGGCGAGTCAGACCGGCGAACGGCGTCTGCAGGTGCAGGTGCTCTCGGAAATCGTTGCTGGCATGTTCGATGCCGACGCGCAGTTCGAGGTCGTGATGCAGATCGCTACGATCGCGCGCGACGAACTGTCGGATCGCAACTTGGCGTTGGCTTACTTCAACAAGGCACTCGAGATCCAACCCGAGTCGGACGCGGCATTGGCGGCCCTCGAGAAACTGTATGATGAAGGTAAACAGCATCCCGAGCTCTTGAACGTGCTCGAACGCCGGGCTGAGATTGCGCCAAGCGATCGCGAACGCAAAGAGCTGTTGCTTTGGCGCGGGCGTTTACTCGACGAACAGCTGTCGCAGCCCGAGCAGGCGATCCGCGTCTACGAGAGCATTCTCGACATCGATCTCGACCCGCGGGCAGTGGCGGCGCTGGGTACTCTGTATACCCGCGAGAAGCACTGGCAACGCGCGATTGAGCTGCATCAGCGCCAGCTCGACGCGGGGGATAGCGCCAAGGCCGAACATCACGTTGCCATGGCCCAGATCTGGGTCCGTGAATTGCACGACGCGGGGCGCGCTTTCGACGAGCTGGAAGCCGCTCTCGATGCGCAGCCGCAGGCCCCAAGCGCGATCGTCGAACTCGAACGGTTGATGAGCGCGGGCGAAGACATCGAACAGCACGCACGAGCTGCGACGATCCTGGAGCCAATCTACTTGGCGCGAGCAGACTACGATCGCGTGATGGCGACGATCACCGCTCGCTTGCCCGGTGCGGCGGTGGAAGAACGTCGTGAGTTGTTGCAGCAACTTGCGCAGTTGTACGAGGAGCAAAAGGAAGACTACCGCGCCGCTTTGGAGACGGTCGCGCGCATCCTGCACGACGATCTGTCCGATCGGGGAACGGTGCAGGAGCTCGAGCGCCTGGCCAAAGTCGCCGATTGTCGTTCGCGCCTGGTCGAGATTTACGCAACGGAACTCGGTCAAGTCGATCACGAGGACGAAGCGTCCGCGAGCCTGTGTCGGCGCACCGGTGAGCTGTATCGCGAGCTCGGCGACAGTGAAAAGGCACTGACGTTCTTCCGGCGCGCGCTGAAGTTCGATCCGGAAAGCGTCGAGCTGTTCGACGCGATCGACGGTCTACTCAAGGCCGAGCAGCGCCACGGCGATCGCGTGGACCTGTACCGCGCGGCACTCGACCATCGATTCGATCCCGAGGATCGTCTGCGTTTACTCCACACGGTCGGTAACCTGCAGAACGAACATCTTGGACGCTTCACCGAAGCGATCGAAACCTATGTTCAAGCGCTCGAGATCCACCCTGACGACCCGGTGGCGCTCGACACGCTCAGCCGGCTCTACTACAGCACGCAGCGCTTCGAAGATCTGTACGATCTAGTGCTCAAGCGCGCCGAAGGCGCGCGCGATCCGCGCAACGCGCTTGCGTTTCGTTTGGCGCTCGCCAAGTTGTGTCGCCACGAACTGAAGGACTCCTCGCGTGCAGTCGATCAATTGGAAGAGATCGTACGCGTCGATCCGAGGAACGTCGAGGCGATTGCCGAACTCGAGTCGCTACGCAAGGAGGGCCTCGAGCGCCAACGCACCGTCGAGATTCTCTCGCCCCTTTACGAGGCCGCGGACGATTGGCGGCACTTGATCAAGCTCAACGAGGACCGCTTCGACCTCGCGCCCGACTTGGTCGACAAGGTAAACGTGTTACGGCAAACCGCCGTGCTCTGGGAACAGCGCGGACGTGACGCGAACCGCGCGCTGCAGGCTTTGGTGGCCGCGATTCAGCTCGACCCCGATGACGATGCCGTGCGCGCAGAGTTCGAGCGACTCGTCGAGTTGACGAGTTCTTGGAACCGCTTGGCCGAGGTGTACACCGAGATTCTGGCCCGGCCCGAGCCTCTGACGTCGGCTCGCGACGTGTGGTTGAAGCTGGCCCAGGTTCACGATGGGCCGCGCGACGATCCGCGTGCAGCACTATCGGCCTATCGACAAGTTCACGAGCTCGATGCCAGCGAGATTGAGCCGGTGGAGCGCATGGAAGCACTGGCCACGCTGCTCAGCGATTGGGAAACGTTGGACTGGGTGCTGGTGGCGAAAGCCGACCTCGTGCTCGACGACGAGGAGCGCGCGAGCACTTGGCGGCGCATCGGTGAGGGACGTCGTGACATGCTGGCTCGTCCCGCACAGGCGATTGCGGCGTACGAAAAGGCCCTCGAATTCGAGCCGGACAGCGCGTTCACCATCGACTGCCTGATCGACCTTTACGAAACTCACAAGAATCCCGCGCGTCTGGTCGAACTGTATCGACGCCGCGTGGAGGTTGCAGATCCCGATGACGTCGATCTGAGCTTTGGCTTGCTCGTCGCGGCGGCCAATTGCTACGAGAAGGAGTTCAGCGATCGGCACCAAGCGATCGAGATGTTGGTGCAAGCGTTGGAGCGTAAACCCAACGAGCCTACGACGTTGGCCAGTCTGCATCGGCTGTACACTCGCGAAGAGCGCTGGCCCGAACTGCTCGATATCTTGCGGGCTCAGGCCGAGACGGCCGAGGACCCGCAAGCCAGGATTCGCGCGCGCCGAGAGATGGGTGACACGCTGGTTGCCAAACTCGAGAGTTTCGAAGATGCGCTCGATGCCTATGCACTGGTTCTTACCGAAGTGCCCTCGGACGAAGAGGCTCGCGTGCGCGTGCAGCGCTTGGGTGAGCAACACGAAGAGCTCCGCGGACGCGTAGCCGAGATCCTGATCCCAGCGCTCGTCAGTGTTGGTGCTCACCTGCAGCACGTAGAGGTGCTGGAGTTGCGGCTGACCGTGGAGAGCGATCCGCTCGACCGAGCCGCGACTCTGCGTGCATCGGCCGAGGTGCTGCAGGACAAATTGAACGACGCCGATGGAGCCAAGAAAGCGCTACTGCGTGCTCTGAGCGAAGTGCCGGACGACGATTCTCTGCACACTCGAATCGCGGACTTGTGCCAGTCCACGTCGGATTGGAGCGGTTATGCCGATGCTCTCAACGAAAAGGCCCACAACACCTTCGACGCCGAGATCGCGAAGGACTTGTTCGCGCGCCTCGGCCGCATCGCGGAGTCGCGCTTGTCCGATCCGGGCCGAGCCATCGAAGCTTATCGCCGCGCGGTAGAGCAGGTGGGCGATCAACCCGATCTGTTGCTAGCGCTCGATCGTTTGTACAGCGACACCAAGAACTGGACCGAGTTCGTCGATGTGCTCGAACGCCGCATCCCGCTTGCCGACTCCGATCATGACCGCGCCGATCTGTATTGTCGCTTGGCCGAGGTCCAGCTCGACGAGTTCGGCGAGACTGGTCAAGGTCTGGGATCGTTGCGATCTGCGTTGGATCTGGTTCCCGACCACGCCCGCGCAACCGCCAAGCTCGAGGGCTTGACCGAGAACCGCGACTTGTTCGGTGAGGTTTCCGAGATTCTCGAAGGGGTCTATCGAGCGCGGGGCGTCCTCGACAAACTCGGCGCTCTGTTCGCTCAGCGCGTCGCTCACGCGGAGACACCCGGTGAACGGATCGAGTTGCAGCGCAAGCTGGCGCAGCTACTGGAATCCGAGTTGGGTGATCCCGGCGGCGCGCAGAAGGTGATCGAAGCGGGCATCGTGGCCGATCCGGGCGACTCGGATCTGCTGCACGAGCTCGAGCGGCTGGCCACGACCTCGGGACGTTGGCAGTCAGCAGCGCAAGCGCTGGAAACTGCGCTCGAAAAGCATCCGGATCTGGACGTCGGCACTGCCAAGGAGCTTTGCGTCAAGGCCGCGGATTGGTACTCCGGGCGTCTGAGCGAACCCGCCCGAGCCGAGGCGTCGTTAACCCGAGCGCTGCAGTTCGATCCCGCCGCCGAGGACGTGCTGTTGCAGCTCGAGCAGTTGCAAGCCGCTCAGGGCAAGACCGCCGCACGGGCCGAGACTTTGCGTCTGCGGGCTCGCCTGCAATTCGACGAGAGTTCGAAAGAGCACTTGTATCAAGAGGCCATTGGTCTGTTGCGGCAGACCGGCGCCAACGCTCGCGTTGAAGAGATGCTACGTGAGATTCTGGTTCAAGATAACGGTAACCTGTGGGCACTCAGGGAACTCGTGGCGCTGACTTCCGCGCGCGGCGACGCCAAAGAGACGTTCGACTTGATCGGGCGTTTGCTGCATGTCGCAGTCGAAGCGGAAGAGATCGCGCGGCTGCGCCATCAGGCGGCCGATCTGGCGAAGGGACCGCTGGCAGCGCCAGAACAAGCGATCGAGTTCCTGGAACAAGCTTTCAGCGACGATCCCTTGGACGCGCGAGCCGCGTCCGAGTTGCGCGAACTGCTACGCAAGCTGGGACGAGACAAGGCGTTGGCCCAGCTGATCGAGCGTGTGATCGACGTCAGCGACGAGCCGCGTACTCGTGCAACGTTGCGGCTCGAACTCGCGGAACTGCAGAAGACGAAGTTCAAGCAAATCGATCAGGCTATCGAGACGCTGCGTCACGCGATCGAGGAAGATCCGTCGTGTAGCGATGCCGTCGTCCTGCTGAGCCAGCTCTACGAGGAGCAGGGGAAGGACGAAGAATTGGCAGAGCTGCTGAGTGAACAGATCGCGGCGGCCCGCAATCGTGGGGATACGCCCGCGGAGCTGAGCCTCGAAGTGCGCTTGGCGGAGGTTTACGAGACCAAGCTGAACGACGTTGCGCGCGCGAGCGAGACCCATCAACGCGTACTGTCACGCGATCCGAACCACACCGGCGCGCTCAAGGCGTTGGTGCGTTTGAGCCGCAAGACGAACGACTCGAAGCACGTGCTCGACTACCTTGCGCGGCTCTGGCAGCTCGCGAGCGGCGCCGAGAAGATCGCGGTCGGTATGGAGCTGCACGCGGAGCAGGTGACTCAGGGGCAGACGGAGCTTGCCGTAACGACGCTGGAGCAACTCACCGAGCTCGTACCCGGCGATGCGGCGTTGCGCCAAAAGCTGCGTGATTCGTACCGCCAACTCAAGTCGTGGGAGAAGCTTGCGAACTTGATTGCCAGCGAAGCGCGCCAACAAAGTGACAGCAAGCAGCGCGCAATGGCCTTGGCGGAGGCCGCGCGGATCTTCACCAATCAACTCGGCGACGCGTCGCGCGCAGTCGGATTGCTGGAAGAGGCGACGGCGGCCGAGCCGGGTGAACGCACGTTGCTGCTCGAACTGTGCGACGCCTACAGCGCCTGTGGTCGGGCCAATGACGCGATCAGCGCGCTCGAGCGGATCGTCGAGTCGTTTGGCGGTCGCAGGAGCAAGGAACTTGCAGAGATCCATCGCCGCTTGGCCAACGCCTTCCAAGCTCAAGGCCAACTCGACAAGGCTGCAGCCGAGCTCGACCGCGCGTTCCGGATCGAGCCCGGCAACCTGGCCGTGTTGAAGGCGTTGGGTCAGTTGTCGCTGGAGTTGAACGACTTGCCACGCGCCCAACAGATGTATCGCGCACTGCTGTTGCAGAAACTCGAAGCGGGCGGACCCATCACCAAGAGCGAGGTCTTCTACGCGCTCGCGGTCATCCATCAACGTTTGGGCGAGAATCCGAAAGCGATTCAGATGCTCGAGCGGGCGTTGCAAGCCGAGCCAGGTATGGCGGATGCCCAGCGCTTGATGTCGGAACTGAAGCGCTGAGCTGTAGCCGTTCAGTCTGAACGCGGAGCGCACTGCTGGTATGTCACGTGTCGTGATGATCGACGGCAAGCTGTGCGCTCCGGACGCGGCTGTAGTCAGCGTTTTCGATCGCGGCTTCCTGTATGGCGACTCGGTGTTCGAGACGCTGCGCACCTATGGCGGCAAAGTCTTCGCGATAGGCGATCACTTGGAGCGGCTAGAACGTAGCGCACAGCGTGTCCACATTCGCGTGCCGGTCACGCGGGCTCAACTGACAGAGGAGATAGCCGCGGCAATACTAGCGAGTGACAATACCGAGAGCTACGTGCGGGTGATGATCACTCGTGGCCAAGGTGAACTTGGGTTGGATCCCGATTTGGCGGGCGAGCCCTTGCGAGTGATCATCGTCGGTGAACTTCATCCACCGAGCGACGAGCTGCGCCACAGCGGGATCAAAACCATAACCTTCAAGACTCAGCGGGCCTCCGATGCAACGAGCGCCGAGGGCGCCAAGATTGGGAACTATCTCGTGGCGGTCTTGGCAATGCGCGCTGCGCGCGCGGCCGGCGCAGCGGAGGCGTTGATCGTCGACGGGCAGGGGCGAGTGGTCGAAGGTGCGAGCTCGAACCTGTTCTTCGTGAGTCAGGGCAGCTTGTTCACCCCCGGGCTCGATCTAGGAATTTTGGCTGGGATCACCCGCTCGCGAGTGCTCGAAGCTGCCGCGCAACTGGGCGTTGCCACCAGTTACGTCGCTCCCAGCATTGCCCAGCTCGTAGCGGCCGATGAGATCTTCATTTCGTCCAGCATCCGCGAGATCTTGGGTGTGGTTCAGGTCGATGAGCGCTCGATCGGCGACGGTAAAGTTGGCCCCCTCACTCGCGCCCTGTTCGATGCATTTCGTCACAACGTGCTGCGGGAGCTCGACGTTTGAGGGCCGGCTGCGGCGTAAGCTCGAAGTTTGACAGCCTGGGTATGCCTTGCAACACTGCGTTCGCCGGGCCTAGGCGCGGGATCTGCCAGATTCGGCCTAGGGAAGGTGTGGAGTCCCTGCACGTAAATAGGTCTTCAAAGGGTTCGAGCTTATGAAATTGATATCGACACTTTGCTTGTTCTCAATCGGAACTCTGATCGCTACCGGCTGCGTCAAACGTGAATGCACGGACGAAGAGCGCGAAGAGGCCGGGGCAGACAGCAACGACGATTGCATCAAGCTCGTTCCGCTGCACACCTTCACGGCGAAAAAGGCAGAGTCGCGTTCGGTCGACTGGAGCTCGGGCACCGATCTCGAGATCAAGGGACACATCCGCTCGATCTCAATCGTCAAAGGCGACGCGGACGATAGTGTGACGGTCTCGTACAAGGCTCAAGTCGATCTCGCTCAAGATCGCACGCAGGACGTCGTGGACAAGACCATGGATCACCTGACGACGAGCCTCAGTCATAAAGGGGGAGCAATCGTGGTTAGCGCCGATCGCGGCTCTTCCAAATCGAATCTCGGCGCCGCGATCGTCGTCGAGTTGCCGCCGAGCTTCGATAGCGATCTGACGATCGACAAGGGCGAGCAGCCGGGTGACGTCGCGCTCGAGTTCTTGGGCAATACGCGCAATCTGAACGTCGACATGAACGCGTTGGGCGCCGATCTACACGTTGCGGACGCCACCAACTTGCTGCGCGCGACCATCAATACCGATGGCGAGATCCAAATCACCGACGGCTTTGCGAGCTTGGAAGCCGCCGCCGTTCACAGCGCCTTCGGCGACATCGGCGTGCGATTCAAAGCGGTGCCCGTCAGTCACGCGCGCGTGTTGGCTGACTTCGGCGACCTGACGGTGATCCTGCCCGGCGATGGTGACTTCACCTTGACCGGAACTGCCGAGCGCGGTGTCTCGACCGGTAATGCGCCTGCCGGGTGCTCGTCGAGCTCGTCGCCGTCGCCCAAGTCGATGGAGTGTAACGCGGGGGATCCCGATGGCTTGACGTTCGAGCTCAGGGCATCCGGCGAGATCCAGCTCGGCTACGAGTGAACGCTCGCGGATGACGCTCCGCGGGGGAGCGTCATCCTGCCTTCGACGCGCTTTACGGCGAATCGAGACCTTGGAGCTTCAGCTCGCTTGAAGTTCGGTCTGCTCTGCTTTGGGCAGCGGGATGTCGAGGCGTCCGCCATTTTGCGTCATCAACACGCTCAGGGCTTTCTCGAAGAAGGCGCGGAGGAAGGGTACATCGCGCGCCGGTTTGGCGGAATCACTGCTGGAGCGAATGACTTGAATCGTTGCCGCGACTTTCAGTGCCGTGGATTCACCCTCGCGCGCCAGCACGCTGACGGCAGCATCTTTCATCCACTCGATCAGATCGCTACAGCGTTCAGCGGTGAAGTAGCGGTCGGTGGCTTCGAGCATTTCATTCTTGATGAGCTCGGTCGCAGCGTCGTGGTCGGGCTTCTGACCCGGGGTGATGTTCTTGCCGACGTTGGTCAACAAGTCTTGGATGGCGTTCTGCGTGGGTAACCAGGAACGAAACTCGGGCAAGTGATGCAAGCTGCCGGAGTCTTGAGCCAGATCACGCGCGTCCTCGTCGCCGAATTCGAAGCCCTCGGCGTCGAAGGGGTGCTCGACCTCGTTGGCCGGCACCGGCTCCAACAACTCCTTGTTGCTGCTGAATCCCAAGGGCTCAATCAAACCGCGTTCGCGGTGCTTCAAGCGCGCGCTAGCGATCTTGGCGCGTGCCCAAGGCACCGGCACACTCACCGCTTCGAGGCCAGATCCCGGCAGTGCTTGCCCGAGTGCGCTGCGCAAACGCGTTGGGGTCGATTCGCTGCTTTCGACGCGCAAGATCCCTTGGCCGTCGCGGACGTAAACCAAGCACGCTGAACAGGATCCGTCGCTGCGCGTGCGGCTGATCGCGATCAAGCGAACGCCCGCGGAATCGGGGGGCAACATCAAGGCCTCGGGTTCCTTGTTCTCGGCCTTGAACAGCGCGGCTTTGCGCTGTCCCGTCTGGGCCGTGATGCCGCGCGAGCGCAGCACGTTGAGCCCACGGCGCGCTGCTTTGCGCGCAGCACCCGAGCCGTGGTCGGCGATCGACTGAACCGCGCCGGCGTTGGCCTTGTTCACCCACTGCTCGACCAAGGCCTCCGCGCTGTCCCCTGCAGCTCGAATCGCGTCTAGCGCGCCTTCGGGGCCGATCGAAAGTGTTGCTTCATCGAAGGTAGTTTGTTGCTTTGCCATGAGTGTGCGTGTCTCGTTTTGGGCTTTGCCTGCCGCTCAAGAAGCGCCGAGTCCGGGCACGGCGATGGCGTCGATCTCGACCTTGGCACCCAACGGCAGAGCAGCGACGCCGACCGTGGCACGCGCTGGCGGATTGCTGCTGAAGGTTTCCGCGTAGATCTCGTTGACCTGGGCGAACTCAGCCAAGTTGGTCAAATAGATGGTGGTCTTGACGACATCGTCGAGCTTTGCGCCCGACGCTTCGAGTACGGCCTTTAGGTTCTCTAGAACCTGGCGTGTTTGGCGTCGCACGTCCCCGGGGACTAGCGCGCGTGTCTGAGGATCAATCCCAATTTGGCCACTCAAGTAAACGACGCCTCCACCTGCCACGGCCTGGGAATAGGGACCTATCGCTGCCGGAGCTTTCGCTGTCGTTATGATTGTCTTGGCCATCGGGATACCTCGCGTGGCGCGATAGTGTCGCGCTCCCCAGGGGGAATCAACCGCGATTCGAGCTCGGATCGTTCAGGCTGCGACGCCCATCGATCGCCCGACCCAGGGTGATGCGGTCGGCGAATTCCAGATCCCCGCCGTGCGGCACACCGCTCGCAATTCTGCTCATTTGGACTCCGAGGCGCTGCAGTTCGCGGGCCAACAGCAGCGCGGTCGCCTCGCCGTCCACGGAGGGTGGAGTCGCGACGATCACCTCGCGGACGCTGTTGGCGCGGATTTGGGCCTGCAAGCGATCCAAGGGCAATTCCTCGGGGCCGATCCCGTCGAGGGGCGACAGCAGGCGTCCCAGCACGAAGTAGCGACCACGCATTGCACCGCTGCTCTCGATCGCGAGCAAGTCCTGGAGCTTGGCAACGATGCACAATAGCTGCTGGTCGCGCCGCGGATCACTGCAAATGCGGCAGACGGGCGCGGCATCTTCGCTAGCGTCGGCGAGATTTCCGCAGACCGAACAGATCTGTACGTGTGCGTCCAGGGCGAGCAGCGCAGTGCCCATGTCGCGCGCCAATTGCCGACCGTCGGAGACGAGGTACAACGCAAAGCGTTGTGCGGTTTTTTCTCCAACCCCCGGCAGGCGCGCCAAAAGATGAATTAGACTGCGTAGGCGGTCGGGTAACATGATCGTCGTGGGCTCGGAGAGTTTGGCCTAGCGCTACTTCGGGAGCTCGATGTTCTTGAGCCGGGCCCCCAATACGCGGATCGCCTCCTGCACCGCGGGATGATTGCGTGCTTCGGCGATAGCGGCCTGCTCGGCGCGTTCGCGCTGCTCCTTGTCGACGCTGAACACGCTTTGCGGCGCGGCCGAGTCTGGGCCCGACTTCGACGCTCCATCACCCGGGGTCGCACGACCCGGTGCTTCGTTCAACATCAACTCGATGCCCGCACCGAGCAGCTCTGCAGCGATCTGGCGCACGGCCGGTTGTGTGCTCGGATCTTGGAATGCTACGCTGGCAATACTGCCCTTTTCGTAGCTCAAGCGAATGCGTTGGTTGTTAACCTCTAGCACTTCGGCGTGCGCAAGGAAGGCCGCCGTTTTGGGATCGTCCGTGGCTAGCCGGTCCAAGATCCGACGCCAACGCTCGACCGGGGGCAGGTCGGAAATCGGAGCGGGGGGAACACTTTGCGATTGGGGCACGCCTGCACTTGGCGCAACCGTCTGCGCGGGCGTCGCCGCCGCCGGTTTCGACGCCGCGGGCGTCGGAACGACGGGGGTCGACGCCGCTGCAGGGCTTGGGCGAGGCGTTGCAGCAGGCGGCGCGGCTACGGGCGTCCTTGGCAACGATCTGTGCGTAGTGGGAGTTTCGCTCGGAGCGCTTGGCTCTTGGGGCGTCGACGCCGCACTGGACGGCGAGGGAGCCGAAGTTGCCGAGGCGGAGCTGCGGCCCGTTGCGGGGTTGGGGCCTCGGTTCGACTCGGATCCGTGACCGCTGCTCGAACTCGCCGGGGCAGGGGGCTTACCACCGCTCTGCAATCGCTTCTCGAGTCGAATCAGACGTTCGATCAGATCTTCGATGGGCACGAGCGGTGGTCGCCGCGCCAAGCGTACCAGCAACATCTCGAGAGCTGCGCGCGGTTGCCCGCTGCGCGCAACTTCGTCGTAGCCCTTTGAAAAGCCCTGGTGCAGGCGCAACAGATCGTCGAGCTCGTGTTGCGCGAGCTTCTCGACCGCTCGGCGCTCGTCCTCCGGCAAATCGACGAGCTCCTCTGCGCCTTTGGCGGTCGCGACCACGGCAACGTCGCGCAGCACGGCGAGTAGATCGCGCGTCACGTGCGTCATGTCGAAGCCCTGATTCGACAAGCTGTCGATGATCTGCAGGATGGGCGCAGGTTTACCCGCGATCAACTCGCCAACGAGATCATACAAGATCTTGCGACTGGCCACGCCGAGGACCGCCGATACGCTGGCTTCGCTCAATGCTTCGGTGCTCCAGGCGATCACTTGATCGAGCAAGCTCATGGCATCACGCATGCTGCCCGCAGCTTCACGCGCAATCACCGCCAGCGCGGCATCGTCGGCACTGAGGCCTTCCTGCTCGAGAACGTAACGCAAGCGCCCAACGATCAACCTGGTCGAGATCAGCTTGAAGTCGAAGCGCTGGACGCGGCTCAAGATCGTGACCGGCACTTTGTGCACTTCGGTCGTCGCGAAGATGAACTTGACGTGGGGCGGAGGCTCTTCGAGCGTCTTCAAGAACGCGTTCCACGCGCTGTTGGAGAGCATGTGGACTTCATCGACGATGAAGATCTTGTAGCGATCACGATTGGGTCGATACGGCAGCGACTCTTGCAGGCGCCGCACCTCGTCGACACCGTTGTAGCTCGCGCCGTCGATCTCCTGCACGTCGATGTCGACGCCATCGGTGATCTCTTTGCACGCCGAACACTGCAGGCACGGGGTCGAGGTTGGACCATCGCTCGCCATGCAGTTCAAGGCCTTGGCCAAGATGCGCGCGCTCGTCGTCTTTCCGACGCCCCGTACGCCGGTAAACAAGAACGCGTGTGCAACACGACCCGTTTTTATCGCGTTGGCGAGCGTCGAGGCGACGTGGCCTTGTCCCACCAGATCCGAAAACGTCTGCGGGCGCCACTTGCGGGCGAGCACTACGTAGCTCATTGGAAACTTGGCACCCGCAGTGACGTTCGCGCTGCCTGTCCGGGCTCCCTGCGTGGGCCGGAGCGTCGGCTTGTACGTCGTGAGTTTTGCTCGTTGCTCTTGATTTGCATGCGTGCGGATCTCACGAGGGCTAGCCGTACGCTCTTAGAACAGGTCTGGCGCCCTCGCCACGAGAAAAGAGTGCAGGGTCCGGTGCGTGATTGCGGCGGGGCTTCCCAAGCTCGGAAGCGGGCGCTAGCGTCGAACGATGCTTCGAATTCGAGCCGCGTGCCTACTCTTGGTCACGAGCTGCGCACGTCCCGATCTTCAGCGCGGTAGCGAACCGTTGCGCGCGACGTCCTTGGGAGCCCCAGAGCCTCTGCAGAGCGCGTTGCCCGCTGCGCCCAGCGCGAATGCAGAGCCCGCAGTCGAAACTGCGCATACCCTCGACTTGGAACTTTCGAGCGCCCCGTTCGCGCTCGTGCCCGAAGCGCTCGCCAAGATCGATCTCAGCCACGCCGTGGGCTGGGCAGACATTCCCAAAGGTAAAGAGCTTGCTGGCGCCGGGCCTGTGACTGAGCCCTCGCGGCCGCTGGCCATTCGCGCGAATGGTTGGCAGTCGACCCAACTGTGGGTCGCGCTCGATTTGTTCGTCCCGCGGCGCATCGATTGGGCCAAAGGCCCGAGCCAGGGGGTGCTGCGTATGCCTTGGGGCAAGTTGGCTCCCGAGTTGCCAGCCTTGCAAGCCGGTACGCACCGCATCGTCTGGTTCCTCACCGATCCAACGGGCGCAGTCTTGGCGCGAGGGGACGGCGCGCCTCTGCTGGGCTCGTTGGTCTTCGACTACACGCCGAGTTCTGGCGCTAGCCGTCCCTCGTCGGCGCGTATCCGCGCGCAGCTCGAGCAGTCGCCCGTGGTGTTCTCTCCTCGCGGCACGTTCAATCTGCCCGATGCCCAGCTCGCCAAGGCGCAAGTGGCCAAGGCGCAGCCGCCCAGCGGCGGGGCAGCCGCTTCGCCCTCGACAGGCGTCCGTGTCCCCTTCGTGTTTTGGGCAAACGATCCGACAAGTGTATACCTGTTGCGTATAGATGGCCCCGCCAATGCGCATGCCTTCTTCCGGGTCAGTCCTGGCGCGCACTCGCTCGCTGGCTTCGAAAGCGGAGACTTCACGTTCTCGCTCGGCGCGGAGGACTCCGAATCCGTGCAGGAGTGGGTGATAACCGTTAACCGTGATTTGCACCCAGAGCAGGGGCCAGCATCCCCCTGAGGGGATTTCTTGCAGCGGCATCGGCTTCAACTCGAAAGGATTACGACGTGAGTCTGGATCGCGCGAGCATCATCGCTTTGGATCGCAAGCACGTTTGGCATCCCTACACGCCGATGGATCGTCACTTGAGCGAGGGGCCGCCACTGGTGATCGCTCGCGCCCAAGGCTCTCGACTCTACGATCACGATGGCAGGAGCTACATCGACGGCAATTCTTCGTGGTGGGTGGCGCAGCTCGGCCACAATCATCCGCGCTTGGTGGCGGCATTGGAGCGGCAGGCGCGCGATTTTTGCCACGTCGCGTTGGCTGGCATCACCCACGCGCCGATCGCCGAACTGGCCGCTGAACTCGTGCAGGTCGCGCCGAGTGGCCTGGAAAGAGTGTTCTTCAGCGACGATGGCTCGACCGCGATCGACCTTGCCGTAAAAATGTGTCTGCAGTTCTGGCATCAGAATGGGCGCCCGACACGGCAACGCTTCGTGAGCTTGAGCCAAGCCTTTCACGGAGAAACCTTGGCGGCGACGGCGCTGGGGGGCGTCGAAGTCTTCCGTCGGCCGTTCAAGGGTTCGCTCCTCGATTGCGTTCACCTGCCGATCGACGACGAGACGTGGTCGACCGCCGCGGCAACGCTGGACGATTTGCTCGAGCGCGAGGCGGACCAAATCGCCGGTGTCGTGATCGAGCCCATGGTGCAGGGAGTGGGGGGCATGCGGATTGGCTCGGCACAAGCCTTGCGCACGATTCGCGCAGCGTGCGATCGCCACGCGGTCTTCTTGATCGCCGATGAGGTGTTCACTGGCTACGGGCGCACGGGACCGATGTGGGCTTGCGACCACGCCCAGGTCACGCCAGACATCATGTGTGTGGCCAAAGGGTTCACGGCGGGCATCTTGCCGATGGCAGCCACACTCTGCACAGCGCGGATCTTCGACGGATTTCGTGGCAGCGATGAGCGGGCTCTGTTCTATGGCCACACCTACGCGGGACACGCGCTCGGTGCGGCGGTCGCCCGCGAAGTACTCGCGATCTATCGCGATGAAGAGGTGCTCGCCGAGGCTTTACGCAAAGCACAGCGACTGCAGGCGGGGTTCGTAGAATTGGGGCGCCTCGAGTCCGTGGCGCGCGTCCGGAGCTTGGGTATGGTGGCGGCGTTGGATCTCAGAGGCGACGCGGGTTACCTGCAGCAGAGGGGTAGGCAGATCTGTGCGGAAGCCCGCGCGCGCGGGGTTTACATCCGGCCGCTAGGCAACACCGTCTACGTTGCTCCCGCGCTCAACATTCCAGACCTGGACCTCGAAGCACTGCTCAGCGTGCTGCACGATTCGGTTCGGGCAGTCGAGTTGGCGTCTTCGAGGTGAACGAGGCCAGTTTGCACCCGGCGAGGCTCCTCGTGCGTGAATGGATGTTTTGGGCCAGCGGCTTTCGTTGCCTGCCGCTGGCGGGCGCGTTGCGCACTCGGGCGGGGGATTTGCCCGCGGACCTGGAGCTTCAGCTCACCCGTGCGGGTGTTCGTCGCTTCGCCGGCAAGCTGTATGGGGTGATCGGCGAGCACTCGGTGCAGGGCGGGGTCGAGCTCGGTGTTTCGGCGGACGAGCCCGAGTTACGGATGCGTTTCGAGTCCTCGCAGGGCTGGTCCGCGAGTTGGTGTGGCGCGATGGACCTGCCCCGGGGTGGACTCCTGCCGGCGGGTGTTGGATTTACGGGAGCATGGCGTGGCCCAAACTGGGCTGATTCGGGTAACGAGGCGTTGGAACTCTGCTTGCGTCTGAACCTGCGTGACGCGAGGCGTCTTGCAACATCTCGGGGTCGTTGAGGGTGCGTTGCGAACGGGGGTCGGTGTGGTGAACGACATCCTGAGGCCCGGCTGAGCAAGGTCTGTGCCTCGATTCCAAACGCGCGGATCTCCGGGACGTTCTGCACTCGCGTACAAACGGGCTGGCATTCTTCGCGCGTTGCACCACAGTTACCGGTTCGAGGAGGAACCACCGAATGCATACACCCATTTCCGCTCTATTGAAGCGGCGCTCAGTGCCGCCCGTGACCGTCACCCGTGACGTATCTGTGTTGGATGCCGTGCGAGAGATGAACAAGCAATCCACGGGTTCGGTGTTGGTGCTCGAAGGCCAACGCTTGATTGGGATCTTCACGGAGCGCGACGTGCTGACCAAAGTGGTCGCTGCGGAAGTGGATCCATCCGTTCACCTGGTGGGTGACGTGATGACTGCCAATCCGGCGACGTTACCTCCCGATGCGACCGTGCATGACGCGCTCGAGCTCTTCAATCGTTTGCATTGTCGCCACATGCCCGTGGTGGACGGCGATGGAGTGATCGGCATGCTCTCGATCCGAGATGTCTCGGCCTGGCTGGTGGAAGCGCACCGCGAGGAGGCCGAACAGTTGAAGCAGTACATCTCCGGCGGCTATTCGAGCTTTCCGCCCCCGGCTTGGGGAGACGGAGCCCTTTGAGTTAGCGGTCGACTAGTCGGCCTGATATTCATCTGATCGTCCAGTCAGCACTTGGATGATTGGCGCGACGCTTCGTCTGGAATAGACGAAGCGTCAGCGTCGTTGTCAACAAGTCACCATGGACGACAACCAGTCAGGCGAATCTGCCAAGACGACCGAGGAATCGTTGGGCATCACGGTGCTCGTCGTTGACGACGAGCCGAGCAACCTGGCCTCGCTCGAGAAGATCTTTGCTCGCGAGGGCATGCGAGTTCTGACCGCGGATGGCTCTCGACGGGCCCTCGAGCAGCTGCGCAGTCACCGGGTTCAGGTCGTGCTCACGGATCTGATGATGCCGGGCACGAACGGCACCGAGCTCTTGCGCGCGGTCAAGGAGTTGTCGCCGGACACGGAGGTCGTGCTGATGACGGCCTACGGTACGGTCGAGAACGCCGTCCAGGCCATGCGCGAGGGGGCGTACGACTTCGTCGAGAAACCCCTACAGCGCATGAGCATCGTCAAGAGCGTGCGCAAAGCGGCCGAGCGCCAATCGCTGATCGCCGAGAACCGTTCCTTGAAGAAGGAGCTGCAGCTGCTCACCAATCGCGAGATCATCGGCCAGAGCACGAGCTTGCGCCGCACGCTCGAGATCGCGACCCAGGCTGCGCCGTCGAGCGCGACGGTGTTGATTCTGGGAGAGAGTGGAACCGGCAAAGAGCTGTTGGCGCGTTTCATTCACGGTAAGAGCGCGCGCAGCGCCGGACCCTTCGTGGCCGTCAATTGCTCCGCGATCCCCGAAGCAATTCTCGAAGCCGAGCTGTTTGGTCACGAGCGCGGTGCGTTCACGGGTGCGGTCGCTCGGCGTGAAGGGCGTTTTGCCAAAGCCCGGCGCGGCACGCTTTTCCTGGACGAAATCGGAGAGCTCAGTCCGGCTGTTCAAGTCAAGTTGCTGCGCGTGCTGCAAGAGGGTGAATACGAACCCGTCGGCGGCGACACCGTCAAAGCCGATGTGCGGATCGTGGCCGCCACCAATCGCGATCTGCAAGCCGAGGTCGAGGCCGGGCGCTTTCGCGAGGATCTGTATTATCGCTTGAACGTGATCGCGATCACGGCGCCTCCGCTGCGCACCCGGCGCGAAGACGTCCCGCTGCTCGTCGATCATTTTCTGGGCGTGTATTGCACGAAGAATGGCCGGGCTCGACTTGGCGTGCCGCCGGAAGTGATGTCGAAGCTGCTCGACTACGCGTGGCCCGGAAACGTCCGAGAGCTCGAGAACGTCGTAGAGCGCGCGGCCGTGTTGTGCCGTGGAGACAGCGTAGGGCTAGGTGATTTACCCGAAGCAGTGGCCGAGGCGGAGGCGACCGCACCCGATTCATTGGTCGTCGCCATCGGAACGCCGCTGGCGGAAGTCGAACAACGGCTGATCAAAGAGACCCTCAAACACACGAGCGGGGACAAGACCCTCGCGGCTCAGTTGCTCGGCATCTCTGCCAGAACCATCTATCGCAAGCTGGACGAGGCGGCGCGCTAGCCCCGTTTGTCAATTTGTCGGGCGCCGAGCTGCTCCGGGCCCTGGGCTGCCAGGTTGGCGCCCGCGAGTTGCTGAGGCCGCCCAAAAGCCGCTGAATTTCCGCCAACTGTGGGATTGACCTCTGGCACGGCTCTCGCTTTAACACCCCCCGGATCCGATGGCCCTCGACACGCTGATCAAGAAGTTCTTTCCCGCGATCATCGGATTGATTGTCGCGCTCATCGCGCACTTTCAAGCGACTGGGGTAGTGCATCTGGCGACTGGGTCCGCGCTCGCGATCGATGCCGACGAAATGATCGCCGGTAGCCTGCGACGACAAGCTCACGCAGGTGTGGATGCGCACAAGCGAGCGCGCAGTGCGCAGGCGCTGATCGACTACAACGTTTTCGATCACTCGACGGACCTGCACGAGAAGCCGGTCGAAGAGCAAGAGGCGGAAGCAGCTGCCGCCGAGGCTGCCTCGAAGGTGGCGGTGCTCGATCTGTCCGATCCATTGGCAGCCGGGCAGTGTGAGGGTGTGGCGGTGAGCATCGTTACCGAATCCCCGGATCCGACCTGGTCGTTGGCGATCCTCAAGGCGCCCGGTGAAGAGCGCCCTTCGTTGCGTCGGGTGGGCGACAAGGCTGGTGACTTCGAGGTCGCGTACATCGGCTTCAATCGCGTCGAAGCCAGCCCAGCGGTTTGGTTGGTCAAGGAGACGAAGCTCTGCCAAGCCTTGTTGTTCCCCAAGGAGCCTCCGCCGCCCGCGGCTTCCACGGCGCCCGCAGTCACCGCGGCCGTGCCGACGGCAGAGCCCAAGAAGGGTGGGGCGCCCGGCGTGCCGAAAGAGATTTCGGACAAGATCGAGAAGGTCAGCGCCAACGAGATGAACGTCGATCGTTCGGTGGTCGACTACGTCCTCGAGAACCAATCGGAGCTCCTCAAATCTGCTCGTCTAGTGCCCGAGAAAGGGGCCGACGGCAAAGCGGTGGGGATTCGCTTGTTCGGCATTCGACCGGACACCTTGCTCGGCACTTTGGGTCTGCAGAACGGTGACCGCATCGAGACGATCAACGGCTTCAACTTGAGCAACCCCGAAGAAGCGCTCAACGCCTACGCGCGCCTGCGCACGGCCAACAAACTCAGCGTCAAGGTAACCCGTCGCGGCCAACCCACGACCGTCGATCTGAACATCAAGTAGAGACCGCAGGGCATGAAGCGAATCCCCGCCGGCGCCCCAATCGCAGCTTCAAACCGCAGCCTCTCGCAGTCTCCATACAACCGCAGCCTCTCGCAGTCTCCATACAACCGCAGTCTCCAAACAACCGCAGTGTCCACACAAACCGCAGTGTCCACACAACCGCAGTGTCGAAGAACTCAGTAAGGCAATGATGCGAAAGTTCACCTGGCTCACGCTAAGCAGTGTCGCGCTTCACCTGGTGGTGGCGCCATCCGCGTTTGCACAAAATGACGCGCCCGCGGATGCCCCCAAGCCCGACGAAGCGCCCGCTCCTCCCGCCGCGGCTCCCGAGTCTCCGCCTGCGCCAGAGCCTGAATCCGACTCTGACAATGGACCGCCCGGGGCGCACAGACCTTCGCATCGCGTTCGTCCGACGCCCACACCTGCGGACGCGAAGAACCCGCGCAAGAACGAGCCAGCCAAAGAGCCCCCCGGCGCGGCCGCAGATCCGCCCAGCACGATGGAGACGCTGGCCGAGGCCGTCGATACCCCCTACAAGCCGAAACCGGGCGGGCATCTCGTCAAATTCAACTTGGAGGATGCCGATCTCGCCGAGCTCGTGAACCACATCAGTGGACTCACCGGCAAGCGCTTCATTTACGGCGCCAAGGTTCGCGACATCAAAGTGACGGTGGTCTCACCGGAGCCCGTCACGTTGGACGAGGCCTACGAAGCGTTTCTGTCGATCCTTGCAGCCAACGGCATGACCGTGGTGCCGCATGGCCGCTTCTTGAAGATCGTCGACAGCGGCGGGATCCAGACCAAGGCTCCGCCGATCTACTCGCGCGGCACTCCGATCCCCGAGAGCGATCGCATGGTGACGCGCCTGTATCGACTGCAATACGCGCCGGCAGCCGAGGTCGCCAAAGTTCTCACCAAGTTCAAGAGCAAAGAAGGTGACATCACCAACTACGACGAAGGTCAGTTGTTGATCCTCACGGATAACGGTTCGAACATTCGGCGCATGATTCGCCTGATCGAGGAAATCGATCTGGGTGGCGCAAGCTCCAAGATGTGGATCGAACCGGTCAATTACGGTTCGGCTGCGGATCTCGCCAAACAACTGAACGAGATCTACGACCTCAAGAAAGAGGGCGGCTCGGGTGGCCTCGAGCGCGTCGTGGGTGACGAGCAAACGAATAGCTTGATCATCATCGGTACCGAGGAGGCCTACGCGAAGATCTTGGAGCTGCTCAAGCGCGTCGACATCGCGCCGGCGGCCGAGGGTGACATCCACGTGCTCGCACTGCAGCACGCCGATGCCGAGGAATTGGCCAAGACGCTCACGCGCATGATGTCGACCGCCAATGGTTCGAAGAACGGCGGCAAGAATCAGGGCGGACCCCAAGTCGCGGAAGTCTTCGAGGGCGATCTACAGGTGAATGCCGACAAGGCGACCAACTCACTCGTGATCTCGGCCTCCGCGCGCGATTTCGCCCAGCTGCGAATGGTGATCGATCAGCTGGATCAGAAACGCCGCCAAGTCTTCATCGAGGCCGTGATCATGGACGTGTCCGTGAACAACAGCACGACGCTGGGCCTGGCGTATCACGGCGGCGCTACCGACGTGGTCGGCGATGGTTCTTTGATGCTCGGTGGTTTCGATCCGCTGAAGTCCATCGCGCCTGGACAAGACCAGTTGCAAGCGTTGGCCTTGGGTTTGCGCGGCCAGGAACTTGCGGGGACACAGAACCTCCCGGGCTTGCCCGCAGGTATCAGCGTGCCCGCGTTCGGTATGTTCCTCAATGCCATTGGTTCGAGCGGCGACAACAACGTGCTGTCGACGCCGCACATCATCGCCATGGACAACACCGAAGCCGAAATCTCGGTCGGTGAGAACGTGCCCTTGCAGCACAACGTGGGTGGTGGTCTCGGCAACATCGGCGCGCTTGCGGGACAAGCGGGCGCCGCTGGCGCTGCGGGCGCGCTGGGCGGTCTCGGCGCGCTGGGTGGTCTCGGCGGCTTTGGCTTCGGCGGTATGAGCGCACAGCGCGCCGACGTCGGTACCAAGATCAAGCTGACGCCGCACATCAACGACAAGAACCAAGTTCGCTTGCAGATCCAAGAAGAGATCAGCGAGACCGGATCACCCACGGGTCAGTTGGGCGTGGTGCCGATCACCAAGCGCACGGCCAATACGACTGTCGAGGTCGACGATCAGCAGACGATCGTGATCGGTGGTTTGATCCGCGACACCAAGAGCCAAACGCGCAAGAAGATCCCGGTGCTCGGCGATTTGCCGGTGCTGGGTGTCTTGTTCCGTAACTCCACGGACGAGATGCGCAAGACGAACCTGCTCTTGATCATGACTCCGCACGTGATCCGCGATCAGCGTGATTTGCGGCAAGTCTTCGAGCGCAAGATGCAGGAGCGCCAAGACTTCCTCGATCACTACTTCCTGTTCTCTTCGGAGTGGAAGCCGCCACGTGATTACAGTCGTGCAAGCGGTTTGGTGGAGGACGTGCGCAAGGCCTTCTTCGAGATCGAGGAGCGCGAACGTCTCGAAGAGGAGAACGCGCCGCGGGAATTGAAAGTTCACGAGGGCACGTCGCCTTTGGATCTCGCGGGCGACGTGAGTGGTTCGGGAGCAGGGCGCGCACGTCAGCCTGGGATGGCCGCTCCACCGGCGGCCAATCCTGCGCCGATGCCAGCTCCTCCGCCGCCACCTCCACCTCCACAACCCACCGGTGGCTTGACGCCGCTGCGCTTGGAGCCGTTGGCTAGAGCCGTGAGCAGTGACCACGACGTGGACGGCTCTGGTTCTGCGGGGAACGATCGGGAGTGAACGTGGAGCAACGAGCCCTCGGAGCAATTCTGGTTCGGCAAGGCATCATCGGTGCCGAAGCCCTGGAACCGCTGTTCGAACAACAGCGCGACAAGGGCACGCCGTTACTCGACTTGATCGTGCAAGGGCGATTTGCCACGAGCAGCGGCATCGCGCGCGGCATTGCGAACGAGTGTGGAGTTCCGTTCGTGGACAACGTCGACGCGGAAAGCGTATCGACGCAGGCCGCAACGCGTTTACCCATCGGCTATGCGCGTTCGCGCAAGCTGCTGGTCGTGGCTGAACACGAAGCCAACGTTGAGGTCGTCACCGGTGATCCTCTGGACACCGAGGCCATCGACGACGTCCGTGCCAGCTTCGGCAAACCCGTCAGCGTCGTCGCCGCGCCGCCCGACGTGGTCGAACACGCCATCAATCGCGTGTACGAGCGCCAAGAGACGGACTCGGAGCTCAAAACGACGGACGAAGACGACGTCAAAGAGTCGGAGATCGACATTCTCGACTCCGACGACGAAGCCCCGATCATTCGCTGGGTGAACAACCTGTTCGCGCAAGCCGTCAAGGAGCGCGCGAGCGACATTCACATCGAGCCGGAAGAGAAAGAGATCTTCGTCCGCTATCGCGTGGACGGCCAGTTGTACGTGGCCAAGCGCGCGAGCCGTCAATTCATGGGCTC
>DATAHU010000137.1:0-22654 GCA_036263015.1 Polyangiaceae bacterium | reverse complement strand
GCACGAGCACCTTGGGCCTCTCGAAGGGTTTCTTTCCGAGATTCACCCGATGCGTGCGGCGTTCGATCGGCAATTCGTTCGTCGCCTCAATGGTTCGCACGTCAAGCCCAGTCGTTCGAAGCGCGAACTGGTCGAGGCGCTTCGCCAAGACATCCGCGACGCCAAAGCCAAGGCTCGGGCAAGCCGCGCCGTCATGGTCTGGTGCGGCTCGACCGAGGTCTATACCCAGCCCACTTTTTGTCATCAGTCGCTGGCCGCCTTCGAACAAGGCCTCGACGCCAGCGATCCTGCGATTGCCCCATCTCAACTTTATGCCTACGCAGCGCTCAGTGAGGGGATCCCGTACGCGAACGGTGCGCCAAACCTGTCGGCAGATACCCCAGCGCTCGTTTCGCTTGCGGAGCAGCGCGGTGTCCCGATTGCGGGCAAGGACTTCAAGACGGGACAGACCTTGTTGAAGACGGTACTGGCTCCGGGTTTCAAAGCGCGAATGCTCGGTGTCCAGGGGTGGTTCTCGATGAACATCCTTGGCAACCGGGATGGCGAGGTGCTCGAAGATCCGGGGAGCTTTCGCGCCAAAGAGGTCACCAAATCCAACGTCTTGGACGCGATCCTTCAGCCCGAGTTGTACCCCCAGCTTTACGGCGATCTGTACCACAAGGTCCGGATCAACTACTACCCGCCGCGAGGTGACGCCAAAGAAGGCTGGGACAACATCGACATTACGGGCTGGCTTGGCTACCCGATGCAACTCAAAGTCGACTTTCTGTGCCGCGACTCGATTCTGGCAGCCCCGATCGTCCTCGATGTCGCGTTGCTGTTGGACTTGGCTGCGCGTTGTGGGCGAACAGGGATCCAAGAGTGGCTCTCGTTTTACTTCAAGAGCCCCCAGGTTGCTGCTGGCCACGTCGCTGAGCACGACCTGTTCATCCAACATCTGCGTTTGAAAAACACGCTGCGTGTGATCGGTGGCGAGGCTCCCGTCGATCACCTTGCAGAGGATTGAGCACGCCAGGACGCTGCGAGCTTGCGGTCCGAGGAGAACAACCTATGATCTTCGTCTTTCTAGTGCTGGTCGCGGCCGTTGGCTACGCCGTGTATCTGGCCGTGATGTACGCTTCGATTCCCGGTGCGGTGGACGAGCGCCTAGGCGAACTGGAGGCGCTGCCGCCGAACCTAGGACAGTGGGTGGCAGATGAAGAGTCCGAGGGGGGCCGTCGGCAGAAGGCGTTGGGGCGCCAGCGCGAAGTGCGCACTCTGTACATTTCGAACGAGGGTTGGTTCGGTCGCAAGCACTTCCTGATTCAAACCCGCACCCGCGATCTGGTCACCGGCGAAGTCGTCGAGGTCGAGCCCGAAGTCCGAGCGCAGCGACGCCGCATCGCGGCCGCCCCTGCGATCGACAAAGCACGAATCTGACACACCCAAACACGCACGAAGTCACATGTCGCTCGTCTTTCTGGCTGCCATTGTGCTGCTCACCGGCGCTGGGTTGGTATTGTTGCCGCTCAGCAATCCGCTTCGTGCGCTCGTGAGTCTCGTCTCGCAGGGGCTCGCAAGCGGCCTCGTGCTGTTCGCTGTCGGTCCGGTGTTGGTAGGAGGGACTCCGCTGTGGACCGAAATCCCTTGGACGTACCCGATCGGCCGTATCGAAGCGGGGGTTGACGCGCTGAGCGCGTTCTTCCTCGCCTGGTCCCTGCCAATGACCTGGTTGGGAACGCTGTATGCGGTAGGTTATCTGCGACCCCAATTTGCATCGCGCAACGCCGGAGTTCAATTCGCCCTGCTCAACTTGACCGCGCTCGCCTTCGTGATGATCTACACGTTGCAGAACGCTACGGCCTTCCTCTTGGGCTGGGAGGTCGCAGCGGTCGCGGCCTGGTTGCTCGTGATTTGGGAGTATAGAAACCAGAAAGTACGTTTCGCGGGGTTCAACTACCTCGTCTCGACCCACATCGGGTTCTTCTTCCTGGTTGCGGCGTTCATGGTGATGCACAGTCAAACGCATTCGATGACGTTCACGTCGTTCGCCTCTTTCTTTCGCACGCCAGGGGAGATGCGAAGCGTCACGTTTCTCCTGCTAGTGACGTCCTTCGCGCTCAAATCCGCGTTCTTTCCATTTCACACTTGGCTCCCGCGGGCGCATGCGGCGGCGCCAGCCCACGTGTCCGCCTTGATGTCGGGCGTCATTCACAAGGCCGGTCTCTTTGGACTGCTCAGGTTTACGCTGCTGATGGGAGAGCCGGAGCCGTGGATGGGCTGGTTCTTGATCTGCTTCTCCAGCGCTTCGGCCGTCGTTGCTGTCTTCTACACGGTGGCCCAACGCGATCTAAAGCGCTTACTGGGTTACTCTTCGACCGAGAATGTGGGAATCGCGGGGATTGGTTTGGGTATCGGCTATCTGGGCTTGTCCTGGCATGTACCGCTGCTCGTCGCCTTGGGGTTTGCTGGTGGTCTGCTCCACATCCTCAATCACGCGCTGTTCAAGTGCTTGCTGTTCTATGCCGCCGGTTCCGTGTACCGCTCGACGCACACTGTCGACTTGGATCGTCTCGGAGGCCTTGCGCGGCAGATGCCATGGACCAGCGCGCTATTTCTATTGGGTGGCCTGGCGATTTCTGCATTACCGCCCTTGAACGGCTTCGTCAGTGAGTTCGTCATCTACTCGGGGCTCCTGAGCGACAAGGTTCCCGCGGGGATCGAGCAAGTCTTCTTCGTTTGTGTCGCCGCGCTCTTGGCGTTCGTCGGTGGCGTTTCGGCGCTGGCGGTTACACGCTGCTT
The DNA here is from genome assembly GCA_036263015.1 of Polyangiaceae bacterium. Taxonomy (GTDB): domain Bacteria; phylum Myxococcota_A; class Polyangia; order Polyangiales; family Polyangiaceae; genus SZUA-265. Next base: position 19,873 of record DATAHU010000137.1, on the reverse strand, counting down.
CGGATTGACGTTCCTTGGATCGCCCAGAGATGCGCGGGTACAAGCGCGAGGCGAATCAGCGTGGTCGATGCGAGTGGCGATGTCGGCTCACGCTCTTGGCATCGTGGCGCTGGGTCTGGTTCCAGGTTTCGGATTACGCCTCGTGCGGGCGCCCAGTGCCTTGTTCCTCTCGCTGCAGGATTCTGTCGACGTTGGGAGCGTCGCACGAATCAGCGAACTGATTGCGCCGCTTGCGAAGGGGAGCTGGGCACTGATCGCGCTGTTGGCCGTCTGTGTCGCCATTCGCCGTGCACTTGGCGCACGAGGTACAACAAGATCGCAGGTCACTTGGGGCTGCGGCTACCAGGACGTGACGCCGCGAATGCAATACTCCGGGACGTCGTTTTCAGCGTCGTTCGTCGATCTGTTTCCCGGGATACTTCCCCAGCTGCGCCGAGACGTCCCCCCCGACGGCACGTTCCCCCAGAACGAGGCTCAGCTAAGGACGCACAGCGTTGACGCGGTCGAGCAGCGCGTGTTCGAAGCATTGGACGAGGGCGAGACGCTGGCGGCCCGTGCGAGCTCGCGAATCTCGGAGGAACCGCGCTTCTCCTTTGGCCTCGGACTGCTGGTTCTAGGTGTACTTGTCGCAGCCGCGCTGCTTGGAGACCCGCTGTGACGCTCTTGGTGTTCGCCGCGCACGGCCTGGGGTTACTACTGCTACCGAGTCTGTTCATCGGCCTCTTGAACCGCACCAAGGCGGTGTGGGCCGGCCGCAAGGGCCCGCCTTTGTTTCAGTCGCTCTTCGACGCGCTACGCTTGCTCCGGAAGCACCCGATCTACAGTCAAGTGACGACCCCGATCTTTCAGTTGGGACCGTTGGTGCTGCTGGCGAGTGCTCTCGTCTCCAGTGCGTTCGTTCCGTTGTTCGGCGGGCGTGCGTTGTTGCCGTTCACTCTCGACTTCGTGGTCCTAGCCTATCTTTGGGGCCTGGGACGCGTGGCTTTGATGCTCGCGGCGCTCGACACCGGCAGCTCTTTCGAAGGCATGGGCGCGAGCCGCGAAGCGACGTATTCAGCTTTGGCCGAGCCAGTGCTCTTTCTTGCCCTGGGCGCCTTGGGCTTGGCAACCGGTCGCCGCAGCCTGGACGAGATGTTGCACGTCAACTTGTCCACACTCGACGGTCTGGTTATCGGCATCGCCTCCTTCGTAGTGCTGTTCATCGTCGTGCAGGTCGAAGGCGGGCGTATGCCGATCGACGATCCCACGACGCACCTCGAGCTGACCATGATTCACGAGGTGATGGTGCTCGACCACAGCGGACCCGAGCTGGCGTTCATTCAATATGCGTCGGCGTTGAAGCTGACCTTGAGCGCGGCCGCTCTCGCCACGCTGATCAATCCGATGCGAGGCTCCGGCAACGCGTGGGCGACTGCCGCGACCAACTTGGTGTTGATCCTGAGCGTGGCCATCTTGCTGGGCTGCGTCGAATCGCTGGTCGCTCGGCTCAAGTTGCGAGCAATCCCCCAATACCTACTCGCGGGATTCATCGCTGCAACCGTTGCGCTGCTTCTCGCGGGCTGGCGCGTAGGGGCTGGGGCATGACCTACTTGTTGCTCGGTTATCTGGTGGTGGTCATCATCCCGCTGTTGGCAGCATCGTGGAGGGTGAGCCTGCTTGGGCTTGCTCTGCAAGGAGTGCTGCTCGGTTGGGTTGCGCTGAAGTCGCAATCGGAGCTCTCAGCTACGACCCTGATCGTCGTCGTCGACGTCGGGGTCGTGCGCGGCATCGTAGCGCCCTGGGTCCTTCAGCGCGTTCTGGTGAGGAGCAATGCACCACGGCGCAATGACGTGATACCTGCAAATCTATTCTCCTGGGTCTTGGTCGCAGCAATCGTGTTCGCGTCGTTTCGTTTCGCCACGAGACTCTCCCTCGTCGAGGGGGGTAACCCAATGCACCTTGCTACGGTCACGGCGGCGCTGTTGCTCGGCATGTTCGTGCTTGCGAGTCAGAACTCGATGTTCAGTCAAATCGTCGGCTGTTTGAGGATCGAGAACGCGGTGGCGTTGTTCGAGCTCTCTGCATCCGCCCATTTGCCGGCGCTGCTTCAGCTTTCACTGTCGGTCGTGTTCTTGCTCACGGTGCTTCTCTTTGCTCGCTTCCTGCGCGGGCAGCTGCAGTCTCCGCAGCCGCTCGACGCGATTGAACAGCCCACGCTATGACGGCAGCAACTGAACAGCGGGCTGCCGCCAGCGAAATCGGCGAGGGAACGAGCAAGCGGCCAGGCCGCTCCACACCAACGATCGCGCTTGTGACATTGGCGCTAGCGTCGGTTCTGCTCAGCACTTGGCTGTGCAGTGGCATGTCGGCAGCGCTGCCCGTGACCGCCCTTCACGACTGGTTGCGGTTCGACGGCATCTCGCGGCTGTTCCTGTTGCTCGTGAACCTCGTGTTCCTCGGTATAGCGACCTATGTGTGGGGGAGGGTTAACTCGGAGGCGGCGCTACAGAAGGGGATTGGTCGCTATGTCACGTGCGTGGTGGTATTCATGGCGGCGAGCAATCTAGCGTTGCTGTCGAACGACCTGATCGCGCTGTGGGTGCTGCTCGAAATCACGACACTCGCCGCCGTTCCGCTGATCCAGCACGGAGGTAGCCAAGCTGGCCGCCTGGCGAGCTGGAGGTATTTTCTGTTCTCGAGTGTCGGTCTCACGTTCGCGTTGTTGGGCTTCGCCTGCATCGGGCGCGGCATGCAACTCGGCAGCCTGCACGAAGCGAGCTTCTCGATTCAGCCGGCGAGTTCAGCCTTGCAGGCAGTGAGTGAACCGTGGCATCGCCTGGGCCTGGTACTGGTGTTGTTCGGGTTCGGAACGAAACTCGGGCTGGCGCCGATGTACTCCTGGCTGCCCGACGTCTACGAGGCGGCGCCGCCCGCAACCACCGCGTTGCTCGCAGCCGTCCAATTCAACGTTACTTTGGTCGCTGTCTTACGAGTGCTACAAGTCTATGCTGCTGCCGACTCGGCGATCGTTACGCTCGAGCTGGTTGCGCTCGGCCTTGGCACCATGGCCTTGTCGGCATTGAACGTGATCGCAGCCAAGAACTACAAGAGACTGATTGCCTACGCCGCGCTGAATCATGCGGGAGTGATTGCCGTGGGACTGGCTGTTGGAAAAGCCGCGGCGTACGGAGTGCTGCTATACGCAGTCAGCAATGCGTTCATCAAAGCCATCCTGTTCCTGACAGCGGGGAAGATTCGCTCGCACTACGGTACCGAACGAATGTCCGAAGTCTCGGGTCTGATCAAGGACCTGCCCTTCACCGGCTTGTTCTTCATGGTGGGGAGCTTTGCTCTGCTGGGACTTCCACCATTCGGAAGTTTTCTGGGTGAGTTGATCATCATGAGCGGACTGGTGCGTGTGGGCCACATGTTCGTGTTCGCCGCCTTCTGCTCGATCTTGACCGTGACGTTCGTCGCCACGGGTCGCGCAGTCTTTCCGATGATCTGGGGTGAGCCGAAGAAGAAGGCTCACTGGGGTCGCCAACCCATCGCCACGATGGTGCCGAAGTTGACCTTCTTCGTCGCACTGTTGGCAATGGGTTTATATCTCCCCGCGGGCGTCAATACTCTCTTCCGGCAGGCCGCTGCAGAGCTCGGAGTCCGATGATTGCGAAACTGTTCGAGCTTTCGAGCATCGGGACGAACTCGGAGCAGTTCTTCCGCGAGCTCGAGGCGCGGCTCGCGGGGGACGCCCGGCTCCTCACGTATTACGCGCGGGCGGGCGCAGAGCCGAACGAAGCGGTGCTCACCGCCGTGATGCAGACTCCGCAGGGGCTCGATGCGTTGCGCACCTCCATCGAGTTGTCTCCTGGCATTCCTAGTTTGACGCCGCAAATTCCCTCGTTTCACGTCTTCGAACGCGAGATCTACGAACAGCTTGGTCTAAAGGCGCACGGTCATCCTTGGCTCAAACCGTTGCGCTTCTCGGGTGATCAACAGGGACAGCTGCGCGATTATCCGTTCTATCGCATTGAGGGCAAAGAGGTTCACGAGGTCGCGGTAGGTCCGATTCACGCTGGCGTCATAGAGCCGGGGCACTTCCGCTTCATGTGCCTTGGCGAAACCATCCACCACTTGGAGATTCAGTTGGGCTTCGCTCATCGTGGGGTGGAAGCTTTGCTCCACGCGCATCCACCCTGGTCGCTGACGCCTTGGGTCGAGACCATTGTTGGGGACACGAGCGTCGGTCACGCCTGGGCTTATTGCGCTGCGCTCGAGAGCCTTGCGCAGATCGAGCTGCCGCTCGCCGCGCAGGTGTCACGCGGGATCGCTCTCGAGCTGGAGCGCATCGCGATGCACCTCGCATCGCTCTCGGGTCTCGCCACCGACATCGGGTTCCTGCAAGGTGCTGCGACTTACGCTCGCTTGCGGACGACGGCCATCAATACGACGATGCTGCTGTGTGGTAGCCGCTTCGGACGCGGCTGGCTGCGCCCCGCTGGTTCACGCGTCAGCATGAGTCAAGAGACAATCCGGAGCGTGCGCACGAACCTCTCCTTGATTGAGCGCGACATTGCGATCATCAACGCTCATTTCATGGGGGCGCGCAGCGTGGCACACCGCTTGCGGGGCATTGGGACTTTGACCGAGAGCCAAGCGACCGAACTCGGAGTCGTAGGCGTCGCGGCGCGGGCGAGCGGTCAGGCGTTGGATCAACGCGCTTGTCCCGCCGCGGAGTTTCCTTACGGCGCCTTGCGGCCGAAGATCGTCGTTGAAACGTCGGGTGACTGCTGGGCGCGAGCCGTGATCAGGATCCGCGAGATCGACGTAGCTCTCGAGTGGTTGTACGGCGCGTTGCACGTCTGCGAGACGCGCTCTCGGCCGCCATCTGAGCCTCGCGCGTTACAACCAAACGCACTGTCGGTGGCCGTCTGCGAAGGCTGGCGCGGTGAAGTCGTCCATTGCCTCGAAACCAATTCCGAGGGCGCGCTACGACACTTTCGCGTCCAAGACCCATCCCTACGCAACTGGATCGCTCTGGCCCTGTGTGTTCGGGACAACGAGATCTACGACTTTCCGATCTGTAACAAGAGCTTCGATCTCTCCTACTGCGGCAATGATCTCTAATAGTGAGTACAAGATGTTGAGTGCTCTGCGCGTCAAGTTATCTCAAGGTCGTCAGTACATCATCGATGTTCGGCGGGCGATTCCACAAGGCTTCGTTGGGCGCCCGATCGTCGCTCTGAACGCCTGCGAAGAGTCGTGCAACAAATGCAAGGAGGTTTGCCCAACGGGCGCCGTCTCGCTATCGCCCGTGAGCATCGATCTCGGCAAATGTATTTTCTGTCGAGATTGCGTTGCGGCGTGTCCAGCCGAACGCATCCGCTTCTCGTCAGAAACGCAGATGGCCTCGTCCACGCGCGACGGTCTCGTCATCGGACGCGCGGATGCCACGCCCCCCGCGGTAGAGGTCTCTGCCGCGCTGAAGCGGATCTTCGGTCGGTCCTTGAAACTGCGCTCGGTTTCCGCTGGGGGCTGCAACGGTTGCGAGTTGGAGCTCAACGCGATGGCCAACGTCAACTTCGACTTCGGACGCTTCGGTATCGACTGGGTGGCGTCACCCCGTCACGCCGACGCGCTGGTGTTGAGCGGCCCCCTGACGCAAAACATGGCAAGCGCGGTCTCTCTTGCATATGCAGCAATGCCCGATCCGAAGTTCGTCGTCGCGTTCGGTGCCTGCGCGATCTCAGGCGGGTTGTACAGCGGTTCGGAAGCCTTGGACCGCGAATTCTTGGAGCGCTTCCAGCCCTCGCTATACGTTCCGGGGTGTCCGCCTCATCCTCTGACATTCATCAATGGGCTGCTCGACCTGTTGGGCATTGCGCTGCCTGGATCGACGCGGAGCACGGGTTAGGGGAGGGAGGATGATCTGCGACGCGGATTCCGAGCGGCTTTGCGCCACAATTTGAGGGTCGTGTGCCGACCCTCTTCACGGACCAGTTCGTAGCCTGGAGGGATTGCTCCGCCATAGCTATTGTAGGTTACCAGCCAAGTGCCCACCGCGGCCACGCGCAATAGGCGCTGCATCGCCACACTTCGTGGACGAATCGAGGCCGACTGGTTTCGACGCTGTCGTCCAAACGCTTCGCGAGCTCGTACAAGTTCTCCCCGAATGGATGAAACAGGTAATAGGCGCCAGCAGCCGGAGTTCGAGATCTGCCAAACACTTCGTGTCTGAACTCGACTCGGTCCGCCACACCAAGGGTGCTGGCGAGATCGCGGGCCGCCTCCACCAAGTTCTTCCGGTGTTCGATGCCCACGAAGCGCGCCCGGCAACGCAGTGCAGCTATGACACAGAACTTGCCCACGCCAGAGCCGATGTCGACGACACTCTGGACGCCGAATTCCTCGAACCAATCCCCTGCGCGCAGGGCAAGTCGCAGCGGCGTCCAGTAGTGCTCCGAGGGTCCCTGAAACTCGGGCGGGAGCAGCTGATCGAACGCACGATCACTGGGCATGTTGCCGGCGCGAATGCAGTTGGCAATTCGGCTTGGGGTGATCCAACCGTCGGTCGGTGTCAACCGATTGCAGTCGTCATCATCGGTTCGGCTGTTCACCACTCGGGGCATCCCGTCGACGTAAAGAGTCGAGCTGCGTCTTTGGCTTGCGGTAGAGCGAAGAACACGTCCACTCTGGGCAGCAATAGTCGTGCCATGCTACGCCCAGTGCACGAGACGCATCGCCTGCGTCGGACGAACGTCGAAACGTCACCTCTGTGCTATGTTCGCGTGATGCCGAAGCGAAAGCGACAAACTGACGTGCTGTTCGAGCCTGTCATGCTCTCGAAGGCCATGAAGCAGGCGGACGAAGTCGTACGGCTCGTGGCCCCCAAAGACGTGACGCTCACGTTGATAGGCGAGAGCGGCGTCGGCAAAGAAGTCCTTGCGCGTCGCGCTCACGAGTTGTCTTCGAGGCGGTCTGGGCCATTCGTCCCCATCAATTGTGCCGCGATCCCCGAGGCGCTGTTCGAAAGCGAACTGTTTGGTCATGAGCGCGGCGCTTTTACAGGTGCTACGCACTTGGCGCGAGGAAAGATCGAGGCAGCCACCGGCGGGACCTTGTTCATGGACGAGGTGGGTGAACTCCCCCTGTCGCAGCAAGCCAAGCTACTGCGATTTCTCGAAAGTCGCCGCTTCATGCGCGTGGGCGGCACTACCAAGATCAGTGCCGACGTGCGTTTGATGTTCGCGACTCTGCGGCCTTTGGAGCAGGAGGTCAAAGCCGGCCTGTTTCGGCCTGATTTGTTCTACCGCATTCAAGGCATCACGTTGCGCGTCCCGCCCTTGCGCGAGCGAAGAGAAGACATTGGCGCATTGCTCACGCTCTTCATCGCGCAACTGAGTGCGCAGCACGGTGTTGAGCCTCCGCGTCTTACGCGCGAAGTGAAGACTCTCCTGCTCGGCTACGATTGGCCCGGCAACGCAAGGGAGCTACGCAACGTCGCCGAGACGCTGTGCTTGCTGCGCAGTGGCCGCGTCGTTCGAAAGGTTAATCTTCCGGAGTCCATTCGAGCGTTGGACAGCAGTCATCGCCTCGCGTCGGCGGCTGGCAGCTTGGTCGTCGATCCTGCCGACGGGCTAGAAACAGTGACGCGTCAGGTCGTGGAAGCAGTTCTCGAACGTGTCGGGGGCAACAAGTTGCGAGCCGCCGCAATTCTTCAGATCAGTCCACGCACTATTCAGCGCTACGTGGCAGCAGGGCGTGTGACGGCTCCAAGGGCGTAACGCGCGAGGTTACTCCCCATGGTCAATCCGGGAGTCGGCTTGCACCTCGACGGTGGACCGAGCGGTTACCGGAGTTGCCGCGAAGATTCGGTGCGATCTCATCGCAGTCACCCTCCTGGAACCGAAGGTAGTGCAGAGCGCGACGGCACTCTGAGTACGAACGATCAACCAGCGTCCAAGCACGCCGTACGCGCAGATGTGCATCCCATGGGTCTGCGAGTCCGTCGCGCCGGCTCGCGATCGCAAAGCTCAATAGGCCAACCTCCGCGGCACGCTTCAAGTCGGCTTTCGTCAAGTCACAAAGGCCCCGTACGTTATCCCAACGAGCCCAATAGAGCCGAACGAGCCCAAACAGATCGCTTGCGGCATCCTTCTGACCCACTTCGACGTTGATCTGCTCGCTCACGCGCTTGTCGAAGTGTCCTGTCGCAGCCAGGACCGCTGCCCAAGTCAGGAGTTTCGCACGAAGTGCCTGCATCTCACTCAGAATCGCCTCAGCATCGGCAAGATCGGCCTCCGGCGGGTTCGTGACGTAGAGGTACCAGGCGGCCAGCGCGTAGTCAGTCAGCTTGTTGATCGCATCGTAGTCGAACTCCGGCAACGAGAGTATGCGTTCGCGAAACGTGAGGATTCGATCGGCAGCGCCGAGTACGACCGAAGCCGCATGGCCCAGATCAACGTTGAGCGCCGCCATCTGATCGGTGGGCACCGCCTCGATATCCGATTGCACACGACGAAAGGCCGCTTCGGCGGTGTTCAAGTCTTTGAAATGGTCAGACAGAATCATCATGGATCCCCTTTGCCCCCCTCGAGCCGTTCAAACCGGTCAGTCTCTGCAAGTCGGTTCGCGTCATGGGCCCGCGCAGCCAGCACAACGTCGTCCGAGACTGTAACAGCCACAGTGCCTGTGGTTGGTGAACATTGCGCAGCAGAAACCAACGGGGCGCAAGAAGCTTGAGCACACCGCTGAGCGTCTGCGCGTCGGCGCTGCTACCCGCTGCATCTGCGAGCGCCTCCACGACGCGCTCGCGATCAGCGTCCGTGGCCAAGCGACCAACACACCACAGTCCCGCGTTCGACAGCGCGCGATAGTCGAGGTCCATGGGGTTCTGCGTCGCCAGTACTACGCCGAGCCCAAACGCCCGAGCCTGCTTCATCAGCGACACGAGCGGGCGCTTAGTGGGTGGATTGGCAGGATGGGGCGGTACGAAGCCATACACCTCGTCGAACACGAGCAGCGCGCGCAGCTCTTCAGTCCCGGGTTGGGTCCGGACCCAGGCTAACACTTGCTCCAAGAGCACACCGAGCACCAAGCTGCGCTCATCGTCATCGAGATGCGCGACGCTGATGATCGTGGCCGAAGTGCGCCCGTCTTCTCTCGGAGCGAACCAGGCCTCTACGTCTACCGGACCCCCGCTGCGCCAGGACTCGAACGTCGGCGACGCCAACAAGGTGTTGAGCGCCGTCGCGAGCGCCTGTCGATCTCGCTTCGGCAAAAACTCCGCGAGCGGCATCGCACCAACCATTTCGATTGGCGGCGTGCGCACGTCGTTCAGCAATGACGCGACATCGGCTGATTCGCTTGCCCGCAACCGCCGTTCGGCCAAAATCGACAGCAAAACGTGATCACGACTGCGCGCAGGATCTGGATCACGACCCATCAGACGTAACAGGAGCGAGACCGACGCGCTCAGCGCCTCTCGCGCTACTTCGACATCCTCATCCCAGAGGGGTGAACGCCGCTCGAGCGACGAGAGCACGCTGAGCGGCTCGGCCGCTTGCGAGCCAGGCGTAAACACCCGACCCGCAATCGATGCGCGCTGCGTTGCGACGTCAGCCGCCCCAAGTTGCCAGTCAGCGAGCTTCTGGCGCCACGCGTCCGCGACGTCTTGTGCTGCGGCTTCTATGGATTGCCCGCCGCGGCGGACCCCTCGGGCATCCAACCACGGGGCAAACGCAGACGCGTCGAGCTCGGGAAATGTCAAAAGCAGGTTCGATAGATCACCTTTGACGTCTACCAAGATGACGGGAACCTTTGCGCGAAGGGCTTCTTCCACCAGGACGAGCAGCAAGCCTGTTTTGCCGCTGCCCGTCCCCCCAACTACGATCCCGTGAGTTACCAGATCATCGCACGGCAACGCGTACGGCAGTGTTTGACCCGATCCGTCAACAGGCCGTACGCCACCCAAAGCGAGATCGCGCGAAGCTGACATGGTTGAGTACGGAGCTCACCGCGCTTGGGTCGCGACGAACGGGCTCGCGCTGCCGCCGATACCGGACATTGCTCCCGCTTGTACTCCAGAGGTGGGCGGCGCAGTCGTGGAGGATGTCGTAGTCGTACTCGGAGTGGCAGTCGCTGTCGCGCTCGAGGGAGTGCTGCGCGTTCCGGAATTGCGCCGTAGGTTGGGAGCGATTTCGTCAAAGTCACCTTCTTCAAATCTGAGGAAGTGAAGCGCGCGCCGGCATTGGGAGTACGATCGATCAACCAGTGTCCATGCGCGTCGAATACGCAAAGATACGTCTGTTGGGACCACGCTTCCTTTGTTCTCACGCCGACTCACGATCGCGAAAGCCAGGGGACCAACCGCCGCGGCGCGCTCGAGATCGGCTTCCGTGACGCCGCAGATGTTCTTCACCGCATCCCAGCGAGCGCGATAAAGCCCGACCAGCGCTACCAGATCACTCGCAGCATCCTTCTGACCAGAGCCTTCTTTGATGTGATCGATCGCCCCCTGCTCGAAGTGTCCCGCCGCCACCAAGGGAACTGCCCAAATCAAGAATTTTCCGCGAAGGGCCTGCATCTCACTCAGAATTGCCTCTGCATCAGCGGGTTCGGCTGCTGGCAGGTTCGTAATGTAAAGGTACCAGGCCGCCAAGGCATAGTCGATCAACCTGTCGACCGCTTTGCGGTCGAACTCCGGCAAAGTAAGCATGCGTTCGCGGAACGCGAGGACTCGATCGGCGACACCGAGCACGATCGAGGTTGCACTCACGAGATCGACATTGAAAGCCGCGATATCATCAGCTGGCACAGCGTCGATATCGGATTGCACGCGGCGAAACGCCTCTTCAGCGGTGTTTAGGTCTTTGAAGTTCTCAGACAGAATCATCATGCCCTCTTCTTGGTGTTTGAGATGATGCCTCTGCTAACATACGCCATGACCAATTGAAAGCATGCTCTCACACAGGTAACCCGCATCACACACGAAAACTCCCAAACGCGATGCGTCACCCAAGAACGGGTTACGTGTTGCACCATGTGAACGGCATGACTGACGCCGCAGCTTCCTCGACGCGGTGCGTCTCGGGTGAACTGTGTTAATCCGTGGCGCGTCGCACTAGGGGAGCGGGGTGCCCGCCATTTTCTGTGACATGCCGCATCAAATGGGCGGGGTGCCCGGGCATTTTTTCGGCCCGTCTTCCGAAAACGGCGGGTACCCCGTTCAATTCATGGGAAATCTCATCGCGGCCGTCGCGGGTACCCCGCCACCGGGTTTTGAGTCTCGACGGCGAAACGGCAGGCTACCCGCCGCCGATTTTCAATGGGAGTCTCAAAAACCGCGGGGTACCCGCCTCAATCGGCGAAACGGGGTCAAAAACGGCGGGCTACCCGCGATCTGCGATGAATGCTTCGGTTGGTCATCGATCGGCGCCGTGACACGGGTGGACTCACCCGGCGGCGCTGGGCTGCCTGTTGCCGATCGAAAGCTTCGGCGAAGCGAGTAGTCAAAACGTCATGGCAACCAATAGTCGTGCGGCCGTTGCTACGGGCGCTGGGCTCGCAGTTGCCGCCGCCCTCAGCTTCGGTGTGACGACGCCATTCGTCGAACGCCTCGCACATGGCGTGGGCCCATTTTCCACCGCGGCACTACTGTACACGGGTGCCGCGGCTGCAGCAGTCGTCCTCGGACGAGTGGCACAGCGGGACGGTGTACCACTGCGTGGTGGTCACCTTATGCGCCTCTCGAGTATGGCGGTGTTCGGGGCCGGTATTGCGCCTTCGCTGCTTGCTTGGGGCCTGCAACGAAGCGGTGCCACCACTGGCTCATTGCTTTTGAATCTGGAGGCGGTGTTCACGGTGTTGCTGGCCAGGGCAGTCTATCGCGAACCCATTGGACGTCGAGTGGCAACCGCGCTCTGTGTGATGTCTCTCGGTGGTGTCGCCCTCGCACTCAACGCGACGTTCTCTGCAACTTTCGACTTGGCTGGTGCCGCGGCCGTTGCAGGCGCGACACTGGCATGGGCAATTGATAACACTCTGTCCAGAGCTTTGGCGGAGCAGGATCCTGGAGCCGTTGTTTTCGGCAAGTGTGCACTTGGCGCGTTACTTACGGGCTTGCTATCCACCGCAACGAAGGAACAGTGGCCCGGCCCCAGCGCCACGCTCGGACTACTCGCGTGCGGTGCGACCGGCTACGGTGCGAGTCTGCGGCTCTACTACCTGGCGCAACGACGGATCGGAGCGGTTCGAACCGGTTCAATCTTCGCGCGGGCCCCATTCATCGGTGCTGCGCTAGGCTGGCTGCTTGGGGACAAGGCACTTGGTCCTTGGACACCCCCCGCTTGCGCGCTGTTCATCACCGGCGTGATACTGCATGTCACCGAGCGACACGAACACGCGCACATCCACCCGCAGCTCGAGCACGAACACACCCACCGTCATGACGACGGGCATCACGGTCATGTTCACCAGCCGCCGTTTGTTGGGGAGCACACTCACTGGCACTGGCATGCCGAAACTGCGCACTCGCACGATCACGCGCCAGACCTCCATCACGACCACCAGCACACGTAGAGTACTTGCGAGCTCTTCGAGCTTCATCGGATCGTTCAAGGCTCGCGATCCCAATCAGGAAATAGAGACCTAGTCGAACTCGCTGCTTTTCGCGCTCGCGGTTGCGGCGATGGCTGTGCTGCCAAGTCTACTCGATAGTACCGATGCCCGGTCTTCGAAGAGAGGCGCGCGTCTAGCAGCTCTTTGAGTCGCTTCGAGACTTTATGTTTGGACATGCTCGTAGCCAGCTCGAGCTCACGTGCAGTTGCTCCTTCGCTTCCCGCGCGGGTCAACTCAAAGAGAACTGGATCTGCAGACGTGCGCTCGTACGAAGTCTCCGGTTTTTCGGCGACTCGCAGTGGTACGTCAGCTGTTGGGGGTGACGACGAAGGCTTGGCGTTGGCGCGTGCGTATTCCGCCCGCACCGTGTCGAAGATCGCGTCCAACGTCAGCTGTCGAGGCGCGTCGATCTGGATTTGAACGCGGTCGTGGGAAAGGTTTACAGTGCATTCGACGCGTGGCGCAGCGGATGGCGCCGCAGGCCCGTCTAGCCGAGGCCACGTTGTCGGTCCGTCGCTCCAAGGCCAAGCAGTGACACCTGGTCGTCGGCACAATTCGTCAATCAATGCCCCCTGCCCAGGCCCCGTGCGGACGTAGACGTTGAGCCCCGCGGCGCGATGCACTTCCAGTTGGTCGGTCGTGCCTCCAGAGGCAACGCAGTCAGCTATGACGAGCGCGCTACTAAAGCCGGCGATGGTGCGGTTTCTCGCCATCGCCCGACCTGCAGTCCATCGATCATCAGGCGCGAACTCGCTCACGATTGCGAGGCGCCCCTGTTGGATCTCGGGCCTTCGCAGCCAGCGCGAGTGGAACAGCCCCTCGGGGGATATGCCGACGACCTGTCCGCCGGCTTCTAGCGCACCTTCTAGCGCTTCTCGATCAACGCCTGCTGCCAGGCCGCACACGACCACTTCACCTGCGACAGCCACAGCCCGCGCTGCGGCGCGGGCAAAGGCCAATCCGGACGGCCCGGATTTGCGACTGCCGCTGATCGCAACGCCCGCCGATCTCCACAGCTCCCCGTTGCCCGCCACGGTCAATAACGTTGGCGCGCGGTCAGGGCCGATCCGATGAGCCAAGTGCGGCGGATAGGCGCGATCCGTAATCGGAACGAGCCGGCACCCTAGGGATAGAACACGATCGATCGCGAACGCCTGAGCCGTGACTTTGCCTTCGGCCTCCAGGAGCCGATCGAGCGTCGCAGCATACTTCTCGATTTCGCGAGGACGTGCACCACGCTCCATACGCACTAAATCCACGAGCCCAAGCTGCAGCTTCCGATCGGCGGTGAGCACCAAACCGTTGATCGTGCGGCGTGGCTCACCCTCCAATCGAAAGGCCAGGGTCAACCAGTAGGCCCATTCACGCCGCTGCTGAGAGGTGATCGTGGTCATGAATCGTCCCGGTGCCTCGTTCGAGCGAGCGCCAGAGGGTAGACACTTGCAGGGGCGAGAATACTCGCCGCTTCTTTGAACGATGCACCGCTGTCGAACACATCATCCACGAGCAAGGGTCGCTTGGGCGACAAGATACCGGTTGGCAGAGCAAGAGCGCCTTCGATGTTGCGCGCTTTGCGCTGCCTACTTCGAAATGCCTTCTGCGGTTGGGTCTGTTTCGTTTTTGCCAATTCGATCCAGGGAACGCGAAGTTCACGCGCTAACTGCGAGGCGAAATTCGCCACGATCTGGGATGTGCTGGAAGGAATAGAAACGACCGCATCGAAGTAGACCCCAGCGTACGGACCATTGGCCCGAGTGATACGCTGCAGCGCCATCTCTACGAGATCCGGGGGAACGGCAGCGCCTTGATACTTCGCTCTCTTGATCCCTTCGCCAATCCGTCCAAGGTTGTAGCGACTGAGCGCAAGCCCTGCCTCGTAGCATCCGGTGATACGAGAAATGGGCGGGCAGAAACGCGCCAAGTGACGGCGAGCGGCGTTCACTAGTCCCGAAATATTGGGAGTCGTGCGGGGACGGCAAACGTCGCAGTGCCGGCATGGCGACGGAAGCACATCGTCCCCCATTGCTCGGGCCAGAGTGATGGCTCGACAACTTGGCGCATCTACGTAGCTCAGCGCTTCATCCAAGAAACTCTGGCGGACGGCGATCGCATCCTCGAGGCCATCCGGGATGCCGGAATGGCTACTACCACACCACGAATAGACAGCTCGTTTGCCGTCTGTGCCTCGCGTGCTTAACTTACCGCGACAAAACTCATCTAGAACTTGCTGCACGGTGCCTTCGGGTACGTCCGTGTGCAACACGATGTTCGTTCGCGTCACATGACCGAGGCGTAACGCTTCAGCTACCGCGCGAAAGTCCTCAGGTGGTGGGCTGCTTCCGCGAAGAAACGCTTCATATATCGAGTGCGTCTCGGGATCGTGGATGGCGATCGCCTTGGCGGTCTTTCCGTCACGCCCCGCGCGGCCGATTTCTTGAACGTATCGAAGAAGGCTGTCGGGAAGTCCGACGTGTGCGATCCAGCGGACATCAGAGCGATCGAGGCCCATGCCGAGCGCCGACGTTGCGCATACCACCATGGTTCGTCTTTGCTGCCAGTCTTCGAGTACCTGAGTCCGCACTTCGGCGTCCAACCTGGCATGGTATGCCGCGGCTTCGAGTCGCATGGAACGCAAGAAGTCGGCGGCCATCTCGGACTCGTCTTGAGTTAACAGGTAGGCAATGCCTGGCGCATCAGCGTTGTCACGCACCACTTGAACCAAGGCTGCCAAACGCGCTGCGAATCCCTCGACCTTCCAGCATTCAAGCTGGATGTTGCGGCGATAGGAGGCGAGACGTTCGACCTCCACGTGTTCGCCTTCAGGCCCGATTTGCTGGACGATGTCCTGAACGACGGTTGGGGGTGCAGTCGCGGTCACGGCGAGCACTGGTGTGCGAAAGCCGATGCCCATGACCGTCTCGACGAGGCGTTGGTACCAGGGGCGAAAGTCATGACCCCATTGGCTGATGCAGTGGGCTTCGTCGATCACGACGCCCTTGATCTCCATTTGACTCACGTGCTCCAGCCAGAGCGAGTTTCCCTGACGTTCAGGGGACAGAAACAGCAGATCGAGGGCCCCATCCACGGCTGACTTCAGTACGCGCAGTTGCTCATCGCCATCCTGATCGCTGTTGATCAGCGCAGCACGTAAACCTGCCGCACTGCCGCGCGCTACCTGCTCCTGCATCAGGGCTTTCAACGGCTGGAAAATGAGCACCACACCACGCGACCAGGGACTTGCCGCGAGCGCTTGATAGCAGAGTGACTTGCCATGACCCGTTGGGGCGACGAACACGACACGATGCCCGGCGAGCAGGTGCGCGATGACCTCCGGTTGTTTTGCGCGCATCGCGCGCAGTCCGAACCGATGGCGCACCCAGGCTTCCGTCGCCGACTTCCCGATGGGTAGGTTTGTTCCTCCGGCCACGCAGGCCGGAGGGTACCGGACTTGCCACCCGGTGGGAAGGGGATTTGCCGAATTGCGCCATTCGAATGCAGGGCGGTGCCGGTGCTCGGTGAGCGCACTGGTCGAAGTTGACGGGCCCACCCGTACTCACGAGCTCTTCGAGCTTCACCCGCTCGTCAGAACACGAGCACCTTATCCGCCTCGCGAGACCAAGCGGTCAGCTGGTCCATCGAGCTGCGCTTGGTACCCTCGACCAAGTCGGCGTCCGCGATGCCGCGCGCATCCATACAGGACGAGCACACTCCGATCTCCCCGCCGTGATGGCTTACTGCCTTCAACATCACCTCGATGTTGTAGTGCCCCTGAGGGACCTTCTGGTGCCCATGCGCGCAGGCTGCGCCCTCGCCGATTAGGAAGAGCCGGATGTGCTCACCTTCGACCTTCGAAATCGAGCCAGCGAGCCTCAGGGCATTGTAGCTGCGCTCGGTGCCGTAGGGCGGGTCGTTCAGAATGAAGAGGGTCTTCGCCATCGCTCATGTTCCTTTTGCGTGAGGTGCCTGGACGAGAGCTGCCGTACCGACGCCAGGTCGACGAAGCGTCTCGCTCATCCGAATCGCGACCACGAGGCCCGAGCCAAACGTGATCGCGGCGACGAGCCACATCGCGGCGGGCAGACCAAGGGCGTCCGCGACGACGCCTGCCAAGAGCGCGCCGATTGCATAGCCCAGGTCTCGCCACAGCCGGTAAACGCCAACTGACGAAGCGCGCCACGACGGATGCGCGACATCGCCTATCGCCGCGAGCAGCGTCGGGTAAACCAACGCGGTGCCAAGACCAAGCAGCGTCGCGCCAACCGCGAACTCCCTGAAACCCGACGCGACTACGACGGCACCGATGCCCACGGCCTGAATCCACATCCCGCACGCGATCAGCCACTTGCGCCCGACACGGTCGGACCACGCGCCCGTGAACAGCTGCGCCACGCCCCAAGTGGCCGGGTAGATCGCAGCGAGCCAGCCGATCTGTTTGAGGTTCATGTGCGCGGCCGTGAAGAACAGTGGAAAGAGCCCCCAAGCCATGCCGTCGTTGAGATTGTTGACGAGCCCGGCTTGGGTGACGCTCGAGAGGTTCTTGTCGAGTAGCGACGTTCGCCAAAAGACTTCACGAGGCCCCACCGCTCCGTCAGAAGATAGGTTACCCTGGAGTTTCGACTCTGCTGCGACGTGGTGCTGGGTTTCTCGCGCCGCGAGCGTTGATAGCAGCAGACCAGCCGTAACAAAGCCTATGCCCAGGTAGAACGGCTCGGGGCGTAACCCGTAGCGCGCAGCGACGAAGCCAGTCGCTAGCGCGCTACCCGCCACGGCGCAGTAACCAGCGAACTCGTTGAGGCCCATCGCGAGCCCGCGTCTGTCCGGACCTGCCAGATCGATCTTCATGATGACGGTCATTGACCACGTCAGGCCCTGGCTCACGCCGAGCAGCGCGTTCGTGAGGAGCACCCAGGCCCAGCTTGGCGCCCACATCAAGAGGAACGGCACAGGCACGGCTATGAGCCACCCCAGGACGAGCACCTGCTTGCGGCCGAAGCGCTCAGACATCCGTCCGGCGAGATAGTTCGCTAGCGCTTTGGTGACGCCGAACACGACGATGAAGGAGAGCACCGCTGACTTGGCAGCGAGGTGAAACTCTTGCTCCCCAACGGGTGGCAAGATGGTGCGCTCCATCCCAACCATCGCACCGACGAACGCGTTGATGAGCACGAGCAATGAGAACTGCCCGAGATTTTCTCGGAGGCCAAGACGAAGGGCACTCACGGAGTGTCCCCTGCGCGCCCCTGATTGATACGCAAGATCTGCTCCATCGCCGCGGGCTTTGGAGGAACTTCAGCGAGTCCCGCAACAAACTCGTCTCGCGACTTCGAGAGCAGGGGATTCCAGCGCCTCTCGAATGCGATCGTGCTCGACGGTTTGCCACTCATCCCGGCGCCGCAAAGCGAGCCCGAGAAGTGGGCTGGGTAGACTTCGACGTCGCCCGGTAGCGTGAGCAGTTTTGTGTGAATGCTCTCGTAGAGCTCTCCGGCGTTCTCTCGAGCGCGCCCCGGCAGATCGGGACGGCCAACGGCACCGACGAAGAGCGTGTCACCGGTGAACACGAACCACGGCTCAATGCCGCGCCTCAGGTCGGTGACCACGAGGCTAATGCTCTCGGGTGTGTGCCCCGGCGTATGAAGCACTCGGACGCGCGTGTTGCCCAGTTCGATCTCTTGACCGTCGTGCAACGCTTCGAACTCCAGAGCCACGTTCGCGGACTCGTGCAAACAGTAGGCTGCGCCGGCTTTCTTCGCGAGGGCGTGCCCTCCAGAGCGGTGGTCCGCGTGAACATGCGTGTCGATTACGTGCGTGATCTGCATGCCCTTTGACGACGCGAAGGCAATGTAAGCGTCAACATCTTCCTCGTGTGCATCGACGACCGCGCACTTGCCAAGGCCTCCGCAGCCGAACAGGTACGCGGCGCAGCCGCTCTCGAAATAGTAGTAGGGTTTGAAGATCATGGACGCGCTCCCACCGTGCGGTTGTTGCGTTTGGCTTGAAGCGAGGTGATGCGCCAACCACGCGCACGCCAGTCCGCGACGCCTTGTTCCATACGGTGCGCGTTGAACCCTTCCCGTCGCAGCAACTGCACAGCATCGTGAGCCATCACGCAATAGGGGCCGCGGCAGTACGCCACGACCTCACGGTCCTTCGGCAAATCCTTGAGGCGCGCCTTCAGCTCGCCCACTGGAATGGAGAGCGCGCCGGGAATGTGACCGGCGCGGTATTCTTCCGGCGGTCGCACATCGAGCACCGTGACCTCGCCGGTCCTCACCCGGCGCATGAGCTCATTGCGGTCCACAGAGTCCATCGCGCCCCGCTCTTCGAAATAGGAGCGCGCAAGTTGATCAACCTCTGCGAGGCGCGTCTCTGCAAGCCCGCGCAGAGCAAAAAAGAAGCCAGAAACGGCATCGTCAGCGACGCGATATTCGACGTAGAGCCCCTTCTTCTCCGCTTCCACCAGCCGTGCGGCGCGCAAGACCTGGAGATGCTGCGAGGTGTTAGCGACCGAAAGGGTTGCCTGCTCTGCTAGCGCCTCGACGGTGCGGGGACCCTGGCATAGCAGGTCTAGGAGTTCGAGGCGCTTGGGAGCCGAGATGGCTTTCCCGAGCCGCGCGAATTGCTCGTAGATGGTGTCCTTGAAGCGCCGATGAGATGTCGACATGCGTTCGGTTATTCAATCGAATATTTGAATAGTCAAGCGGACGAGCCTCCACTCGCTGCCAGAAATACGTGATCCCGTATCAAAGACCTTCTTGAGCGACCCGGCCGGTCGATTATAATTCCGGCATGGTTCGCTCGATACCCGCGAGGTTGGGCTCACAGAGTCAAACGATGTCTTCGAGAAATGTTGCCGGGCCGCCCTCTGCCATGAGACCAAGCCCACGCGCTTGCCGACCGACATCCGGCGTGAAGTCGGCTTCTTGAACAAGCCGCAACGAGAGCAGCTCGCGAAGCTGGTCCACGTCCCTTGCGCTAGCCTGTCTCACGCGAGTCATTGGGCCTGTGCGGAGTTTGCTCCAGTCTTGGGGGCGCGTACAAACATGACGCGAGACTCGAGGCATCGTCTCTGGTCTACGGATTGGAGCTTCTTTGCGGGGTCTTCGCGCTGCTGTTCAATCGAGTGCTGAGAGTCCTTCACAGCTCGCGAGCGGTGGCCCCGTGTCGGCGAGTGCCGCTGAACGACTCGAACAGTGCAGACATTGTTTTTGCAGCTAGCAAGACGACCGCGTATCGCTTGGGATCGGTTCACATACAAAGGCGACTTTGACCCCCTTTG
>DATAHU010000136.1:0-2032 GCA_036263015.1 Polyangiaceae bacterium | reverse complement strand
CCACCGAACGCATGGATTGGCTCGATCAGTGGACGCGTCATCTACCGGGTCAACAAGCGCTCGGGCACACCGCCAAGGACGGCGTTTACTAGTCGTTCAGCTACGCAGGCGTACTGTTCATCGTGCTCGACAGCATTCACCCGTCGCAAGCACAGAACGATTGGCTCGTCAGCGTGCTCGAAGGCCCCGACGCTTCCGCGGCTCGTGTCAAGCTCGCCTTTTTTCACGAGCCCGTCTACAGCTGCATCACCGACCATCCGCCATTTGCCGATGGTTTGCCCTGGGTCGACACGTTCGAGACCCACGGCGTCAAGTTGGTGTTCGTCTCGCACCAGCACACGTACAATCGCACGTGCGCGATGTACCACGGGGCGTGCAGCGAGGACGCCAAGGCCGTCGTATATCAAGAGCTCGGGCCATTGGGAGCGCAGAACTTCCGCCCAACTGCTTCGGGGCCGTTCACCGCAAGCGGCAAAGACGCGAGCGGCGCGGCCCGCAGCGACACCTATTCGTGCACCGGTGACGGCAGCATCCTGTTGACCAATCGGGACAACATCAACGACTTTTGCCACGTCAGCGTCGATGACTGCAACGTGCACGGCGATTGCTACATCGTCGGCACGAACGAGGCTTTCGATAGCTGGGACGTCAAAGCGTGCCTTTGAGCCTGCGCTGAAGGCAGCGCCAATCTGCGCTCGGCCCGGAGCCTAGTGCCCCGAACGAGTAGTTCGGGACACTAGGGCCGTCGGTTGGTTTTTTTGTGCGCAGCGTTGAACGAAGCGCCTGGTGGCGGGCACTCGTTTGCGTCGCCCAGTAGCGGCTGACCACTCAATCGAGCGCGGTGCGCGTCGTCGTTCGACTACGCGCCATGCGCTCGCGCCAACCCGAGGAGTCTCGAATGAGCTTCGACCGAGCAAGGGTGCGCCTCGTAGCAGCCTTCACGTTATTATCCATCCCAGCGCACGCGGTACCACCAAGCTCCAGCGCCCCCAAAACCGACAATCCAAGCGCTGACTCGACGCCGCCTGCTGGGCCGAGTCCGAGCAGTTCCGCGCCGCCCGCACCGAACGACCCAACCAGCAGCTCCCAAATCGATCCGCCCAAGCTCGTTCACTACGAAACCGCGGTCCTGCCGGACAGCTACTCCAGCACGGAGCCGGTTGCCGTGGATCTGGAGTTGACGATCGATGAACGCGGCCAGGTGGCGGAGGTGAACGCCCTGAGCGCCCTCGAGCCCGAAGTCGTCGCGAGCGTCTTGCGAGCGGCAAAGGAGTTTACGTTCGAGCCCGCTCGGCTGAACGGGCAAGCGATCGCCGTCAAGGTCCCCTACCGCTACTGGCTCGAGGCCAATCCAAAATCGGAATCGACGGGCCCAGCAGTCTCGTCAAACTCACCCGGCGCAGCCAGCGTTGCGACTTCGGGCACGAGCGCCAGCTCAAAACCAAACGACTCTTCCGAGGCCAAGCCGAGCCAGCCGAAGGCGGCCGAGAGCGCCGTGCTGGAAGACGAGAGGTACGAAGCGGTAGCCACGGTGGCCGCGCCGCCACGCGAGCCGACGCGCTACGAACTGAAGCGCGAAGAGCTCACGAGTGTGCCCGGAACGCGGGGCGATCCGCTGCGCGCGGTGGAAACCCTACCCGGCGTGGGTCGTTCACCCGACGGGGGCATGCCGATCTTGCGCGGCGCGGCTCAGTTCGAGAGCGCGACCTTCGTGGATGGCGCTGGCTTGCCTTTCCTGTATCACTTCGGGGGGACGACCAGTGTGATCAACCCGCGCCTGATCGACCGCGTTCAGGTCGTCCCGGGCAACTTCTCCTCACGCTACGGACGCGTCGCGGGCGGTATCGTCGAAGTGCAAATCAAGCCGCCCGAGCGCGAGCGCTTCGGTGCAGTTGCCGACGTCAACCTGATCGACTCATCGCTCCTGCTCAGCTCTCCGCTCGGCAAAGACACGCAGGTCGCGGTCGCCGGGCGCCGCAGCAACATCGACTTCGTGTTCGACAAGCTGGTGCCCAAAGACACCTTCAACGTC
>DATAHU010000135.1:0-7321 GCA_036263015.1 Polyangiaceae bacterium | reverse complement strand
GAACAAGTCGCGCAACATCTCGCGCAGCTCGATCGAGCGCGAATCGAATTCGAGCGCGCTTTGAATCGTCTCGATGGCTTTGTGAAAGAGCGATAACCCGCGGTACGCACGCGCGTCGGCCAAGGCGCGTCGGCTGCGCTCCAGTACTTCGTCGATGCCTTGCGGCGGCGGAACGGGCGCGCTCGGGCCCGGTGACGTCGCGCGGTCGGCGCTGACCGTCGGCGGCGGTTCCGAGACTTCCACGAGCTGGCGCTCGAGAGTCGGGCGCTTCGACGTCGAGGCGGCAGCCGCGGCCTGCTCGAGGAAACTCGCGGGCAACGGAGGAGCCTTCGAGACCCGCGCCTTGGGCGGCAGAGGGGGTGGGGTGCCGGGGACCGCGATCGGCGAGGAGGGCGGAGCGTCGGGGCGCATCGAGCGCCCCGCGGGCTTCGGCGGCGGAAAGTGCGTGCGCGGGGGACGCGAGCTTGCCGGATGATCGGCGGGCTTCGGTGGAGGCGAATGCCGGCTCGCGCTGGGTGGCGGCGGTGCTACCGAGGGAGCCGAGGCCGCTCTCGGAACCAACGAGATGGGCGGTCCGCTGCTCGGGGCCGCACTGCTCGGAGCGACCGAGACGCTCTGCTGCGTCGCTTCGTGCGGGGGTGCTTCGGGTGGCAAGCTCTGCAACGCGAAGTCGCCGTCCGGCGGAAGCGCTTCGGCCTGCGGCCAGCCGGAAGGAGCAATGCTGTCGAGTGCGATGCTCTCCGGCGCCAAACTCTGCGGAGCCAAGCTCTGGGGCACGGGAGGCACACTGGCGTGCGCTGGAACGTGGGGGGCGTGCGAAACCCGCGGGGGCACGCTGGAGACCGGAACCGGCGGCATCGAGCTTGCCCGCAGTTCGGGCGGCGCCAAGTGCATCAACGCGCGCACCTGTTCATCTTCGGCCGCGAGGGGCTCCAGCCAAGCCAGAGCTTGTGCGAGCACGTCCATGCGCCCTTGGTCGTGGGCCAAGCGCGCGATCTCCTTTTGGACCTCGACCGAGCGCTCCGGTTGCCCAATTTGACCGAACGCTTGCGAGAGCATTTGCAGCGTCTCCAAATCGGTCGGATCGGCTTGGAAGCAAATCTGCAGCCGCGAGAGCGCTTGTTTGCCTTCCGGTTCGGTGCCCTTTTCCAAGTAGATGCGCGCGGCGATTTTTGCGTGCTTGGGTACCGGCTTGATGTGCAGCATGCGCTCGATCACGCGCAGCGCGTCGTCGCTGCGGTTGCTCGCGAGCAGCAGTTGCGCCGCCGACCAGAATGCCCCGATGGCTTCATCGATTTGCCCGACCCGGTACAGGCCCTCGCCCAAACGCAGATAGGGCAACGGCACGTTGGCCGCCAAATCGGTCATGCGCCGAAACAGCGCGAGCGCGTCGTCGTCGCGTTCGAGATTGCGCAGCCGGGTGGCTTCTTCATCCAGGACGCGCAGCGCGTCGTTGCTCAGGCCAAGCGCGGAGTACAGCGCTGCAAGCTGCTCCACGACGTGCGCATAGCGGTCGGTGACCCCCGGCTCGATCTGCTCGAAGCCGATCACCAGGTCGCGCACTTGCTTGTAGACGGCCACAGCCTTCAGCCCGTGCCCCTGGTGGGCGTAATAGGCAGCTGCCTGGTCGTAAACCTGGATCGCCGCCGGGATGTTCTGCCCGCGCACGAGCAAATCACCCATGCGAAGCAACACGCGCGTGTCCGCAGGGTTCTGCGCAAGCAGCCGGCGGTACTCCTCCAGCGCTTGTGCGAAGTCCCCGCGTTCAGCAAGCTGCTGCGCGAGCATCAGGGTTGTCTCGGGATCCACGACCGGTCGCCTCGGCGCTGAGACCAGCGCGAGCGGGTATTTAGGGTTCTTTGAGCCGCGGGGTCAAGCTTACCTCGGTTTTGCCCCCGCTTCGGTCTGCGAAGCGCTCCCACAGCGGCATCGGCGCGGCCAAATCCCCAGGGGAAATTGCGTCCATGCCCATTGCCAAGACGACCTTCCGTGCTCCAAGGTGGAGCAATGACTCAGATGCGCGCTCCCTTCGCACCGGGCGGACCGTTCGAAGTGGATGAGGACGTTTGTCGTCGCCTGCTCGAGGTGGCCCTGAGCCGCGGCGGCGACTACGCCGACCTGTTCTTCGAATATCGAGCCTCGGCCAGCCTCGTGTTCGAAGAGGGCATCACGCGCAGCGCGGCGCGGGGCGTCAGCATGGGACTCGGAGTTCGGGTCTTGCGCGGAGACGCGACGGGCTACGCCCACGTCGAGGACTTGAGCTTCGAGGCCATGCAACGCGCGGCCGAGACCGCCGCGCGGATCGCCGACTCGGGCGCCAAAGTGCAGCCGGTTGCGATCACGCCCTCACACATGCCTGGCCGTTACGAGCTGACGCAGCTGTCACTCGATGCGCCGGGCAAAGAGAAGCGCGCTTTACTCGAACGCGCGAGCGCCAGCGCGCTGGCCTTCGACCCGCGCATCACCAAGGCCGAGGCGTCGTTCTCCGAAGAAGTGCGCGAGATCTTGGTCGCGACCAGCACGGGCAAGTTCGTCCGCGATCAACAGCCGCTCTTTCGCTTCGGCGTGCGCGCGATTGCCGAGCAAAGCGGCAAGCGTGAATCGGGACGCAGTGGTGGTGGTGGGCGAACGGGTCTGGGCTACTTCGGCGCACAGAGTCCCGAGCAACACGCGGCGATCGCGGCGCAGCAAGCGCTGGTGCTGCTCGACGCGCGTGAAGCGCCTGCAGGCCAGATGGAAGTCGTGCTGGCACCGGGTGACAGCGGTATCCTGCTGCACGAAGCCGTGGGCCACGGCCTGGAAGCGGACTTCAATCGCAAAGGCACGAGTAACTACAGCGGCCAAGTCGGCAAGCGAGTGGCGAGTGAACTGTGCACGGTGGTCGACGATCCGACGATTTTGCAGAGTCGGGGAACGATCAACGTCGACGACGAGGGCAACGATCCCGTGCGCGAAGTGCTGATCGAAGACGGAATCCTCAAGGGCTACCTGCACGACCGCATCAGTGCGCGCCACTTCGAAACAAGTGTCGACGGGCATGGCCGAAGAGAGGATTTCACGAGCGCTCCGTTACCGCGGATGACGAACACGATTTTGACCGCTGGCAAGGATGATCCCGAAGACATCATCAAGAGCGTAAAGCGTGGAATATTCGCGAAGACTTTTGGGGGTGGCCAAGTTGATATCTCAAATGGGGACTTCGTGTTCTCCCTGGTTGAAAGCTATCTGATTGAGGATGGAAAACTGACCGCTCCGCTAAAGGGCGTGAATCTAATAGGAAATGGTCCAGAAACACTGCGCGAGGTAAGCATGCTGGGCCACGATGTCGCATTGAGTGACGGCATCTGGACCTGCGGCAAAGACGGACAGAGCGTCCCCGTTGGCGTAGGTTGTCCAACCATCAAGATTGCGCGGATTACCGTCGGTGGCACAGATATCTCCTGAAAAACCCAGAGTCCGTTCCTTCGTGGCCGTCGTAGGCCACGGTCCTATGCTCGAACGCGAGGATGGTGCCGCGTTCACCTTACGCCAGCTCGGCGCGCAGGTGCGCACGCTGGATTTGTGGGATGACCCGATCAACCTGTTCGGCGAAGACGACGTCGATGTCGAGGCTCGCCCTCGAGCCTTGTTGTTCGAAGCACTCGATCGACCCGACTTGGCGATGGCCGCCCTACGCGCGGTGCGCAAAGAGCAGGTGTTCGACAACGTTGGCGCGATCATCTCGGTGACCGTCGGGCAGATCGCGCGTGTCGATCCGTCGAGCGGCTTCGATGATTTCGTGTTGCATCCCTACGTGCCGGAAGAAGTGTACTCGCGGATTCGCGCCGTCGAATGGCGGCGCAGTGAGTTCGCCACGGATGAACGGCACAAGGTCGGTCCGATCGTGCTCGACAAGGCAGCGCACGAGGTGACCATCAATGGTCGCCCCGTTGTGCTCACCGCCAAAGAGTTTGCGCTCTTGGCTTACCTGTGCGAGCGGCGCGGCAAAGTCCTTTCGCGCGATCACTTGTTGGCGCGCGTCTGGGGCAACCGCTACGACGGCGGCCCGCGCACGGTCGACATTCACGTTCGGCGTTTGCGCGCCAAACTCGGAGATGCGCTGCCACTCGAAACCCTGCGCGGCTCGGGTTACAAGCTGCGCACGCCCGATCCCGATCCCTCGGACTCGGACGACTTCGACGAAGCTTGAAGCATTGCTGGCGGGTGAGCGTAGCTCTGGTGCTACGCTCGCTGCGCCATGATCGTCATCTCGACGGGTTGTCCCGCCAGCATTGGTCCCGAGATATCGCTGCTCGCGGCCAAGCGTTACCGTTCGCTGCCTTGCGTGCTCGTGGGTGATCCAGAGACGCTGCAACGTGCGGCAGAGTTGGTCAAAGTGCCGCGGGCTAGGGTCGAGCTCTGGTCGGGCTCGGCGCCTAATCCCGGGCGCATCACGATCTTTCCGAGCGGCCCCCGGTTAACCGCGCGTGACCGTGAACCCAAGAAGATCACGGCGCGCGCCGGAGCTGCCCAGTTGGCGTACGTGAACGACGCGTACCGGCTCGTCAAAGAGCAGGGTGGGGCGCTCGTCACGGCTGCAGTGAGCAAAGCCGCGATCGCGCATTCGGGCGAACCAGGAGCAGACGCGTTTCGCGGGCACACCGAGTGGTTGCAAGCGTTGGACGGCGCGCCGTCCACGACGATGTGCTTTCACTCTCCGAAACTCTCGACCAGCTTGGTCACCACTCACATCCCCGTGTCGCGTGTCCCCGCGAGCTTGACGCCCGACGGGGTCGCGCGCTCGGTCGTTCACTTGTCGCAGATGTTGATTGCGGCGGGTGTCGAAAAACCGCGCGTGGTCGTCGCGTCGCTCAATCCTCATGCGGGTGAAGACGGTCTGCTCGGCGGTGAAGAGCAGAGCACCATCGTTCCCGGCATCAAGGCCGCGCGTGCTCGCCTGCGAGCGCGTGCGCAAATCTCGGGGCCGCTGGGCGCCGAGACGGCGTACCGCCACGCGGCGAGCGGTCGCTACGATGGGGTCGTCGCCATGTACCACGACCAAGCCACGATCCCGTTGAAGTTGATCGCGTTCGGTAGCGCCGTCAACGTCACGATGGGTCTCAGCGTGATTCGCACCAGCGTCGATCACGGCACAGCCTACGACATCGCTTGGAGCGGCAAAGCGGACGCGACGGGGATGGTCTGCGCGATCCGCTTTGCCGCACGCATGGCCAAGCTCCCAGTTTGACTCGGACAGACGCGCCTCGAGTAAACGCGCTCAGTTGTAGACGCTGCTGATCGCAATCCCGAGCATGCTCGCGGTCAAGGTCGTGTCGCCGTCATCGCCGCCCATGTTCGCCAAGCGGTACTCGAGGCCAAGACCGAGCCCCCAGTGGTCTTTGATCCAGAGCTCCTTGCCGGCTCTGAAGATGGCGCCAACCCCGAAGTCCGTCGTCGCGCTCGTGTCTTGGAACGTGAAGTTGGCGCGGGACAACGTGAGGGCGCCCCCTAGGTAAACATTCCAGGGCATCAAGTAATACAAAGCTCCCGCCCCGATCCCGACTGTGCCGATACTGCCGCCGTTTGCGGTTCCCGAGCCGGCGACGCTCTTGAGCGTCGGATCGCTGGCGGAGGTGACGCTGAGCTCCGAGTGAATCACTAGATTCTCGGCGGGCGTGCCGCCCACCAGGATACCGAAGCCCGCGCCAAAACCGGACAAGGTGTACTCGGTTCCGGCGGTGCTGACTTTGAAGCTGCGAGTGCCGATCGGGATCTGCAAGCTGACGTACAGTCCGTGATGGCGGCGCGGATCGTCGTCCGTGGGCAGTTGGGGTTGCGCTGGGGTACGGTCGCGGGGCGTTGAATCGGGCGGGGTCGTGGCCCCGGATCCGGCGCTGCTCGGCGATGAGGCTGATGGTGCTCGAGTCTGAGCGAGCGCTTGCGCGTGAACCCGCGGAGACCAGAGAGCCGTCAGGGTGAGGATTGCGATTGAAAGGTTTTTCATGAAGAGGGGTCGGCGGCTGTCGAACCCGGTTGCCGAAATTCTTCGCGGCTCGGCGACGGGCTTGGGCACGGGTGACGAACGCGTGACGCGCTGGAACGGTGGCCGCTCTGTCTTCGTCCGCAGAGCAGCTACACGAGCAGAGTCGAGTGAGGGTGCGTGCGTGCCACCCAAAGACGCGACCTGCACGGCAGCCCAAGGCCGAGCGGTTGCCCTGGTGGGCAGGAGCGCGAGCTTGCGTGCTAACGTGCCGCCGTGGCGCACTTGAAACAATTGTCGAAGCTGTGTCCGCTTTGGGGGGTCGTGCTGGGAATGAACGCGTGCTCCCAGTCGGATGATGCGGCGAACCAACAATCCACTGCACCTGATCAAAGTGTTTCGGAGCAACCGTCGATCACGGCTTCCAACACGTCTAGCGAACCCACTGCGCTGAAGCCGCCCAAACCAGGACCGGGTTCGAGCGGACCCCAAACCGGGCCCCAGCCAGCGACTAGCAGCTGCGCTCCAGGATGTGCGTCTGAGGTAAACGGAGCAGGTGGCTCTGCAGGGGCACAACCATCAGCTACCGAAAAACCGAACGCGGGCAGCGGCGGTGGGCCCATGCAGGCTACAGGGGGAGCACCAGAGGTCCCCGAGCAACCTTCCGCCACGGCCAACGGCGGAGCAGGGCCCGACACGACACCCCCCGCAGGCCCCGAAGGCGGAGGGCCCACCGCCGACGTCGATGCAGGGCCCGCTGCGAACGCACCGCTTGGCACGCCGATGGAACAGGCACTGACGGCGTTGCCCGCCGCGCGCCAAGAGCATTGCGTTGCGGCCGCCAAGGGCAAAGTCTACGTCTTGGGTGGCTATGCGCCGCAGGTGACGGACTCGGTGTTGGCGTACGATCCGGCGACCAAGGCGTGGACGGACGCGCAGAGCTTCCCCGAACCGATGAACCACTGCCAAGTCGGTGTGATCAACGATGTGATGTATGTCGCGGGTTACTACATCAACGGCACCATGTCGACCGCGACGGACAAAGCGTACTCGTACGATCCGGACGCCGACGAGTGGGTCTCGATCAGCCCGTTACCCTCGGGCACTGACCGCGCGGCGGGCTGTGTTGCCGTCACTGACGGCTTGATGTACGTCGTGGGCGGCGCGCACGACGGCACGAGCGTCGACGACGTGGCCCGTTACGATCCGGTCTCCGACTCCTGGGAAACGTTGCCCAACTTGCCCGAGCGGCGTGAACACTGCGCCGCCGGCGCTATCGACGGCATCGTTTACGTCGCTGGGGGGCGTGCCGACGGCATCACCGGCATCGAAGAGAAGACTTGGGCATACGATCCCGCAGCG
>DATAHU010000134.1:0-5809 GCA_036263015.1 Polyangiaceae bacterium | reverse complement strand
CCGTTGACGTCCGTTGACGTCTCGTCGACAGGGGCTGCTGGGGTAGCGCGCAACGAAACTCTGCGGGAGCCGAGCTCTCGTGGATCGGGTGGCACCCGGGTTCCAGTCAGTCGTGCTGCAACCCCGCCGGCTGCTCCACTTCCCGCGGCCACGCCACCGGCCATAGCTCCCACGCCAGTAGTAGCAGCGCCACCACCCCCTGTTACTCCAAAACCACAACCGGTACCGCCCGCAGCGCCGTCCCCCTTCGACGGCGTATTGAGGACCCGCAAATGAACGCACGCCGTCTGCAATGCTCGCTCGTGATGATCTCGCTCGCCTTGTCTTGGGCGCGCCTGGCGCAGGCGGGCAAGGACAGCGCAGCGGCAGAAGCCTTGTTCCAGGAGGGCCGGCAGTTGCTGGAGGCAGGTAACACCCAGCAAGCTTGCCCGAAGTTTGCCGAGAGCCAGCGCTTGGAGCCTGCGATGGGCACGCTATTGGGACTCGCGCTGTGCCACGAGCAAGACGGCAAATATGCTTCGGCCTGGGCCGAGTTCGTCGAAGCCCAGGGCCAGGCAGAGCGTGAGGGTCAAAAGGAGAGGGCGGAGTTTGCACAGGGCAAGGCCGATGCGTTGAAGCCCCGCTTGTCCACGTTGCGTATCAGTGTCGCACCCGGGGCGCTCGAGATCCCAAAGCTAGAGATCTACCGAGACGGAACCATCCTGGGTAGCGGTGCGTACGACGTGGCGGTTCCGATCGACGGCGGTGAACACAGCGTCCGGGTCATGGCGCCCGAATACAAGACCTGGGAAACCAGCGTGCAGATCGGCTCCGAGAAGTCGCAGCAAGTGATCGAAGTGCCCGCGCTCGAGCGCTTGCCTCCGCCCCCGCCCGCGGAAGCGGATCCCGCGGCGGACCTCGGCGACTCGGTGAGCGATCCGCTGCAGGGCCGTCATTCGTGGTCGACCCTGCGCTGGGTCGGAGTTGGCGCGATGGGAGCCGGAGTCGCGGCACTTGGCGTCGCGGGTTACTTCGGTTGGAGCGCCATCGACAACAAAGACAAATCGGGTTGCGACGCGGGCGCCTGCAGCAACGCCCAGGGCATCCAACGTTGGCAGGACGCGCAGAGCGATGGTCGCAAGGCCACCCTGTTCACGCTCGCCGGCGCGGCGCTCGCAGGCGCCGGTCTGACGTTGTTCTTCGTGGGCAACAAAGACGCGCACGCCGAGCGCGAACACATCACGTTGCTCGCGGGCCCCGGCGCCTTGAGCGTCAGCGGCGCGTTCTGAGGCTCATTCGCACTTGGCTCATTCGCACTTGGCTCATTCGATTGGCGATTGATCCAAGGCCAGCAGCTGTGTGCAATAGAGTAACACTCGCTCCGAGGGCTTGGAGGTTGAGGCCAGCGCGCGTAAGCGGTTGAAGAAGTCGACGTGCAGCGCGCGTGCTGCGGGCAGATCTGCCTCTGAAAGCGTGAAGATGTTGAACGAGTGCACGCCGGGATCGCCACGCTCCAAGCGCTCTATCGCAACGCGTGACCAGAAGCTGCGCAGCTCGCGACGACGTAACGGATCGACGCTGGTATCGACTACCTCTGCGCGCTCGACGTGATAGCGCCCTTGGCGCTTCTTGATTTGTCGGCTTTGGACGAGCAACTGCAACGCACGCCGCTCTTCCTCGACCCCGATTCCGAGTCGTGCGGCGAGCCATCCCTCTTGCCCCCCCGAGCTTGCATAGTCCTTCAGCTCGAGCGCGCGCAGCACGGCGTGCGACCACGGCACTTCGTAAGCCGACGCGCGCGTGGCCTGCAACCTTGCCCATGCCCGCGCCGCGCTGGGCAGCTCGCTTGGGTCCACGAGCAGCGCCAAGAAGTCCAACAAACGTAAACTCGTAGCCTGTATGAAGTGCAGGAAGTCCGGGAGTCGGATCGTCGTCTTGCCCGAAAGCCAGCGTGAAACCACGAAACGACTGTGCCCGGTGCGAGTCGCGATGTCGGAGACGCTGAGCGAGCCCGCCAAGTGCTGCAAGAAGCGTTGTAATCCTGCGGCCTCATCCAAGCGCCCAAAGGTTACCGGCTGTGCGATGAACGCGGGCAAGCGCTCTGCCACCGGCACGCGCAGCGCCGCGCAGATCGCGAACAGCCGCAACGCCGTCGGCCAGGCCCGCCCCGCTTCCCAACGGTAAACGAGGTTGCTGCGCAGGCGTAGTCTGTGGCTGAGCCAGGATTGCGAGCGCGATCCCCGCAGCGCCCAAATCAGCTCACCGGATAGGTTCTCGTAGTCCATCTATGACCATTATGCACGCAGCCGAGCACTCGCGACCACGGAATGTGCACTCTGGGTCTTGGTTTGCGATGCCCGATCGGGCAAACTCGACGCGACGTGAACACTCGATTGATCCGCCTCGCGTTCACGGCACTGTCGTTGCTTGGGCTTCTGCTTCCGCAATGCACCGAGGGGGGACAGACGGGAGATCCGGGCGCCACGACGGAGACATCGGCGACGTGCTCGACAATGGCGGGCCCTGTCGAATCGGCTCCGGCGAGTTCCGCGGTGGCCGCGCTCGATCTCTGGAGCGACGCGGGAACTCACGTTCACCCGGCAGCGATACTGTACGTCAGTCGTCCGTCTCCGGACGACCATGAAGAGGTTACGGCCTCGTTGCGTGCCACGGGTGAAGCACGCTGGTCAACGACGTGCCCGGATACGGAGCTGGAGATTTTGCTCACGCTCACACGCGCGGACGGCGAGCAAGTGATGGGCACGGGCTGGGTTCGCGTCTCGACTCCGCCGGAACGTCCCGCCGGGCAGTTCGACTTGCCCGGTTTGGGGCTGTGTTCGCTCCAGGTGCCAACGCCACTGACTCCCGATGATGTCCTGATCAGATGCCCCTGAATGGCCAAGCGCAGATTTGGATGCGCTCTTGGCGCGGGGGTTTACTCGTCGGACGCCGTGGGATCGGTGATCCGTCCCATGAACAAGATCGTCGAGGTCAGTTTGTCTCGAATCAAGAACACGAAGGGATGATCAATGGACAACGGCAAGCTGGCCGAAGTCTCGACCAGCGTTGCCCCCGTCGCTGCTGCGGCACGAGTTCCGTTCTCGTCGACTTCGACGTGCGCCTTGTGCAGCGCCCGATCGATGAAGACGTGTTCGTCCGTCAAGCGAGAGAAGTCGGCGCTGCCCTCTGAAAACGCTCGCGTCATGCCCAACTGAGGCAACGACTGAGCCAGATCGAACTCGGAATCGACGACGAACTTCGGTAGCGCGAGCTGGCTCGCGCAGGGCTCCACGGTCTCTAGCAGGCCAGTGAGGCGATCGATCGACAAGCTGCTTTCGAAGTCTGCCAGCGGCACATAGGGAGAGGGCGCGTAAGGATCCCTGAAGTCCCCGGGCATCAAGATCAGCATCGAGACCTCGTGGTCGACGTAGTCGAGCTCGACCACCCTGAGCGTCGTATCGCCGCCGCAGCCGTAGCCGCCTAGGGTGTGCATCATCGGCACCTGCTTGGTCTCAGTGGCAGACACAGCGAACTGTTGATCGGTCGTGTTCTCCTTTTCGAATGGCGATGCCCAAAGTCCGTGAAAGTAGATGGCAATGGCTAACGCCATTCGAGTACTCGAATCGAAGTGGTCGAAGAGTTTGGCAATGAGCCCTTGCGTCTCGCCCTTGACCCAGTCATTGACGTGGTCGACCGTGGCCGCCTGCGAGAAATCGACGTTCTCGAGCCCGGGGCCGTAGTCGTCCGCGACCTCGGACGAGTAACCCGGCTTGGGCGTGAACCCGTTCTGCAGAAACAGACGATTGGCGATCGAGAGCTCGTATCCACGCCCCGGATGGTCGCCGCCCAGGTCCTTCATCAGCCGGCCAAACTCCCGGTGATAGAGCGTTTCGTCAGTGCCGATGTGAAGCACCGTACGCATTTCTTCCTGTGTTTTTCCTCCAGCGCCAAGCTCCGCCAACGCGAACACCGCGGCGATGCTCAAGGGCGATGCGAACAGGTTTCCTTCTCTGTTTGCAGCGGCTTGCGCATAGAAGTCCAGCGTAAACGCGTTGCTCCCTTCTACGAGCGGTCTCAACTCCGAGGTGACACGGGTCACGACGCGAGGATCCCTCGACTCCTCGGCTGCGCCGCAGCCGAGAGCCAGTGCTCCAAATCCGACCCCGAGCGTCCATTTCCCAAAGTGCTTCATCGCAGTGTTCCTGGTTCGCATTCAACGTCCGTGCCGAGCGCCAATGGAAGCTAGCTGCGACTCGCGGTCCCAACAAGGACTCGAATGCACATAGCATGGACTCTAGTGCTGTTCGATGTGCACTCTAGTCAGACGTCACTTGCGCAAGATCTCGTCTGTCGCGCAATCCTTGGCGGCCATCTCATCGCATTGCAACTTCGCGTAAGCGTCGATGCAGTCGCTGGCGTTGGGCAGCACAGCCGTGAACTCGTCGCAAGGTTCACTCGCGTCTAGGTTCGCTTCACAACCTTCTACGGACGTCTGTGCGCTGCAGTACAAGAGCCACTCGCACTGTGCCGAATGCAACTTCTTGCAGGCTTTGCCCGGCTCGGTTCGGTCTGCGATGTCTTCGGGTTCACAGTCTTTGGGCCAGGCGTCGCAATCGTCCTTCGAAACCACGTCCTCCAAGCCTTGTTGGCAACGGGTAAACGGTGCGTCGGAGAGGCACTGCACGTAGCCGACGTCGTCCTGACAACGGTTCTTCTCCGTGACACTCCCGCAGTGCTTGATCGCGGCGC
Source organism: Polyangiaceae bacterium (assembly GCA_036263015.1). Taxonomy (GTDB): domain Bacteria; phylum Myxococcota_A; class Polyangia; order Polyangiales; family Polyangiaceae; genus SZUA-265. The sequence continues at coordinate 1,081 of DATAHU010000134.1, read as the reverse complement.
AGTAGCTCACCTTCCAAGCTGCGCAGGTGCCGTCCTGCACGTCATCATCGCTTGGGTCATCGGCACCGTCGTCGGTGCTTTCGTCCGCGCCGTCGTTGCGCGCGGCAGTGGTGGGGGCCATGCACGACGCGAGGGCCAGCAACGAGAACGTCATCAGTGCGATGGAGTGGGGACGAAGCATGGCGTCGGGAAGCTAGCCCATGGATATTCAGTCGGGCCAGTTTTGCCCGCCAAGGGTGGAAAAAGCGCGCGGATGGTGCACGAGCTCGAGGGCAAGAACCCCGATTTCGAGATCGCCGACCCGTACTAGCGCATGCAAGAAAGTAGCATGGCCAAGACCGCGAGCGACCGACGTTCGAAGTTGCGCGGCGGGCTTGCGTACTCGAGCGCGTTGGGCTTGGCTTTGGCCAGCGCTTGTGACGCTCCAGAGCAATCCGGCGCGATGACGGCCCCGTCCGCGAGCGCCTCGATGACGGCAGTGGTCGCAGCTGATTCACAGAGCGAACCGGCACCCGTGGCTCTGCCGCCAAGCTCCAGTTCGGCGAGTTCGCCTCGGCCGACTATCGTTGCGATGCCCATTCTCGGAACGAGCACGTCGCCGAGCTCGGCGCAGCCCTCCGTGAGCGTTGCGCCTGCGAGCCCCAGCGATCAACCCTCGAGCAATTCCGAAGCGGACGCTGGAGTCCAGGCTGGCGCCTCAAATGCTTCAGCACCCGAAGCCGGCCTCACGCTGCTCGATGCGAGCGCTAGCGAGCGTTTACCTGATGCCGACCTAGCGGGCGAGTCGGATGATCGCTGCAACATCGGTGTCTACGCAGGGCGCGCGCCGCGAGTGCTGGAACTGCAGGGCGATACCTTTGCGCACGATCCAACCGTGCTCCAAGCTGGGGGACTGTTCTATCGCTATTGGACGGGAGATTACGTGCCGTCTGCCGTCTCCAGCGATCTGCAGGTTTGGTCCAACGCAGAGTCGGTGTACGGGCGCACGTACCCGTCCTGGGTCGACGATTGGCAAGCCGACAACCCGGGTAACACTTTCAACTTCCCTTGGGCACCCGACGCCTCGTTCTTCGAGGGCGAG
>DATAHU010000133.1:0-5929 GCA_036263015.1 Polyangiaceae bacterium | reverse complement strand
GGGGTGAACTGGAATCCCGTCCCCAAAGGCAAGACGCACCCTGACGGCCTGGACTATGCCGGTTTCGCCGATCAGGACATCGCACTGATGAAGGCTGCCGGCATCAACGCCGTGCGTACATACGAGCGCCTGGACAATCCTGAAGTGCTCGACAAGTTGCAAGCCGCGGGCATCTACGTCTTCAGCACCGTGCTCGGCTGGTGGCAAGACGATCCGAGCGTCGTTACCGATCGCGTCAATGCCGTCAAGGATCACCCCGCGATCTTGGGTTGGGTGCTCGGCAACGAGTGGAACTACAACCACCTCTACGGCAACGACAGCCTCAGCGAAGATCAAACGCGGGACATGATCAATCAAGCCGCCGCTTTGATCAAAGCCGCCGATCAACGACACTTGGTGACCACCATTTACGGCGAAGTGCCGTCCAAGGATACGGTGGACGCTATGCCGGACATCGACGTCTGGGGGCTGAATGTTTACAGCGGTATTTCGTTTGGCGGACGCTTCGACGATTGGGCGAATGTCAGTGACAAGCCCATGTACTTCGGAGAATACGGCGCGGACGCGTACGACGCTCGCAATGGGGGCAGCTATGCGCCCGATGCTCAACGAGATGCAGTAGCAGCGCTCACGGGTGAGATCATCGATCACCTGGCGAGCGACGGCGGAGTCACGAGCGGCGGGTTCTTGTTCGAATTTGCCGACGAGTGGTGGAAAGACAACGGCGGTAGCGCCGACGTGCAAGACGTCGGCGGCATTGCGCCCGGAGGCGGCCCCTACCCGGATAGTACGTTCAACGAGGAGTGGTGGGGCATCGTCGACATCGACCGCAATCCGCGCTCCGCGTACGATGCGCTCACGGATCTGTACAACCCGTAACGGGTTTACAGGTCAGGGTATTTCGCGACGCCGAACGTGTCGCACTGACGCGGATCGCCACTATCGAAACCTCGACGGAACCAGCGCATGCGCTGCACGCTGGTCCCATGCGTGTAATCGCTGGCGTTGGAATGGCCCAAGGCGTCATCACCGATCTGATGAGCCGCGTTGAGCGCCTCTTTCAAATCGTCTTCCGTGATCTGTAGCGACGCTTTGGCGGTATGCCCCCAGACTCCCGCAAAGCAATCAGCCTGCAACTCGAGCCGGACCGAGGACTGGTTCTCGGTCTCGCCTTTGGGCTGCAGCTTGTTCGAACCAATCAAGTTCTGCACGTGATGCCCGACTTCGTGCGCAATCACGTAGGCTTGAGCGAAATCTCCGGGAGCTTTGAGGCTCTTGTCCATCACGTCGTAGAAGCTCGGATCGACGTACAGCTTGCGATCGGCGGGGCAATAGAACGGCCCCGTGTCGGACGAGGCGTTGCCACAGCCGCCGGTGCTGACGCCCTCGGAAAACACGACGAGAGTAGGCAACGTATAGCTACCGGGCGCGCCGCCATACTTAGGCAAACTGCCCTTCTGGAATTGCTCGGTCCAAACGTCTTCAGTCGAAGCGAGCACCGCACGCGAGAAATCGCACGCCTTGTCGTTGCTGGGGGAAGCTTGGCACACGCTGCCACCGCTGGCAGCACTGGTACCCGCCGAGCCCCCAGTGATCGCACCGAACAAAGCCGTTCGTATACTTGCAGGCAGCACCAGATAACCCACTGCGGCAATAGCGCCCACGACGAGCGTGCCCTTGATGCCCAGTGTCTGCAGCAACGTGGAAAGCGCAGCAGCGCCGAGTCCGCCGCGCCCACCGCCCGCGGCTCCGCGCCCCCGATCCTCGAACTTCTCCGAACGACGTCGACCTTGGATATCCACAGCGTTGATCTCCTAGTCGAGGGCTGTCGCCCAAGAGACCCGAGAGCGCAAGCGAAACCGTAGGCAGGCCCTTCAATGGCGGAAATCCGCCTCGCCGGGCGCCGAACGCGTCGTTTCCTGGACTCATGCGGGGCGCCAGCGTCACAGCGTGTTCAATCCACGAACACGGTCGCCATGATGCGCGCCGTCAACGGATACGCGGGCGTGTAGTTAACATCCTCGCAACCGTAGAAGCGACCGTTGGGTGGTGCATCATTCGGACCAGGCGCGAGCCGAGCGCCCGCGCCACAGAAGTTGCGCGGCACCGCGCTGCCGAGGGCGGGTTCGACGTTCAGTCGACCCACGGTCGCGAACTGTGCGGATCGGAAAGTACCATTGAGCAAGTTCTCGACGTCCAGGGCCACGTCGAAGCGGCCGTAGCGATAGCCCGTATGCAAGTCGAACTGTGTAAACCCAGGAGCGATCAGTTCTCCGTCGTCCGTGGCCGGCCGATCACCGATGCCAAAGAAGCGCAACCCACCCCTGGCAACCCCCGACCCCAGTTCGTGCCGCGCCGACAACCCACCAGACCAAGTTTGCTTCGGCGCAAGCGCCAGACCGTTGCCATTGCCGGCGTTGGCTCGGAAGCGAGAGGCCGTGAACGTCAAGTCCAGATCCGCGGCCAACCAGGGCGTGAACTCGTAGCGCGTCTCGAGCTCGACGCCGCGACGTCGCGTGGCGTCGCTGACCTCGGTCGTGCCCTCGTCGCCAACCCAAACGGTTTCGTGGTCGAGATCGAGTTGCCACAAGGCTGCTGCCAAGTCCCAACGCTTCCAGAGCCGCGCGCGTGAGCCAACTTCCTCGCCGATCGCACGGGTGAGAGGAGTGACCGATGGGGTCGTGAACACGCCGCGCACATCGTTCGAGTGAAAGCCATGCCCGTAGTTGGCGTAGACGTCGAGCTCGAGGTCAGGGCGATGATACGGTGACACGATCAGATTGCCTTTGGGGCTCAGCTGATAGGTTCCGCCGACGCCGCCTTGGGGAGCCTGAGGATCATTGCTGCGCAGGCTATCATCGACTGCAAACGAGATCGCGTCGGCACGTGTGCCGACGTTGACGCGCAACCAAGGTGCGGGCGTGACCTCTTCGTTGACGAACGCGCCCATCAGCGTCTCGTGAACGGCGTTGTCTCGAACCCGTTCGACCTCGCGGCGTTCAATGGTATTCCAGAGCCGCTCGCGGATGTCATCGCTGCGCCCGTCCGCACCCATGCTGGTGTCGAAGCGCACGCCACCAACCTGATGCACGACGCGATAACTCAGCTTGCCCCCAGAAAACGTGCGGCGATCGACTTGTTCGATCTCGTCTCCGTTTTCTGGGTCCCTGAGAAACAGCGTGAAGTTGGAGTAGAGGTTGAAACGATAAGAAGCGATGTACGCGAGCGCTTTGAACTCGCTGTGCTCGTTCGGACGCAGCTTGTATTGGACGTACAACTGGTGCCTGGCGCTGTTGCCGCCCTCGGACGCATCGAGCGATCCAAAGCGCGAAACTTGTTCACTGTCAACGGCTCGCGAAGGCAATTGCCCGGAGCCGTGCCAATTGCCCGAGTAACTCATCTCCGCCAGTGACAGCGAGGAGGTCGGAGTCAGATTGAAAGTGACCTTGTTGAACAGCTTGTAGCGGTCCCAGTGGTCAGGGTGCTCGAAGGGACCGTTGGCGCGCCCAATTTCGGCCGCGAAAGTCGCCTTTGTGTTCTCGAGTTTCGGACTCGCGATCAGCAAGCCCCGATAGCTCGGAATGCCGTATCCCGGCGAGTCACTCACGCCAAAACCGAGTGAGCTGTGCTCGAAGTCGTCGCGCGAAACCATGTTGACGGCGCCGGCCGTAGCGAAGTCCCCCTGGTTGGCGAAGTACGGGCCCTTCGTGATCTCGACTCGCTCCACGACTTCGGGAATGATGAAGTTGGTGTCTGCAAAACCTTGACCGTGCGCATGCGACACCATGTTGATCGGAATGCCATCGATCGAGAGCGCTAGATCCGTGCCGTGGTCCGCGTCGAAGCCGCGCAGGAAGTATTGATTGGCCTTACCGCCGCCCGAGTGCTGGACCAAGACGAGACCTGGCGTAACACGCAAGATGTCTTGAACGCTGCCAACTGGACGCAGCTGAAAATCGCGGTCCCGCACGGAGAACGACGAAGCCGCGCTGATTGGACGCGAGGTGAGCACCAACGTCGATTGGTCGGCCCCCGCTTGCACGGCGGGTGCTGGCTCTGGCTTTACGGGCGCCGGTCTAGCGGTGGGCAGCGCTTGAGACACAGGCTCAGGCGGCAAATGGAATTCATAGTCGAACTGCACGATGGATTGAACGGCGACGCTACCGCTGCGGGCGGGTTCGAAGACGAATTGTCGAGCCGCGGCCAGCGCCGCCTCGTCGAAGCCGCGGCCAGCCGGACGCGTCACTTTGGCGTCCGAGACGTGGCCCGTCTCGTCAATCGTCAACTCCAAGCCAACACTCGCCTCGGCATGCTCCGCCAATGCTGCCAGCGGATACATGGCGTCGGCCTGAGTCAGCAACACGGGGGGAGTGAGCGCTGGAGCGGGTCTTGGGTTGGGGGTGCTCTGCTCGGCGCTCGACGGCGCGGACACGTCGGGTGTAGCGGACCCGCTTGGCGTCGAGGATGCTGCGCTGACTGCGGGAGGCGCGTTGGGGGTTTGAGCGGCGGCAGTGCTGAAGAGACCGAGCGAGAACAAGGCAGACACCGACGAAAGAGCTAAGCGACGCACGTTCCTCCGGAGATTTACGTAACACGAATATTTCGAATCGTGCCACGCCTAACATGGTCAATAGAACTCGTGCTACGCATTTCGAGCGTTGCCAAGCCCCCTCGCCCCCACCCCAGTGAGTTCGATCCCGAGCACTCTCAAAGGCGCACTGCTGACGTCATTCGTTCTGCACGTTGGGCTTGTGGTCGGCGCCCGCACGCAGCGCGCCGAGACGATGGTGCGAGTTGCTCCAGCGCGGCAAGCCGTCGCTTTGGAGACGCAGATCGAAACCGAGCAGCAACCTGCTGCTGCTGGGGGGCCGGCGCCGGACAACGTCGGCGCTGTCGAAGGCGCGACGCCACCGGAACACCAAGGAGTGGCGCCAGCACGGGCCGTCAGGATTGATCCCGTCCCCGCAATCCCCGTCGCGGATCAATCAGTCGAAGCGGCTGACGAAGCAGTGGCGGCCGTTTCTGCGCTGCCTGCTAGTACGGTGCCGCTCCCAGGCGGCCCTGTGCGCTTCGCACTGCCCGCATTGCAAGCGAATCGCACGCAAGAGCCGTCGAGAGTGCCTGCAAAGCCGATGACCTATGACACGCAACAAGTAAACACTCCCGCTCGCCTGCGCGCCACCCGGGTCGCTGTCTATCCCCCCGCTGCCCGTGCGGCCGAGATCGAGGCCAATGTGCCCCTCGAAATCGTCGTCGATGAGACTGGCCGCGTGCAGGACGCCCGCACGCTCGACCACGTCGGATATGGGCTAGATGAGAGTGCGTTGAGCGCGATTGTTGGTTACCATTTCAGCCCTGCGATCAAAGACGGCGTGGCCGTGAGAGTGCGCATGCGCTGGGTCGTTCAGTTTCGACTGCGCTGAAGCTATCGAGCTGCCACGCGCCATGGGCGCCAACCGTGCGCCAAGAGCAGATCAGATCTGCTCCAAGCCCATCGGGAATCAATGCTTGTGCTTCTTCTTTGAGCGAAGCCGGGCCGGATGCGCCTTCTTTGCGGGGAAATCCGCGCCGCTGGCGTGCCCCTCGGAGTGCGACCTGCCGTGATCGGACTCGGAGATGACCTCGACCCCACCGTGTTTGACGCCACGTGTGGCCAAGATCTTTTCCGAGATGGCTCGCAGCTCGTCGGATTGTCCACGCAGGACAATCACTTCCAAGCACAGATCGTGATTCAAGTGAATGTGAAGCGTGGCCCGAACGCGATCCCCCAACTCGTGCTGCAACTCGTTGAGCCGCTCGCTCAGATCGCGCACATGATGATCGTAGACAATCGTCAAAGAGGCCACCGCGGGGACGTTGTCTTTGATTTGTGCGCGTCCCACCTCGGCCCGCGCCAAGTCGCGAAACAACTCAGAGCGAGTGCAACCTC
>DATAHU010000132.1:0-3269 GCA_036263015.1 Polyangiaceae bacterium | reverse complement strand
CTCGGCTACCAGAAAGAAGGTCTCGCCTGTGGACGCCGCTGCGCTCTGCATGATCGGGTGCGCGACCCTGACCAGCGATTCCTGACTGCCCGCGGCCAGTCCGAGCGCGAACAAGCCGGGGCCGAGCTGGTAACGTCCTTCTCGAGTTTGCTCGACCACGTGCCGATGTCGCAACGCTTGTAGCAAGCGGTGAACACTCGTCTTGGGCATCCCGAGCGCACTGGCCACCTCGGACACCCCCGAAGCCTCGTTGTGTTCCGCCAGCGCGAACAGGACGTTCAACGCTTTGGCAATACTGGTTGGAGGCGTGGGCATGCGAAACCACTGGAGGGGTGGGCGTTCCGAATCGCGGAACACCGACGTCGACGCTAGGTCTAGCAAACTCCCTGTCCTGCGCCAAATGCCGCTTAGAGGTGGTTCCCGTCCGCGGAACACCGTTCCGCTATACGGAACGGAGGACGCGCTCGCGGTGGGCGGCGAGTGCGGATTGGTCCATAGTTGCCGGGATGTTGCGCGCTCCGTTGATCCGGCGTGCTGTCTCCACGGACAGCGCTTCCATCGTCGCGCTGGTCGAGCGCGCTTACCGTGGCTCGGAGTCGTTCGAGGGCTGGACCACTGAAGCTCACTTACTCGATGGACAACGTACCGACGCCGATGAAATCGAGGCGCTGCTCGCCGATCCGGACGTGCAGTTGCTCAGCGCTTGGCTCGATTTGGAGTTGGTCGGTAGCGTGGTCGTCAAGCGAGGGCAGGGCACGGCGTCGCTGTCGATGTTGGCGGTCCTGCCGCGTCGGCAAGGCAGCGGTATAGGCTCTGCTTTGCTGGATCAAGCCGAGGCTGTCGCCAGGGGTTGGGCGGCCAGAGCGCTTTCGATGTACGTGATTGACCTGAGGCGTGAGCTCATCGCCTACTACACGCGTCGGGGTTACAGCGCGACCGGGCGAACCGAGCCGTTTCCTTACGGCAATCCACGGTTTGGCTTACCCAAAGTCGAGGACCTGCGCTTCCTGGTCCTCGAAAAGCAGCTTGTGTGAACCGCAAGCAGTCCTTCGGGGTACGTTGCAGCCGTGCCTCGTAGAACGCATTGGGCTTGCTCGGCTTTGGCTCCACTGGTCTTGGCCACGTCGTTCACCCCAGGTTGTGCCGAACCGAAAATGACGGAGTCGTCGCTGAGCACGGCGACGAGCGCGTCCACGCCCACGTCGCCGAGCTCGGGACCAGCAGCGGTCTCCGTTGCTCCCGGGCCGAACGCGACGACAGCGCCCGAAACCAGCGCCGGACCTATGTCGGGCAGCGAGCCCATGCCCAACCCGAGCGCGCTTCCCACACGAAGTGATTGCGCCTCGCCGAGCGACGGGGGTCTGCCGGGTCCGAGCGAGGGCGCTGAGCCGAGTGTTCACCCGTCACCAGTGGTGACGAGCCCCCTGGCATTGGACGCCGGAACGGGCGACGCGGTACCAACGCCGAGCGACTCGGACGCTGCGGGGCAAGCCACGGGTGAACCAGGGAGTACGAGTGTTCCAGGGACTGCGAGTCCGTACGCGCAACTGGTGCTGCAAGATGTTCCGGTCGCATTCTGGGAGATGCGTGAGTTGGGGGACGCAGAGCCCGATCTTTCTGGCAACGGTCATGTCGGCAACTATCGAGGCGGGGGCCGCACATCCGTGTCGTTGCCGAATGGAGACGATGGGTTGTCGTTCAACGGTGAGGACGCTTACCTGCAAGTCGATAGCAGCCCTGTGTTCTCGATTCCGACGACCGGTAACCTGACGTGGGAGGCTTGGCTCAGGCCCGACGTCTTGCAGTTTCCGAATTCGAATGGGGACTACATCGATTGGATGGGCAAGTGCGAGGAGTATTCGGGGTCCTGCGAGTGGGAGGCGCGGCTGTACAATGCAGACAACGACCAAGACCGCTGCAGCCGGATCTCGGCCTACGCCTTCAATCCCAGTGCGGGCTTGGGTTCGGCCGCGGATTGGCAACCCGAGTGCGGGCTGATCCAAGCCGGCAGTTGGTACCACGTCGTTGCCGAGTACACGCTCCAGGACGCCCCAGCGGATTGTGACAACACGGACAGCTATCCCGGGTCGATCGAGATTTGGGTCAATGGCGTGCGCTGGGACCACGGTTCGCACGGGCAGACGGGCTGCATGAGCCAATACGAAGTGGTGCCCAAAGCGGGCGACAGCAGCGTCACGATTGGCACGATGGCGCGCGACACTTGGTTTCAGGGGGCGATCGGCAAGGTGGCGATTTACGATGACCTGCTGAGCGAAGATCGGATCACGGCCCACTACCGCGCAATGACTGGCTTGGAGCCGAGTGGTAGCTGTGACGACCAGTGCTCGTTCTGACCTGCACAGCGCGTAGCTGCAGCGCGCGACCGGCGTACCGCGTGATGCGACAACTGATGACGGACCCGGAGGTGGATCCCCACCCCCAATACCAAGCCCGTGATCGCTGCGTCCCGCTGACGCGCCCTGCAACGTTCGTGCAACTTCGAAGCGGGCGCTTCTCGAAGCGCTTTGCCAACGCGATCGTTGCCAAGTGTCCGCAAGGGTCCGCGCGCAGCTCGGCTATCAATCGCGAGCCTCATGTCGCCCAAAGCTCGCTGCTCAAGTGTCGTCTTCGCGCTCATTTCGAGTCTCTTTGCTGCTGATGCTTTGGCTGCGGGGCTGCCGCTCGAGATCGACGCTCCGGATGGCCAAGCGGGCAATCGTTTCGGTTATTCTGTCGCCCTCAGCGGTAGCAGCGCGCTGATCGGTGCGCCCGGCGGCGACGCTGGCGGTGAGCTTTCTGGCTCTGCCTACGTGTTCGTGACGAGCGGAGGGAGCTGGTCGTTGCAAGCCAAGCTTGCCGCCTCGGACGCAGCTGCCATGGCATCGTTCGGGCAAGCGGTCTCGATTGCAGGGGATACTGCCGTAGTGGGTGCGCCCTATGCGACCACCTCTGGCACGGCGGCAGGCGCCGTCTACGTGTTCACGCGCAGCGGCAATGTGTGGACGCAGCAAGCGAAGCTGAGTGCGCCCGACTACATGGTCTACGACTACTTTGGATCGGCGTTGAGCCTGAGCGGCGACACGCTCGCGGTCGGTGCGCCCTACGCGGACGTGTTCGGGGCTGACTCAGGTGCCGCGTACGTCTTCAAGCGCAGCGCAACGACTTGGAGCGTGGGCACCAAGTTGTTTCCTGCAGACTCGCGTAGTGACGATCTGTTTGGCTCGAGCGTGTCGCTCAGCGGCTTGCGTTTGGCGGTCGGTGCGCCCAAC
>DATAHU010000131.1:0-19791 GCA_036263015.1 Polyangiaceae bacterium | reverse complement strand
GACGGTGCGCGCACGCCTTCCGAGCAATGCGACGATCACAACACGACCAGCAACGACGGTTGCAGCGCGACCTGCACGGTGGAGACCGGCTACGTCTGCGCTGAACCCGGCAAAGCGTGCTTCCCACGTTGCGGCGACGGCCAGGTCACGGGCTACGAGGAGTGCGACGACAGCAACACCAATTCGCTCGATGGCTGCAGCAAAGGCTGTCTGCGTGAGGCGGGCTACGTTTGCCCACCCGCGGGCGGCGCGTGCAGCGCGACGGTCTGCCCGGATGGCAACAAGCAAGGCGATGAGGGTTGCGACGATGGCAACACCCTGGCTGGCGACAGCTGCGGACCCACTTGTCAGATCGAGCCGACCTTCGACGCCAATGGCGTGGCGGACTTAGGCTGTGGCGATGGGTTAATCACCGGCAACGAAGTTTGCGATGACGGCAACGCGGTAAGCGGCGATGGTTGCGCGGCGGATTGCCTCACGGTCGAGACGGGTTGGACATGTAACTCGCTGGCCAACTACCCGTCGATTGTCAACATGGCGGTAACCTACCGCGACTTCAAGCCGAACACGATTGCGGGCGGACACCCGCAATTCGAACGCACAAACGCCGCGAACGCGATTACCGGCATCGTGGGACCGCTCTGCAAGCTTGCCAGCGACGAGCCGACCTGTGGCCGCTTGGATAGCGCACGGAAGCCGCAGAAAGCCGCTGGCTCGTTCACCACCATCTTCGGGACGGATCCCGCAGCGCAAACCGATTTCAGCTACTGGTATCGCGATGACGCTGGCTCCTACGATGTGGATGTCGTTCACAGCTCGCTTGCGCTTACGCAAGTAACTGCGGGCAACGATGCCTACATTTTCGATCGCGGAGACGACCCCGCAAACGCGAACGATGGCTTCTTCCCATTGGATGGGCTGGGCTTCGGTGACTATTGCGATCAGGTCCCGGGCGACACCTGTTGCACTGCGGCACAAGCCACCTCGTGTGCGGGTCACAACTTTCACTTCACCACTGAGCTGAAGTACTTCTTCCAGTACGAGGGCGGCGAGAGCCTGCTTTTCCGCGGGGACGATGACGTTTGGGTATTCGTCAACGGGCACCTCGCGGTCGACATCGGCGGCATCCACGGCGCGCTGTATGGCCGCGTGGTGCTTGGAGACGAGGATTCGTCTTGTTGGTTGAGCAACACAGCTGCAACCGAACCAGCCGCCTGCGCACCGGTCGGTGCGGAACTCACGGACACCAAAGACGACCGTTTCAACATTACGAAAGGCGGCGTCTACGAGATCGCGCTGTTCCACGCGGAAAGGCACGTTTTCCAATCCAACTTCCGCCTCACCCTGCAAGGCTTCCTCGCGCCCCGCTCCAACTGCCAGCCGATTTGCGGCAACGGCGTCGTGCAACGCGGTGAAGTCTGCGACGACGGCGCGAACAACAAGGACAACACCTACGGCGTCTGCAACACGACCTGTACGGCGCGTCAGTTCTGCGGCGATCAGGTCGTGAACGGCCCCGAGCTATGCGACAACGGCACGAACGTCGCGACTTACGACGCCGGCGCCAACTCGTGTGCCCCAGGCTGCTTGCTGCCGCCGAAATGCGGTGACGGCATCGTACAGGCGCAATACGAAGATTGCGATCTCGGCACGGCCAGCAACACCGGCGCATACGACGGTTGCAAGGCGACCTGCGACTGGGGTCCGTACTGCGGCGACGGTAACGTGGACGCGGCCAACGGCGAAACCTGCGACGCCGGCAGCCAGAACGGCGGCTACGGCAAGCCGTGTGGTTACGATTGCCAGCCCGCGCCGAAGTGCGGCGACGGCATTCGCAACGGTCCGGAACAGTGCGACCTCGGGGTCGACGGCAACACCGGCGAATACGGGACCTGCAACGCCGATTGCACGCTGCCCGCGCGCTGCGGCGATCGCATCGTGCAACAAGGTGAACAATGCGACGACGGCCTGAACGTCGGTGGCTACGGCCGCTGTGGTCAGGGTTGTGTCTTGGGCCCACGCTGTGGTGACGGCAACGTCGATCAAGGCTTCGAATGGTGCGACGAAGGCGCGCAGGGCAACAACAACGCCTACAACGGCTGTTCACCCGACTGCCAACCCGGGCCGTTCTGCGGTGACGGACAGGTGAGCGCCGGCAACGAGGCTTGCGACAACGGCATCAACATCGACTTCTATGCCGGCCCTGGCGCTTGCGCCCCAGGCTGCGTCTTGCCGCCTAGTTGCGGTGACGGGATACTGCAGCCCGGCCAAGAATGGTGCGACAACGGCAGCGCGAAGAACACCGGCGGCTACGACGGTTGCACTTCGACCTGTGAACTTGGGCCCTACTGCGGTGACGGCGACGTCGACACCAAAGACGGCGAAACCTGTGACGACGGTCTGCAGAACGGCGGCTATGGCAAAAAGTGCGGTTACGACTGCAAACCCGCGCCGAATTGCGGCGATGGGGAGCGCAACGGCCCTGAGCAATGCGACCTCGGCTCCAGCAAGAACGACGGCGACTACGGCACCTGCAACAAGGATTGCACGCTGCCGCCGCGCTGTGGCGATCAGCAAGTCCAACGCGACGAAGGCGAGCAGTGCGACGACGGCATGAACGACGGCGGCTACGGCGAATGCGCCCCCGAGTGTAAACTTGGACCGCGCTGCGGCGATGGCCAAGTTCAGTCGAAGGAGGGCGAGCAGTGCGACGACGGCATGAACGACGGCGGCTACGGCGAGTGCGCCGCTGGTTGCAAGCTCGGGCCGCGCTGTGGTGACCACGTCGTCCAAGCGGTTGCCGGCGAGCAGTGCGACGAAGGCCCCGAGGGCAACGCCGCCTGCAGCGACACCTGCAAGAACAAGCGCGGTCCGATCCGCTGAACAGCGTTTCGCGAGGGTTCGCGAAACCTCAGCTCTGACAGAGAGCAGTGGCGGTTGGCAGGTCCAGCCGCCACCCGGTGCCGTTCAAAGGCAGGTCCAAAGGCCTGCCGCGAGCCATTCGCCTCGTCGGGGAGGGCGAATCGCGGGACCGTGGCTTTCAAGCGCGCGTCAGATGGGGCACACTGGGACGCGATGAAGTGGGATCGCCGGTTTTTGCGTCTGGCTCAGCACATTGCCGAGTGGAGCAAGGATCCTACGACCAAAGTCGGTTGCGTCGTCGTGGGCCCGAACCGCGAGATCCGCAGCACCGGCTTCAATGGCTTTCCGCGAGGGATCGCCGACACGGCAGAGCGCCTGAACAATCGGGAGCTCAAATACCCCCTGATTTGCCACGCGGAGGAGAACGCCATCATGCACGCCGCGCGGGTGGGGGTTTCACTCAGTGGCTGTGTGGCTTATGTAACCTGGCCCCCTTGCACGCGCTGCGCCCGATCGCTGGTTCAAGCCGGTATCGAGCAAGTGGTGTTTCCGTCGGGGCTCGAGATCCCAGAGCGTTGGCAAGCCGACTTCGCGACGAGCGCGGAGATGATGAAGGAAGCGGGCTTGCTGGCACGCGAGGTAGACCTATGAAGCGCCTCGCGTTCTGGCCGTCATGAGAGGTTGAATACGGCCGCTGCACGACCGGCTTGGACCAGGTCGCCAGCAGCCCGGAGGTAGAACACAATGCGTCGCTGGTTCTTTCGCATCTCCATCCTGCTCAACGTCATCGTTGGTGTCGGGGCCTGGCTCTGGCATCCCATTGCGTTCTTGTTCGGACCGCTGTGGATCTTGATCGGAGTCGGTATCGCGGACGTCCTACAGAAGCGTCAGACCATTCGACGCAACTACCCGATAATCGGGCATGGACGTTACCTGCTCGAATCGATCAGGCCGGAAATCAACCAGTACTTCGTCGAATCGAACACCGACGGGACGCCCTTCAATCGCGAAATGCGGTCGCTCGTGTATCAGCGCGCCAAGGGAGATCTGGACACGGTGCCGTTCGGCACCCAGCGCAACTTGTACGCCGAAGGCGCCGAGTGGCTCACCCACTCGATCATGCCGGCTGAGGTGCCACACGAGCCGTTCAGGATCACGATCGGTCAACGCACCTGCAAGCAGCCGTACAGTGCTTCCTTGCTCAACATCTCGGCGATGAGCTTCGGCGCTTTGAGCAGCCGCGCAGTGCTCGCTTTGAGCCGCGGTGCCAAGGCTGGGAACTTCGCGCACAACACGGGTGAAGGTGGCGTCAGCACCTATCACTTGGAAGGCGGCGCCGACATCATTTGGCAGGTCGGCACTGGTTACTTCGGTTGTCGCAGCGCCGACGGCGGGTTCGACGCGCAAAAATTCGTCGAGCAAGCGCGCCACCCCAACATCAAAATGATCGAGCTCAAGATCTCGCAGGGCGCCAAACCCGCGCACGGCGGCATCTTGCCCGCCCACAAGCTGACGCGCGAGATCGCCAAGATCCGCGGTGTAGAGATGGGCAAAGATGTAAACTCGCCGCCGCGACACAAAGCGTTCTCGACGCCCAAGGAGTTGATCCTGTTCGTGGATCGCCTGCGCGAGTTGTCTGGGGGTAAACCCGTCGGCATCAAGCTGTGCGTGGGTAAACGCCGAGAGTTCTTCGCCTTGTGCAAGGCGATGCTCGAGCTCGACAAGCACCCGGATTACATCGCGGTCGACGGCGCGGAAGGCGGCACCGGCGCGGCACCGCTCGAGTTCTCGAACAGCCTGGGCTTGCCGCTGACCGACGCGCTGGTGTTCGTGCACAACGCATTGGTCGGCACAGGTTTACGCGATCGGATCAAAGTGTTCGCGGCTGGCAAAGTCACTTCGGGCTTCCACATTGCGCGCATGCTGTGCTTGGGCGCAGACGCGTGCTACTCGGCGCGTGCCATGATGATGGCCATCGGCTGCATCCAGGCGCGCCGTTGCAACAACAACAAGTGCCCCACCGGCGTTGCTACTCAAGATCCCGACTTGGTGGGCGGCATCGACGTGGACGACAAGGCGGAACGCGTGACGCGTTTTCATCGCCAAACGGTGCACAGTTTCATGGAGCTGTTGGCCGCCTGTGGCTTCACCCATCCGAGCGAACTGCGCCCCTGGAACCTACAACAACGCGTGGGCACGCACGAGATCCGTCACTTCGGCG
The DNA here is from genome assembly GCA_036263015.1 of Polyangiaceae bacterium. Lineage (GTDB taxonomy): Bacteria > Myxococcota_A > Polyangia > Polyangiales > Polyangiaceae > SZUA-265. The sequence continues at coordinate 14,708 of DATAHU010000131.1, read as the reverse complement.
AACTGTTCGAATTCTTGACCCCCGGCGCGTTACTGCGCGGCGAAGCATCGGAATACATGATCCACATGTGGAACCACGCTGACGCCAACAGCTTCAACCCGCCCGGCAACACGGGCTCGGTGATGCCGGCTCCGCCCTCTGCGCACTTCAAGGGGAGCGTTCCGCCACTCGACATCGAATTGAGCGGAGCGTTGTCGCGCCACGTTTGAATGACCTCAACTCAATAGCGAAGCCCCCACGCCAATGATCATCGGCATCCCGACCGAAACGAAATCAGACGAATACCGTATCGCGCTCCGACCCGTCGGGGCGCAACTGCTGGTCAGCGACGGCCACGAAGTCTTGGTCCAAGCCGGGGCAGGCAGAGGCAGCGGCATCGCGGACGAAGAATACGTGAAGGCTGGCGCGAGCATCGTGACAGACGCTGCCACGATCTTTTCGCGCGCCGAATTGATCGTGAAAGTGAAAGAGCCGTTGCCGGCCGAGCTCGCGCTGCTCAAGTCACATCACATCGTATTCAGCTACTTCCACTTTGCGTCGTCCCGGACATTGACCGAGGCGTCGTTGAACGCGGGCTACACGGCCATTGCGTACGAGACGTTGTCCGACGCAGCCGGCACGCTGCCGCTCTTGACGCCCATGAGCGAAGTCGCGGGAAGTTTGTCGATTCAATCGGGCGCCAAGTACTTGGAACGTCCCATGATGGGTCGAGGCATCTTGCTCGGGGGAGTGCCAGGCGTCGAACCAGGTAACGTATTGGTGTTGGGCGCAGGCATCGTGGGTACCGCAGCTGCCAAGGTCGCGTCGGGGCTCGGCGCCAACGTGGTGGTGATGGACATCAACCTCAATCGCCTGCGTTATCTCGATACCATCATGCCAGCGAACGTGACCACGATCTTCTCGGATCCTCACGCCATCGAGGAACACCTCTTCAGAGCCGATCTCGTAATCGGTGCCGTGCTCTTGCCGGGCCGCAAGGCGCCCAAGCTGATCTCGCGCGACCAAGTGCGGCGCATGAAAACCGGCAGCGTGATCGTCGATGTGTGCATCGATCAGGGCGGCTGTGTCGAAACTTCCCGGCCAACGACGCATCAATCACCGACCTACATCGTCGATGACGTGGTGCACTATTGCGTGACCAACATGCCCGGCGCCGTGGGTCGCACGAGCACGCACGCGCTGTGCAACGCGACGCTGCCCTACGTGCGCCAACTCGCGCGCCGGGGCGTGGACGGTTTCATCGCGCAGAGTCCCGGCCACGTCGCGTCGTTGAACGTCCGCGCTGGCAAGATCACCAATGCTGACGTGGCGGCGGCTTTCGAAGATTTGCCGTTTCAGGGTAACGCTTGAGTGACGAGCAGCCCACTCCCCTCGCCTAGTGATCCAACGCAGCAACCGGGACGCCCCCACTGGCTCGCCCGCAGCGCAACGAGTGTGGCAGGGCCGACGCCGCACCAGTTCGCGCTGTTCCGCATCGCACTCGGTGTGGTGTGCGTGTGTTGCCTTGGCGCGGGCCTCGGCGGTGAGTCTTCACAGATCTGGCTCGATGCGCCGCGCGCGGCGCGCATGGCGCTGAGGGCCGGAGGTTCATTGCTCGGAGTCATGCTCACGCTCGGCGTGGGGCGGCGCTCGAGCGGTGCCTCGTTGGGGCTGATCGCCGTTCTCGAAGCCTCGCTTGGCTTCTTTGCATGGCCGTTTGCGCTGCGCTTGCTGCTGCTTTGCGGGTTGGCGACTTATCCCAAGCTCGAGAGCGAAGCCTGGACACTCCTAGGCCGAGCGCCGGTGACGGACTCGACCAGCAAGGGCCGAACTTGGACGTTGCTCGCCTGGTTAACCTGCGCCAGCTCGCTGACTTTCATGCTCGTCGGCGTGGAAACGCTCAACATCGCACTCGGCATGGGGTTCGCGTCGCTGCTCGTTTGGATCGGATGGCGCGGCCCATCGCGCACAGCCATCGCAGCCCTGTTCGTGCTCGATCTGTTGCTCGCATGGCGTGCCAGCACGCTCAGCGCCGAGTTGGCGTCGTGGCTACCTCTATTGTGCGCCCTCGCAAGCTTCGACTGGCTCCCAGCGCGGGCTACCGCGATCGAACCGCTCGTGTTCTACGACGGCGTGTGCGGCTTGTGTCAGCGAGGTGTGCAGCTGATCCTCGTCGAGGATCGCAATCAACGCTTGAAGCTCGCACCGCTGCAGGGTTCAACCGCGCGTTCCCAACTACCGCGTGATCTGATCGAGAACCCACAGACGATGGTGCTCGCGCACGGCAGTCGAATCCTAGAAAGGTCAGAAGCCGCGCTCGCAATAGCCGAACATCTGGGAGGCATCTGGGCGCTCGCTGCGCCGCTCGGCTGGGTCCCTTTCGGGCTGCGCGACGCGTTGTATCGTTGGATAGCAGCCAACCGTTACGCTTGGTTTGGTCAGCTCGAGAGTTGCCCGGTGCCAGACGCACGCGTGCGTTCTCGCTTCTTGCCTTGACCAATTCAACGCGCCGCGATTCGCTGCGCCGAACCCGGTGCGCGCCTCAGTAGTAGTAGCCGTACAACAGCGTCAGGATGAACGGCACGAGCAACCAGAGCGCGGGCTTGAGCGCGCTCTCGTAGGGGGTATCGGCCGTGATGTGATGAGGCTTGGCATCGGGCGCCAAAGCGGCCTGACGAGCTGAGGTGGGGCGAGCGTTTTCCGAAGCCATGGCTTTTCCTGATCGAGGGACGCGCACATTGATGCACCCCGGTCCCGGTTGCAAGCCCCCTCGTTCCGACCGGCAGGGACTCCGCCGCCTGGCCTCAAGGCCGAATTGCACGGTCGATGCGCCGCCAGTAGTGTCCGCGCATGCTCGGATATCGCAGCCGCACCACCACCCACGGTCGCAACATGGCCGGCGCACGCGCGCTTTGGCGCGCCACCGGGATGACGGACGCGGATTTCAACAAACCCATCATCGCCATCGCCAACAGCTTCACCCAGTTCGTGCCGGGTCACGTGCACCTGCACGAGATTGGCCAACGCGTAAAGAAGGTGATCGATGCGTCGGGCGGCTACGGCGTGGAGTTCAACACCATCGCCGTCGATGACGGCATCGCGATGGGCCACGGCGGCATGCTGTACTCGTTGCCGAGTCGCGAACTGATCGCCGACAGTGTCGAGTACATGGTCAACGCGCATTGCGCGGACGCCCTGTTCTGCATTTCCAACTGCGACAAGATAACACCCGGAATGTTGATGGCGACGATGCGCCTCAACATCCCCACGATCTTCGTCTCGGGTGGACCGATGGAAGCCGGCAAGCTCGTCGGCACCCACGACCGCGACGGCAAGCGCTTGATGCGCAAGCTCGACCTGATCGATTCGATGGTCGCGGCGGGCGACACCAAAGTCAGTGACGCCGAAGTGCTCGAGCTCGAACGCTCGGCCTGCCCCACCTGTGGCTCCTGTTCGGGCATGTTCACTGCCAACAGCATGAACTGCTTGAACGAGGCCTTGGGTTTGGCGTTGCCGGGTAACGGTACGATCTTGGCTACTCACGCGCTGCGCTGGGAGCTGTTCGAAGAAGCCGCCAAACGCATCGTCGGCATGGCGAAGGAGCACTACGAACAAGGCAATGACAAAGTCTTGCCGCGCGAGTTGGGCGGTTTCAAAGCCTTCGAGAACGCCATGACGCTCGACATCGCGATGGGCGGCTCGACCAACACCGTGCTGCACATCTTGGCAATCGCGGAAGAGGCGGGCATCAGCTTCACGATGCAAGACATCGATCGCCTTTCGCGCAAGGTGCCGAATCTGTGCAAGGTCGCTCCGTCTTCGCACTATCACATCGAAGACGTGCACCGCGCGGGCGGCATCTTCACTATCCTTGGCGAACTCGATCGCGCCGGGCTGCTGCATCGAGACGTCTCGACGGTGCACAGCGCAACGCTCAGCGAAGCGCTCGACGCCCACGACATTCGCCGTCCGACCGCCCACGACAGGAGCCGTAGACGGGCTCTGGCCGCGCCGGGCGGAGTGCGCACGACCGTGGCGTTCTCCCAAGACAAATACTTCGATGCGACCGACAACGACGCCCAAGCGGGCTGCATCCGCGATCTCGAACACGCGCACAGCAAAGACGGCGGTCTGGCGGTCTTGTTCGGCAACATCGCCGAACAGGGTTGCATCGTGAAGACCGCGGGCGTCGATGCCTCGATCCTCGAGTTTACGGGCCCCGCGCGCGTGTTTCACTCGCAAGACACCGCGTGCGAAGCGATCTTGGCTGATCAGATCAAAGAAGGCGACGTGGTCGTGATTGTCTACGAGGGCCCAAAGGGCGGCCCCGGCATGCAGGAGATGCTGTATCCGACGTCGTTCTTGAAGTCGCGGGGTCTGGGTAAGGCGTGTGCCTTGATCACCGACGGTCGCTTCAGCGGCGGCACCAGCGGTTTGTCGATTGGCCACGCCTCTCCCGAAGCAGCCGAAGGTGGCGGCATCGGGCTGGTGCGCGAGGGCGACAAGATCCACATCGACATCCCCAAACGCAGCATCGACGTGGTGCTCCCGGCAGGTGAATTCGAAGCGCGCCGCAAAGAGATGGACGCCAAGGGTGCGCAAGCCTGGAAGCCCAATCGCGAGCGCCAAGTCTCAGCCGCGCTGAAGGCTTACGCCCTATTGACGACCAGCGCCGCGCGCGGCGCGGTGCGCGACGTTTCGCAACTCGAGCGCTGATCCAAGACCTATGTTCTTTCGTAGAAGGCCAGGGCCTAGCGAGCAGATTTCAGAGCTCGACAACGTCGTTGCAAGCGCGCTGCCGAACGCAGATGCCGAAACTCTGCGAATCGTTACGGCCATTACAGCCCTGCTCGGAACGGTGGGCTACGCGGACCGCGATCTCACGGCGCCCGAGATTACGGCGATTGTTAGCTTGCTTCAGACAGTGCACGGACTTGGGCCCACGCAAGCACAGCGCCTCGTGCACGCCCTGCGCACGCATTTGATCTCCGTCACGACCTTGGAAACGCCGCGCCACACGCGCGCTCTGGTCGAGCTCACCGATCGCGATTTGCGCTTGCACGTGCTCGACTTGCTGATCCAGGTATCCGCCGCGGATGGCGTGATCAGCCACAACGAAGTGGTCGTGATGCGCCAGCTCACGACGGCACTTGGCCTCGACCAAGCCGATTACAACGCGCTACAGAACTCTCACAGGCACAAGCTGAGCTCGCTGCGCGACGCCGAAGATTGATTGGACGGCGGATGCCGTTAGCCAAGCGGGGCCTGAGCACTGGGTGCCTGCCCCGCGTTCGCTGAGACCCGTCGCTGCAGCCCGCACGACTGCAAGCGTCGCGTCGCACTCCGCACTGTCACAACCCTGAGCCGCGCCTCACGGCCCCTCCACTGAGCGGCCTTCCCTCCCGCGTCGTTTCGCGATAGAGCTCTCACGTCAAATGAGAGCGTGTCCAGGGGTAACGCAACCGTTGACTTGCAGCAGCGGCCGAGCAGCGTGGAGACTCCTGCAGACATTTGCGATCCTGTCCTCGATGACAAGCTGCGCCGCAGCATCCCGCGAGCCCTCCGCTGTGCGCACCGAATCCTCGAACGCTCCGCCGGCGCGATCAGAATCATCGCTCGGTAACGCAGCGGCGAGCAGCGCGAAAGTCGAATCGACGCAAACCGAACCCCCGAGTGCGACGTCCCGCATCACGCCCATCAACACCCCAGAACACCCTTGGACAATCCAGGAACTGCGCCTGAACGCCGACCCATTCCGTGGTTCCGAGGTATGGGTTGAAGGTTATCTCCGCATTTGGGATTGCACGACTTGGTCTCTGACGGACGCTCGGCCTTGTCTTTGGGGGCGGGTCAGCGACCATCCTTACGCCGCTGGTAATGAATCGATCAACCTTGGGGGCGTACCCGCGGACTGGCAACAACTCCCGGCCCGCTCGCGGATGCGCGTGCTTGCGACCTACGATAGGCGCGTCGTCTCACCTGCCGAGATGTCGATTGACAGAGACGGCCTCAATTTCATCAGCAGTAAGCCGCCGCAGCAATACACAGCGAACCAAGTGAGGCCGAGCTACCCCGACGGCTCATGGTCTCTGTATTACCTGCTGGAGCGTGATGACTTGAAGCCGGGTGAGACGCTCAGCGTCACGGGTTACGTGCGGGGCAGGTACGTATGTCCTCCGTGTCCGCGCAGCGTAAAGTGTAAACCCTGTGCAGACCCGTCGGTCACGCTTGCCGACGCGGACGCTGGTCCCGATTCGCTGCAGATCAAGATCACCGGCGTTGACGAAGCGACGGTGAAGTCGTTCTTCGAGATCGGGAAACGCGTCTCGGTGACGGGGGTATTCAAGGACTCAGAGTGGCCCGGTTCGCTTGCGGGCCCCGAGCTCGAACACATCAGTCACAGGCTGTCGCCGGATCCAAAGTCACTGCCGAAACACAGCAAGGGGTAGCGCTTTGGAGGCACCCCGTGCGCCTCGAGTCGTGCTGTCAACTCGGCCATCGGCGGTTTGCCTGTCACCTGGGGCGCAAGCGTCGTGACAGCCAACCCCCGCTCGCCTTCCCGTGCGCTACCGCGAACTCCACTTGATGAGGTGCCTCAGGCTCGCGCGTGGCGCGGAGCTCGACGTCGATGCTGGATTCATCGCGAGGCAAGGGCAAGCGCAGGGGTTGATAGTAACCCAGCACATACACGTACAGGGTGTCCGCTTCGCCCTTCCACTCGATGTGCACCCACCACGGATCCCCCGGCGGCGTCATATTGGCCCGTTCGTCACTGCGAGGAAAGTACGCCGAAGGGCCATCGGCAGTGACACTGAGAATGACACGTCCAGACTCGGTCTCAGCCGCCGCTACCGGCACTGCTCCCTCAATCGTCACTGGAGCGGTCTGATCAGTGCCCCAGGTGATCGCCAGCTCGTCGACGAAGCGTCGCTGGTTTCGATCGGTCGCTCTCAGTTCCAGCTGAGAGGTCCCGGGCGCAGGGGTCAGCGAACGCGACAACGGATAGCGAATCCGGTAGCGCCCACGTCCGTAATTCTTGATGACGAGGTGCTTGGGGTCGAAACTCGGATCGAGTTGGCTCAAGTCGGCGGTGAGGCTGAGTGCCGGGTCGGCATAGAAGAGATCGAGCACCAACTCGTCTCCTGGCCGATACGTGGCGTATTGACTGGCACTGCGTAACAGTGCTTTGGGTACCTCTGGCTGAGCGGGGAGCGGATTGGGTGTCAACGGGTCGGAGCCGGAGTGATCGGTAGCGTCGGGGCGCTTGTCGCCACCGTAAAGCACCTTGCGCTTGGGTCGGATGGGCGTATCAGCCGCCAACGACGGCGCAATCAGGGCGCAGCTCAACGCGACCCCTACAGCGATACCGAGCCTTGAACCCCACCCGTTTCGAGGACCTACCATCAGAACTCCCGTCGCTCCTACTACCACAAATGCAGCGCAAACTCCGTGCGACACTCCCCTTCGCGCTTGTGCCGAGCCCACCGTTCTTGTCCCGCGCGCTCGCGCAACGGAGAGCCTCCCTTCGTCAAAGGCGCCTAGGCGCCCCAACAGCGGTGCACGACCGATGGAAAGGCACCTAGGCGCCCAACCTCGACCCCAAGTCGGCGTCCCCGGGGCGCCTAGGCGCTTCGGCCGCCTGAAGCACGCCTCGCCGCTGGCGCCTAGGCGCTTCGGTTACCTGAAGCACGCTTCGCTGGGGGCGCCTAGGCGCTTGGATTGCCTGTAGCCAGGCTTCGCGGGGCGCCTAGGCGCCTCGATTCGACCATGACGACCCTACTCGAAGCGCCTAGGCGCTCCACGGGTCTGCCCCGACGTCTTGGAAGCGACTAGGCGGCGGATTAACGTCTCAGGCGCTCTCGTTCTGAAAGACCCGGGTGCCGACAGTCAAGCCCAGCGCGACCAACAACAAGGTCACGCCGATCCCGACCGAACTGGCCAACGTCGTCAGTTCGCCGCGGAAAACCGCCCGCAGGCCATCGAGCACGTAGCGCAAAGGGTTCGCCATGCTCAAGCGCTGCAACCAGATGGGGCCCATCTCCATCGGCAGCAAGACACCGGAAAGCAGTAGCAACGGTAAGGAAACGCCGTTCACCAAAGGCGCAAGCGCGTCCTCGCTCTTGAGCTTCAAGGCAACGCCGTAGCTCAAAGACGAAAAGCAAGCGCCGAGCAACGCCACGATCAACACGCCAGTCACGAGGGCCCACCACGGCGCTCGCAGACCGAAGCCCAACGAGAGCAGCGTCAAGAACGTGGCTTGGACCAGCAGCACCAACACGTCGCGCAGCACGCGACCGAGCAACAAAGCGGCTCGGCTTGCCGGCGTGACCCGCATGCGCTCGATGACGCCGGCGCGCCACTCGGCGATCAAACCAAAGCCTACGAACGAAGCGCCAAACAACCCAAGTTGGATCAAGAGGCCCGGCACGAAAACCACCCACGCGTTACGACCATCGAAGGCCGCGCCCGCGTTCACCCCTTCGAGCAGTGGTCCAAACAAGATCAGGTAGAGCGCCGGTTGGATCAAGCCGAAGACCACCCAGACCGGCTGCCGCAAACTCAGACGCAATGCGCGTCGAAAAACTATCCACGTTTCACGCAAGAACATGTTCATCTCCATCCAGCAACAAATTGGATCCCGTCGGCGGCACTGCCTACGCGCAGTAGCGTCCCCGAACCTTCAGGTGGCTTCCTCGCGCAGAGAGCGACCGGTCAGCGTCAAAAAGACGTCATCGAGGGTCGGAGTCCGCAGCTCTACGCTCGCGACTGCGACCGAGGCCTGAGCCAGTGCCAAGAGTAGCCCTGGTAACTGAGCGCCGCCACCAGTGAGCCGCAGGCGTACGTCATGTCCGTCTACTTCAGGGGCGGCGGTAGTGTGGCGCCTGATAGTGTCGACGGCGGCCTCTAAGTTAGCGCCTGGCTCCAGACCGAGGCGCAGTGCGTCGCCGCCCAAGCGCTGCTTCAACTCGTGTGGGCTGCCCTCTGCAACCACGCTGCCGTGATCGATGATGATGATTCGATCGCACAGTGAATCCGCCTCGTCCATATAGTGCGTGGTAACGAACACCGTGGTGCCCAATTTGTCGCGCACGTCGCGAATGTGACCCCACAAGTTGGCGCGTGATTGAGGATCGAGCCCGGTAGAGGGTTCATCCAGAAAGATCAGCGACGGCCGGTGTACGAGACCCATCGCGATGTCCAAGCGACGGCGTTGTCCGCCCGAGAGCGTGCCGCACTTACGGTCCCACGCGCCTCCGAGGTCGAGCTTCTCGAGCAAATAACGTCCGCGCGCGGCGGCTTCGCCCCTGGCGATGCCGTACAACCCAGCGTGGTCCGTCAACTCTTCGCCAGCGAGCGCATCGCTATCGGTAGTACCCGCTTGCGCCACGTACCCAATACGTTTCCGCACTCCGACAGGGTCGCGCAGCAGATCAACGCCCGCGACTCGCGCGCTGCCACCGCTCGGCGCGAGCAGCGTCGTGAGCATCCGAAGCGTCGTCGTCTTACCCGCACCGTTTGGACCCAAAAACCCAACGATACGCCCAGCCTCGACCTGCAAGTCGACGCCTTTGACGGCCTGAATCGGCCCTGTCTTTGCTTCGCGCCGGTCCCGCGGCTTGTACGTTTTCTGGAGCCCACGCGCTTCGATCATCGCTTCCATCGTCGTTAACCTTCTCCACTCTTGCATTATCTCAAAACGAAAGTATCTTGAACGTCAAGATATAAACCCGTCAAGGAAATTGTGCTAGAGCGCATTTTCGATGCCATGACGTCGCCAAGGCCCAACAAGCAACAGACCAAGACTCGCGCCGAAGACCGGGCAGCGCTTGGACAGCGCTTGGGCGATGCGGCGCGTCTCGCGAGCAATGCGGCAGATCTGTTCGACGAACGAGTGGCGGCCTTCGTCGGCATCAACCGCACCGACGCGCGCTGCGTCGATCTGATCGACTATCACGGTCGACTGACGGCCGGCGACCTCGCCCAAGCCGCGTCGCTGACGACAGGCGCCGTAACGACGGCATTGGATCGATTGGAGCGCGCGGGCCTGGTGCTACGCGAACGCAGCGAACAGGATCGGCGCAAGGTTTACGTCGCGCTGACGCCGGACGGCACGCGCTTGCTCCGGGCTTTGTATACCCCTTACAAAACGGCCTGGATCAAACAAGGGAAGACGTTCAGCGACGAAGCTCTGGCGCAAGTGGCGCACTACCTCGAGATCGCGCGCAGGATGAGCCTCTCCTACGCCGACGCAGTGCGCGCTCTCGAACTGTCCCCGGACGCGTCCTTGGCCGAGCGCGTCGCCGCCGCAGAGACCCTGAGTGATTGGAGTTTGCCCCCAGAGCGCGAACGAGAATCGGACTGATCGGGGGGACGCCGAGTGTTTCCTTTTGCCGGCGCGCCCGGTCCGAATGTTACGACACCGACACAAAGTTACACCGTCAACGCGGCCCTGAAATGCCCTCACGCGAACGACGTCGGTCGTTGCGATCAGGCATGTGCTCGGTGGGCGGAAGTGGGCGGCAAACGCCGGCTTCGGCCTAGTGTGCTCAGGGCGTGAATGCTAAGAAACCGGCGCTCCGCGGCTTGGTCCGTCCACGTTGGGGGCTCGCTCGCCCGAGATTTTTCGGAGAAAATCGCATGCAGACACGCAAAGTAACGCCGCTCTTCACCTCCCTTGCCGTCGCCGCGCTGGCTGTCGGCTGTGGCTCGGAGCAACCCAGTTCAACCAACAACGGTTTGGGGACCTCTCCGACCGCGAGCGGACCGTACATGGGCGAGTGTCCGAGCCCAGACCAAACCTGGATTTTCTCCAATTGCAGTCTGCCCAATGGCCCCTGCCACAGCGCTGACGGCAAATACCAACGCACCAATTGCCAAGATCCAAACACGCAGACGCCCCCCGGCGCGGGCCCCACGGCGCCCGTCGGCCCACCTCAACAACCCGTCGGCTCGGGCACCACGGTAACCCCGGTCGGACCAGGCACGGTAACCCCCGTCGGACCAGGCGGCACAGTGCCACCGGGTGCCTCGGTCCCGGTTGGCCCAGCGGTCCCGCCCGTAAACCCGTCGGGCACAGACGTGGTGCCTCCCACCGGCACAGGGCCCGATGTTAACCCAATGGGGACAGACCCCGCAGTGCCCGGACCCGCGCCTACCGACACCCAACCCGCGGCAATGGAGCTCCCTCCCCCGGAAGGCCGCACCTGTCCGGTTTACGAAGGTCTGATTGCGGACTTCGAAGAAAGCTCTGACGACGTTCTAGCGATCGAGGGTCGCGCGGGTGCCGTCGAGGGTTACGGGGACACCGACGGCACGCAAACGACGATGGTCGAAGACGACGGTACCGACGCCTGTAACAAGGGCGTGCTGCACACGTCGGGCTCGGGCTTCAGCTCTTACGTCGGCATCGGCACCGTGTTCGCCGGCACGTGGGATCAAACGAAGAAAGACGGCGCTGGTGAATACGTGCCCGATCTCTACGACGCCACGACCGCAGGCTATACCGGCATCAGCTTCCGCGCGAAGAAGGGCGCGGGCCAGGCTAACCCCGTGCGCTTCAGCCTCTCCACACCGTGGACCGAGGGCGGTGACTACGGCGACGGCACCTGCGTCGACGAGGCGGGCGATCCCCAACCTTGCTGGAACCACTTAGGGCACTTCCTGATCGATGACGAAGAACTCGGCACGGATTGGAAGACCTTCACGTTCTACTTCGATCGCGATCTGTATCCGATGTGGCTGCCCAACGGCGTCTCGACCGAGAACCGTCGCAAGGTTGGTTCGAACCTGCTGAAGATTCAGTTCCAGTTCAATCAATCGTTTGACCCGATGGCAGATCCCGTCGAGCAAGTCGCGATGGACTCGAGCTTCGACTTCTACGTCGACGATATCCACTTCGTGAAAAGCATTCCGACGCCCGCAATCTTCGCTTCGACCGACGGAGCAAGCCATCCGTTCGGCAGCAACGGCAAGCTCGGCACGTGCGACGCAGCAACCGACGCGGCGTTGTTCAACACGGCGATCAGTCAAGCGTACGCGCGCTGGAAGGCCACGTTCGTAGACCCGAACTCGGGTGCCGTCATCTCGCCTGAACAACAGGGTAAGGTTACTTCCGAGGGCATCAGCTACGGAATGCTGATCAGCGCGGCCATGGGTGACAGGCCAACCTTCGATAAGATCTGGGGCTGGGGTAGCAGCCACATGAGCGGTGGCCTTGTGGGTTGGGACAACGGCACCAACGGTTCCGCTACCGACGCGGACATCGACATCGCCTATGCGCTGGTCATGGCCGACAAACAGTGGGGGGGCTACGCCAAGGCAGCGCAGGATATGGGAAACGCCGCCCATTCAAACGATCTGGACGGGGATCTATTGAATGGCGGAAGTATGTACAAGGGCGTCTACAATCCCTCGTATTTCGCGCCAGGGTATTTGCGCACGCTGACGGCGGCCATGGCCGGCTCCTGGGACAGCGTGATTTCCGCGAACTACCAACACATAACCGAATGCGACGGTACGTTTGGCGCGGCTGACGGAATCCTCCCGGATTGGTGTTCTTCGAGCATGGGGGCTCAAGTCACGAGCGACGTGTGCGCCGCAAACGAGTCCTGTTCGGGATACGACGCTTCCCGCATTCCGTACCGCCTCGGCTTCGACCTTTGCCAAGGTCACACCGACGGCAGCATGCTGATTCAAAAGATGATGGCGACGTTTGCTAGCCTTCTGGACGTTTCAGGCCGTTGGGACCTGCTCAAGGCGGGAATGAACGCCGCGCACGATCAGTCCAACTCTGTTGCTTTCGAGATGGCATTTCTCGGCACGGCAGGGGTTGGTGCGATGGGCAATGGTGACGCCGCAGCGCGCGATACACTGTTCCGGGCAACGCTCGACGTGATCGAACGCCCCGAGTATTACAAGACGTACTATTCGACGTCCCTTGGCATGATCACATTGCTGATGATGTCCGGCAACTGGCCTGCTCTTTGAAGCAGCAAGATCGTGGGAGCGCTGAACCTCAGCGGATCACTCGCTCCCAGGTCACGATCAACCGGAGCAATAGACAGGCTACTCAGCGGTATACGTACACAGCCCCAGCACTACCGGCGCGGTTGTCGTTCGGGTCACCGTTGCCGCTAGCCTCGTTCCAGGCGCCCACTGCGACGATATCGCCATCGGACGACATCGCCACCGTGCAGCCAAAGTAGTCGGGTCGATCCGTGTTGGTAGCCTTGACGTAGTGCCGCCGACTCCACGTGCTTGCCTCTTTGCCGAAGATGTAAACGGCCCCAGCATTGTAGAGATACGAATTCTCGTCGTATGTTTGCGAACCGTCGAGCGACGTCGCGGGACTCCCTTCGTATTCAGCACCAACCACGAGCACTTGGCCGTCACCGGCCAAAGACACAGCGCTCCCGAATCCTATGGCTCCCTCGTTCGCATTGGAAGCCTGCAAGATGGCGTATTGGCTCCAATCGCTCCCGTCTCTAGTCAGCACGTATGCTGCCTCGCCCCAAGAGCCTATTGCGAGCGTATTGCCGTCGGAGGACAAGGAAAGCGAAACACCCACCTGGGCGTTCGGGTTCGAATCCGAGGCTTTGACGTAAACCTGCTGCTTCCACACATTATTGTTTCGCCAGAATACATAGACGGCTCCCGAGTCCAGGGCATCATCGTTCTGCTGGCTACCGGCGACGCCGGTGCTTCCGCTATCTTCCTCTGGTGCTCCCACAGCCAGCGTATTGCCGTCCCCAGATAACGCTACTGCAGATCCGAAGTGATCACCGAGGCCGGTGTTCGACGCTTTGACATATGCGTTTTGGGTCCAAGTCGAGCCGGCACGCGCAAACACGTAGACCGCCCCCGAATCAACGGTCTCGGAACCCTCTTGAAATCCGCCGATCCCGGTGCTGGCGCTGTCCTCGCCTGTGGCTCCGACGGCCATTGTGTTGCCATCTGCCGACAACGCCACGGCCCTGCCGAAGTCATCGCGTTCTCCAGTATTTGATGCTTTCACGTAGGCCTGCTGCTGCCACTCGGCACCATCCCGAACAAAGACGTATACGGCGCCAGCACCATCAGCTTCGCCTGTCTCTTCGTCGCCGTTGATTCCGCTGCTCGGGCGACTCTCCCCTGGAGCGCCGACGGCCAATGTGTTGCCGTCTGCGGAGAGCGTCAGCGAAGCGCCGAATGCCCAGAGCGGACCAGTATTGGACGCCTTGATATACGCTTGCTGCGTCCATGCATTGCCGTCACGTACGAACACATACGCCGCGCCTGCGGTTCGAGTGTCATCATTCACTTGGTCTCCGTTGATTCCACTGCTCGAGCTGCGCTCCAATGGAGCGCCAACGGCAAGCGTGCTCCCGTCAGCCGAGATTGCGATCGCGTCCCCGAAGGTGTCGCCGGTATCGACATTCGACGCCTTCAAATACGCGATCGGATCTCCGCGGGTTACCGTCACTTGGTACGTCCGTACAACGGTGCCGTCCACCGACAAGTCGATGGAGAACTCGTTCGCTCCGAGGGCTAGCGTTGACGAAGTCCAGGTAGTGCCTGAAGCCACGCTCTGACCATCGATGGCGAGCTGCGTACCGTCGGGAGCGGTTGCCGTGAACGAAACGGTTTCCGCGAAGATCGAGATTTGACTGGAGTAAGTAAACACTGCTGGATCGAAGGCGGGACCCAGCGTCGAGGTCGGCGATGACAGACCGACCAGATTGGGCACGCAG
>DATAHU010000130.1:0-7136 GCA_036263015.1 Polyangiaceae bacterium | reverse complement strand
GCGACGGCTCAGCTGGTCGTGCACTTTGCACCGCCACTGACGAACGCCCCCCGTCCAGGAAACTGGGTGCTCGTCGAAGGCGAATGGGACGGCAGTGCGCTGACCTCAGCGCGACTGCTCTCGAGCTCGCCGGGGCAGCTCTTGCCGGCGGGTGAGAGCACACGCTTTTCGCGAGTCGGCGCGCACTTGGAACGCTGTGCGTTGGCTCAGCGCTGGGTTCGCCGCTACTTCGATCAGGACGACTTCGTGGAAGTGCGGACGCCAGTGAGGGTGTCCGCGCCGGACACCGCCGTGTATGTCGAACCCCATCAAACCCGCCAGGGCTGGCTGATCACCTCGCCCGAATTCCACATGAAGCGGTTGTTGGTCGGAGGTTTACCGCGGATCTACCAGTTCGCGGCCTGCACCCGCGAGGAAGAGAGCGGGCTCTGGCATCAGCCCGAGTTCACAATGCTCGAATGGTATCGCGCTTTCGCGCCGATGACGGCAGTGATGCAGGACACCTTCGACATCGTCTCGGGCTTGTTCGAAGAGCTGGGTCCCCCCACGCCGCTCGGTCCCAAAGGCTTGCCCATCGATCTCGAGCACGGCTTCGAGCGCGTCACGGTGCGTGAGCTGTTTCACGAGCATGCGGGCATCGCTGACGCCAGCGAACTCGCCGCGAGCGACGAGGCTCGGTACTTTCAAACCTTCGTCGACCTGATCGAGCCGGCCATCGCACTTCGAGCGCGCCCGCTGTTCGTGACCGAGTACCCGCGCAGCCAAGCCGCGCTGGCCGCGCCCTGCCCTCACGATCCGAGCGTCGCAGAGCGCTTCGAGCTCTACGTCGGGGGCGTCGAGTTGTGCAACGGTTACGGTGAACTCACGGACGCAAGTGAACAGCGATTGCGCTTCGATGGCGACGTTGCAACGCGTCGCGCACGCCGCTTGCCCGAGCTGCCGATCGACCAAGAATTCATCGCCGCACTCGAAGAAGGCATGCCCCCGGCGGCGGGCAATGCACTCGGCTTCGAGCGCTTGCTGGCCCTGATCTTGGGCGTGCCCCTGGCGGACGTCGTGGCGTTTCCCCGCTGAGCCTGGTTTTCTCATTTGCCCGGGCCTGCCGTCGGTTCTAAGTTTGGGCTCTTGGAGCCGAGCCGAACAGCAGCGTGCATGCTCATGCTAGGACTCTGCCTAGCGGGGACGAGCTGCAGTTCCCGAAGCGGCAGGAGCATCCCAGCCACGCCAGCGCCAAGCCCGCCAGCTTTTCCAGCGCCGGTGGCCGCGACGCCGCCGCCCTCGGCGTCCGGCGCGGAAATCGGAGCCGTGCCGCCCGCGCCATTGTTGCCGCTGCCCGCTTCGAGCGGCGCGGCTCCCCTCCCGAGCGCGATCACTTTCCCCTGCCAAAGTGACGCGCAGTGCCTAGCGCATCGGTGCAACTTGGCCCAGAAGCAATGCGCTTGGCCCTGCCAGAGCCACCAGGATTGTCAGCCCGGCTTTCAGTGCATCGCGCCCGCTTGCATGCCGGTGCTCAGCCCCCGCTGAAACTCATACGTCTTTGCGATCGCGCCCGCCACGTGCAGCTTGAATGGCTCGTAGATCCTGGCAACTGTAGCGTCATGGACGAGCGCGAATATCAAACCAAGGCGAGTGCCGAGCTGCGAGACCTGGTCGACGCACTAGACGAACTCGCTGCCCGCGATGAGCGCTTCGAAGTCGAACTCGCGAGCGACATCCTCACGCTCGAATTCCCCGATGGCGCGAAATTCGTGATCAACAGTCACCGCGCTGCGCGTCAGATCTGGATGGCCGCAGACAAGCGGGCTTGGCATTTCGATTGGGCGGGCCAGGACTGGCGCACGACCAAAGACGATCAGGAACTGTGGTCCGTGATCAACGAGATGCTCAGTCGTAAACTAGGAACCCTGATTAACCTAAAAGCATAAACTCGTCTCGGCGCCAGGAGGCTGAAAGACGCCAGCTTCTAGAGCATGCTGCGGGGGACCCAAGACGGCGCTGCTCGTCGCAGCACGCGCACGAAGCGCACGAACTCGAGGGCGATGGCGAACTGGGCCAAGCGCGCTTGCGTTGGAGGATCGGCCGCGCCGGTATAGGCCACGGACGCGTACTCGTATTCGGCTTCCAAGATGCGCTGACGGCGCGGCGCCTCGAGTTCGATCGCCGTATTGACCGCGGCCCGCAATGCGCGCGGTGACAAGCTACCTTTTGCCAAGATCGTCACTGCACCTGCCTGCATGGCACGAAACGCCAGGACTTCGTCGAACAAGGCGGCCAGCATGATCACGGGCACCGGTGCCTCGCCGCGCGCCGAAGTGAGTTTGCGCAAGAACTCCACGCCCGTCATGCCGGGCAAGCGGTAGTCGAGCAGAACACAGCCAGGCAACGGCTCTTCACGCAGCCGTGCCAAAGCCGACTCGGCAGAGTCGAGCTCTTCGATCAGGTAGTGTTCATCCGCATCCGCCAGCATGCGCCCGTACAAGGCGCGGTCGGTGGGACTGTCATCCACGATCAGGACGCGAGGGCGAGTCGAGACCTGGGGCAGCGACTGCGGCAGCGCATCCTGTGCGTGCCTAGCCGCGTCACCGCTGTGGGCGCGCGGCGCTGCTCCACGAGAAACCATATGCTTCTCCGAAACGGCTCGACATGGCTCACACTTTAGGGAGTCGAGAGCGCTCTGACGAGTTCGGCCGGTTCTGCATAGGCAGCCCCCTGAACGGCGACCCCAGCTACACCTAATGAGAGCACTTGGCGGGCATTGTTCGCGTCGATTCCACCCAAAGCGTAAACCGGACGCGATCCCGAGTGACTCAGCGCGACTTTGACTCCATCGGGGCCGAGTGCGCTGACGCCCTTACGCGCACTCATGATGGGCGAGATCACGAGCGCGTTTGCCTCCGTGTCGCTACAGGGTGCGTTAACCGCATGCCACGCTCGGGTCAGCCACAGTCCACGCGTCACGGGTAGGGCCACCAGATCTGCCGCAAATACGGATTGCTCCGCCAGGTGTACGCCGTGCGCACGTGCAGCCAGCGCCACGTCCAGGCGCTCGCGCACTAGTACGAGTTGACCCCATGGGAGCACGGCCTGCAACAACGCACACGCCTCGCGATACAGCAAACGCGCCTCCCGGTCGGGTTCGCGCAGCACGATCGCGACGCTTCCGGGTCGCGCCGAGCTCGCAAGGACGCGTGCGGCATCGAGCGTCGCTTCCCAGCCCCGATTCGCTATGTCCGTGAAGAACAACAACCGGACGGCGCTCGCCTTCGAAACCTCACTGTTCATCTGCTACACCTAGGATGAGCTACGCACAGGGCCAAGCCAGCGTCTAAACACTAGCCCAGTTGCGAGCATCGTGCTGGTGGCGCCGCCAGCATCCGCCAACAGATCGATCCAGTCTGCCGAGCGATAACTCAGAAACGATTGCCAGAACTCGAGCAGCGCTCCGGCCGTCACGGCCCCGCCTGCCGCGAGCAACAGAGCCCAGGGCGTAACTCTCAGTCGTGGGTAGCGCCAGTTTGGAGGCGGCTCCCCCGGCGAGTTGATGGCGCCGATCGCCAGGACGTAGCTGAGAGCCAGCACGCCGAAGGCGCAAAAGTGCAAGAGCTTGTCGTTAACCTGTGTCGCTGGCCCGGTGGGCACGTCGGTGCCCGCTTGGAAGATCCAGGCGGTGAAGGCTATCGCCGGCAATGAAGCCGCGAGCTGACGCCACAGGTCGCGTGCTCGCTGAGCCGCCGCTGGCAATTTCAGATCACGCCCTGCTCGGGGCTCGAGGCAGAGGCGTGCAAGCGACGGGGCATGCGCCCCGCGCGGTACGCCAAGCGCCCAGCTTCGATCGCCAGACGCATCGCCCGTGCCATCACAATCGGGTTCTTGGCCTCGGCGATCGCCGTATTCATCAGCACGCCAGCGCAACCGAGTTCGAGCGCGACCGCTGCGTCACTCGCCGTGCCGACGCCCGCGTCGACGATCACCGGCACTTTCGCTTGGTCGATGATGATGCGCAGATTGTAGGGGTTACGGATCCCGAGGCCACTGCCAATCGGCGCGGCCAGCGGCATGATCGCTGCGCAGCCCAGATCTTCGAGCTTGCGGCAGACGATCGGGTCATCGATGCAATACGGCAGCACCGTGAAGCCCTCGGCGATCAAAGTCTTGGCCGCGATCAACGTTTGCTCGTTGTCCGGATACAGCGTCTTGGGATCGCCGATCACCTCGAGTTTGACGATGTCGGAGATGCCGAGCTCGCGCGCCAAACGCAGCGTGCGCACCGCTTCGTCGGCGGTGTAGCAACCGGCAGTGTTGGGCAGAATCGTCCAACGCTTGCTCGAGATCAGGCTCATCAGCGAGCCCTCTTTGGTGTCCTTCAAATCAACGCGACGCAGCGCGACCGTCACGACTTCGGCGCCGGAAGCGACGAGCGCCGCTTCGGTTTGGGCGACGTCGCGGTACTTGCCGGTTCCCACGAACAAGCGTGAGCGAAAGCGGAAAGGGCCGATCGTCAGCGTGTCGTCATCGGCTTCGGTCGCGAGTTGGGCGGCAGCAGCGGAGGCCTTTGCCGCTTCGGTCGCGGTGCTCACACGAAACCTGCCTTGCGCCCCTTGGCCTTGGGCCCCGTGTCTTCGAACGCGCAAGCAAACGCATCACCCACCGCGAAGACGTACGTCTCGTCGCGCAACGTGACGACCTGAACCAGCTGTCCTTGCTCCACTCGACCTGGCTCTACTTTGAGCCGAGTGATGCGCGAAATCGTCAGCCCGACACCCGCCGACGACAGGTGGACCGTGAGTTGCCGACCCTCGGGAAGCTGCAGCCAACCCTGACTCGATTCGGCCTCGCACAACTTGAGAACACTCTGAAAAGCTTCACTCGTCATACACTCATCTCCTGAGCCGCTTGCGCCAGGGTGCAAAAGCTGTAGCCGGCTTCCGACAGGGTGTAAACCACGCAATCGAGAGTCGCCAGCTTGCGCTCCAAAGCAATCCGCAAGTCCGGCTGGTGGCGCGCCAACTCGTGCAGTCCATCGGTCCGGTCGAGCACGTCGATGCCGTGCAACTCCAGATTGATGAGCTCTTGCCCGAGCAGCGAGCGCGCCAGCTTGCCCGATGCGCTCGGGCCCAGCGCCACCAAACTCGTGCCGATGAAGGGTAAACGGGCCCCAGGCGTCACCTGGATCGGCAACTCGAGGATTCCGCTGCCAGAAGCAGTACTCGCCTTCCAGTAGGGGCGGCCGACGCGATACGGCTTGGTGGGCGCCGTCAGCACGCGCGGATCGTCGATCAGGCTCTTCGAGAAGTTCCCGAGCGCAGCCTTGAGTCCAATCGCTCCGGCCTTGGCCCCGTAGTACCAGGGGCACGGAAACACGGATGAACTGTACGCCAAGTCTCGTTCACCCAGCACCTGATACAGCGCGTCGGTCGTGACGTAACCTGGCGCGCGGAACCCCACTGGACGCTGCCCGGTGGTGCGTTCGATCAAATCCGCAGCCCCCCAGACTTGCTCGCGCATCTGCTCCAAGGGTCTGCGCGTCAAATCGTAGTAGTGGTCCAGGCTGTGGTTGGCGATCTCGTGTCCCTTCGCCGCCAACCGGCGCAGCGTGTCAGCCGCCTCGGGGCGTTCGAGATCACGCGCGACGGCAAATAACGTGAGCCGGATGCCGTGCTTCGCCGACCACTCGTCCAAGCGCGCCAACGCGACGTCGTAGACCGCTTGGCTCGTGAACTCCCCGGGCTTCAATCCGTGGATCTGAGCGTAGTTGTAGATCTCATCGAGATCGACCGAGATGGCGCAGCGGCGCATGAGCTCAACCTATAGCGGGGCCGTCGGGGCTTGGATAGCCATAGCAGCTTGCGATGCTCGCCACGACCCACGCGAGCTGTTCGGGTTCGAGTTCTGCGTGGATGGGCAGCGCGAGCACTTGGTCGCTCGCGCGTTCGGCTTCCGGAAAGTCGCCCCGTGCATAGCCCAAGTCCCGCAGCGCGGGTTCGAGGTGTAGCGGGCGTGGGTAGTAAACATGGGTCTCGACGCCGGCCGCGTGCAAGTGGGCTTTGAGTCGATCGCGGCTTCCATCCAAGACGCGGATCGAGAACACGGACCAGGTCGGCTCGCAACCAGCGGCCGTGCGTGGCGACGACACTTCCGAGATCGTCGACAGCGCCTCGCAATAGTAGCGGGCATGCGCGGCTCGCTGGGCGGTGCGACGCGGCTCGTGGGGCAGTTTGAGGCGCAGGATCGCAGCTTGCAACTCGTCCAAGCGGTAATTTCCGCCGAGCCATTGGATCTCGCCCCGCTGATCGCGACCGTGAGTTCTGAGCGCCCGACAGCGTTCGGCGAGCGCTGCATCTCGCGTCCCAATCAGGCCGCCATCTCCCAGTCCGCCGAGCGGCTTGCCGGGAAAGAAGCTGAAGGTCACGGCGTCGCTGTGCTGTCCCAGCCCGACACCCCAGCGACGCGCACCGAAGGCTTGAGCCGCATCTTCCACGATCGCGCAGTCGGGCGCCAGCTCGCGCAGTTTGGACACGTCCGCGGGGTGTCCAAACAAGTGCACGGGCACTACAGCGTTCACCTTTGACACGTCCAACTCGGCAAAACAGCGAGGCGACAAGTTGAGATCAGCTGGATCCAGATCGACGAACTGCAACTCTGCCCCCGTGCGCAGGCACGCCGAGGCCGTGGCCACGAACGTGAATGGGGTCGTGACGATGCGCTTACCTCGCCCGATCCCGAGTGCCGCCAAGGCGCAGACCAGCGCGTCGGTCCCGTTGGACACGCCCACGCCGTGCGCCAAGCCCAATTGGGCTGCCGCTTCGCTCTCGAACGCGCGCAGCTCCGGACCGAGCACGAAACGGCCCGAATCGTAAACCACGCTGAAGCGCTCGATGGCGCGCGTGCGCAGTTCTCGATGAAAAGCCGTCAGGTCCACCAACGGAACCCGAAAATCGGTACGGGTCATGGATGAACGAAGACGACCGTGCCGGTCAATGCCGACAGAACGCCGTGCCAACCGGTCGGCAACACGGGTTCGGTCCAGTGAAAGATGCGCCGCGCGTCTTCGGGCGCCAAGTTGATGCAGCCATGGCTCTTGGGCACCCCAAAGCGGTCGTGCCAAATAAGCGCCGTGCAGGGCATAGCCGCCTTTG
>DATAHU010000129.1:0-5515 GCA_036263015.1 Polyangiaceae bacterium | reverse complement strand
CCTGGTAGCCATTCCGCAGCTCCTTCGGGCTGCAGGGGACCAGCTTCGATACCCAGCGTCACTCGCTCATGCGGACGCCCTGACAGGCGTCCACGATGCGCCGATCCAGGTGTCCACGATGCGCCGATCCGCGTGTCCGCGGCTCCGATCCGCCTGTCCGCGATGCGCCGATCCAGGTGTCCACGATGCGCCGATCCGCGTGTCCGCGATCACGCGTATTCCGCACCCTGGCCACAGCGCCAACAAAAGCGTGAGTAAACCAGCGGCTATCAATGGTCCGATGCCAGTTGTCGAGGTGCCAGCCGAGGTCATTGCGAAGCAGCAACGCTACCTGGAACAGGCCCGCGCGCTCCAGGAAAGGAGCTCTACTCTTTCGATCAGCGAACAAGAATCACAACGAGCGGCGCTCAAGCGCGAGATCTTAGGAGACTGATTTGTATGCGCAACTTTGCAATTTCGACGTTGGGTCTTGGGGCGCTGTTGTTTGGTGCTCCTGCTTATGCATCATCCGGGATCGTTCATGATGGCGCCATGGCGGGTACTTTCTATGAAACATTCATTTCGCAGCAGCCGGGCGTCACCTGGACGTTCCAAACTAGCGGGCTGAGCGCGGGCGCCGACACGGTCATTCACGTACAAGATTGGGCCGATCCCAACGGGGCCTTCATCGCTGGCAACGACGATGACGTCGGGTTTGCGTCGCGCGTGATAGTGCCCGCCTCGAGCGTAGCGCGCACGCTGGTCGTCCTCGTGAGATCCTATAGCAGCACTACGCAAGGCAGCGCCACGTTCACTGCAACTCCTTCCGTCGGATCCGGGTTTACTTCCAACATCAATTTTGGTGGAACGAAGTACTACGTGGGGACCTTGCCCCTGGGAGCTCACGTGACGACTGCGGAGCGACAAGGCGGCGGGACCGATACGCTCATGCTCGTGGTTGGGGGCACGGATTCGCACGCCGTTGCCTTTGACGACGACGATGGCGTTGGCAACATGTCCTGGGCACACCTACCGGAACAGTGCGTGGATTGTAGGGTAATCGTCGGCAGTTACTTTTCGAACACCCCGACCTCGGCGACGACCAATCTGATCTGGGATGAAGATGCCGATACGTCGGATCCTGATGCGGATGGCCTTGGGAGCAGTCTGGAAGCAGTTCTGGGTTCGAACTCGACCAATGCGGACTCTGACCTAGATGGACTGAACGACGGCTACGAGGTGCTCGGCAAAGACGTATGGCCACCAGTCAAGCTGCCCGCTTGGGGGTCGGATCCGATACAGAAGGACTTGTTCGCCGAGGTTGATTGGCAAGCCTGCGTTGGTGCCGCGGATGTCTGTCCTGCCGGCATCGACGGTGGACAGGTGACTCCAGATCAGATCCCCCCGATAAAGACAGATTTCGCTCCCGGGGGCGTGCGCGTGCACTTCGACATCGGGCAACCGAATACGGACCCGAACACTTGGACGGATTGGGGCGACTGGGGCGGTGCGCAGCGGCAGTCGTCCACGTTCACCCCAGACAACGTCTGCGGCGGGGAGTTCGCTTCCCCCGAGCGCGCGGGGCTCTTTCACAACGGATTGAGCTTTTCGCAGTACAACGGGCATGTGTGCACCTTGCCCACGCCCAACTTCGTAACGACGAACAATTGGACGGTGATTTCACACGAGCTGGGTCACGGTCTCGGCCTCGAACATGGCGGGCGCCCCGGGCGGATCGCCCTCAATTTCAAGGCAAACTACACGAGCCGGATGAACTACTACTGGGAGCATATCGCCCCTGGTTTCTCGCACGGCCCGCTTTTGACCTTGAATCCAACCGCGCTCAGCGAGCAGGCAGGGGTGGGCACCACTGACCCGAGCGTGCTGAATCAACTGAGTCAAGCGTTCAAGGTCAATCTGACGACTGGCTCCATCGACTGGAATCGCGATGGCGCGATTACTGCGAGTCCTGGGCTCGTCAAGGGTCCCATTTCGCTGGACTACAGTCACTATGCACAAAGCGTCTTCCCCGGCAGCCCTGTCGCTTCGTTGCAGGATGCAAGCGCTGCTTGGGTCAACGCGGGTGGAACCATCGGTAATCAGCTCGTGGTGTTTGGTCGAGGTGACGACAATCGTCTGCAGTACGTGCGCGCTTCTGCCAGCTCAGTGAACAACGGCTGCGGCTCTTTCAGCAGCTTGGACGAGGGTACTGTCAATTGCGCGGGGCTACCGGCATCCGCTACGTCCGTGAACAAGACGCTGAGTTTTGGTCCGGGTGCGGCCGAGTACAACAGTAAGTTGCTCGTGGTTTGGCAACCTGCGACTGGCACGCTGCGCTCGAACATTGTTACGGTCGGGACCACAGGGCTCAGCTTTGCGAGCGACGTCGTGCTACCCGGCTCGGTCACCGCTGCGAGCGATGTGGCCGTACTTTCGACATCAACCGGGGTCGTAAAGGCGTGGGCGCGCTCCGGCGGCAAACTCAAGCAGTGGACGTACCAGAACAACGCATGGAGTTCTCCGGTCGACCAACTCTGGGGTGACGGCACCGCGATCAACCCCACGTACGGCATCGCCGCGACCATCGGCTTTCAGGATCGTTCGAATACCGGCAAGGTCTATGCAGCAATTCCGACGGGGACGAATGGGACGGTCGAGTTTGCGCGTCAAGAGACCAACGGACGCTGGACGAAGATGGCTGTCTGGCAGGACGTTCCCCAGCCGACTACAACAGCCCGACCAGGGCTCGCGTATCAGCGTCGTGCGGGGCAGGCCAACTCGATAGGTCGCTTCTACCTGAACTTGAACCAAGGAGAGGGCATGGTGATGTTCATGACGGAAGGCAATCTGATTGGCGGCAGCAACGAGCGCCTGCGCTGGGAAATTGCAGCCTACCAAGGCGCCAACATGCGCGGTGGCACCTTCCTCTTGGACGACCTGACGCGCGACAACAACCTGCGTGCAATCGAAACGTTGTCTGACCGCACCACGGTGTTCATGCCAATGGCGGACGGAATCGTGCCTGCTGCCGTCAAGGACCTGGACGACTACCAATACGTCAGCGGCGCACTGAGAGCCTCGCTCCTCTTGGAAGCACTTCCGTTACCCTGAGGCCACGAGCGGACGCATGCGTCCGCTGCTAGCACGGAAATAACGACGGCCAACGCCTGGACCACGCACCGTGGCCCAGGCGTTCATCCATTACGTTCAGCTCGTGCCAAAGGGCAGAAGAGCAGCTCCCTTATTCGCGGCGCAGCTGAGAGCTGCACCGCCGGCTGTCGGGTGGCTTACTGCAACACACACGGAAGAACGCTCGTGCCGAGGGTGCACGGCTTCGGATCCCCATCGCTACCACCGCTTCCTGTGCTTGCGTCGCCGTCCGGAGTGGAAACGGAATCATCTTCATCGGAGCCGAACTCGGTCTCTCCTGCGCCGCTGTCGAGGACGGCTGTGGAGGAAGACGTCGTCATGCCACTGTCAAAGACGTTCGGGCCGGGCTCTGCGGTGCCTTGCTCCGAGGTGTCGACCGGACCGCACGCCCCAACGGATGCGCAACCCGCGTCTGATTGGGAAAGGGTAGGCGTTACATCAATGTTGGGCCCGACTCCTGCGTCTCGGTTGGCCCTATCGACGTGACCGCACATCCTTTCGCTGGGCCCAGAACACCCAGCCTCCTCTGAAGAAGTCTGATCGGACGAGGCGCCTTCCCCGCCATCACCATTGCTTGGACTGAGGTCGACACACACGGCCGAAACGCATGATAGCCCCTCATCGCACGTCTCGTTCGGGTAGCACGGGCATCGCTCACCGCCTATCGTGCAGTCGTCCGTCCCCGTACTCGGCGCGACGGCTGCGTCAGCCGCAGTCGGTTGCGTGTCATTCGCAAAGCCCTCGCGGTCACCGCACGCCGTGTGACCCAATAAGGTCACCATGATAGCGATTCGCGACGGGAGGCTCCTCATTGCCAGGGCTCGTGACCTAGCTGGTGCAACTAACAGGGACGCAATCGAGTGTCAACTGCAGCGCTGCGGGTGCCCGAGGGCGGGTCACAACGGAACGGGCGCATCCCTGTTTACATCAAACACGGACCTCGGGCGGACCACGCGACAATTGACCCGGCGCTGAGTTCAGGAGATTCTGAGGCAAAGCGGACGAGCACCGCATCCCCCGCATAGACCACGGATGAGGAGACCCATGAAGGTTACGATCGAACTTGCTCCCGGTACGGTGAAGCGCGCGCTCATTCTTGGTGGAGGATTGTTGATGATGGGTGCTGCGGCCCTCGCGTTGGCCGTCCCCGTCACCTATAGCGAAGGCAGCGTGCTCACGGCGAAGTCCCTAAACGACAACTTTGCCAACGTAGAGCAGAGGCTGGCCGCGCTCGAAGTTAACGAGCGAGCCTGCCCGGCGGCGTACACCCAGGACACGTCCATCACGGGCATTGTCGATTGCAAGAACGGCGATGATGAAATCGTCAAAGTCGGGAACGGTCCGAGTGCTTTTTGGATCGATCGCTACGAGTCGAGCGTGTGGGACGGCGCGAATCAAAGGTTCGGGAGCGCTGACGACTCCCTAGAAGGCGGTGGCTTTCCCAAGAACGGCCAATCGTCGAACCCATGGGTGGCCAAAAGCGTGAGCGGGAAGGCTCCAGCGCGTTTCATCACGTGGTTTCAAGCGCAACAGGCGTGCCGCGCCTCCGGCAAGCGGCTTCCGAACGGCGAAGAGTGGCTCGCTGCTGGCCGAGGCACTCCGGATCCCACAACGCCCACCGCAACCGACTGCAACATCTCAGGCGCCAACTCTCGCGACACGGGGCAAGGGACGACATGCCAAAGTCACTGGGGCGCCCAGGACATGATCGGCAACCTCTGGGAGTGGACCGCCGACTGGCACGCCGGGCTCGGCGATACCACTACCAGTAGCAATTGGCCCTCCGACTACGGCAGCGATGGCGCTTGGAACATCACGTCGAGCGCGAACTCGGAAGACGGCGCGACCCTCGTTGGAGCCCCTGTCGCTGCGGTTCGCGGTGGCTCTTGGGACTCCGGTGGGACCAACAGTGGACTCTTCGCGTTAGCGCTGAGTGACTCCCCTACGTTCTGGAGGCGCAGCCGCGGCTTCCGCTGTCTTCTCCCCAGATAGCGGACTCTTCGCAACGCCTTTAGACATAAGCAAGCACGAGTATTTAGATCCGCCCTGCGCTGTCGGCATTAGGGCTACACGTAAGCGCAGGCGCCAGAGGCGCTTACGGTGGCTTTGCAGAGTGAACAGAGCTGTGTGCGGCGTTGAGGGGGGTTGCGGCCAAACGGTTTGACAAGGTCGTGCGCGGAGGGTCACGATCTTGACCTTATTGGCTTGCTTGCCAGGGAGCGGTATCAACCGGATGAAGCAGCGCGAACGGAGTGAGGGCGCGGGCGGAAATATAGGTTTGAGCGGTCGACGTGGCCGCGCCAACGTGTGGTGGGGCGCGCGAGCGTTGCTCTTGTCCTTGGCGGTCTCCGCTGGAGGTTGTTCTGATAGAGAAACGCCCGCGTCG
>DATAHU010000128.1:0-4600 GCA_036263015.1 Polyangiaceae bacterium | reverse complement strand
ACCGACCGCTTGCCACGCCAAGAGAACGCCATCGGGGCTCACTGCCGTGCGCAGGCCGCGCTTCGTACCAGATGCCGTCGTGAGTTGTACCGGCGTACCGCGACCCGGTTTCAACCCCGACTTGCAAGCGACCAAGTCTTTGGCCGGCACTTCGGGCGTCGGTTCCGTACCCGTGTCGCTCGGCGACGTCGTATCCGTGGGGTCGGGCGCCGCGGGCTCCGTGGGCGTCGTGGTTGGCTCTGGATTATCAGTGGGCGTCGTTTCGGGCGACGTGTTTTCCGGCTTGGCGGGCTCGCTCGGCGTCGGCTTTGGCGTTCCACTCGGCCCCGTCGTGGGCTGTGTGGTGGGTTCTGGGTTATCGGCTCCGTCCGGCTCCGAATCACTGGGCGTGGGCTTGGCCCCGGCGTCCTGATCCTTCTTCGGGACTTCTTTGACCCGGTCGTCCTTTTCGCCGACGTAAGTGTTCCCCTTGCTGATGCAGCCGGGGGCGAAGTTGACGATTGTCGCGAGCGCGACCAGACCCAGTCGATTACTAATCAAGCGCATGTCAGTGGTGCCTTCGGTCTACTACGAAGCGCGCCGATGTGCATTGGCTCGAGCGCGTTAGGTGCGAGCAAACCCGCGCGCCGCCAACCACATTGTGCTCAGCCCGACTACGCCTGTCACCAAGTGCACGAGGGTTGGTTCGGCAGACTGGGGAAGCCGGCCTGAGCACTGGGTCTGGGCCGGCGTTCGCTAGGGCGCGGCACTGCCGCCCATTGTGCGGCTCCCACGGCGGCGCTGTTCACAAGGGACGTCAATGGATGGGCGGCAGAGGCATGGAGCAGCGAACGCTGGCAGGCACCTAGCGAGTACGGCCAGCCCCCAGAAGCCGTCGGTTCCCGCGAAAAGTTCGGGGGCCAGGTTGACGAGTGCTCTATCGCGATATATCGTTGATGTAACGAGATACACCGGCCGTGCGCGTGGTGCGCCGTCCGCTGGATCTCATTAGAGAGAGATAAACGATGGATTCACATGCATTTTTCAGGTTTTGGGGCGGCCGCGGTGGGCCCGATGTCCACGCGGGCGCTCGTCGCGGCGGTCGGCACGACCACCGAGGCGGCCCGTTCGGCGGCAACCCTTTTGGAGGTAATCCCTTTGGCGACAACCCATTCGGCGGCAACCCGTTCGCGTCGTTCTTTCGGCGCGGTGGACGCGCGCGCCGCGGTGACGTGCGCGCGGCGATCCTCGCTCTGCTCGCCGAAGAGCCGCGCAACGGCTATCAGCTGATGCAGGAGATCGAGCAGCGCAGCCAAGGCGCTTGGCGGCCGAGCCCCGGCTCTGTTTACCCAGCGCTACAACAGTTGGAGGACGAAGGGTTGGTCAAGGTCGAGGTCAATGCCGCCGGCAAAACTTTTCACCTCACCGATACCGGACGCGAACGCGCCAAAGAGCTCGGCGAAGAGGCCGCGCCGTGGGAAGTGCACAACGAGGACGAGCGCGTCCCGGTGCACGAGTTTGCGCGGCTAGCAAAACAAGTCGTGGTGGCGGCAGTGCAGGTTGCGAGCGTAGGTACCCCGGCGCAAGTCGCCGAAGCGCGCAAGATCCTGACCGAAGCGCGGCGCGCCCTGTACAGTCTGTTGGCGCGTGACGACGAAGACGAGGAATGACTCACGGGCCGCGTTCGTAGGCGGCGTCAATCGTGACGAGTTAGTCGTCAATCGCATCAATCATGGATGACCAATGCGCCGTTTTCTTCGAGGTATTGATTGAGTGCGGCTCGTAGATGTTCGTACGCGCTGTTGTCGGGCAAGCGCTTCAGACGTCGCTCTGGGCGCTGTCCGAACGCCGTCGAGGTTTGAGAGCCGTGATCGAATTCGATCTTGTTCTGACCGTCGAAGACTGCCGTCTCGTCCTTGATCACGTCGCCCTTCGCATTGAAGCGCCAAGTGTCGGCGAAGAGTGCACGCTTCGGGTCCTTGCCGCCGATCACGTCGCGTAGATCGACGCCATCGGTTACTGGGGCTGGAGTCCCCGTCATTCCAAGAATCGTGGGCATCACGTCGACCGAGCTGACCGGCGTTTGAACGCGCTGGGGCGCAAAGCCGGGTGAGCGCATGATCAGCGGGATGCGCAACGTGCCTTCGTGCACGTCCATGCCGTGACCGCGCCATTCGCCTTGAACGCGTTCGCCGTGGTCGGCCGCGATGAACACAGTCGCTTTGGGACCCCACGACGTCGCATCGAGCGCCGTCAAGAAGCGCGCGACTTGCGTGTCGTTGTAGAGGATCTCGTTGTCGTAGTGGTCCGCGGTCGAACTGCCGAAGTCGCTCGAGTTCTTGTGAACTTCGTACGGCAAGTGCGGACCGAAGTAGTGGATCCAGAGAAAGTTGGGCTTGTCGCTCGGCAAGTGGGCCAAGACGTTCAAAGCGGCCTTGGTCACGTCCGAGTCACTGGCTTTGCCGCGCCCGCCGTAGTCGAGATCGACGAACTCGTCGAAGCCCTTGCCCACGAAGCGCGGATCGAGGAACTCCGACTGTCGATCGTTGGCTACGGCGGCCGTGTGCATTCCGCGCCGTTGTAGCCACCAGGCCAACGGGGCGCGCTGCTCGTCGAGCGGTAAGCCAAACGAGCGCCGCGCCGTCTCGCCCTTCGGTACGGGCTCGTTCACCCGCAACAGGTTCGTCAAATTCGTCTCGAGCACGCGCGTCCACTCGAGCCTTCGCGGATAGGTGCCGCGAAACAACGCCGACATCGCGAGGCTCGTCCAACCACCCGCTGTGTAGGCGCGGTCGAACACGACGGCATGGGCCGCCCACGCGTCGAGCTGTGGGGTCGTTTGGCGTGTGGCGCCGAACAAATGCATGCGCAGCGCGGACAGACTGTCGATGGTGATCAGCACCACGTTCGTCGCCGTGGGTTCGGTCGGGACCGGAACAGCGGCGTTGTCGACGAGCTTCTTCGGCGCATCCCCGAGTCGGCAATTGTCGTCTATGCCGTTGCCGGGGATCTCTGGCGCTCGCGGGTTTACGGCGTGGTCGAAGGGGCCGCAATCTGCGCCCCCGAACACCGACGATTGGCCATCGAAGTCGACGTCGCTGAGCAATCGTGCCTGGTGCAGGGCGAACGCCGAGAAGGGGCGGCGCTCGAGTGCTGCGGCTTGATCGAGGCGCTTGGGCGTCAAACTGAACAGCGGGGCGAAGCCCAGTAGCAATGCCAAGTTACCCCAGCGGCAGACGCGCTCCTGGAGCTTGGGCTCGGTCACGAGCCAGAGCGTTGCAGTCAGGCAAATCACCGTCGCCCCGCGCAGCGCGTCGTGAGCGAAGGGATAGCCGAGCGGCTGAAAGCGCCGATCGATCATCGCCATCACGGCCGCCGCGCTGGCCAGGGCGATCGTGACGGCGAGCTTCCAAGACGTGCGATGGGCTAACAGCCAACCCGACGGGTAACCGCGCTGCGGAGCCAGCAATGCCGCCAACCCTGCGCCGAGTATGGCCAAGCCCGTGCAGCCGACGAGGCCAATCCAAGCTAGAAACCGGTACTGCCCCTGCAGGCGCGAGAAGATCCCGAGATCGAGCGCCAAGCTCCAGGCGATCAACAAGCCCACGCCGAGCCAAGGGGCGATCACCCAATACCAGCGTTGGTTGCGCAGCGATTTCGCGATGCCTCCCGAAATCGCCCCGTAAGCGAGACCACTGCCGGCGCCGGCGGCGAACGCCCAAAGCAGGCTGACGTCGGGCTCACCCCCCGCCAGCCGATCGAACAGGGAGCAAGTGGCGAAGACGAAACCGAAGCACAATGGCCAGCGGCGGGACAACGCCGCCGTGGCACCGGTTAGCAATCGACTCTCAGCCATTGGCGCGCCGTGAGTAACCCAATCGTGGCCGACCGACCATCGAAATGAGCGTGTTTTGCCCTGCTTCCGACACTTGCAGCGAGCAGTGCGTGCCCAGCTCGTGCCGACGACGTCGCGCCGTTGCCGGCCAGCGGACGCGATTGTGTCGAAATGCGCAATGAAGCTTTGCTCGGCAGGGCGCTAGTACAGTGCCCAGTCCCGCCACAGGTTACTGGCCATCGAGGCGCCGGGGAGCCACCACTTGGGGCTCACTCGGCGCGGAATTGGAGCTGGTTCATGTCACAAGTCACCTCAGGCGTCGTCGCAACCCAGGTCGGAAGCTTCGCGCCGATTCAATCGAACGAGCCGCGACCGGTCGAACACATCTACTCGCAGCCGCCGCTGCACTGGGTCGGTGACGGCTTTCGTGTTGCGGGTTACTTCTCGGCAATCCCCGACGCCATGCGCCGGCTCGATCCGTTCTTGCTGATGGATTACCACCCTGCCTACGCTTACGAGCCGAGCTCGAAAGCGCGGGGCGTGGGCGTTCACCCGCATCGCGGCTTCGAGACCGTGACCTTGGCTTACCAAGGCAGTGTCGCCCATCATGACAGCACGGGGGGTGGCGGCGTGATCGGTCCTGGTGACGTGCAATGGATGACCGCGGGCGCCGGCATTTTGCACAAGGAATACCACGAGCAGGCTTACGCGAAGCGCGGTGGCCCATTTCAGATGGTGCAACTGTGGGTAAACTTACCGCGCGCACAGAAGATGACCGCGCCTCGC
>DATAHU010000127.1:0-18472 GCA_036263015.1 Polyangiaceae bacterium | reverse complement strand
TCCTTCATGGCTGGTCGACGTTCGCCCCAACGCTACGCGATGCCCGCCCTGCTCGCGCTATCGCTGCTCTGCGTCGCTGCCGAAGCCTCTGACCAAGGCGTCGAAGTGGCGATGGCGACTGCTCCTGCTGGCACCGACGCGCAGATCAAGCAAGCGTTGAGCGAGGCAATAAGGATACACATAGGTCAAGTTGGCTTGGCCAACAGGCTCCGCGGCTACACGATCCTGCCGGCTCTACTGCAGCTACGGCTGGTGCCGCGCCCCGTTCACTCGCAGCCAACTGTGGAGTGCTCGGTCCAGCTGAGCTTGCAGCACCCGACGCGCGGCTTGGTCGCTTTCGTGCAAGGCAGCGCGTCCAGCGTTGGCGCGACGCAATTGGATACGCTCTACGCCGCGGCTCACTCAGCCGTCGAGCGTCTGCCAGAGACGCTATCTGCGTTGCGCGATCGCTAGAGCACCAGACGAGCGACGTCGCGGTTCTCCACGATCTGCTCTCTAAATGGCTGCCCGCGTACACCTGTGACCGCAACCAGGCTGCTGCCTTGCCCGGCAGCTGGCGCGTGAACGAGTAGTTCTCGCACGCTGACGGCCACGGCCGAAGCGATCGCTTCCTGGGCGGCTCATTCGGTCTACAACGCTCTCGGCGTTCCCCAAAACCATTCTTTCGAGATCTACGCCGGTGGGCACTGCGGCGCGGGTAACATCGACTGGGACATGGACACCGTCCTCCAATAATCGGAAAAACGCAGTCAGCTAGCAGCCAGGGCGTCGCTCGCCCACGAACTACTGCCGAATCTCGCACTATTCGCCCGAGCCCCCTGCGGTTACACGTCACCGCAGGTTTGGAACTCGGAGGGTAATGATGAGAATATGCTCACGCTCGGCAGTTGCGACGCTGATCACATTGGCCGCGAGCAGCATTGCGCTCGGCTGCGGTTCGCGCACGACCGACGACGGAACGCAGCATTCGAGCAGCGCGAACAGCGGCAACCACGCCGACGCCGGTGCAGCCCACGCTCCCACGCCGAACGCTGAGGAAGGCGCGGACGACGCGGCGGCGACAGTTAACCCGATTCGGCAATCCGCTGATTCGCCTCGACCCACCACGCCCACGATCCGCGATGCGGGGAGCAACTCCGTCGGCGACCCTAGCAGCTCCGCACCACAGGCGAGTCCAGCGGCGCCAAAGCCAAACTCGGATCCAAACACGAGCGCCGACGCAGCTACCAGCAGCGTCATGGTACCCGCCGCATCCAGCACGAGCCCCGCGACGAGTAGTGCTCCGGTTGGCAGCGCTCCTGTCAGCAGCCCTTCACCCAGCACGGCCCCGACGGACACCCCCACCGAGTGCGGCGCACCCTCGAGCGACACGCCGGCCAAGAACCTCGCGCCCCCAGTGACGAGCGGTTGCGTCGGAGTCGTCTACTCGCGACCGCCCAACGCGGGCGGCGATCCGACGGCGACACCGACGCCGTTGGACTGCGCCGAAGCCACGAACATGGCCAGCGTCGGCGCTTGCCAAGCCTCGATGACCTGCAGCAACGATTCGATCAGTTCGACGTGTTCCAAGCAAACCGATGGCACGTGGTTCTGCTACTGCAGCAGCGCGCACTTGTACGGAGCGTACACGCTCTTGGGGGCAGATGAGAGCACGGCGTGCACCGCTCTGTTGCAGCTGTGCACGGGCGGTAACCTGCTCCAATTCAGTGAGACCGCGGTCTGCTTGCCCGAACAAACGCAGCAAGACCCCGGTGAGTGCCGTGGCAGCCAGCAATGCGGACGCACGACGGCGCTGAGCGATACCATCACTGCCATCGATGCGCGGAACCTTGGGGACTATTGCAGCGACCCGGGGGATGGTCCCATCACCTGTAGCTGCAACAACTTGGGCCCCGGACAGCAGACGTACGTCGTGACTGGCGCGACCTTGGATAATGTCTGTCATGAAACCTTCGTGGGAGGATGCAACCAGAGCACGCCTCCGTTCAGCGCCGAACCGGAGTGTACCGCGACCTCTAGTACCGAGGACGACGTCCAATGTTTGCTCGAAGAGCAATGCGTGGGACCGGCCAACCTCGCTGACGGCATCTCAGCGGATGTCACTGCGACCCGAGGGGCAAACTGTACGCACAACTTGAATGGTACCTGGCAGTGCTACTGCGGCGCCCCAGCTCGTCAGTTTTCCATCGAGCTTGGTGCAGACGTAGACAGTGACGATCATTGCGGCGCGGCACTCTTGGTCTGCACTGCGGCAGAGCTGCCCGCTCCCGAAGGGCCGATCACTTGCGAGAACAGCAGCGTCATTGCAGAGGACGACTTCTGTGCTGCCCGAGTCACGTGTACCCAGCACGCCAACCTGGGCGGCCTGGACGTTGGCTTCGAAGGGGCCATGGGCGCAAGCTGTCAGCTGATCGGCGATGTTTGGAGCTGCAATTGCACGTCGGACACGGAGCTGGTCAAGTTCGAGTTGCAACCTGCAGACGTCGCGGACGCGCACGACGCGTGCATCCAAGCTGCAGCCAGTTGCCCGAATCTCATCGCGCCGCGAATTGGGATGAACACGGCGCCGCAATTGGTCGTCACTGAGACGTTAGGTGGTGCTTCGACGCCGCGTTGAGGGACGGCGTCGTCGTGCGCGGTGTGAGTAACGCGCGCAGCTCTCCAACTCACGTTGCCAATTCGGCGCGCGCTTCTGCCGAGCTGGGTCAGCGTGACAAGTTCAGCGACCGAGCCTTTGCCTGTGCGCGCAGCAGTGAAGCCGCGCACAGGCAAATCAACGCGCGACAACTCGTTGGCATGACTCTCGCAGCGGGTTCACACGATGAACTCAATCGTGTCTACGTGGTTCGGTCTGCTGCTCACCATGACGCCGGACGCGCTCGCGCAGGATCCGCCAGCTCACGAGCCGCCAGCGCAGGATCCGCCCGTGCAGACGGTGCCGCCGCTCCTCGGACGACATTTCGAACTCACCTCGGATT
Organism: Polyangiaceae bacterium; assembly: GCA_036263015.1. Lineage (GTDB taxonomy): Bacteria > Myxococcota_A > Polyangia > Polyangiales > Polyangiaceae > SZUA-265. The sequence goes on along the minus strand of DATAHU010000127.1, from coordinate 15,494 downwards.
CAATGGCGAATCGCAAGCGAGTGACGAACATGCAACCTGAGACTTCTCGCTCGAGGTATGCAGACGTGGATCCTTTGACGGTCGAGGGCTGTTCCGATGCAGCGGTCGAGGGGATCTCGCAACTGCCCGAGGCCAAAGAGTCCCTGACGACTCTGCGCGATCTGAACAATGGAGTGCGACGCACCGTGCGGGCCGGAGGAACGATCGCAGCATATAGAGTCGCCTCGATTGGCTTCAACCCGCGGTTGAGAGCGCCGGCGGTTTGGCTCTGGAGCAACGCGGGCCTGTGTCAGCTGACGTTGAACGGTTCGCAGCCCGCGCGGCACTCGGACCATGCTGGCTCGAACGTAACTGCAGCAAGTGAACCCCCATCCCCACGGCCCAACCTCGCGCAGCGCGTGGCCGCTGCGATCACACTCGGGTCCGATGGAGTGAGGACCGTTACGCGCGAAGCCATCAATGACGTCACGGACAACATCCCGGAGCTACAAAGGCGGCTGCTGATGTCCCCCGTCGTGAAGAATGGCCGGCAAACGGGGTGGAAGCTGTCTTTCGCCGAGGGTTCGACCCTGGATCAGCTTGGGCTGCAGTCTGGTGATGTCCTGAGGCGAGTCGGTGGCTTCGACGTAGCGTCCCCAGAAGGCGCGTTGAGTGCGTACGCGGCGTTGCGCCGGCAATCCGCTCTCGAGATCGAAGTCGAGCGCGCGGGTGAACCTGTGACGCTGAGCTACCGAATTGGAGTAGGCGCAGATGTGTTCTGACGATGGCAGAGTCGTGCAGTCGTGCTCGCACGCCCTCGTTCCAGTACCGTCGCAAGACGCAGTTTCAACTGCTCCGAGAGCACTCCGAAGTCCCTGGCGAGCAGTTGAAACTGCTCAGGGAAGACTCTGAAGTCCGAGAACTGCAGTTAAAACTGCCCCAGCCGGACCTGGAAGTCCCAGAAGAGCAGTTAAAACTGCTCAGGGAAGACTCTGAAGTCCGAGAACAGCAGTTGAAACTGCTCCGGGACCACGCAGCGACGCTGACTCGCGCAACGCTGTACCACCGTCACGGCCGGCCATGACGCGCCGCACTGTCCACGCGTCGAAACGGGACGTCACGCCCCCGCGTTTTTTTCGGAAACCGCGAACCGGGTGCTGCCGAGACATGCGCAACGGGTCGCGAAGTGCGGCCCGAAGAAAGGTCCGTTTATGAAACCCAATGAAGTCAGTAACGCGCAAAGCACTGTAAATCCGAATCTGGCCGCCCAAGAGCCCGCGACGCCCCCCGCTGACGTCGAGAGCAATCCGAATCTCTTTCACCTCGCGTTCAAGCGCGTCGAGGCGGAGATCAAAGCTGTGCCCACCGAGCAACTCGTGCCCATCAACTTCGATCCGCGCGGTGTGGTGGCGACGATCCTCGGCGCTTATCCGGAGATCATCGCGCTGCGATCGCAATTGAACACGTTGCCGTTCGATATCTCCATCGTCGACAAGCTCAAGGACTACGCGCTCGCGCTGGGTCATGCCCACGCTCGCTGCATGCAGGCAGTGGAAGCGGGGAGTGAGCTTGCGGAGCTGGGTAGCGAGGGCAGCGCCATTCGCGACCGGCTGCAGGCCGACGCGCAAGGGCTCGCGAAGCGCGGCATCATGAACCCCAAACTGCTCGACAAGTTCCGCAACGGCAACGGCTACAAGAACATCGCGTTCGATGTGGTCGGCTTGGCCGAAGCCTTCCTCGACGTTTGGGACAAGCTCGGCGGTAAGACGCTCGTTACTCGCGAAGAGCTCGAGCACGCACGCGAAGTGGGCAACCGCTTGATCGAGCAGCTCGGCCTGCGTGAACAGGGCCCGGCAGAGAAGGACCAAGCCTCGATTGTGCGTCAGCAAGCCTATGTGCTGTGCGCTCACGCTTACGACGAGGTCCGTCAGGCCGTGGCGTACATTCGACGCCACGAGCAAGATGCCGAGCAGATCGCGCCGTCGTTGTTCGCGGGTCGTGGGGGTCGCCCAGCGGTTGAACCCGAGACGCCAGAGGTCAACCCTGCAACGGGCGCCACTGGCAGCACGAGCTCGAGCGGCAGCAACCCCACGACGGGCGCGCCGGTAACCCCCAGCACGACCACGCCGGCCGCGGGTAGCTCGGTTGCCGCGGGGCTTCCCGGCTCGCCCGCGTTCATTCGCCCTTGAGCATCGCCATGGCCCGCGCACCCGAACTGTACTTGGGCACTTGCAGTCCCATCGAGCATCCTGATCAGTCGAGCCTCTGCTGTTTACCCGCTCATCACTTGCTCACGCACACGGTGGTCGTCGGCATGACGGGCAGTGGTAAGAGCGGCCTCTTGACAGTGATGGTGGAGGAAGCCCTGAGCAGTCACGTGCCGGTGCTGATGATCGACATCAAAGGCGATCTGCCGAATCTGCTTCTCGGTTTCCCAGGGTTCGACGCAAAGTCGATCGAGCCCTGGGTAGAGCCCACGCCTGGCGATGATTGTGATCCCGAGACGCTCGCCGTGCAGGCTGCAAGCGAACGCGAGACGGCGCTGCGAGCCTGGGGGATTCGGGAGCAACACCTGCGCGACTACAACCAACACACCGAGATACGGGTGATCACTCCTGGCAGCAACGCCGGTGAGCCGCTGCACGTACTCTCTGCTCTCGAACGCCCGGCGTCGGATTGGGAGAAGGATCCGACGTCGGCGCGCGCCTCGCTGGCAGCCGCCGTCTCGCTCGTCTTGCGGTTGCTCGGGCGGGATCCCGATCCAGCGCGAAGCAAGGAGCATGTCTTGCTCTCGGTGCTCGCCGAAGAGCGAGGCAAGCGTGGCGAACCTTCACGCCTCGAAGACTTGCTCGCCGACGTCACTAAGCCGCCGATCGAAACCGTGGGCGCGTTGCCGATCGACCGTTTCGTCTCCAAACGCGATCGCGCGGAGCTGGCGGCAGCGCTCAACGCCCTGTTGGCGTCGCCTTCGTTTGCAACTTGGCGCGAGGGCGTCGCGCTCGACGTTGGCAGTTGGCTCACACCGCGCAACGGGCGCACGCCGGGTGTGATCGTGAGCGTGGCGCACCTCGACGACGAAGAGCGCGCTTTGGTGCTCGGCGTGGTGCTCGAAGAGGTGGTCACTTGGCTACGTCACCAAGGCGGGAGCAAACGTTTGCGCGCTCTCGTCGTCTTCGACGAAGTCTATGGCTATCTCCCGCCACACCCTGCGAACCCCCCAACCAAACGTCCGCTCGTTACCCTGATGAAGCAAGCGCGCGCATATGGCGTCGGGATCGTGGTCGCGACGCAGAACCCGATGGACCTCGACTATCGGGCGCTCAGCAACGCGGGACTTTGGTGCGTGGGGCGTCTGCAAACCGACGCCGACCGTGCACGCGTCGTGGAGGGCTTGGCGCTCAACAATGGCCACGAGGGCACCACCACGGCGCAACTCTCGGAGCTCACCAAGTCGCTCGCGCCGCGCTGGTTCGTATTGCGCGACGTTCACGCAGCCGAGCCCACGCGCTTGTTGCAACCGCGTTGGGCCATGTCGTTCTTGCATGGCCCGATGACTCCCGAAGATATACGCCGCGCTCGCGCGAAGCCCTTGCGTCGGTGAGTGGATGGGCAACGTCTGGTCTTTGCTTCAAAGCGAGTTCTCTGCTACTTCGATGGCGGAGCAGATCTGATGTCTTGGTGGCTGAACGGACACTTCGGCGCGAGCCCTGCCGCAGCGCGGACTCTGAATGCGCTGGTCTGCGGTATCGGGATCCTCTCAATTGCCTGCGAGGCAGAGAAGTGCATCCTCACCTCGAGTTCATGCTTTGTCTACAGCGCCGAGTCTTGCGGAAAGCTCTCCGGATGCTCTTGGCAGCCTGCATGTACTTGGGTCAGTTGCGAGTCAGCAGGTGGAGCGTATCGGAAGGAGTCTGAGTGCAGCGATCAGCCGTGGTGCGGCTGGGACGAACAACGACGGTTCTGCGTCGAAAACCCCGACGCTGGCCCCATCCCAAATTGCGAGGGTTCGGATGCGGGTGTGTGCTCTCAGTTGACTCCGCGTTGCGCTTGGATACCAGTCTGCGCAAATAAGATGACCGAGTTAGGTTGCGAAGCGATCGACTCCGAAACCCAGTGCAGAGCGACGGGGGCTTGTCTATGGACCAAGGAATCCCCACTAAACTGATTGTTCGTTTTCCCTAGAATCGGCTTCGGATCCTCCCGACAGGGGCGAGTGGGCCTGCACCAGCCGTTGCCACTTGACGCCGATTGCTCCGACAATGACTGGTGCCAGAAGGGGTGTGGACCACGTACGGAGCGCTCATGAAGCGCGCTCGGTCTTCCGTCGACGCGCGATGTCCGCTGGGGAAGAGAATTTCGCAACTCAGCAGGGAGCGTGGTCGATTCCAGAGAGTGAACCGCCAAACCGCCAAAACCGCCAAAACCGCCAAAACCGCCAAAGAACCAGGGACGGAAGTAGATAGTCTGGCGCACCTTCTTGGAGCCGTGGAACGCCTTGCACCCCTTTATGTCGCACAGATCCTATCCTAGTTGAAAGCGACTGATCTCGGTTTGGGGCTCCTCATTACCTTCAACGTCCCGTTGCTGCCGCAGGGCATTCGCCGGGTGGTCCATACTTGCTGACAGTCATTTGGCGCTTTGGCGGTTTGGCGGTTCATCCAAGATCAGGATCACGCGACGCGCTAACGCGTTGGCTCGGAGCGTGATCCACACCCGCCAGAAGTCGCTTCAGCGCCAACGCCCCACGATAACCCGATCAACTCGAGATCGGACTGCTCGCGCTGGACTCCCAAGCTCACGGGAGCAAACGCGATAGTTCACCCTAAACCCACCGCTCGTGCTGCAATGGGTCCGCAAGCGGGACACCGCGTAGTGGTCAGGGCGGCTCGCTGGTGCTAGCGCTGGCGGTCATGAACACCCGATTGATACAGGCTACGGTTCTGTTGACGGTGCTCGCTTGGGGGCAACACTCGCGCGCAGTGACGTTCAACGTGGATACGACGGATGATGCTCTGGATGCGGCTCCCGGCGACGGGCAGTGCGCGACCTCCTCGCATGAGTGCTCGCTGCGCGCTGCAATCCAGGAGAGCAACGCTGTGCCGGGCAAAGACACGATCTTCCTCGACGCGGGCACGTTCACGATCACGCGTAACGGCAGTGATGAAGATCTCGCGCTCACCGGTGACTTCGACATCACTGACGACTTGGACATCAAAGGGCAGGGCCCGACGCTGACGATCGTCGATGCCGATGGACTCGACCGCGTCTTTCATTGTGATCCAGGCGACCCGCTAACCACGCACGACGTGCGAATCTCGGGATTGCGGATTGCCGGAGGGAGCGTGGGGCTCGGTGGGGGCGGAGTCGATGGCAGCTGTGATCTTTCGCTGACCAACGTTTCGCTTCGCAACAACGTCTCCGGGGGCGGTGGCGCAGTCTCCGCATTCAACTATATGGCACCGCCGCCCAAAGTTTCGCTGCTACGCGTGGAACTGAAACACAACGACGGGGGCACTTCAGCGGGGGCCATCGACAGCACGAGTTCCGAGGTGCTCAGCGTCCGCGAGTGCTTGTTCGAACTCAATACTGGAGGAATGTCGGGAGCGATTGAGAGTGAGGTCGTCAGCGTTACCGACAGTACCTTTCGGGAGAACTCCGGTTTGTTCAATGCCGCGATTTCGGGCAGCGTTGCGGAGATCGACCATTCGACGTTCAGTGAGAATCTTGCTACCCAACAGGCGGTCATAACTGTAGGGAACACCGCCACGATCACGAACTCGACGTTCGTTGCAAACGATACGGACGATGGCGTGCTCTACCTTCCCGGCTCGGCGTCGCTCAACAATTGCACCTTCGCGCGCAACTCTGCCTCTGGCAATGGCAGCGGCGCTTCGTTGGCAGGCGATAGCATCGTCGTGTCCAATACGTTCTTTGGGCATGAGTCTCCCGCAACCTGTGAGGAGGGAGCGGAGCTCACTTCTCTCGGCTACAACCGTTTCGAGGACGATTCTTGTGGCTTCGACGCCGAAGGTGACTACTTGGCGGATGTAAACATGCAAGAGACCGAGCCGGAGCTGGGGCACCACGGCGGTCCCACACCGACTTTGGCCTTGACCGATGGAGCGTTCTCGCTGGACCGAGCAAACCCAGACGATCCCGGGAGCAGTGCTGCCAGCACAGAGACGACGGATCAGCGCTACATCACTCGACCCATCCTGAGCACGTTCGCGGACGAACCCCGATCGGACATTGGCGCGTACGAAGCTTGTCCCTTCGCGGATGGACCCGACACGGACGGTGACTACATCGCGGACGCCTGCGACGATGACGACGATGGAGATGGTTGCCTCGACGCTCACGACAGCTTGCCTTTCACCGCGTTGTTGCCAGGCGGACCGCTTCGCGACTTCTGCGGTGGCCCCAAGACGTGGTACGAGTTCGAGGGAGCGGATCCTGATCAAGATGGTTTGCTCAACTGCGAAGATCCCGACGATGACGACGATGGGATCGCAGACGAGAAAGACGTTTGCTCTCAAACCGCCGCACCCGCTTGTCTGCATGTCGGCAGGTACCCGTGCCTGCCGCGTTGGGTCGCGTGCGTCGGGGGCGGGTGTGTCGAATACTTTCTGAAGTTCCAGGAGGTCAGCAACCCCGAACACGAACTGCGTTTCGAGCGTATCGAGATTTGGAACGAGACGCTGTTCGTGGCGCCGCTCGCAGGGCAGAGCGCAGCGCAAAGCATCGCCGCCTTTGCGGGACGAGGGCAGTCGGAGCGGGCGCTGTCCGCGGCGTTCGCGGAACGCTCGGTAACTTCGAGTCGCGAGTCCACTACAGAAGTGCGCGGACTGCGCGGATCGGTGCGCATCGAGCTTTGGTCAAAGGCGACTCGGCGTAAACCCGAGCGCCGAGTGGCCGTGGTGGGTGACTACGACACGGACGAGGTTCGTATAGGGCCAACAGAGGGCGGTAGCGTCATCCTGCTCGAGCCCCCTGTGCGATCAGGGGCGCCGCTGCGCACCGCCACGACGTGGGGATTCGGCGCGCCGCGCAATGTTCTCTTCGACTTCGACGCGGACGGTTTTCCGGACGAGTTCGACAATTGTCGGTTCAGCCGCAACCCCGAACAAGCTGACGAAGACGGCGACGGCATCGGCGATGCGTGTGAGCGAGCCGAGGCGTCCGATCGATTGCCCACGCGGCGCTGATGCTCGGACGTCTCACGTCAAAATCATCGAGGTAGAGACACAGTGCCGCAGAAGATGCTCACGTTGTCGACCTCTTTCATGAGGTCGTGCCTTGGGGGTCGAGCAGAGCACGTCGGGCGCCGCTAATCCCAGCGCTGGGATTAGCCGAGCTTTGACGTAAAGGGCTCGACCCAGCCAAGCGCACGAACTACGTCCAGGCTCAGAAGCGCAGTTGCACGACTGCGTCGTCGTCCGCTTCGTCCAGGTGAATGCTGTCGACGAAGCGTGCGCGCTGGGCGCGGTTTTGCAGCAGTAGCGAGTTGGTGCGCGCGCCGCCGCCGAAGCGGTGCACGCCGCGCAGCAAGCTGCCGTCGGTCACACCACTGGCCGCGAACAGAATGTGTTCACCCGGCGCGAGATCGCGCGCGCGGTAAACGCGGCCGAAGTCGCTGATACCCATGGCCCGGCAACGAGCTTCGTGCTGCTCGTTGCTGACGACGAGCCGCGCGTGGATCTCGCCGCCTAGGCAACGCAAGGCCGCAGCCGCTAGCACCCCTTCTGGAGCACCGCCGGTGCCCATCACCACGTGTACACCGCTGCCGGCTACCGCAGTGGCGATGCCTGCGCACAGATCACCGTCGCTGATCAATCGGATCTGGGCGCCAGCCGCGCGGATCTGTGCGATCAGCTGCTGATGGCGCGGCCGATCGAGCACGACCACGACCAGCTCATCGAGGCTCAGGCCCAGCGCGCGCGCGATGGCCAGCAAGTTGTCGTGGACCGGGGCATCCAAATCGATTGCGCCGCGCGCGCCCGGTCCGACGATCAGCTTCTCCATGTACAGGTCGGGCGCGTGCAGCAAGCCACCGCGCTCGGAGGCCGCCAAGACCGTGATCGCGTTGGGCGCGCCCGTTGCGCACAGATTGGTGCCCTCGAGCGGATCGACGGCGAGGTCCAACGTTGGCGCTGCGGCGTGGCTGCGCGCTCTGCCCCCGAGCTGTTCGCCGATGTACAGCATCGGCGCCTCGTCGCGTTCACCTTCGCCGATCACGATGCGACTCGCGAAGGGCAGTGCGTCCAACTCGGCGCGCATGGCTTCGACCGCCACCTGGTCGGAACGATGGCGGTCGCCTTGCCCCACGGTGTCGCTGGCGGCCAGCGCCGCGCGTTCGACCACGCGCAGCATTCCGAGCGCCACGCCCGCGTCGAGCGCCACACCGGCGTCGAGCGGGGCTCGAGCGGGCTGAGAGGGGAACAGGATCGGTTCAGCGTTCGTATTGCGCATAGTTCTCCTCGAAGCGTGCGGCCAAAGCCCGAGCTTGTTCGTCGTAGCGCTGGACATCGCCGTAAGCGGCGCGTGGATCGAGCACGATGTCGCGCACGCCTGGGACGTGCTCGGGTACGTGCAAGCCAAAGTGCGGCTCGCGACGCAGCGGCGCTCGATCGAGCTCGGAGGACAGGATGGCGCGCACGATACGGCGCGTCTCGGCGATCGGCATCCGTTGGCCGACGCCGTAGGGTCCGCCCGTCCAGCCCGTGTTCACCAGCCACACGCTCGCACCGCATGCCTGCACGCGCTGGCGCAGCAAGTTGGCGTAGTGCAGGGCAGGACGCGGCATGAACGGGGCGCCGAAGCAGGCGCTGAAGGTGGGCGTCGGCGCCAGCTGGCCCGCCTCGGTGCCGGCCACCTTGGCGGTGTAGCCGCTCAAGAAGTAGTAGCCGATCTGCTCCGGCGTGAGCTTCGCAACCGGCGGCAATACACCGAAGGCATCCGCGGTCAGGAACAACACGTGACCGGGCGCACGCACCACGGGCTCGGGCCAAACGCGCTCCAGCGCTCTCAGCGGGTAGGCTGCGCGCGTATTCTCCGTGATGCTGGCGTCATCCCAGCGCACTTCGCCCGTGCCCGATTCCAGCACCACGTTTTCGATCACGCAGTGCGGGTTGTGAACGGCGCGCCAGATCGCTGGTTCGTCGCGTTCGGACAAGTTGATGCACTTGGCGTAGCAGCCGCCCTCCAGATTGAACAAGCCAGCGTCCGACCAAGCGTGCTCGTCATCACCCAGTAGGTAGCGTTCGGGATCGGCAGAGAGCGTCGTCTTGCCTGTGCCGGAGAGCCCAAAGAACACCGCGCTGTCGCCCCGGCTGCCCACGTTGACCGCGGCGTGCATGGTCAAGATGTCGCGTCCAGGCAGAGCGAAGTTCAAATAGGAGAAGACGGACTTCTTAATCTCGCCCGCGTAGCCCGTGCCGCCGATCAGGATCAGGCGGCGAGACAGATCGAGCACGATGAAGGTGCCGCTCGCCGTGCCGTGCTGCTCGGGGTCCGCGAAGCAATCGGGCGCATGAAGGATGGTCAGCGGCTCGCCGGAATCGTTGAAGTTGCGGTCCTGGAATAAGTGCTGCGCAAACAGGGCATGTGCGGCAGAGCTGGTGACGAGCCGCACCGGCAAGCCCGCTTCATCGACCGCATGCCGGGTCACGACGAAGGTCTCGCGTTGCTCTAGGTGACGTCGCAGCAGGCGCTCCAGGGCCTCGCTGTGCTCCTTGGCCAGCGGTCGATTCACCGCTCCCCAGGCCACTGCGTTCAGGGTCAGAGCGTCCCGAACGATGTAGCGGTCTTTGGGCGCGCGCCCCGTGAAGGCACCGGTGCGCAGCACCAGCGCGCCCGCCGGAGTCGCCACGCATTGGCCACTCTCGAGCGCGATGCGGCGCAGTTGTTCGGGTGAAAGCTCGGAGCGGAGGGGGGCGTGGGCTGCCCGCGCCGGCTCCGGATGTTGCGTGAATTGTAAGGCTTGCATATGCAGTACAAGCTGACACGCGCTCGGTGAACCGAGCAAAGGTGCCCGATGTACAGACGTAAAAGCCGATTCGACGCCCAGTTGTAAACGTGTAAATCTTGTAAACCATGGCACGCAAAGGCGCCCGATTAGGCCAGAAAGTGCGCGCGCTGAGGCGCCGCGAAAAGCTCGCCCAGAGCGAACTCGCGGCTAGGCTCGGCATCTCCGCCAGCTACCTGAATCTGATCGAGAGCAACCATCGCCCGCTGCCCTCTGCGCTGTTGATCCGTTTGGCGCAAATGTTCGACTTGGACTTGCAGTCCTTCGGGGCGGACGATGACAGTCGACTGGCTGCAGCGCTGGTCGAGGCGCTCTCCGATCCGCTCTTCGAGTCCGAAGAATTGCTGGCGAGCGACGTGCGCGAGTTGCCCACCCAGAACCCAGCGGTGGCTCGCGCCTTGTTATCACTGTACCGCGCATACCGCAGCGCCAAGGCCTCGGAGGAGGCGCTGTCGGCGCGTCTGTTCGAGGGCGAGCGCGACGGCCAGTTGGGCGTTAGCCACGTTTCCTCGGAGGAGGTAGCCGATTTCATCCAGCAGCAGATGAACTACTTCCCAGCGCTAGAGGCGGCAGCAGAACGCCTGTGGCAGGAAGCGGAGCTTGCGAGTGACGCGCTCTATGGCGGCTTGGTGCGGCACTTGAAGAAGGTGCACGGCGTGCAAGTGCGCATCATGTCCGCGGGCGCGCCAGACCGCGTCTTGCGCCATTACGACCCGCAGCAGAAGACGCTGTTCGTGTCCGAGTTGTTGCCCAACCGCTCGCGCAAGATGCAGCTGGCGTATCAGATCGCCCTGCTCTCACAGGGCGAGGTGTTCGACGCGCTCACGGCAGACCCTGTGCTCACGTCCGCGCAGTCGCGCACTCTGGCTCGAGTCGCGCTCGCCAACTACTTCGCCGCCGCCGTACTGATGCCCTATCAGCCGTTCCTCGCGGCCGCGCGTGAAGTTCGTTACGACATCGACGTGATCGGTCGCCGCTTCGGCACCGGGTTCGAGCAAGTGGCGCACCGGTTGACGACGTTGCGCCGTCCGGGCGCCGAAGGCATCCCGTTCCACATGATCCGCATCGACGTGGCCGGCAACATCTCCAAACGCTTCAGCGCCTCCGGCATCTCGATCGCGCGTTTCAGCGGCGCCTGCCCGCGTTGGAACATCTTCACGGCGTTCTCTACTCCGGGCATGATTCGCATCCAGCTCTCGCGCATGCCGGACTCGTCCGCATACTTCTGCATTGCGCGCACGGTCCAAGCCGACAACCACGGTTACCACAGTCCGCCGCGCGTCCACGCGATCGAGCTGGGCTGCTCCGTCAGCCGGGCACGCGAGTTGGTGTACGCGGATGGCTTGAATCTGGATAACCTATCCGCGGCCGTGCCTGTGGGCGTGAGCTGCCGGCTGTGCGAAAGAACGGACTGCGAGCAGCGCGCCTTCCCGCCCTTGCGTGAGCCGCTGATCATCGATGAAAACCTGCGCGGCGTGTCGATCTACGCGCCTGCAGGGCGCGTGCTCGCGGGCAAGAGCAAAGCTCGCAAACACGAAAGCAGCTGATCGGCGTAGGTTCGACCGATAAGTTTACGGTCCGACCCAAGCCGCGCCGGGTAGAGTCAGACGGTAGCTTGCGAGCCAAGCCGGGCCGTACTTCGCGGGATCCCACGCGGTGCTTGCGACTACACCGTCAGGACGGATCCAGAACAAGTCGATTCGGTTCGCTGAAGCCACTGCCGCGATCGGTGAACCGGCAGCTGCAACCCCCGGGCGCGTCACAGGAAACGTGGGAGCCCAAGCGTTGTTGTTGACCCCGCCCTCCCAGGCGGTGCTACCGATGCCACCGTCGGGGCCGACCCAGAAGACATCGACGCGATTCGGAGTCCTGGCGACTGCGGCAATCCCGGAGTTGGCAGTTGCGGAACCGGGACGAGCCACTGGGAAAGTGGGAGCCCAAGCGTTGTTGTTGACGCCACCCTCCCAAGCGGTGCTGCCGATGCCACCGTCGGGGCCCACCCAGAAGACATCGATGCGATTCGTCGTCCGCGCGACGGCTGTTATGCCAGAACCAGCACCCGCTGAACCAGGGCGAGAGACCGGGAAAGTGGGAGCCCAAGCGTTGTTGTTGACGCCACCCTCCCAGGCGGTGCTGCCGATGCCACCGTCGGGGCCAATCCAAAACACGTCGAGTCGATTCGAGGTGCGCGCGACTGCAGCGATGCCCGAGTTCGTTCGGGCAGCACCGGGACGTGCGACGGGGAAGGTGGGAGCCCAAGCGTTGTTGTTGACGCCGCTCTCCCAGGCAGTGCTACCGATGCCACCATCTGCGCCAACCCAGAATAGATCGATGCGATTCGGCGTTCGCGACACACCCGCCAGGCCCAGCCCTGGCCCGGACGAACCGGGGCGTGAAACCGGGAAGGTGGGAGCCCAAGCGTTGCTGTTGACGCCTTCCTCCCAAGCGGTGCTGCCGATGCCACCGTCGGGACCGATCCAGAACACATCGAGGCGGTTACTGCGACGGGTTATCGACACGACGTTGGAACCCAAGCGCGCCGCGCTGGGACGCGCAACGGGAAATGTCGTGCCCCACGCTCCGTCGTTGACGCTGGGCTCTGAGGCATTGCTGCCGATGCCACCGTCAGGCCCGACCCAGAAGCCGTCCAAACGTCCTTGCGTGCGCGCTGCAGCGAACCCGTCGGGCGCGACGGGCAAAAGTCGGCACGCATCGTTCTCGCGCTGATCCGGATTGAACGTACGCGGACAATAGTCACGCTCATCGAACCAACCATCGCAATCGGCATCGCGTTGCACTTGGCAAATGCCGGTATAGTTCACTTCACCGAACCACGGAGGGTTGCTAGTCCCGTGAAAGGTGATCCAATCGGCTGAGCGCGTTCGATCTTCCACGACGCTGAGCAGCCACTGGTGTGGTGCGCCACGGGTGATGTCGGTGTAGAGCGCGCAACCCCAGTCGCAATCGATGTCGTCCGCAGCCTTGTCGGTCGCGCCGAACAACACGCCAAAAGGATCGCGCGCGCCATTTGCGTGTTGGATGAACGCAGGACTGCCAGAGTCGCCAGGCCATGTCGCTACGGGTTGATTGTCCCGCAGCCAGAACTGGCCATCCGCGACCCCCTTCGCATGCTCGGGTCTGCCTGGATAGTGATGGATGCCGAGGTCGTTGAAGTACGCCACCTGACGGACACTCTGATCCGCCTTCTGTGCTCCGGAGGGTGACCAGCCTGCAAGGCCGAACTTTTCACCACGCGCTGAATGGTAGATGCCGCCATTGACATCATCGCCACCCAGTGCGGGACTCGACAGGGTGGGTCGCTGGATAATGGCTCCGGTCAACACCGGAGTGTTCGGATCGATCGACACGACCGCGATGTCATTGCCAGGGTTTTGCGGGATCGTCTTGGGATCTGTGGCGGGGCCGGGGTGCCCGAGCGGTTCGCCGAAGACGAGCGTATTGATCGACTTGAAGGTCTTCAATGTGTTCGAAGTGGCTCCGACCATGATGTCTGGGTGCCTCCCAAAGCCAGGGAAGTTCGCCTCCGGGTTCTTGAACCCCGTCGATCCGGTGATGCAGTGACGCGCCGTCAATACGAGAGTTGGGGTGAGCAAAGTGCCAGTGCAGCCACCGCCTACCTTCACTACGGTGTTCGCGTGAAGGTCCGATCCCGTGTCGTTGCGGCCGCCGGTCAGCGGAGCCTCGCTCGAATCGATGCTCGGCTCACTCGGATCGTAAGCTCCGCAAGCGCTCGTTGCCATGATTGCCAACGCTGCGGGGCCAAGTTTGGCGATCCGCAAACCCGAATGTCGAGATTCTGAAATGTTTGCCATGATCGGTGGCTACGGGATCCCACAGTTCATCCTTCCCACTCACCACAGCCAGGGCCAGTGCTGCATTTCCGCCTGCACGGGCGCCATTGGGAGCAATCACGACGCCGTACGTCGTCGCTGAACACGTCGCGAATTCAAAACGATTGGGCCGCGGCCAACAAGGCGTCGCGGGCACGCAAGAATTCAGTTCTTGATCAAACAGAAGCCGTTGCCAAACGGATCGCTGAGGTACGCGATCTCGCCCCAATCTCCCTTGTCACCGCCTTCGTGCTTGGCACCGGCAGCAACAGCGCGCTCGAGCGCGGAACGCAGATCAGAAACGATGAAATCCAAATGCACCGGCGTCCAGTGACGGGCGTAAGAGCGCTGACTTTCTGACCCGTTGCAGGCATGAGTTCCGTCCGCTTTCTCGAGCAGGTAAACGTCGAGGTTCATCGTCCGAAGGACCGCCATGTTTGGGGTTGGCTCCTTCTTGAGCTCGAGTCCAAGTGCCTCGGTGTAGAAGCGGATCGCGCGCGCTAGATCCGGGACATCGATGCTGATAGTCGTTTGATACATAGTGTTTTCGTCAAGTGTCCGAGACCAAGGAGCCGTCTGTCTCGCTGCACGCCGTCACGACGCAAAGAACGAGCGGAATGATTGCGCGCACGCCGCCACGCTACCCGATGCCGATGCATCGCACCAGCTCGCATGCTGTGGAGCCCATGAGCGTGCGACTCCGACTTCGATCTCGAGTTCAATGTCGACCGGGCAGGCCCCTGTCGCCAGCCACATCGACCACGAACAGGTGGCCCGCGAAGAGAAACAGGATCGACAGCAGCACGAGGGCCGCGATCGTGCCGACCAACGTCGTTTCTAGGATCCCCTCGATTTGCAGTTCCATGCGTGCCCTGTGTCAGTTGCGACTGACGAGTGCCCCCAGCACATGTGCCGGCTCGCGCAGCCCTGCGGGTTTACTGAGGCGCTTGGAGGCCAGGGCTGCCAGCCCAGGATCCGATGACGTCAATCGGCGCTCCCAAAATTTACGTCGCCAGCCGGGGCCAAAGATCCGACCCAAGAGCAAAGCGGCCCCGCTAGCCATCAAGCCATAGTCGTCCGAACCGAGGCCACTGCTCGCGCCAGTCTGAGCAGCGGCGAGCTGCCAGACCTCTTCAGAGATGCCCGCCAGCGTCGCAACCCAATGGGTGGTCCAACTCAAACCAAACAAGGCGAGGCCGGCGAAAAGACAGCAGCAGCCGAACATTAAGGCTGCCGTGCGCAAGCGCCATGAGAACAGCAACACGAAGCATCCGAGAACGCTGAAGATGGCAGGCGCGATGACCAGACTCTCGCGGAGGGCGAAGAACGCGGCTCGGGAAGGCCCCACGATTGGAAGACTCGCCAACAAGCCATCGACCAAGTAGGGCTGCAGCGTGTCCAACGTGCCGCCCAAAGCGCCCATGGCGAGCGCTCGGCCCGCTGGGTTGAACTGTCCACGGTTGCACATCGAGTTGCGACCGTCGGCGCATAGATCGGTCTCCAACTCGTGCGTGAACCTTTGAGTGATCCGCTCCTTGAAGGGTGCGGCCTGAAGTTGCCACAGGCCGTCTCGACCTGTGACCACACCCACGATGCTATCGATCACTTCTCCCGAGAGCGCGTCGTGAGTGCGAGCTCGG
>DATAHU010000126.1:0-3813 GCA_036263015.1 Polyangiaceae bacterium | reverse complement strand
CTCGGCTCGAAAGCATGGCACACGAGAAGCAGCAATCACGCCGCAATCGACCACGAGAGGACTTCGCTGCATGCCTCGTTTGATCTTGCCGTCAACGCTCAAAGACTTCTTCTTCGATGAGCTATGGCACACCCCGAGCGCCATCCGCGGCACTGGGACAGAATCCTTGCTGCAGATCGGTCGTACCCGCTCGAGTTGTTTCAGAAGAGCGGTCGCTGGGTGATCGTGGATGGCTATCACCGGCTGATCCGTCACCGCTTGGCTGGCGCAGTCGAGGTGCGCGTGCGACTGCATTCCGCAAGCGATTGGCCGAGGGTAAGAATATGAACTGAGGAAAAGCTTACGAAATTCCGCAGCCGTCCGATCGGTCGTATGAAGCGGCGAACGCGAGGCTTTCGAGCACGCGTTTCACCTGTTGGGGGAAGATGTATGTGCGCTGTTCACATCACGAATCTGCTGGCCCACGGCGTAGTTCACAGCGGTGTAGCTCATGTCTTGCGAGCGGTGCGTAAGCATTTGGGAATGGACGTCGCGTTCATCTCTCACTTCCGCGAAATCGATCGTGTCTTGGAGCATGTAGACGCCGAGGGCGTGGCGCCGATTCATCAAGGCCAGGTGATACCGCTGGCAGACGGCTACTGCCTGAAGATCGTTCGGGGCGAGTTGCCCGAGTTGATTGCGGATACCCGCGCCGTACCTGCGGCGATGGCGCTACCCGCCACTTCCGCCATGCCCATCGGCGCGCACCTCAGCGTGCCCATCGAACTAGCAAGCGGCGAAGTCTACGGAACTCTGTGTTGCTTCAGTCACGAGGCGAATCCGACGCTGGGCGAACGCGATCTGCAGCTGATGCGCGCCATTGGCGACGTTCTAGCCACGCGCATCGACGAGGATCTGGCGAGCGCGCGACTGAAGCAACGGGCTGCCGATGAGATTCGCCGAGTCATGACAATGGGCGCGACGCGGATCGTCTACCAACCCATCTATTCCCTCGCCACCGACTCCATGGTTGGCGTCGAAAGCTTGTCGCGCTTCGATCTGGAACCGCGTCGTGCGCCCGACGTATGGTTCAAGGCCGCGCACGAAGCAGGACTTGGACTCGAACTCGAGCTGAAAGCCATCGAGAACGCCCTGGCAGGGTTCAACCGCTTGCCACACGCGGTGTCGCTCAGCCTCAACAGCTCCCCCGAATTGATCTTGTCGCGTCGCCTCGATGCGCTGTTGGCGCGTGTGGATCTATCGCGAGTCGTTCTCGAGATCACCGAGCACGCTTCGGTGACCGACTACGAGGCGTTGCTGGACGCGCTGACGCCGCTACGGAAGCGCGGCGCGAAGCTTGCGATAGATGACGCTGGCGCTGGTTATGCGAGCATGCGCCACATCCTGAATCTCAAGGCGGATGTCATCAAGCTCGACATGAGCCTGACCCGCAGCATCGACACGGACTGCAGCCGCAGGGCCCTGGCCAAGGGCTTGATCGCTTTTGCTCACGAAATCGGGAGCACAATCACCGCCGAGGGCGTCGAGACCGAGACCGAGCTGTTCGCGCTGCGAGCCATCGGCGCTGACAAAGTGCAGGGTTACTTCCTGAGCAAACCGCGAGAGCTCGAAGACCTCGTTGCCACCGAAGGCGCCGTGCCCGCGTTCATACGCGCCACGAACTGAAACGGCAGTCTCCGAGCCCATCACTCGCTGAAGACTCTTTGTCGGTAGACCCCGACACGACCGACGCTCTGGCCAGCGCCCTTGCCCCCTCGGCAACAGCAGCCTATCTGCGCGAGGAGAACATTCTTGGTTATCAGAACCTTCGTTCTTTGAGAACACTGGCCATCGGCGAAACCAAGACCAAAGCCCTCGATCTGTCCTTCTTGAGCGACTTCGAGAATCTGAAATCTCTGCGAACTCCGGCCACACGCGTGGAATCACCATTCTCGGGAGCATGCGGTCGCTGAAGGAACTAGCGTTGCTTCGTATCGGGAAGCAAACCAAGCTGGATTTCTTCTCGAGTGCGACAGGCTTACAGCGGCTCGAGCTCCTTCTCGGTGGGCGTGAGAGTATTGCAGAGGTTGCGCTCTCTGGGCTGCGAGAACTCGAGATCTGTCGGGTGAGGGGGCTGGTTGAACTTGGCGAGCTGGCTCGATTTCGAGCTCTCGAGTCTCTCGTCGTCGATGACCAGGTAGGAGTCGGGCGCATAGCCCTCTCGCCTGCCAATTCTGAGCTCCGGATGATTCGTATCTCCCAATGTAAATCGCTGCGCGAAGTGTCGGGTCTAGAGACTTCGCTGAAGCTCGAGCACCTCGTCATAGGCGGCACCGCGCTCGACCAGCAAGCGCTACTATCGCTGAAGCTTCCGCCGGGACTCCAGGTGTGCTCGCTGTATACCAACAAGGAACGCGAGGACAGACTGATCCATGCGGCGCTCGCAGCGCGTGGCTATCGGGTGCATGCAAACTCTTGAACGGCGCGGGTCGTTGGAGGAGCCCGGACGTACACATTTGCATCGGGCCGCTCGTCTGGACACGTCAGTGCACGTTCAATTGGGCGGCTGGACGCTGGTGTCAGCGCTAGCGTAGGAATAGACGCGGAGCCAATCGACCTCTGCGAATGTCGGTGCCGTCGTCTCGTCGATCGGCCCTGCCCAGTCTGCGGAATCCGAAGCCCAGATCGTGAGCAAGATGTTCTGAGGCAAGACGAGCCGGGATATTTCCTCGGTTGGCTCGTGAACGACCACGCCATCGACGAGGAAACGAACGGAAGTGGGACGCCATTCGATGGTGTAGGTGTGAAAGTCCGTGGTCGGGTCGAACCCCAAGTCGACCAATTCTGGGAACTGAAGGTGCTCAGTCGCTGGATCGGCTGGAGGGATGTTCACCATGTGGTTGAACTGAACCTCCCCAGTCGTGCTGCCAAGGCACTCAATGTCGAGTTCGTTCCAGTCGTCGGGCGGCCATGGCGTGTAGATCAGGACCAACGAAGAAACCACGCCGGAACCCTTGGCGAAGCGCATCGATGCCTCCACCTTGCCGTAGGTGATCGTCTCGAGTGATCGGTACTCGACGCCGTGATAGGGCTTGTCCGTGTCGCCGCTCGGCGTCAAAGAGATCTGAAGCCGTCCGTCCACCGCGGCGACGTTGTCTGGACTGAACTGCGCTAGGTTACCATCCCAGGTGTGCGTCTGAGCGGCCCAGCGTGCGGTGTCCAGCGTGTCGAACTGGTCTTCCCACATCAACTGAAATCCGTCTGCATCCGCTGCAGCGGGCGCAATCGTATCGCTGCCTGCAGGGGCAATGCTGGCCGACGGTGTTGAACTCGGTTGCGCTTCGGCGGGGGCAGAGGGTGCCCCGGCAGCATCGGTGGGCAACGGTTCAACCGTGCTCGGCGCTTGGAGAGGCACGGGCGCCGATGCAACCGCCGACGCATCGCTCGGCGGCATGGACGCGCCAGGGGTGCCGATCGGCTCACTTGGAGGCTGTGTTTGCGTGACTTCGGGAGCAGCGCAGTTGGATGCACCGTTGGGCACACAGTTGGATGCGATCGGAGCAGCTTGCACCTCGGGCGCGGGTGCCGCGGCGACACCCATCGAAGGCGTAATTGCTGCAGTTTCGCGCGTTTCGCCCGTGCACCCCAGACAGCAAACGACTGCCAAAGTAGAAGGGAGGCCTTTGATGTTCATTGCGTCACCATCGAATCGGTCTTGCTCAGCACCAAGGCGGAACAGGCACGATTGTCCCCGAGCGTGAGCACCAGGTGTTCGCGAATTGTGCGTTTGTGCCGCCGCGAACGCCGTGTGCTATGTGTCTCGCAGATGCGCCC
>DATAHU010000125.1:0-11327 GCA_036263015.1 Polyangiaceae bacterium | reverse complement strand
GGCGCGGACTGCCGAGGGTCGGCGGGGTTCGGGCGGGTCGAATTGTGGATTGGGGGTCGGCGCGCCACGCGCGGTGAGGATCCTGGACCTTCGGGGCGCGGCGCGGTCCGAGCGCCCTTGACCCGTGCGGGGCTAACGTCTATTTCTGCCGTTGCTCGGCTTCGGCCGAGATCGCGCCTCTAGCTCAGTTGGATAGAGCATCGGACTTCGAATCCGAGGGTCGTGGGTTCGAACCCCTCGGGGCGCACAAGGCCAACCCTTCGGGTTGGCCTTGCGCTTTCCGAGGGTCTCGGGCTGTCGGTTGCTTGGTTGCCCGGAGGGCAACCAAGCTCCCTCCGTCGCTCGAACCCCTCGTGTGTACAGCGCGCCGCCGTCGGTGGGCAGCTGTCAGCGTGCGCGTTGGAGTGCGGCGGGGTAACGGCGTGGGCGCGCGGGCGTCGGAGTGCGGCGGGGTAACGGGGTTAGCGATGCTTTGCCGGGCCTTTGACGAGGGGGAGGAAGATTGTGTCGACGATCTCTTCGATGACGGTGTTGGGCGCTGGCTTGAGCGTCATGAAGAACTCTTGCTGTAACAGCGCGTAGGGGAGAGCTGCGATGCGATCGGTCACCAGTACGGGGTGAACCTCGCCTCGCGCTATCGCGCGATCGAGCAGTAGCCGAGGCAAGTGGGGCCGATTCGGGAACAGCGTCTTGCGCAGATCCGTCGGGCTCGTTCCGGTTTCCTGATAGTAGCCTCCGAGGTGAACGGTCATGGCCGTGACCAGCTCTAGGCGTGTGCGGTTGGCGAGTTTCAGCATCGCGATCGTGTCGCCGCGCAAGGTGCCAGTGTCCGCGAGCGTCAGCTCGTCGGGCCGCATGATGTGCGCGACCACCGCACGGACGAGCTCGTGCTTGTTGGCCCAGCGTCGGTACAAGACCGCCCGGCTCGTCCCTGCGCGAGCTGCCACGGCGTCCATCGTGAACGCCGCGTAGCCCTCCTCGACGAGTTGCTGCCAGCCTGCGTCGAGCAACGCGTGGTCCAGTTCGACTCCGATTCGCCTCACCATGCGGGTTGACTCCGTTCGAGTTGAACGCGGCGCATTCAGAGTGTTACGACGATCTTGCCTTGGACATGGCGACTGGCCTGGCGTGTTACGGCCTCGCGGATCTCCTCGATCGGATACGTCGCTGCGATCGGCACTCTGAGCTTGCCCTCAGCGATCAACGCGGCGACGCGTTCGAGCGTTCCCGCCACGGCTTGAAAGCCCGCGACGGTCGTCACTGTCGGCAACTGACCCGCGATCATCGAAATGCGCGCGGCGGGAACACCGAGCTCGAGCGCGAGCTTGGCGGTCTCCGTTCCGAACAAGTCCGTAGCGGCGGTCACTCCGCTCGGAGCGAGCATTCTGACTCGTTCGGCTAACCCGTCTCCATACTTCACCGGCTCGGCGCCGAGACCACGCAGGTACTCGAACGACTTCTCCGATGCGGTACCGATCACCCTTGCCCCGGCTATCCGCGCGAGCTGCACCGCGAACGTACCCACGCCGCCCGCCGCGCCGCCGACCAACACGGTGTCGCCGGCGCTGGGCTCGAGCACGGCGAGCGCTGCTGCGGCTGTCCGTGCAGCGACGTCGAGCGTGGCGGCAGTGACGTCGTCGACGCCGCTCGGCGTGTGGTGCACTTCGTCGGGAACTACGACCGCATGCTCGGCGACCGCGCGCGAGAGCGCTCCGCCGAATACGCGGTCACCCACGGCGAATCCGGCCACGCCTTCACCGACTTCGTCTACGACGCCAGCGAAGTCGTGGCCGAACACGGCGGGCAACGTCAGCGCGAGCCCGGGTTGTGCGGCGCGAGCGTCTCTGAGTCGTCGTCCCAGATCGTCGTCGGCGATGAACATCCAATCCATCGGGTTCAAGCCCGCCGCCAAGACGCGCACCCGCAGTTGCCCAGCACTCGCATGAGGCTCCGCGATTTCTCGGACCTCGAGGACTTCGGGCCCCCCGAACCTCTCGTTGATCACGGCTCTCATGCCTCGAGCCATACGCCGAAGTGCCGACCCGTTGCAAGATACAATGTTGTATCTTGGGGGAGGCAAGTGCGTATCTGCAGCACAGCGCTGCTCTTTCGCGTCGCAGGTCCGCGAGCGCTATCAGTCATGCATGGCGTCGAGAGGCAAGTCGCGGTGCTCGGAGTCGTTGCCGAGCAGCGCCTTGCGTGCCGCACCTTCCTCGAACGATCCGCAGTGCGGCAGCGCCGCCCAGCACGCCGGCAGCACCGGGGCGCCGACGGCATCCTGCAAACGATAGCGCGGCTCGTTCACACACGCCGCGCCGCTCGGGCCCCACGCCGCTTCGAACGAAAGCTTCGAGCTCGGGTCGGATTGTTGAATTTGCAGACGATCGTAAACGTTGATCAGCGTGCCGTCCAAGGTGTGCGATTCGCCGTCCCCGCAGTAGTCGGCGCGAGCCAGCCGGGTGCAAGTTTCGTGTAGCTCGGAGCCCACTCGCTCTGGAACGTAGCCCCAACGTGCGCACTTGGCGATCACCCCGCTGTCGCATGCGAAGGTCACAGCCTGGCCAGGACGCAATGCGCCCCGCTCGTCCCACGAGCCTGTGACGAAAGCGCCGTGTTCATCCGTAGCGCACACAGGGGTGCCGCCGACGGCAACGTCGTAAGCGACTAGGCCCCCGCGCTCGGCGCCCGGCTGGGCCGTGATCGACAAACGTTGGCCGTCGCGAGTGATCGCGATGAGCTGTCCCGAAACGGCGATGCCCGCCGCGTTTACGAGGCGTGAGCCGTTGGCGTCGAGGCGAACGCTGCTGACTCCGTCGGAGGAAAGCAGTTGCACCCCGTTGAGCGCCGCGAGCAGCGCTGGAACGTCACTGCTCCCGGTGATGCTTTGCCCCTGACCTGTGCGCCCCTGACCTGTGCGCCCCTGACCTGTACGCCCCTGACCTGTACGCCCCTGGAGCGTCCGACCTTGCATGCGCAGTACTGCAGTGGCGTTCTCGGAATCCGAGGCTGCAGAGTCGCTTGAGTGTCGTGGCTCACAGGCAATGCCGAACAAGCACGTCGCTATGCTTGCGGCGACGGCAAACGGAGTTCCAGATCTTCCCCCTTGGCGGCGCGTCGCGATCGTCATGCAGGCGTGTACGGCGCGGCGCACTGCACCTTCCTTAGCGCCCGGAGTGCGAGGCCTCCAGCGCCGCTGGACGTGGGAGAAATTGCGCTCGGTGCTGCCAACCGGGGGTCGTGGCGTTGCGATCCGTCCCCGTAGAAGCATGCCGCCCTAGGAACCTTGCGAACGCAGTGTCCGCGAGTTCACGTCACCCGACTGCCGCGTGAGATGAGCCGGAATGCGCCGACCCGCGAATCGACCCAATCCCAATCGCAGGGTGTAGAAAAGGTGAACGATGCCGACGTGCGCTGGCCTCGATACTTCGAGACCGATCTCAGCGCCGTTTGCGCGCCCTTGGCCGCTCTGTGAGCACCTTTTCTAGCAGGTGTGCGAGGTCGCTGCGGTCTTTCGCGCTCAGGGGTGCGAACGAAGAACGGGTGACGGCGGACAGGATGGGTTGGCCCTTGCGGAGCAGCGCCTTGCCTTGGGGGGTGAGTTCGTGAATCGTGGCTCGGCCAGTGCCGGCGCGACAGGTGACGAGGCCCGCCGCAATCAGGCGCTTGGCGAGCGTCCCGAACGCTTGCACCGAGTTGAAGGTGTGCTCCGCGAGCTGGCGCTGCGGCGCTTCGGGGTGACGAGCGATTTCGCGCAGGGCGTTCCATTGCACGAGCGTGACGCCGAGCGCTGCAAGTTGGGCGTCGAGCGCGCGGTGGTGGCGGTATTGGAGCCGCTTGACGAGCCAGCCCAGGTGTTCGGGTTCGATTGACATATCAATATCGCTATATAAAGATGTTGATATGCTGAAAGTCAAACTGATCGTGGGCAGTACGCGCGTTGGCCGAAACGCGGACAAGGTGCTCGAGTGGCTCGTTCCGCAGATTCGCGCGCAGGCTGGAATCGACCTCGAAGTGCTCGACCTGAGGGAATGGCCGCTGCCCTTCTTTCAGGAAACGCTTGCAACCATCGGTAACATCCAGAGCCCGACGTACTCCGATCCGTTGGTGACACGTTGGAATCAGACGATCGCTGAGGCTGACGCGTTCGTGCTGCTGACTCCGGAATACAACCACAGCTTTTCTGCCGTGCTCAAGAACGCCATTGATAGCGTGTTCTTCTCTTACGGCTTTCGGCACAAGCCCGTCGGGTTCGTGGGCTACAGCTCTGGCGTTGCTGCGGGCGTGCGCGCTGTCGAACAGTTGAATCAAGTGATGCTCGAGGCCGAGGCTGTGCCCCTGCGCACTCAAGTGCTGCTGCCTTTCATCGCTGCCGCGTTCGACGCGACGGGCAAACCGACGAACCCCGCGTTTGCGGTCGGCCTCCAAGTGATGCTCGAAGACTTGATCTGGCTGGGTAACGTGCTGGCAAAGGCTCGCGCCGCTGGCGCGCCGCCTCCGGCTACTTTGCGCATTCGCGCCGCGCTGACTGCTCCGCGGGGTTAATGGGCCAGCGACGGGGGCAGGATCACGTGCATGCGCGTGCCGGCCCCCACGTTCGAATCGACGATCAAACGCCCTCCGCTTTGCGTGACGATGCCGTGCGCAGTGGCTAGCCCCAGGCCCGTGCCGGCATCGCCCTTGGTCGTGAAGAATGGCTCGAATAGCCGCGCTTGGGTCTCCGGCGTCATGCCTTCGCCTTGGTCCTCGACCGTGACTTTGACTTGATCGCCATCGCGCTGTGATCGAACGCGAATCACGCCGCCGTCGCGCATCGCGTCGCTGGCGTTCTTGACGAGATTGACGAGCACGCGCTCGAATTGCTCTGGATCGGCTTCGACCCAGAACTCACTTTCGGCCAAACTGAGCTCGAGCCGCGCATGCGGGCCCGACACGCTACGCAACACTGGCATGCTCGAGCGCAACATCGCGTTGAGCTCGAAGGGTCGGGGTTTGAGATCCTGTTGACGACCCACGGCTAGGAGCTGCGTCGCGAGGCGGTTGGCCTTGGCCGAGGCTTCCTCGATCGCGGAGACATCGACGTGTGGATTCGCCTCGCGGATCAAACCCGCCTCGGCTTGAATCACCGTGAGCAAGTTCTTGAAGTCGTGAGCAACGCCGCCTGCGAGTCTACCGATCGCCTGAAATTTCTGTGCTTGCCTGAGCCCACGCTCGGCTTGCAGCTTTGCTTCGGCAGCGGCCAATTCCGCCGCGTGTCGTTCGGCAGCGGCCTGACGGATGAACTCGAGCGCGTAATGCAACAGGAATCCAGTGACCAAGATCTGGGCGGTCGTCTCGGCAAAATATCGAACTTTGTCCGAACGCACGAACGCCGGTAACCCAAGACGCTCAGGAGCCCAGATCAAGACGGCGGCCGACGCGATCGCGATGGCGCTGACCCACTGCGCGCCCCGTCGATCCCAAAAGAATCCCGCCATCAGCACCGTCAGGGCGTAGGAACCCATCGCCGCCGAGCCCGCGCCTCCTTCTTCGAAGATCGTGATGCTCGATAGCCCCCACACCGATAGCAGCATCAATGCGGTCGCCAGCGTCGTCTTCCCCTTGCGGATCAATGCCAACACGAGCAGCACCATTGCGCACTGCAATGGGTAAGTAACGCGCGCGGTCGTCTGACCAGAGAACCACGCGGCGACCGTCAAGATCAGCAATACGGGGTAAGCGGTGATCAGCATGCGATACAGAACGCGCGCTCGCCTTGCTCGATCGAGATCGATGCCCTCCAAAACTGGGGCGGCGAGCAGTCCCCGCAATCCCTTTGTCTCCGTCGCCTTGCCGTTGCGCACCACGTCAGCAATATTAACCCATACCCAAGCCGAAAAGGCACGAAGCGGACCGGTGATGGCTACAGCGCCTGCAGGAACGCGACCAGATCACTCGCCTCTTGCGCACTGAAGCCGATCTGGAAACGTTCGTTGTAGAAGTGCACCAATGCGCTCAGGTCGTTGGCGGAACCGTTGTGAAAATAGGGCGCACGTGCCGACAAGGCGCGCAGGATCGGGCCTTTGAGCTTGCCGATGTCCTTGAAGCGCCCCGTGACGAGGCCGCGTCCGGCGTCGGTGACGGAGATCGTCTTACCCGTGCCGAGCTGGGTGAACGTGTAAACCGGCAGGGCGGCGACATCCAGATCGCCCACCGAGTTGGCCGCGGTGATCCCGATGTCGATCGGTAAAGCCACCGAGTGATTGCCGATGTTCGGCGTGTCATGGCAGGTGCCGCACGAGCCGACGAACGAGCCGTTGATCGGATCGGCGTCGGCAGGATCGCTGCTGTTGATACCGCGCACATTGTCGATGGTGAACGTCCGGTTGTTGAACAGTGATTCACCTCGCCCGATTGCAGCGGCTTGAGCGTTGTTGCGCGGTGGGTTCGTCTCCCAGGCGCTGAAGAGCGTGAAGATCGTGCTCGTGAATCCGGGCGTGAAGACGTCGTTGATGCCGATGAAGAAACTCGGCAACGTGTCGCTGTACAAGAAGTCGGCACCGCCGTGTGCACCGTGCGAATCGAGCTTCAAGCTGCCGACTTTCTGTTGCGCGTTGAATAGCCCAGTTTCGAACTGACGGATCGCGGTGGCCTTGGCAGCGGGCAAGGGAGCCGTGGCCTGCGCGTGACCGAGCGTCGCATCGTTGGCTTGGTGCTCGAGATCTGCCTGGATCAACGCCAGCGTGTTGTTCGGCGGGTTTACGTTCTCGCGCCCATCCCACATCACTGTCGAAAGGAACGCGGTGTTCGAAGTCGGTAACGGCCTTCGGTACATTCTGATATCGGAGGCGCTCGGTGGGTTGGGACAACCGATCGGATCTGCGTAGCTCGTCAGCACGAAGTCCGCCCCCGCAGGGATTGGCAGATCGATACGCACGTTGGCTTTGCTGCGCATCTGCGTCGAGTTGGTGAGTGGGTCCGCATTGGGTTGCCCCGCCGCCAGACAGTCTGAACCGTCGAAGACGAACAATGGGTCGCTCGCTGGCAGGCTCTGAGTGTATTCGGGCGTGAGCGTCCAACCCAACGACTCCACGTGGCAGGTTCCGCACTGACGTCGGTTGGTACCGAAGTCGTGAAAGAAGGCATTTCTGGGCTTGAGCACGATCGGGTTGGGCGAAACAGTAGCCGACTTGCCGAGCGCGTCTGGCGTGACGTCCCGGTACAGATCGCCATCGTCACTACCCTCTTCCGCGTCAGCTTCGCGCTCCGACAACGCTGAATGGCTCTGAACGAACTCACCGTTCTCGGTTGCGCTGCCGCAAGCTCCGAGCAAAAGCACGCACCCGAACAGGTACCCAGTTCTGATCGACATTGAACTCCCTCCGGCTCGAGGTCGTGAAAGTGCTCGAGCCATTCCAAGCTAGATTGCCGCGAGTAAACGGTCAATCGACAACCCATTCGCACGTCGCCTTGATCTATGCCGAATCGGAAATCTTCCTACGCGAAGGGAGTGCTCTTGGTGAACCACCGTTGAGCGCCCGGCATGGCAACTCAACCTGCCCCGATTGCGTCATCTGCGAATGTGTGTGCATGCGAGTCGTCGGGCGCACACTCGGCGACTGGACGGCGGTGACACGGCAGAATTTGCGACGTCACCGGCGACGCGCGCCAAGACGCTCAGCGTGCGTTCTTGGTTAACCACTCGGCCAGAGCGCGCGCCGCGGCCCCACGATGCGATCGCGCGTTCCACTCTTCGGCAGAGAGTTCGGCGATGGTCTTACCAACGTCGGGCAAGTACAGGTGCGCATCGTAGCCGAAGCCTTGGCCTCCGCGCGCTTCGCTGACGACTCGTGCAACGGCCGCACCACGCGTCTCGAACAAGACGTTGCCCTGTGAATCTGCGAGGCACAGTGTACACACGAGCCGTGCCGTTCGGTCGACGGCTCCTAGTGTCTCGAGTTCGGCGACGAGTTTGTTGCGGTTGGCTTGGTCGCGTTCGGCCCGGGTCCCCTCGACTCCCGCGTAGCGCGCTGAGTGAACACCCGGAGCGCCGTCGAGCGCTTCGACTTCGAGACCGCTGTCGTCGGCCAGACAGACCATCCCGAGGGCGGTTGCGTAGGCGATGGCTTTGAGTCGCGCGTTGCCCTCCAGCGTCTCGGCATTCTCTTTTGGCTCAGGCACCCGTTTCGAAACGTCGCTCAAGGCTTGGACGCTGACCCCGAATGGTCCGAGGATTTCGCGGATTTCATCGGCCTTGTGCGGATTCGTCGTGGCGAACACGAGCTTCATGCCGGGAGCATGCCTCGGGCCGTCGTCGGAACCAAGCCTGCGCTGCCGCCCGCGGGCATGCTAAGAACCCGCCACTGCGATGCCGAGCGGACAGCTTCAGAAACAGCCAGAGATCCTTGCCCCGGCGGGCACCGAGGAAGCCTTTGCGGCGGCGCTCGAGAGCGGCGCTGACGCCGTGTATCTCGGGTTGTCCGAGGGTTTCAACGCCCGCGCTCGCTCTACCGACTTCGATTTGGCGACGCTGCCGACACTCGTGGCCCGGGCGCATGCTGCCAACGTCAAACTTTACCTCACGCTGAACACCCTGATTTTCGAGAGCGAGTTGCCCGAACTCGAACGCATGGTGCGCGGCGCGATCGATAGCGGCGTCGACGCGCTGATCGTCCAAGATCCAGCGACCGCGTTGCTGGCGCGCTCGTTGTCGTCGAAGCTGCGCATCCACGCCAGCACTCAGATGACGATTTCGAGCGTCGAGGGCGCGGCGTTCGCGCTCACGCTCGGCGTCGATCGGGTCGTGTTGCCGCGGGAGCTGAGCACCGTCGAGATCGCGAAATTCACCCAGAGCAGTCCCTTGGAGGCCGAGGTGTTCGTGCACGGCGCGCTGTGCATGTCGTGGAGCGGGCAATGCCTGACGAGTGAGGCGTTTTCCGAGCGCTCCGCGAATCGCGGCCAATGTTCGCAAGCTTGTCGTATGCCGTACGACGCGATCATCGACGGGCAGAAGCGTGAACTCGGGGATCTGCGCTACCTCTTGAGTCCTGAGGATCTCGCTGGCCACGAAGCGCTACCCGAGCTGATGCAAGCGGGCGTCAGCAGTCTGAAGATCGAGGGCCGCTACAAGGGCCCGGCTTACGTGACCACCGCCGTCGATTCGTGGCGCAACTGGCGCGACGCCTTGATGCGTGGGGTTACCGACGAGGACCGCGCTCGCTTGAGTCGCGATCTCGAGCGCACCCAGCTCACGTTTTCGCGCGGCGCATCGCTTGGGTTTCTACACGGGGAGAACCATCAGACCTTGGTGGTCGCAACTACTCCCAAACACCGCGGATTGGCGGCAGGCGCAGTGCAAGCGGTGCACGGTCGCAGCGTGACCGTCGCACTAGCCGCTGAGCATGAGCTGCGCGAAATTCTGAGACCTGGAATTGGCGTCAAGTTCGAGCTGATGGGGCGCAGCGCGAAGGAACACGATCCCGAGAACGCGCCTGGCGGCTCCGTGTTCGGCGTGCGTTGGTCGCGAAACGATACGGTGGAGCTGAGTTTCGGAACTCCGGGTCCCGAGCTTTCGCGTGTTCGCGCAGGCGATCTGGTGCGAGTCACCGCCGATCCGGCGATCAACCGAGAGGTGGAGCGTCGGATTGCGCAACCCGTTACGGGTCGCATCGCCGTGAGTCTGCGCGTGTCGGGGCGGGCAGGGGAGGCCTTGCGCGTGGGTGCGAGTGCGCTCGCGGGTGAACGGTCACTGGCCGCTGACGGCCAAACCCAAAGCGTGCTCGAAGCAGCGCGCAGCGGCGCAGGGCTCAATCAGGCGTTGCTCGCAGAGAAGCTGGGAGCCTTCGGCGGTACCCCGTTTTGTCTCGACACCGTCGACAACTCGGAACTCGAACCGGGGTTGTACGTCTCGGTCTCCGAGCTCAAGCAATTGCGTCGCGACCTCGTCAGCCAACTCGAAAGTGAACTTGCACGACCGTCGTACGAGCCACTGCCGATGGTGGCCTTCGTGCCCCAATTGCGGCAACGGCTTTCTCTCGCGAACGCCGACGCTGCTGGGCCTGCTGTATTGGTGCCGCTGTGCCGCACCGAAGAGCAACTCGAAGCCGTGATCGCTAGCGCACCTGCGGGCACCGAGGTGGAGCTCGATTGGATGGAGATGGTGGGTTTGGGAAAGGCCGTCAAGCGGGCGCGTGACGCCGGACTACGCGTGACGTTGGCCACGGTGCGCGTTCAGAAACCGGGGGAAGAGGCTTACGATCGACGCATCGCAGGACTCGCGCCGGACGCGGTACTCGTGCGTCACTGGGGCGCATTGATGCACTTTGCGCGCGCCGCCAATCAACGAGACGATGGCGCGCCGCAATTGGCCGTGCACGGTGACTTCTCGTTGAACGTCACCAACTCGCTCACCGCACTGCATCTGCTAGGACTTGGACTCGCCACGGTCACCGCGTCGCACGATTTGAACAAGGCGCAGTTGCTCGACTTGCTCGTGCAGGTTCCGCGCGGACGCGTGGCGTGTACCTTGCACCATCACATCTCGACATTTCACAACTCGCACTGTGTGTACGCGCGCTTGCTCAGCAAAGGTAAGGACTTCAAGGATTGCGGTCGACCGTGCGAGGAACACCGCATCGCTCTGCGCGACTACGCTGGCAACGAGCACCCCATGGTGGTCGACGTCGGCTGTCGCAATACGATGTTCAACGCCTCGGCTCAAAGCGCAGCACCGCTCGTGCCGCGTTTGCTCGAACTAGGAGTGCGGCGCTTTCGCGTCGAGTTCGTGTGGGAAAACCCCGACGAAGTGCGGCGCATCCTCGAGGCATACGGCAGGCTGCTTGCGGGTGAACTCGGGGCACCGGCCGTGCTCGACGCGGTTGGCGTGCACGAGCGCTACGGCCTGGGCAACTTGGTGCGTTCTCGAAAACGTTAGTCCTCTCAGGGACGCGAACGGACGTTTCCCACGAACTCATCGTAAACGCGGCGGGCGGCGTTCGATACCACTGGGCTCGCGGCGCTGCTCAACTGGAGGATCAGGCCCGGCAACAACTCCACGTGGTACCAGGTCTCGGTCGTCGGCCTGAGTTGGGCGGCACTGACGGACGCAACGCCAGGCGCGCTCTCGAACTTTGCCGCCACAGTGGCCGAGTCAGAAGGGGAGGTCGGCGGGGTTGTGGCAGCCGGGGTTGTGGCAGCCGGGGTTGTGGCAGCCGGGGTTGTGGAAACAGCTGCGAATCCAAGAGCAGTTGCGAGTTGGGGGGCCAGCGCTTCCGTCGCGAGCCAACGTTCGAGTTCCAATTCGTCGAGCGTCTCGAACTTCCTTTTCATTTGAAGCAACGTCAGCTTGGTGG
>DATAHU010000124.1:0-4812 GCA_036263015.1 Polyangiaceae bacterium | reverse complement strand
CAGGTCGCGGTCGCCGGGCGCCGCAGCAACATCGACTTCGTGTTCGACAAGCTGGTGCCCAAAGACACCTTCAACGTCGTGGCGGCTCCCTTGTATTGGGACTACCAGGCCGTCGTCGAGCACAAGTTCAACCACGGACGCTTTCGCGTCGCGGCGCTGGGCGCGAGCGATCAGTTGCGCTTCGTCTTCAGCGAGCCCAACAAGGAGAGCCCGGCGCTGCGCGGCAACGTCAGCGCCAAGCTCGAATTTCATCGCCTGCAGCTGCTACACGAGATGCAGCTCGGCAAGAGTCATGGAGCAAACATTCTGCAGCGCGCTCAGGTCACCTTGGGTTTACAGTTTCTCGACCAGCAAGTGGGTCCCGCGATCGCAACCCTGAGAACTCAGGATCTCGAATCGCGGCTGGAGTGGGAGCTGCCGACCACGGACTTCATGACCTTGCTGGCGGGCTTCGACTTCGTGGGGCAACGCGCCCACGGCAGCTATCGCGGCTTCGCTGCTCAAAGCAACGAAGGCGCGCAACCCTTGAGCTTCAGCGCCCAGGACTTGATCTTGGTCGACACCACGACCTTCTACCTGATTAACCCGGCAGCTTACATCGAGGCACGCGTTCTGCCGACTGCCAGCTGGACGTTGTTGCCAGGGATCCGGGTCGACTATGCGCATCAACTGGACGCAGTCACGGTCGACCCGCGATTCGCGCAGCGTTGGGAAGTCGTACCCGACACCACGCTCAAGAGCGCCGTCGGGTTCTATAGCCAGGCCCCACAGTATTACGAATCTCTGAAGGGCGTCGGCAACCCGAATGTAAACCCATACCATGCACTGCACGCCAGCGTCGGCGTGGAACAGCACGTCACCGACGGCTTCGACGTGAGCAGCGAAGCGTTCTACAAGTACCTTTACGATCGCGTGGTGGGCACCGAAGCGGGCGCGCCGCCCTTCTTCGTCAACCAAGGCCAAGGCCGCATCTTCGGCATCGAGACGGGCGCGAGTCTCGCGCTCGGTGATCTAAGAGCGCGCGGCGCTTACACCCTATCGCGCAGTGAACGGCAAGACCGCGCCGACCCTTGGCGTCTGTTCGATCAAGATCAGACCCACGTGCTGAGCTTGGCGGCGAACTACCGTCTGGGTGCGGGCTGGGAGCTCGGGAGTCGTTATCGCTATATAACCGGTAACCCAACGACGCCAATCGACGGCGCCGTGTACGACGCGACGCGCGGCGTGTACCTGCCACACATAGGACGATTGAACACGGCGCGAGATCCGGCGTTTTCGGAACTCGACGTGCGAATCGAGAAGCAGTTCGCGATCGGCACCGGCAAACTAGCCGCATATCTCGACGTACAAAACGTAACCTTCCGCGACAACAAGCAGGGTTACACGTACAGCTACGACTACAGCGTGCGGCAGGGAGCCAGCACCACACCCTTTTTCCCCAACTTGGGCTTGCGAGGTGAACTGTGAAACCCCATCGGATGGTTCTGCCGCTTCTCGGCGCAATCCTGTTCGGCTGCACCGATCCGTTGGTGCCGGCCGAGGAGATCAAAGGCTTGCGCATTTTGGGCGCAAAGGTCAGTGCAACGGATGAACCGAGCCGCGCCGCGCTCGACCCGGGCGAAGCCGCCAAGATCGATTGGCTCGTGGTCTCCAGCAGCAACGAGCCATATGCTGCACGCGCCGTCTTTTGCCTGGCCAAGCAGACGACCTTGGGCCTTCAAGAGTGCAGCCAAGCCCCGTTCGATACTCGCGTTCAAAGCGCCCAGGCCAATTCGCCGCTTCAGCTGACGTTCGAGTTGCCCGCACGGGACGAGCAAACGCCGTGGCTTGCTTGGTTGGGAGCATGCTCCTCCGAGAATGCCAAGGACGCCCCCGACTTCGATTGGCACACGCGCAATTTCAGTTGCCCGCATGGCGAGCCGAGCGTCGAAGGAGTCTACGAGGGGCAACCGATCGGCAAAGATCCGCCCAACCGCAATCCCGATCTCGGAGACGATAGCCTGAAGCTCGGCAAGAGCGCTTGGCAAGCATTGCCCGATGCGCCACCGCCAGGCGCCCACTGCACGGGCACTAGCTTGCCGCGTGTGCATCCCGGCAAGACCACGACCGTGCACTGGCGAGTCGAAGTCGATGACCGCGAGCCGCTCGAAACGCATGGGCAGTATGCCGCGCCGACACGCGAATCGCTCGTGTTCACACACGTCGCAACCAGCCTGGGCCTGGCGCGCGCGTTCTCCGCACTCGACTGGGACTCGGACAGCAATGGCTTCGACGTCGATTTCACGCTGCCGGCCAAGTCATCTCCCCCAAGCAAGGGTCGCAGCATCCTCGTCTACTTGGTCACCCAAGACGGCCGCGGCGGCACCGACTGGTTACAGCGTGAGTTATGCGCTGTGCCGTAGACTCAATCACCCAAGAACAAGGAACCAAAGACCATGAACATACAACGCCTATTGGATGGCATCTCTCTGCTCGGCACCAGTTGGGTGCTTTGGCTGCTGTTCGCTTTCAGCATCACTGGGCTCGCGATCATCATCGAGCGTGTCGTCTGCTACTGGGCGTCGCGGGACGACGTCAACCAGCTCGGCAAACGGTTGGCGCCATTATTGCGAGAACAGCAGTGGCAAGCGGCCTCCAAGTTGCTCTCGGAATCTCCGAGCTTCGAAGCCAAAGTGGCCCTGGCTTCGTTGGATCGGGCGGCGCTCGCACAGCCGTCGGCGGCCAGCGCCGATGAACTGATGTTGGGAGCGATGGAACTCGGACGCTTGGAGCTCGAGCGCTACCTCGGCTTTCTGAGCACGCTCGGCGCCAACGCGCCGTTCGTCGGACTGCTCGGGACGGTGATTGGCATCGTGCACGCCTTTCAACAACTCGACGTCAGCTCGGGCTCGCTCACGGAGGGCTTGATGGCGCAAATCGGTGAGTCTCTGATCGCAACCGCTGCGGGCCTGATCGTCGCTTTGCCCGCAATCGCCGCGTTCAACCTCTTCCGACGCGTCGTTCAGACGCGAATCGCTCGCGCCGAGGCGCTGCGGCGCACGGTGCTCGGCTGCTTGCGCACTTCGGAGAGCGTCTGATGGCGAGCCACAACTCCCAGCGCGACGACTTCATGAGCGACATCAACGTGACCCCGTTGGTCGACGTGATGCTGGTGTTGTTGATCGTGATGATGGTGGCCACGAGCTACGTGGTAACTCGTGCCCTCAAAGTCGATCTACCGAACAGCAACTCCAAGAACGAAGCTGACTCGAGTTTGGTCGTCGAAGTGGATGCCAGTGGCGGCTTGCACTTGGACGGCGCTGCCTGCAGCGAGGCCGAACTGCGTCACCGGCTGCGGAGCGCGCGCAACAAGTCCAATACACCCAGCGCGCTGATCGCGGCCGACGGCGACACACCGCACCGTGCCGTGGTCAGAGCCATGGACATACTGCGCGAGGAATCGATCACGAAAGTGGCGATCGCCGTGCGCCCCAGCCCATGAGGTGAGCGTGAAAAACAGAGTCCACAACTCGCTCTGGCTCTACGCGGCACTTGGCGTCAGTGGCGCATTGCACGCATTGGGTTTACAGCACCTGCCCTTTCGCACACCGCGCCTGCCCGAGCCCAAGCCGTTCGTGGTCGAGCTCGCCCAGCCGCAGCCCCCCGCAAAGCCTCCGCCGCCCCCGCCAGCGCCGGTCGAGCCAGCCACTGCCAAGGAGTCGACGCCCAAACCGCAAGCCAAGCCGGCCGAACCGCGCCCTCAACGCGCCGTCCCCGAGCCCCAGAGTTCACCCCCTCTGGCAATTAACCCAACGCCGAACGTAGTGACGATGGCGGGCCCGGTGTCGCTGACCGGCGTGGTATTGTCCAACGTCGGGTTCACGGAGCCGCTCGCGAGCACGCGCCCCGCGCCAGCGAAACCCAGTCTGCCCGAGCCCCCGAGCGCGGCCGAGAACCCGTGGGTCAGCCTGGGTGATCTGTCGGAGAAGCCCAAACCCCCGACCCTCGATGGGGCGCTCGAACGCAACTATCCGCCCCAGCACAAGCGCAACGGAGTCGCGGGCGATGCCACCGTCACACTCACGCTCTCGGAGGCTGGACTCGTGATCAGCGCCACGCTCGTGGCTGAGAGTGCGCCAGGATTCGGCTCGGCGTGTCGCCAGACGCTGCTCGGCAGTCGCTGGTCGAGCCCACGCGATCAGGCGGGGCGCCAAGTGCGAACGCGCTTGACTTACCGTTGTAAGTTCACGGTCGGCACATGACGCCCGAGTTCGACTGCGCCCGTTGCAAGGCGGGCAACCCGCGTCCCGGCACGGCGTCACGCGCTCGGCGCCGCTCGATTCCCGCGCTCCTCACTTCCGGCGCCGGGGCCGAAAGCGCCACGCGCGGGTCGCAATTCGACGCGGCTCGTGAATGATCCGGCACTGGTGGGGAACTGACGGCATGCACTTCGGGTTCAGCGAACATCCAACTTCCACCCGGGTTTCGCCCGAGACGCGTCGCGCCTGCACTGCGGCGCCAGTCGGACGTCGCGTTCGGGCCGCGGCGGTCGCCGCTATGGCTTGCTTCGCCTTCGCACCGCTCGCCTTGGCCGAAACCCCCGACACCAACAGCCCCGATGGCCCGGCGCCAGAGACTGCTGCCACCGCGGCAGCGGCACGGCCGAGCGTGTTCGTGCATGTCGACACCCGCGGGCTCGAACTCGATCCGAAGAGCGTGAGTCGGGCCCTCGCCCATGAACTCGACGCGGAGGTCGCGGACGATCCGGCGCATGCCGCCGCGCGTTTCGAAGTCGTTGCGCGCGCCGGGCAAACGGTAACGGTGACGTACCTG
>DATAHU010000123.1:0-40573 GCA_036263015.1 Polyangiaceae bacterium | reverse complement strand
TAGATACCGTTCTGCGTCGTCGTCGTTTGATCCTTGAGCAGCACGGCCTCGCCCGATGCCACCGTCGAACCATCGACCACCAACTGTCCCCAGCTCGAGTTCGTCAGCGTGCCGGCAGATGTCGTTCCAGGATAATTCGTGGATGCGGAGGCGTATTTGACCGTAGGCTGAACTTGGGAACCGCCGTTGCCCGCGGTCGTCAACGTGTAGATGCCGTTCTGGGTCGTCGTCGTCTGATCTTTGAGCAAGACCGCATCCGTTGACACGGGTGTGGCGCCGTCGACCGTCAAAGGTCCCCAGTTCGAAGATTGAAACACGCCGGTGCTAGTGAACGACCCCGCGTAGTTTCCCGTGGAAGCGTACTTCACGTTGGGCATCGCGGTACCCGCAGGGGTGCCCACGGTCGTCAACGTGTAGATACCGTTCTGCTTTGGATCCGTTTGATCCTTGAGCAGCACCGCGTCACCCGACCCCACGTTGGTGCCATCCACCGTGAGGACGCCGAAGCTCGTCGCTTGCAAGACGCCAGTGGAAGTGAACGAACCTGGGTAGTTCGTCGCGTTCGACGCATACTTGACGCTCGGCATGCTGACGCTGCCGCCCGTCGCCGGGGTCGTCAGCGTGTAGATGCCGTTCTGCTTTGGGTCGCTCTGATTCTTCAGCAGCACGGCATCGCCCGTACCCAGCGTGAACCCATCGACCGCGAGCGGACCCGCGGTAGTCGCCTTTAGCACGCCGGTACTGGTGAACGTTCCGCCGACATCGACGGTCGAACCATACTTGACGCTCGGCATCGCGGTTCCACCGCCCCCGCCAACGGTCGTCAGCGTGTAAATGCCGTTCTGTTTCTGGTCGGTCTGGTTCTTGAGCAACACCGCGTCGCCGAGCGACAACGTGACTCCGTCGACCGCGATGGCCCCGTTGGCTGAACCCTGCAACACGCCGGTGCTAGTGAACGATGCGCCGTAATTGACGGTCGAAGCGTACGCCACGCTGGGCATCACGGTCGACGCACCGACGCCAACTGCTTGGACGGTGTAGACGCCGTGCTGACTGGTGGTCGTTTCGTTCTTGATCAGGACCGAATCGTTCACAGCGGGCGTCGAGCCATCGAAGCTGAGCACGCCATAGCCGCTCAAAACGTTGACGTTCTGGCTGTGAGCGGGCAGCGCTGCCGTGGTCGCGTACTGAGCCGTGAGCGGCGTACCCGAACCCGTGCCCTGGGTCGTCAACGTGTACAAGCCGTTCTGCAGAGCGCTGCCCTCGTTCTTGATCAGAACCGCGTCGTTGGTGGCGAGCAACACTCCGTCGACCGAAAGAGTTCCAGTCGTCGTTCCGGTCATCACACCCGAGCTCCACGAGTGGGCGGGCAGTGCGGCTGTCGTCGCGTAACTTGCCGACAGCGCCGTGCCGGTTCCGCCTGCGCCGATTGACGTGACGGTGTACACGCCGTTCTGTGACGCGGTGGCCTGGTCTTTGACGAGCAGTTTTTCACCCGCCACCATGTTGTGACCATCCACCGTCAAAGTCGCGAAGCTCGCGCCGGTCAACGTGTTCGCGCCCGAGTTCAGCACCACGGGGGTTGGAGTCAGTGCTGCCGTCGTGGCGTAATCTGCAGTCAGTGACGACGACCCGAATACGAGCGGCCCATTCGCGCGCTTGGTAAACGTGATGCTGGAGCTGTTGATGGTGAACGACGAGGTCGAGGACGAGATGTAGTAAATCTTCCCGCGATTGTAGTTGCCGTCGGAGATGCGCACTTCGAGGCCTTGCTTGACCTCGCTGCTCGCGTCCAAGTCGCTGCGGCGAGTGATCTTCCACTTCGTGGTCGAGTTACCGACGGTGGTTACGGTGTAGACGCCGTTGCAGGCCGCGGTGGGCGCATCCTTCATCAACAGCGAATTGCCGGTCGACATCGTCTCGCCATCGACCACCAGTGTCGCGCTGCCCGTGGCGGTCATCACGCCGGAGGGACACGTCGTGGGGATCAACGCCAGGGCAGGAGTCGTTGCGAACTGTACACCCGCGCCCGGCAGATCCGTGCTCACTGGGAAGTACGGCTTCAAAAAGCCTGCGATGCCGAGATCGTTGGCGTTCTGGGTGTTGTTTCCGCCGCTCGGAATGTCCTCGGTGCTGCCCCAATAATTCGAGCCTTGTAGCACCCGCGAGCCGTCGGGGAAGATCGGGTTGAAGGAGAAGCCGAAGCTCTGCTCCCCGTTGACGTCGCTGGCCGTCGTCAAACCGCTATAGGTTGGCGGGTTACCCACCCCGGTGAAGGTCGCGTCGCCCATCAACGACGAGATATCGTTGATGCCCTTGCCCGTGCCGCCGAAGCCGGTTTGGTTGTACGACTGCACGGAAACGTGACGTCCGCCGTTGGGCGAGATCGCGTGACATACGGGGCAGCCAGCGGTGCCGCCGAACGGATCGTTGTTCGTGGCACTCGTGCTCGATAAATCGATCGAACGCGTGGTGGCCGCACCCGCACTCGTACTCTGGATGCAGTTACCCACGGGACAAATGTTGCCGGGAACGTACGTCGACGAAATGCGCGCGTTGGTGCCCGACGACGGACACGACGACGAGGTCAAGTAACGCTTGTACTGCGTGTAATAGACGGTGCCCTTGAGCGAGTCCGTCGCGAACTTGATCGGGATGGTCAACTCGGGCTTCACCGCGCTGCCATAGCGACGTTGAATCACGATCTCGGCGCCGGTCGTGTCGCCCGCGGCGGTTCGATCGAACGCGCTCCAGATCTCTTGCGGGATCTGCCAAGCGGGCTGGGTATTGTCCAGACAGGGACCCATCGTGCTCGAAGTGCTGCAGGTCGGTTCCGTGCTGTTGTAGATCTTCGAGTAATAGAAGGTGCAATTCGTAGTTGGGGTTGCCGCGGTAGGCGGTGTGCAGCCCTTCGGAAACCGCAACTGCACCTGTACGTCAGTCGCCGTATTGGCTCCGGCAGAAGTATCGCCGCGTTGCCACTGCACGAGCGGCGCTTGCAGGTCGAGCGGGAAGACCGTGTTCCTGTACGGATAGAGCGTGCGCGCGCTATCCGTACCCGAGCCCGCGCCGTCGAACGCCGTTGCAGTGGTGGTACTGCTACCGCGATCGTCGATCTTCACTTGGACCTCGACCTTGGCGTGCTCGGTATCGCCGGAACTCTGCGCCGTCACTTGGATCGTGCCCGCGATGCCCGAGTACACGGTGACCGTGCCGCTGCCGTCGATCACCGCGCGATCGTAGCGATTGATCGTCCAGTTCGGTTGCACCGGAACGCCACCTGCGCAGGTCGCATCGAAATCTACCGAGGCGGGCGACGCCGTGACCGTGCCGTTGGCGGCGATCGCGGTGATGGTAACGGTCTGGCTGTTCGGAGCAACGCTGAGATCCGTGCAACTGCCGCCGCCACCGCCGGCGGGCAGCGTCAAACCATCGGGCCCGACGTAAAGATCGTCGGGGACCATCAACCCAGCGGGCGTATCGCTCAGGTGTTTACACTCGGGATCGCACAGGTTGTTGCAAGTCGTCGCGCTGCCCAAGGCCTGAAAACTGAGCCCGCCCTGCATGGGTGCCGCAAACGAGGCGAGCTTCTTCTTCTCGCGCAGCGGCACGCACTCGCTCCACACGCCCGAAGAACAGGTGCGCTCGCCCTCCGAGCAGATGACGTACTGTCCAACCCGTTGCTTGATGGAGCCGCACTCCGACACCTCGCCGTCTCGGTCACAGGCGCAACCTGCGTTGGGCCGCGCGCACACGTCCAACGAAGAACCGGGAGTGGGGCCACTCCCGTTCAGATCAGCAGGCAGCGCATGCTGCCCATCTTGGCAACCTACGGCGAGCAGCAGAGTCAGGGCTGCCCAGATTCGACGAACTTGGGTCGAGCAACGTTCCTTCATAGCGCTTATAGGTCAGTGTGGGTCGAGGCAGCTCAATGTCGGTGCATCGCAGCACGAACCGAGGTCGCCTTCGGAAGAGGAACAGACGACGTATCAGCTAAGGATAGCAAGCCGTGTGCCTATTTCACGCGAGCTACTCATGAAATCCCAGAGCCCGACCGTTCAACTGAGATCGCACACCAAGATCGTTGCGCTTTGGCCGAGACTGGTCATCCCTTGCGACATCGAACGGCCCAACCGCAGCGCCACTGGCAGGGGCTGTCCGCACAAACTGCATCGACTTGTTACTCGTTGCGATGTAGGGCCATGACCGCTTGGTCGCTCGTTGCCCGCAGAGCGCGCAGAGCATCCGACTCATTGCTGTAGGTGTACGTATCGTCAGCGCCCCGAGGTGCAGGCGACTCTGACCGCGTGCGCCCGAATCATGAGCGCTACGTTGGCGAAACCCGGTAGCAGTTCAGAGCGAGTCTTGGGTCCCGAGACCCGCTCGAAGCGAGAACACACGTCCAGCCATTTGCGCAGCGCGGCAGGCTTCGGCAATTGTCTCCGAATTGTCTCCGGGTGTCTTGACCTGTCGAACAAACCCGCAACACCACGGGGAAAAATGAGATTGGGGTGACACGAAGAGACGGCCGATCATGGTACCTGGCGAGGCCATGAGCGCAGTCCTCGTCGTCTATTTCGCGGTACTTTTGCTCCTGTGCACCTACGGCGTACACCGGGCACACATGGTGTGGCTCTGGTTGCGGCACCGCAAGACGGTCCAAGCGGCGGCCGATGCCCACACGCTGCCGTCCGAGCTGCCAATCGTGACGGTGCAGTTGCCTCTGTACAACGAAGCCACCGTCGCCGAACGGCTGTTGGATGCCGCTGCCGCCTTCGACTACCCGCGGGACCGCCTGGAGATCCAGGTGCTCGACGATTCGACGGACGAGACGCGCATGATCGTCTCGCGCAAGGTGCAAGCCTTGCAGCGTCAGGGCCTCGATATCCAGCACATCCGTCGCACGGATCGCGTGGGCTACAAGGCGGGCGCGCTCGACTACGGCTTGAAGCTCTGCAAAGGCGAGTTCGTCGCCATGTTCGATGCAGACTTCATCCCCGGGGCGGACTTCATCCTGCGGGTGATCGGTCATTTCACGGATCCCACGGTCGCCGTGGTGCAAACCCGCTGGGCGCACCTCAATCGCGACGCGGCGTTCCACACGCACGTGCAGGCGCTGTTGCTCGATGGCCATCACGTCGTGGAGAATCAGGCCCGCTTCGGCTCGGGTCGCCTGTTCAACTTCTCTGGCACCGGCGGCATTTGGCGCCGCGCGGCAATCGACGACGCGGGCGGTTGGCAGCACGACACGCTGACCGAAGACTTGGATCTCTCCTACCGCGCACAGCTCAAGGGCTGGAAATTCATCTACCGCCCTGACGTCGTGACCCACGCCGAACTGCCCGAGGAAATGAGCGCGCTGCGCGCTCAACAGTACCGCTGGGCCAAGGGCACGGTGCAGACCGCGCGCAAGCTCCTGGGCACCGTGCTCAGCGCCAAGCAGCTCACGTTCTCGCAGCGCCTCGAAGCGTTCTTTCACCTGACGCCGCATGCGGCCTATCCGTTGATGCTGCTGCTCACGGTGCTGGTATTGCCGGCACTGCTCGTCGTTCCGGCTGCCGACATCAAGACCATGGCGCTCATCGATCTGCCGCTGTGTCTCGGTGCCACGGGTTCACTCGGCGCATTCCTGGCTCTGGCTGAACGGGGTCAAGGGCGTCCCGCCGGTGGAGCGATCATGCGCTTGCCGTTGGTGATCGCGCTGGGTGCGGGCTTGAGCCCGCTCGTCACGCGCGCCGTGATCGG
Source organism: Polyangiaceae bacterium (assembly GCA_036263015.1). GTDB lineage: Bacteria > Myxococcota_A > Polyangia > Polyangiales > Polyangiaceae > SZUA-265. The sequence goes on along the minus strand of DATAHU010000123.1, from coordinate 34,828 downwards.
TGGCCTGCGCGAAATGGCCGGTGAGTTCGTGCGCACGCCGAAGCGCGGTAGCAACGGTTCGCGCTATCACGGCCGCGCGCGTCTGCCGTGGACGGAGCTCGTGCTGTGTGCCATCTCGGTGTGCAGCGTGATCGCTTCGATCCAAACCGGGCACTGGTTCGCCACGCCCTTCACGTTGATGTTCGCCGCGGGTTACGCGTACGTCGCAACTCAGCTCGTGCTCGAGCAACTGGCGACGCGCCACGAGGTCCCGCGCTTGGTCACCGCCGAGTGATGAGCTGACGCTCTGGCGTCACGGCTCGCCAAGGTCATACAACTCACTCTCTTGGAACAGCAGCATCTCGTAGCCGCCCGGACCGCGGTTGAAGGTGTAGCTGTGCGGCCCCGGCACGACACGTAACTCGGACGGCACTGCGCGCCGTTCGAGCCGCGCGTGCAGCTCGGTGTTCACATCCAGGAACGGGTCGTCGCGGGTCGTCAATAGACGCAGTTCGAGCCGCGGATTGGCGCGATGAGCTTGCTCACCCAGCGCGGCAAAGGCGTCCAACTCGCTATCGTCGAGCGCCGCCTGCATGGCCCCAACGACTGCGAAGGCCCTAGGCCGTGACAGACCCACGAGCAGCGACGCGCGCCCGCCGAGGCTCACACCATCGACGCCCGTAGCCCCAACCCGCGCGGGCGTCTCCGAGTAAACCCGAGGCAATACCCGGTCGACGATCAACGTCGCCAGCGCTGCGCCATTGTCGAAGACTTCGACGCGCTTCAGCGCGTCGGGCAGGTACGGCATCACGATGATCAATGGGCGATACGGCTGCCGCTGCAGACGCGCGTTGTGCTCCTTCAGCCGTGAGTCGGTGACGAATCCCTTGAAGTCGTCGCGCGTCAACGGCGGCGCCGCTAGCCGCTCGAGCGTGTGCCCGAGCTGGTAGTCGTCTAGCCAACCGCGGACGCCGCGCGCCGGTCCCTTCTGACTCTCGCCGCGCCCGTGGAAAGCCACCAACACCGGCAATCGGTCTTCCGCTTTCGCCCGCGCGGGCACGATCACCACGACCGGGATCTCGCCCAAGACGGGATCGGTCCATGACCAACGGAGCTCACACCCCTCCGTGGACTCGAAAGGCCCTGGAGCTCCAGCGTCGCTCGCCCCCGTGTTTCTAGAACTGCTCGCTGTTGGATCGGCAGCGTTCCGTTCCTGCGCGGCACCCGTGCGAGGTGTGAGCGCCGGTGATTGCTCCGGTCCGACGCACTGGACGAAGCAGAGCCAGCCGAGGCACAAGCTGACCAGGGGCCTGTTGGGGAAGCTGGACATGATTGAAGTCTGATTCAAACTCTGCTCGAACCCGAGCTCAAGTGCCGCAGGATTATCCCGGGCGATGAAGGTCGTTTGCACCGGCGGCCCTAGTTTGCTACCAGCCCCAACCCCCCAATGCCCTCGACTGCAGAAACCCTTCCGCCGAGCCCGCTGCCCGTTCCTCGGATTGTGGACGCAGATGCCGACCGCGCGCGCGAGCTGCTCGGCTTTGCGCTCGTCTGCGCGCATCGACCGGGCAAGGAGTTGGCGGAGGGCGCGCTCGGCGTTCCTTTGCGGGTTTTGCCGGAGGACGTCCGCGCGATGCCCAAGGCCGAGCTGCGTGAACGTCTGGACGAGATCCTGCTCGGGCGCCGCGCCGACCTCGGCTTGCTCGCCTTGCAGCAAGGTGGCCTGCTCGAAGCGGTCTTCCCCGAAGTCACCCAGTTGATGGGCTTTGGCGAGGGCGACAACCTGCACAAGGACGTCTGGCGACACACGCTACAAGTCGTGATTCAAGCCGTGCCGCGCCTGAGCGTGCGCTGGGCTGCGTTGTTCCACGACATCGGTAAACCTCGTACGCGCAGCGTTGCCGCAGATGGCACCGTTCACTTCTTGCATCACGCGGAAGCCGGAGCGCGCATGTTCGAGCGTATCCGTCGCCGGGAGAAGCTGTTCCCCGAGGAACAGCTCGCGGAAGCGATTCAATTTCTGATCTATCACCACCAGCGCGCGCACCAGTACGAAGAGTCCTGGACGGATAGCGCGACGCGGCGTTTTGCGCGCGAGATCGGCGAGCAATTGCAGGATCTGTTGGCCTTGTCGCGCGCCGACATGACGACCAAGCGCAAGGAGAAGCGGCGCAAGTTCCTGTTCCAGCTCAAAGCCATGGGCGATCGGATCGAGGCGTTGCTGGCCGAAGACAACAAGCCCAAGGCCTTGCCCAAGGGTCTGGGTGAAGAGCTGATGCGCGCGTTCGGCTTGCCGCCGAGCAAGCTCGTTGGCGACATGCGCAAGGAACTCGAGTTGGCGGTCGAGAGCGGCGAATTGCCGGGTCTCGCCGATTTCGAGCTGTACATCGGATTCGTGCGACAGAACCCGGAACGTTTTCGCTTGCCAGCACCTGCCGCTCAGCAATGAAATCGGCGACGGCTAGTTGACGCCCAAGGACCAACCCCGATGCCGCTTCCCACTGGCGTTTCGTTTCTCGCACCCACGATCCCGGTCTACGTCTTCGACGCCAAAGAGCCGGGTCCAACGGCGCTGATCCAAGGCGGCATCCACGGCAATGAAGTCGCGGGCACGCACGCTCTTCAGGAGCTGCTCGAAGAAGGCATCACTCCGAAACGCGGACGTTTGATCATCATCCCGGTGATGAACCCCGCGGCTTACCGCGCGCGCCAACGCATGGCGCCCGGTGGTCTCGATCTCAACCGCTGTTTCCCAGGCGCGAGCGACGCTCCCGAAGCCGAACGTCGCTTGGCGGCGCGCTTCATGGCGCTGGTCGAAGACGAAAAGCCATTGATCATGGCCACGCTGCACGAAAGCTTGAAGCGATTTCACCCCGAGGTGCCGCAGTCGTTCGGACAAACGTTGGTTTACGGCGTGAAGCCAATGCCGCAAATCATCGAGCGCGTCGTGGCGCGCATGAACGAAACGCTGCAGCACCCTTACGAGGTCTGGGCGCCGCACTATTATCCTGTCGCCACTTCGTCGACCGAAGTGATCGTCGACAAGGTCGGCTGCATCGGGATCTGCGTAGAGACGTGGGAAGTGTTCGAAGAGCGCCGACGCATCGACATGCAGCGCCAAGTCGTGAAGTACTTGCTCGAAGACGTCGGCGTCCTCTGATTCACCAAATCCACGGCGAGCGCCCGCAAGCAAGGGTGCGTTGGCACGGTCGTCGCCAGCCGCCGGACGCATTTCTACGCAAAGCGCGTCAAAGCCAGCTCCCTGCAGCTCCAAGCCGCAGAAATCACGGTAGTTTCTGGCACACGATGCGGTTCGGATGGCCAGCGCCCCCGGGGCGAAGCCAGCAATCTTCGCGAGCCCGCCCTTATCGATCGCCCTTTGGAACCGATAATACGAGAACAGCCTTCCTCGGCACTGGGTTGCGGGGAGCAGCGCTGTGCCAACCAAGCTGGGGGAAGAGCTGTCGAGATGGGCGACCCGCGCAAGTCTAACAGTGGCGACGCGGTAACCTTTGACCAGCCGCCAAGCGATGCGGGCCACGACGCCGCGCAAGACGAGGCTCTTGTTCATGACCTGATCCGTGAAGTGCAGCAACTCGCGCGGCTTGCCTGCAAAGGAGTTCCTAGTCACCTACGCGCCGACATAGAAAGCGCGGCGATGGTGGGCTTGATGGAGGCGCTGCGCCACTTCGAGGACATGGATCCAGACCACTTTCGTCGATATCTACAAGTCAGGGTTCGCGGTGCGATCCGCGATGAGGCTCGCCACTTCGATCCTTTGTCGCGCACCGAACGCCTGCTCGTGCGCCAAGTGGAGCGGGTTACCGAGGAGTATCGAAAGGTCCGAGGGCGAGCACCCGACACCCACGAGCTCGCGCTCGAGCTCAAGTGTGACGAGGACGACTGTTGGAACGCGCTGGAGCTGAGTGAGTTTGCGATATCCCCGATAGACGATGAAACGCTCTCCAATTCGATGCTTACGCCGGAAGATGCGTTTGCAAACAGTTACTCTGCAGCAGCCTTGCGCTGGGCCCTTGCTCAGCTCGACAAACGCGAGCGGCTCGTTTTGCGACTTGCTTACAAGCGCGGCATGTCTCTGTCTGCGATCGCCAAGCGCCTCAATCTCAGCGCGCCGAGGGCCTATCAAATTCGGGTCGAAGCCGAGCGCAATTTGGCACGTCTAGTTCGCAACTCTCCCGCGTTGAAACAGTTGTCTGGAACGCACGCGAAGTTCGATTGGGACGACTACACCGCGGACACCATGGAATCGGCAAAGAAAAAGGCCTAAACCATAGCGACTTCCGCAGCGACAGTGACGTTGAAGTCAAAAGAGCAAGGCAGAGCTCGAGCGAAGCGGTCGTAGTTTCTGCTTAACGAACGCGCTCGGACCGCGTACGTCAATAGTGAGGACGCGAAACGAGATCACTCTCCATTGAGTGTGGCTCGGGCGGGGTGGCCTGCGGACTCACTCGGGGTGGAGGAGTTGGATGAATGCGGTGGGGCGTTTGCGTGCGCGCATGACATTGATCTGCGTGGGGTTATCTTTGATTTGCTTAGGGTTAACGAGCTGCGGCGGGCTAAACGAGGAGCCCTCGACCGAGCCCGAGCGAGAAACAGTTGCACGACAGAGTGAGCCGTTGCAGCTCCTGTGCGGCTCGGATTCGCAATGCAGTGACGGACATGCGTGCACCGTCGATCTGTGCGTAGCTGGGGCATGCTTGCACTCCCCAAGCTTGAATTGCTGTGAAAGCGACGACGATTGCGGCGAAGAGCCGCTCTGCTCGACGCTGACGTGCGTACTCAACGCCTGTGTCGAGACGGCGAATGTCGGCTGTGGGGGAACGGATGACACTGCGACCGATGACACCGTCACCGATGACACCGCAACGGACAGCACTGCGACCGATGAAGCAGCGCCGGACGCAGGAGCCGACGGCGGTGGCACTCTGGCTTGCGCCAACGAAGCTTGCGATGCTGGCCCAAGCGCGATCGATGCTGGGCAGAGCGCGTTCGACAGTGGCGGCACCGACGAAACGGCAACTGCGCCCTCGAGCGATGGCGTCGTAGACGTCGTACAAGACGATAGTATCGATCCATCGAGCGCGCACGACGACGCGGGTTCAGCATCGAGCGCTGCTGACGAGGATGACTCGGGAGCACAGGGCAACAGCGCGGAGCCGACACCTTCGTCGAAAGACGACAGCGCCCCCTCGAGTGATGTGGTTTCAGCAGGCGACCATCAGCAAGATCAACAGAGCCAAAAGCCTGAGCAAGACGACGCTGAGGTTCGCGATAGCGGTTCACCCGTGAGCGTCCCCGCCCCCAACGGCGTCGACGTCGAAAAACCCAGCGTGGACAAGCCTCATGACGAGGGACGGTCAACGCCGGCAGAGCGCAACGCGCTGACCGATGCCGATGCTGGCAGCGAAGAGCCCGCAGTCAATGGCCAGATGACGGGCGGCGCGTGCTCCATGGGTCGTACCTCGGGCAAGAGCGAACTTGGCACGTGGTGCCTGCTGTGTTTGGGCGTGACTTTGGCCCGGAGGCGTAAGTGAAGGTCCCGAGGATCCACCTAGCGCTATTGGCGAGCCTCGCGCTCGTCGTCGAAACGGCCTCGGCCGGAGGCATCGATACGTATGACGCCCCCGTCAGCGGTAGCGATCTGCTGCAGACCCCGAGAGCTCACGCGGAGCTCGGACACTTACAACCCTTCGGCAGATTGTCCCTTGCTTACAACGATGATCCATTGGTCTGGCGCGATGGTAGCGGTAACCAGACACGAGTCATCCATCAGCAGTTCGGGGCCTACGGCGCGATCGGTTTGGCGCTCTGGCGACGTCTGCAAATCGCCGCGTTGATTCCCCTGTATTACCAGGCAGGTGACGAGCGCTCGGTCAGCCCTAGTGCAGATGGCTTCGCACTCGGTGACGCGGCGCTCGACCTACGTTTTGCGCTCTTGCAACAGAGCGACGTGATCGAGCTAGCCCTGGCAAGCCGCATTGCATTGCCGATCGGGGATCGAGATCGCTTCGTCGGAGACGGACACACCGCGGCGACGCTCGGCGCCATAGTCAGCCGTGAGTTCGGCAAGAACGGCGTGCTGTTGACTTCGAACATCAGCGCAAACGTCCGCAATCGCTCCGCCTGGAATGGTGATCAGGGCACGAGCGAAGCGTTGCTCGGCTTGGGCGTCGCGTTGCCAATTGCCGATGCGTTCGCGCTGACCGGCGAAGGCGCGATCGCGACGCAGTTCTCTCACTTTCTTGGCGGCGCTGCCACGCCGGCGAGTTTGCTGGCGGGTGCCCGTTATCACCTTGGAAGCTGGATGACGGGGCTCGGGATTGGCCCTGGCCTGAGCCGCGGCGTCGGCACTCCCGACTTTCGAATCGTTGGGATGATCGGGACCAACTCCGAAGTTGCCGAACCAGCCCCTACAGCCATTAACCCGGAACACGAATCCAAGCCCAGCGATAGCGATGGCGACGGAATCGCCGACGTCAAAGACGCTTGCCCACAGGAAGCAGAAGACAACGATCACTTCAAGGACGAGGATGGTTGTCCCGAACTCGACGACGACCGCGACGGGATCCCCGACGCCGTCGACAAGTGTCGCTTGGAGCCGGAAGACCGCGACGCTTTCGAGGACGAGGACGGGTGCGCGGAATCGGACAACGACCAGGACGGCATCGCGGACGGCATCGACGCTTGTCCGCTCCAAGCCGAAGACAAGGACGCCTTCAAGGACGAAGACGGGTGTCCCGAGGCTGACAACGACGAAGACGGCATCGCAGACGCGGGCGACAAGTGCCCGAACGAAAAAGAAACGGCCAACGGCATCGACGACGAGGATGGATGCCCCGACTTACTGCGCGTCGAACAGGAGCAGATTCGAACCCTGGAGCCGATCTACTTCGAACGCGGCAGTGACCGGCTGCAAGCGCGCAGTTTGCCGTTGGTCAAAGAACTCGCTTCGGTGATCGCCAGTCGTGAAGATCTCGGGATGATCTCGATTGAAGGCCACACCGACAACGCTGGCGGTGAGCGCGCGAACCAAGTGCTGTCGCAGAAGCGAGCCGAGACGATCAAGAACACCTTGGTGGAGAACGGAGTGCCTGTGAGCCGACTTACGGCGATCGGGTACGGCGAGATGCGCCCAATTGCGAGCAACGAAACTCGTCAAGGGCGCGAGCAGAATCGGCGTGTGGAGTTTCGGCTAGCGGATGTCGTAGGGGCACCCGCAGCGACTAGTGAGGGGACGAGTCAATGAAGAGTGCACAGAGCAAGACCCTGAGTCTGCCGCCGTCGCGGCGCGTGGAGCTAAAGGTGGGAGGTTACCGACCCTGCTTGGAGATCGGGGCGGGCGGAATGGCCACCGTTTACATCGCACGTGAAGCGGGCCATTCTGGACTCGAACGCACGGTCGCACTCAAGCTGATGCACGAGCACTTGACGCGCAACGAACGCTTCAAGAAGCGTTTCCTCGATGAAGCCCGAGTGTTGACCCACATCGCTCACCCCTACGTCTGCCGAGTCGTGGGCTTCGGCGAGGATGATGGCCGTCCATACATGGCCATGGAGTACCTCGTCGGCGAGCCGCTCTCACGCATCTTGCGCGCGCTCAAGCGTCGGGTCATCGGCTTGAGCACTGCACAGCGCGCGCGTCTGTTCGCGCGCGTCATCGCTGACGTTGCCGAAGGCATGCACGCCGCGCACGAAGCGTGTGATCCCCAAGGTAAGCCGCTGGGTGTGGTGCACCGCGATGTTAGTCCCCAGAACCTGTTCCTGCTGTACGACGGCACGGTTCGGGTTTTGGACTTCGGAATCGCTCGCTTTCGCGACCGCCTGGTGCAGACTGCAACGACGGGACACCTGTTCGGCAAACTGCCGTACATGGCACCCGAGCAGATCCTCGGAACGACGTATGATCGGCGTGTCGACATCTGGGCTCTTGGGATCGTCCTTTGGGAGTTGGTGACGCTCGATCGCTTGTTCCGGCGGGAGACGGAAGTGCGCACCATGGAAGCGGTTTGTTCGGATCCCATCCCCAAAGCGAGCCAAGTGGTCGAAGGGATCCCCGAAGGACTCGATCCAATCCTCTCGCGCGCGATCGAACGAAACCCCGAGTTGCGTTATCAAACGGCAGGTGAGATGGCGCAAGATCTGGAGTTGTGGCTCGCCAGTAGCGGACAACCCGTCACGCACGCTCACTTGAGCGAATTCTTGAACGGGTTCTTTCCAGGGTCGCAGACGGAGCGTCGACGCTGGGCGGAAGAATCGAGACCGATACCCCCTGCGCCGGCGCTACCTGAAATCGATTTTGCACGCGAGGTGCTCGGCTTGGTCGAAGACAGCGAACCGTCGCTGTCGTTGCCGAAGCGGCTGCCCCGCAACGACGACTTGGTCAGCAGCGACTACTCGCCACCGTCCGAGCCCCCCACTGCAAACATCGTAACCAAGGTAGCAAGCCCTAGGGTCACCGCTGCACTGTTGGCCCAAGCGACAGCCATGCCCACCTTGCCTGCGCGTGCGGCGGTAGTGGGCGCTGTAGCGCCACCCAGTGAACACGTTCCAAGTCCCACGTTCGAGCCGCGTGCGTCGAACGTGTCGGGAACGCTAGCTGCGGCGATCTCGGTGCGTGCAACCCAACCCTCGATACCGATGACTCGTCGCCTGCAACGCTTGAAAGCCAGCGGCTTGCCCTCGACGGCGTTGGCACTCGCATTGTTCGTCACGCTTCACTTCAGCGGCGCGCTCGGTTCTCGCACACAAGCGAGTCCAACGGCCCTGGCTGCGGCGTCACCGCTGCTGAATGAACCAAGTGCTGCCGAGCTGAGTCAGCCCGTAACACCTCCATTGAACCCAGCTCCGCTAGTACCCGCGGTCCCAGTGGTCCCCGCGCCACTCAATTCGTCGTCGAGTGCTACGCAAGCTGAAACCAAACCGGCCGTGAAGACATCGGCAGAGCGAGCAGTGAGCGCGCCAAGCTCGAGCCCTGCGAGTTCCACGTACGCGAGCAGACCCAAGCCTGCGCCAGAACCCAGCACCCTCGCACCGTCGCCGACCCAACCATCGCTCGGCACGGGTGATGTGTTGGTGGTCAGTGCCAAGCCGGGCTTGATGATCTATCAAGGGAGTCGCTACCTCGGAAAGACGCCCTTGCGCGTTCGATTGCCGGCAGGCATCGTGCAACTCGCGGTTCAGGTTAGCACAGAGGGACCTCGTTCACCCATCAGCGCCAAGGTCGACGCAGGCCAGTTGAACATCGTCTCATTGAAGTAACGTGAGCGCGTGAAGCGCGCGCTCACGGCCGCAAAAGCCGCGCAGCAACGAGCTGACCCAGCTTGTAATGCGCGGTGGCCTCACTCTGTTCAGAGCTGCCCCAAGCCGTCACCGACGCTTCGAACCGTTCGGTAACCTCGCCCACTGCGCGAGCCAAGTGCGGCGCGAGTTCGAGCGGAGCGTGACCCAACGCGTTGGTCAATTCACCTTTTACGGCGAGCTCGAAGCGCGGATCGTCGTGGCCGTCTAGGCTGACCACGACGCTGCGCGCGCGGTCCAGCGCACGCCCGTGAAGTGTGATGCTCATGGGTGAAGACGGAACCCCGAGCAGCTCTGGGCGCTTGGGGCACGGCGCCAACGCGCGTTCGGTTTGCGACGTGGAAGTCATCTCGCTTGGCTTTGGAAGCGGCAGGGGTTCGAGCCGCGCCGCAGGCGAGTCGCCGAGCATCGATGCTCCTTCGCAATCGACAGGTGACAGTTTGGGTTGGGTCGAGCTCTGTGCGTCGAGTTCGGCTACTCCAGAGCCTGCACGGCCACACGCTGCGGCCCCCAGGACGGCGATCAACCCCACAGTGGCCGCACTTGCAGCGAACGTCATTTTCAACGAGAGCCGGGCTCCGGCCACGGAATGCTGCCGCCCGTCGTTAACTTCGCCCCAGACTTGGCGAGCTTGGCGCGGCAATCCGCACACAAGTCGAACTCGTGGTCGGTCGTGAACACGCTGCCTTGCCCATCTTCCATCAAGCAACCGCGATTCGGGCAATGTGGCAGTCCCAGATTGTGCCCAATTTCGTGCACCGCCGTCTTGGCGAAGCGCTGCTGAGCGTGAAGGGCGCTGCTAGCGCCTCGAGTCGTGCGAAACGTCGAGATGACGCACGCCGTTCCCGCGATGTTCGCGAGCCCAAGCACCCCCCAATCGAAGACCTTGCCCTTGGTGGTGGAGATGTCGACGGCCGTAAGCCCAAGCACGAAACGCGCAGCGTCGGGGCGGTCATTGACCAACTCATCCAAGATCTTCTCGGCGCGATAGCGCTTGCGTGGCGCATAGTAGGCGGCTTTGGGTACCGCCACTCGCGGAAGCAATTGGACCTCGTAGTCATAGAATGCGCCCAACGCTTGACGCACCAGCGCGACCTGCTCGTCGGGCAGTTGTTCACCCAAGGGTTGCAGCGCCAAGATCTCGGGCTTGTCGTCCGCCGCGGCCGCCGCGCTCCCCTCGGCAGCCCACGCAGAATCGACGTCGAATACTGCCGGGGCAAAGCCCACCGCAGAGCCCAGCGAGCCGGCAAGCCCGCGAAGCCAAGCGCGGCGAGTCGGATGGTACGGGGGTGCGCTCGGGACGGAGGGTGGACGCGGCATCATGGAGTCTACGGACACGGCAGCCTGGAGATCCCTTGGTGCGATACCGAGCCCAGCTCGAAAAGCTCCCCAAGAGCTGGGCGCGCTGTGGGCCCCCAATTGTGTATCGCAACGAAGTCGAGCCGGGTTTCGGAGCGACGCGCTACGGGTTTGGGAGCTTCTGCTCGGTGCTTTCCGCCCTATGAACCCCTTTTCCTGTTGCTTGTCGCGGGCGCGGCGTGCAGGACAGTGTTCAGTGGCGAAGCTGGTGAAGAAGGTCACCAAGAGGGCGAGCGCGCGAAAACTCGAGATCGTGGGTTGGCGTGAGTTGGTGTCGTTTCCACAGTGGGGGATTCGCAACATCCTCGCCAAAATCGATACCGGGGCGCGCACGAGCTCGATTCACGCCGAGCACATCGAAGAACTGCCGGACGGCGCGTTGAGCTTTCGCGTCGTGCTCGATCGGGCCTCGGGCCACTACGTGCAAGTCAAAGCGCCTCGCGCGCGCACTGCACGCGTACGACCGAGCACGGGTGCACGCCAAGAGCGCCACGTGGTGCAAGCGAACATTCGCGTCGGTCAACACACTTACTCCGTCGAGATCAGCTTGGTCTCGCGCAAAGACATGATGTGCCGCATGTTGGTCGGCCGAGCCGCGCTCAAGCGTCGCTTTGCGGTCGATCCCGCGCGCACCTTTCTGCAAAGCGGCAAACCCGGTCAAAAGCTGCGCAAGAAGATGCTCACCAAGCGTCAAGTCTCCAAACGCGCCAAAGCTAGAGCCAGCGCGTGAACGGGCGACGTACGCACGGCATCCCCTGGATGGCGTTGGCGGCGCTCGTGAGCTGCAAGGACCACGCACCCCAAGAACGCACCATCCATTTCGAGACGGAGCAACGCTGGGACTCCGAGCACTTCGTCTATCACAGCCACCCGAGCGACGACAGTGTGTGTCGTGGGGTAACGGAAACCCTAGAGCATCACTTCTCCGTGATGCGCGACTACTTGGGGTTCACCTGGCCAGTCGGACGCCGTATCGACTACTACAAGTTCCAGGATGCCAAAGACTTGCGTGCGCACGGCAGCTGCAGTGATTTCAACGCCGAGTGCTTCTACGCCGAAGTCGGCGTGCAAAGCGCCGAGGGCATCTCCTTGCACGAGCTCGTGCACGCTTATCTCTCTGCACTCGGTCGACGTCACACACTGCTCGAGGAAGGCCTCGCCGAATCGTTGTCTTGTGCCCATCACGTGCGGCCGCGCCCCGAACCGGTCGACGTCGTCAATGCGTTCGCCCCCGAGAGTTGGTCTTCGAACACCGTACCCGGCTACAAAGGCTTGTACTCTGCGGCGCGCTGGTTCGTGGGTTGGTTGCTGAAAGCGCACGGCCCAAAACAGTTCATGCGCTTTTACGAGCGCGTCAGCGCCACTGCCGACTTTGCTGCGACGAGCAATGCCTTCCGCGAGGTCTACGGGGCAGAGCTGAAGACGACTTGGGATTCTGCGCTCGCCAGTCCCGACATGGACGTGGCCTGTGTGCGAATCTGGGAATGTGCACAGCCCCAGTTGTCGAGCTCACCCTTAGCGGCCAATTGTGAACAGGTGCCCGCGATCCGAACGTTCAATCTCGAGGGCCCCCAATGGGTCGTTCAGAGCGGTGGGTCGGGCGCGCTGATGGAGTCCTGTGGAGATACGCCGCGGGTTCCGCACGAACATTGGCTCAGCCCGAGCTTCGACGGCGAGCAGGGCGACGTGTTCGCGCTGTTGCTGGGCCCTGGCCGCTATTTCATCTCACAGAGCCCCCGGTTTGGCGCTGTGAGCTTGGAGTTATTTAACTATCCGCCCGCCGCGAACTCGGTCTCCTGTTCGGCCCTCGTCCCGCTGAGACTGAATTTCACGCGCAACGTGAGCTTCGCCGTACAGGGCTCAGCAGCGCGTTCGGTCGCTTCAGCAGCGACGTCCGAGGTGTCCCAAAGGGCGCCGGGCGTCGACCTATTGATCCCATGGATGGATACGAACGCAGAGGCCCGAAAGATCACACGCGCGTACGCCGTTCAATGCTCCGAATCGTCGCGTTCGAGCGATATCGAAGCAGAATCGACGCCAACGCGCACTGGCTCAATCGGATTCGAAACCTGTCAATCGTGTGAGAAGTGCAGTGCGGCGTGCGACACGAATGTCGCGCCCTTCGATGTACTGGGCACCGCCGCTCAACGACTCTTGCGTTGGCGCATCACGCCAAACGACCCTGTTTCGGCGAGCGGCGACGTTTGGGTGCGATTGAGTCGCACCTACTAGCCCGAGGTCGGCCCGGTTCGTGCACATTTGCAGCGCCGAGTGCGGCACTGATTTCACGATACGTGCTGACTCTGCTAGCATCGGCGACTGAATATTGGGCGGTTGAGTGCCGTCGAAGATTCAGCCAATTTCTGGCCAATTCTTGCTTACGTCCAAAGGCACCAGGAGCACGGAAGACCCGTTGAAAGCGCGATCGATGATCGCGTCGTCTGCGGGTGTGAGGGATCGCTCGGACCACTCGTCTCTGCAGTAACCAATGCAATCGCAAAACTCCCTGACAAGCACGGCACTGGAGCATAGACTCCGGCACTTGCCTGGGGATGGGTCTGCACGATGGTCCACGTCTCGGGCTAAGCAATCATCAAGGAGTGCTTTCAATGCGTAAACTACTTGGAGGCCTGGCAAGGTTCAGCACACCGCTGCTTGCCACGGCGTGGATGATGGGGTGTCAGCAATCGCCCCAGGGAGCAACCGCTGGCGCCGACGTCGCGGCAGCCAAGCAAGCTGCAGTCGTCAAACTGCAAGCGGGCGAACAGGGAGCGCCGATCGATGATCTTCTCGACGTGTGCGGTTGGAAGTGCAAGGCCTTCGCTGACGGAGAGGTCAACATCTCCGGCATCCAAAGCTTGGACGCCTTCTTCGCGGCCAGCGCTAACCTGCAAGTGCAAGCGGCCTCGCTCAAGGCGGACGTTCAGCTCGAGTTGGTCAACATCGCCGCCGCACTCGGCGTCGATGGCGCGGCCACGATGTCGATTGACGAACTGAACGCCGCGATCAAGGCCAAGATCGATGGCAAGCTCGACGGACATCTCAAGGGTGGGATCAAGATCGTCGCCTCGCCGGCCAAGTGCCAAGTGAGCGCAAAGGCGAGCTTGGAGGCGTCTGCCAAGTGTGACGCGAGCGTCAAGGGCGGCGAAGCCAAGGTCGAATGCTCGGGCAGCTGTGAAGCGGAAGCTTCGGCGATGGCGAGCTGTTCTGCCGACGCGACCTTGACCTGCAGCGGCACGGCGCCGTCGTTCAAGTGCGAGGGGAGCTGCACCGGCGGTTGCGACCTGACGGCTGGCGGAACGTGCGAAGGCGAGTGCAGTGGCTCCTGTGAGGTCAAGGCCCAGGGCGATTGCGACGGCAAGTTTACCGCGAGCACCGAGGCGGGTGCAGCGGACGGGTCAGGAACATGTGAGCTCAATGCGGGCGCCACCTGCAACGGTACCTGCAAAGGCCACTGCGAGTTGAAAGCCGGGGGCAATTGCAGCGGCGAGTGCAAAGGCTCCTGCGAATACACGCCTCCCGATGCCAAGTGCCAGGGCGGTGCAACGGCAAAGTGCGAGGCCAAGGCGGGCGCCAAAGTCGAGTGCAGCGGAAAGTGCGACGGCGAAGTCAAACCGCCGATGGTCAAAGCTGACTGCGAAGCGACCGCCAAGGCCGATGCGCAGTTTTCTGCGGAGTGCACGCCGCCATCCGTCGACATCAAGTACGAGCTCGAAGGTACCTTCGCAGCGATGCTCGATGGGGACGTAGCAGCCAAGGCGAAGTTTGAAGGACAGATTCAGGCAGTTGGCCACGCCTTTGCCGAAATCGCGGCCAAGGGCGCCAAGCTCAAGGCGGTCGTCGCCGCGGGCGGCGGCCTCGCTGAAGCAGGCGTCAAGGCTGTCGGAGACACCATTGCGAGTCTAGCGACTGCAACCGACGCCGATGTCGTGGTCGGCGCATACTGCGCCGGCAAGTCGATCGATACAGTGGGCTCGGCCCTCACGGATTCGGTCGCAGACCTCAACGCAACTTTGCAGGCTACCGTCGATGTGGCCGCCACCTTCGCTGGATCGTGATCCCGCGCAATCGAGGAGCTTACAAAACATGAAGAAACTACTTACTGGTATTGCGTTGATCGCGACCGGCGTTAGCGCAGGTTGTAGCGATGCGACAAAAGCGCTCGATGATGCGGGGGTGGACAATCCCTTAGCTGGCATCTGCAAGTTCGAGTGCAAAGGCCTCGCTGAGGCCCACGGAAAGATCTCGGGCATTACCGAGGTCGACGCCTTCTTCAGCGCTGTGGCCGAACTGCAGATTCAAGCCGCGTCGCTTCAAGGTGAAGTTCAATTGGAGCTGGCCAACATCGCGGGTGCGCTCGGCGTCGAAGGTGCTGCTGCGATGAGCATCGACGAGTTGAACGCCGCCATCAAAGGCAAGATCGATGGCGGGCTCGATGGCGCGATCATGGGTGGAATCAGTCTCGAATTCGTACCGCCAAAGTGCCAAGTCAACGCCAGCGCGTCGATCGAAGCCTCGGCCAAGTGCGACGCGAGCGTCAAGGGTCCCTCGGCCAAGGTCGAGTGCTCCGGTAGCTGCGAAGCCAGCGCGTCGGCGATGGCGAGCTGCTCCGCAGACGCAACGCTGAAGTGCGAAGGCACACCGCCTTCCTTCAAGTGCGAAGGCACCTGCTCTGGCACGTGTGACCTCAAGGCTGGTGGCATGTGTGAAGGGGCCTGCAACGGGACCTGCAATGTGACCGCCGAGGGAGATTGCGACGGCGAGTTCACGGCGAGCACCGAAGCCGGTGCAGCCGACGGCTCGGGCACGTGCAAGCTCAACGCTGGCGCGACCTGCAAGGGATCCTGTCAGGGTTCCTGCGACCTCGAAGCGGGCGGCAGCTGCAGCGGCGAGTGCAAGGGCTCTTGCGAATACACGCCACCCGATGGCAAGTGCGACGCCAGCGCCACCGCAAAGTGCGAAGCCAAAGCCGACGCAAAGGTCGAGTGCAGCGGCAAGTGCGAAGGCGAAGCCACGCCTCCGATGGTCAAGGCCGAGTGCAAAGCCACAGCGAAAGCCGATGCTTCGTTCCACGCCGAGTGCCAACCGCCCAAGGTCGGCGTCAAGTACGAGTTGACCGACGAGTTCAAGACCAAGTTCAAGGGCGACCTCTCTGCTCAAGCCGCGTTCGACGCGAAGCTGCAAGCGGTGGGCAAAGCCTTTGGAAGCTTGCAGGCCAAGAACGCCAAGATCGAAGCGGTCGTCAAGGCCAGCGCTGATTTGGCAACCTCGGGCCAAGCCGCAATCGAAGCGGCGCTCAAGGCAGTCGACAAGGACAAGCTCTCGATCGGCGCAGCACTCGACCTGACGTGCGGCCTCGGCGCGATCGGAGAGGTTCCCGCAGCGCTCGCCGATGCGACGGCAAGCCTGAACGCGACGGCCATGGGCGTCGCGACGTGCGCGGGCACCCTTGCGGGCGCGGGCAGCTGATGAGCTGCGCGCGACGGTGAGCGAATGAGAGAGCCCGCGTAGCGGGCTCTCTCGAACACCGACGCAACACACAAAACGAAAGAGCCGCCGGTAACCACCGGCGGCTTTCTTCGTTTTGTGCGTCGTAACACGCTTCGGAGCGCGGGCTGCAGCGACGCTCCCTCCGCGAACGCCGGGCAGGCACCTATGGAGTACGGCCCGGCTTTTCTTGATCAGACTACGTCGTGATGCCCGGCACAGGGCCGCCGGTGGCTAGGCGCTCGTCGCCGAAGCGATCGACGTCTTCGAAGCCCATGTAGTGCATACACGAGACCAGCATCTCGCTGAAGCCGACGTCGTTCTTGCAGTCGAGGTAGCGGCCGCGGGTGAAGTACCCGCTCATGCCTCCGGCAAAGATCGTCAGGATGTCATTGATGCTGTGCGAATCGCCTTGGCCGAGCTCGTTCCAGTGCACGATCAGGGTGTTGTCCCAGACCGTGCCGTCACCTTCCGGAGTCGCCTTCAGCACGTCGTAAAGGCCCGTCGAGAGCGTCCAGAGGTGCTTGTGGATCATGCGGATCTGTCCGAACGCCTCGTCGTCGCTCTTGTGCGAGATATCGTGGTGACCTTCTTCGAGCCCGAGGTTCGTGTAAACGCGGTTGCTGGTGTTGCCGTGCCAGTTGAAGTTCACTGAACGCGTCAAGTCGCAGGCGAAGGCCATGCCGATGATCTTTTGGAACGCGGCACCCACGACTTCGTGGTTGTCGTCGTTGTAGACTTCGACGGGATCGCCCAAGCTAACCGGGTTGCACGCCCCCTCTTCAGCGGCGGGCTGAAGAGCGCGCTCGATGTCGCGCAGCGCATCCGTGTACTGCTCGACGCGCCTGCGATCATCACCGCCCAGTTGTTTGACCAGCGCGGCGTTCTCGGTCGTGAGCAGATCGAGCATCGACTGTTTGACGACCAAGCGACGTTGCAGCTCGGCTTGTGCTTCTGCGTCGTTGGCATCGACGCCAAACAGCCGTCCAAAGGCCGAATACGGATCCGTCTCGGGCAAGACTGGGTTCTTCTCACCGACGGGGCCGGCGTGCGAGCTCAGATTCCAAATGTTGTTCTCGCGCCCGCCCACCCGATACACCAAGTGGCGATAGGGTAACGCTGGCACTTGCTGCAGCACGCGCTCACCGATCTCGTAATCTGCGCTTGGCCCGAGCACGTAACCAATCGTTCGATCTTCGCCACCGACGGGGAAGTCGCCAGCACCGGCAGGCCACGGCGCGAGCGCCATGCCCCCCTGCTCGTGGTTATCGGCGCGTTCCTCTGACGGCAGATTGAAGAAGCGCTTGTCCAAGCGGTTCAAGATTAACAGCTCGTTGCGGTACGGCTCGAGCGGCGCCAGGAACTCATCGAACACCCAGTCCGTCTCACCCTCGCTCACGAATCGGCGCGAGGTTTGATCGCCGTTGGGTTTGAACTCGAAGATGATGCGCTTCGGCGCCGCGGTCTGAGCGTTCGCTCGTCGCGGCAACATGGCATCGAGCAGCGGTAGTCCGAGGGCGATTCCGCCCACACCGCGCAACATCGTTCGTCGAGATAACACCTTCATGGCTGCGCTCCATCGCTCGCGGCGTCGAGGCTGGTGGCCGCGCGGTACAAGAATTGGTCCGACTGCGTGAGACCGATCAACAGGTCCACTACGCGGTAATCGTGTTTGGCGAAGCTCGTCGCCAGTTGTTCCTGCGTGCAAGCGTCCGCGCCGGTCGCGTCCCTGCCGTAGAAGAAGCGGAAGGCTTGCAGCATGAAGCACTGCCGCACTTCGTCGCTTTGGGCCATCGCCAGGGCTAGATCGCGCGGCGTCGCGTAATCACCGTCGAGCGTTCGCGTGCCCGAGATACTGCCGCCGCCCACGACGTCCGCGCCGCCTTCGTCTTTGGTGCGCGGCTTGCCCAACGCGTCGTACGCCTCGAAGATCTCACCCACCGGGTCCATCAACTGATGACAACCCGCGCAGCCGTCTTGCTGGCGATGCTGATCCAAACGCTCGCGTTGCGTCAGGCTGCCGTCGAGATCGGGCAGCGAGGTGTCGACGTTGGCCGGCGGCGCGGGGACGATCTGGCACAGAAAATCGGTACGAATTTTCAGACCGCGTTTGACGATGGAGGTGCGCGCAGGTCGATCGTGCATCACCAACGTCGCTTGCGTCAGCACGCCCGCTCTGTCCGGCGCATCCACGCGCTCGAACTTGGAGCCCTCGGGCACCGTGGCGAGGCCGTAGTGCTCGGCAAGGGACTTGTTCGCGAAGGTGTAATCCGCGGCCAACAAGTCACTGAAGGTGCCTTGATTCACGAGCAAATCGTAAACGAAGGCGCGGTTTTCGGCTTGCAAGAGCTGCACGAGCGTCGGGTTGAACGCGGGATAGTTGGTTTCGTTGCGTGAAAGCCCTGCCGCCTCGTCGATATCGAGCCATTGCTCGAAGAACTCGTACACGCGCAGCGCCTTGGTATCGGACACCATGCGTTTGACCTGCGCTTCGATGCCTTCGACCGTATCCAGATCACCGTTCTCGGCAGCTTCGAACAACTTGTCGTCGGGCATCGTTTGCCACAACAAGTAAGAAAGCCGCGAGGCCATCTCGTAACCCGTAGGCATGCCCACGGAACCATCTGCAGGTTGGCTCACCTCGACGCGGAACAAGAAGTTCGTCGAGCTGAACATCGTGGCCGCCATCGCTTCGAACGCGGCTTGGCGATCACCCGTTTGACTCACGATCGCGTTGAACAAGTCCGAGTAGCGCTTCAGATCGGCTCGCGCGAGCGGGCGACGGTAAACCTTCTTGCCGAAGTCCTCGACGAAGCTCTGCGTACACGCTGGATCGGCGGTTGCGATGTCGCACGGCACGACGCCCTCTTTCGCGACCGCAGCCTTGCCCAACTCTTGAGCGGCCTTGAAGTACTCGTCGGCGACCAACGGCGTGATCGTCAAGGCTTGCGCGCTCGTTCGAAAGCCCAGTGACGTCGGTTCGCGTGGAAAGTTCTCGGTAACTTTTGCCACTAAGTCCGCATCGCCGACCAAGTCGGTGGCGGTATTGACGTACTCGGCGTTGGTCAGACGCCGAAGCGGCGCTTGACCGGGCGAAGGCGCGGAACAGTCTTCGCTGATCGGCGTGTCGGTGTTCTGCGACGTAGGTTCGGCGTTTGGATCGTTGCCCGCGGCGGGACTCGGACCCGTGGGATCACCGTTGCCTGCTGGATCGGTCGTCCCCGGATCGTCACCCTTGGTGGAGCCCTTGGGACCAGGGCCGTTCGTATCGGGGTTGCCGCTAACTGAGTCGGTCGTCTCGCCGCTCTTGACGCCACTGCTGCAGGATAACAGCAGTGAACCCAGTAGGCCCACGAGCAAGCCGGAGCGCTGTATTGCTGATCTGATCATCGCGATCCTCGTTTCAAAGGGGGGACGGAAAGTCGGTTCACCGGCGGCTGAGTCACTGCACCTGAGTCACTGCACCTGAGTCACTGCACCTGGGTCACTACACCTGGGTCACTGCACCTGGGTCACGCTCGCGTCGGAGGCGCCGGCGTCGCTCGCGCTCGTCGGATCGATCGTGCCCGCGTCTGGAGCAGTCGTCGGCGCAGGATCCGTGGGTGCTGGCTCGGTGGGTGCAGGATCGGTGGGCGCAGGATCGGGAACCACCACCGGGGGTGGCGGCGGGGTCATCGAAGAGTAGAAGGCCATGCCGTCGATCCAGAAATCGAAGGTCGCTTGAGATCCGGTCTCGAATTGCATGGTGCGAATGCGCGTCGGATCCAGCGCCAAATCTCCACTGGATTGCAGCATCTCCGCGAACGGCAGCACGAACTGTTGCCACTCTTCCGTAAACTCGATGGCCTTACCCGGATTGTCCCAGCACGGTCCCTCGACCTCGTCACACGCGCCGCCGCTGGCGAGGGGTATGGACTCGGGCACGGCAGCCGTAAACTTTACGCTACCAGTGCCTCGCCCCCAGAAGGTGATCCCTTCGTACAAGGACGCATCGTACATGCACGAAAGGTCATTGCCGTTCGCGTCGGTCTCACTCCAGCGCGGGCCGAAGCCAATGCCGGCCCAGTCGAAGCCGCTGCCCGCCGTGTGAAGCGCGCGTTCACCTCCGGCAGGTGAGGGAGTGCCGCTGGGCGTGACCATTTCGAAGGTTTGAGCGTCGGAGTCGTCAGCGCTGTTGTAGGAGTACCAACTGCCATCGCGCCCGTCCTGCGCGATCAGGCTATTGTCCCCGTCCTCGAAGTCGTCGATCAGCGCAGTGACGCCATCGCCTTTGGCGCTGTCGCACTCGACGATCGGGGGATCCGTGGGGTCTTCGGTCGGGGTGCTTGCCGGCTGCGACGGTGCGTTGGGTCCGCCCCCCACTTCGAGCGTGGGAACCCCTCCACCGAAGAGCCCAGCGTCATCGCCCACGGAGGTGGGTGTGTTTCCCGGCACGACGGAGCCCGGTTGCGCGGGTGACACGGGTACGGGGCCTGGCGGCTTTGGCGTTGTGCCTGGTTCATTCGAGGAACCCGGTTCCGGATTGCCGTGAGCCCCGCCATCTCGCGCGTTGGCATAGGCTGCGGCGTCGAGGTACTCACCGCCCCCAGTTTCCGTCGCCTTCGTGCAGGCGCTGGAACCGAGCAAGCACAGCGCCCCCAAGAGAGCCCAACCTTTCGAAGTGGATCGATTGTATGCGAGCATCATTTCAGTGATTCCAAATCGGGGTGGCAAGCGCGTGTCGCGCTGCGGTCGAAGATCGACGAACCCTGTCTGAGCTTGCGTGCCGTGAGCGACCCTCTCCGATCGTGACCCCATGTTCGGTAAGACGTATCGGCGCTCGCAAACAGCTCATGGATCGTGCAGTTCCCCGACAGTGACCGCTAAAGCTACCATCTTGCGTGTAAGTGTCACGAAAGACGGAAATTCCTGAACGTCTACCAACGTTCGGGCAGCGCAATCGAGGCAGCCAGAACGGCTATCCCAGTTGGGAGCAGGTCTCAATACCCGGCGCTCGATGTCTGCCGGCAGGGGCTGGCTAGGAACACTGCGTCGGAATTTTGAAGTACGACCCGCGGCCTCCGCCGAGCTCGCCCTGCCCCTCATTTACGCGCCGGGCGTGCCTTGGGCCGATCCAACACGAGCTGTAGCACCTCTGTGAAGGTGCTGACGAACAACACTTTCTGGCCGCGTTTGATCGACGCCGGGAGCTGCTCGAAATCGGGTTCGTTACCCTTTGGCAGTAAGACGACCCGCGCCCCGACGCGCTTGGCGGCAATCAGCTTCTCCCGGATCCCGCCGACGGGCATCACCAGGCCGGTCAAGTTCAACTCGCCCGTCATCGCGTAGCCACGCTTTGGCAACAGATCGAACGCCAACGTGTAGAGGGCGGTCGCCATCGTGATGCCGGCGGACGGTCCGTCTTTGGGCACGGCGCCAGCGGGCACGTGAAGGTGGATGAAACGTTCGTCGAAGAAACCGTTCGACTGCTCGCGACACAACTTGCGCACGTGCGTGTAGGCGATCTCGCTCGACTCGATCATCACCTGACCGAGTTGACCTGTTTGCTTGAAGCCCGCACTCTTGGTCACTACACCACTGGCCTCGATGAACAGCGTATCACCCCCCATGCTCGTCCAAGCCAAACCCATGATCACGCCCGGACGCGGTTCATCGAACAATGATTCGTTCGTGAACATCGGCTTACCGAGCAGCTTCTCGATGCCTTGTGGATCGATGCTGATCTGTCCGGCGTGACCTTCGACCATCTGAACCGCGCATTTGCGCACGATCTTCTTGATCTGATTTTCGAGATTGCGCAGCCCGGCTTCGCGCGCGTAGCCATCGATCAAAGCGCGCATTGCGGGCCGCGAGATTGATATCGCGCGACGCTTCTGCTTGAGGTTCTTCAGCGCTTTGGGCAGCAGATAGCGCGTCGCGATCTCGAGTTTCTCTTCGAGCAGGTAACCGCTCAAAGAGATCACTTCCATGCGATCGAGCAAGGGCGCGGGAATCGTGTCCAAGCGGTTTGCCGTGCACACGAACAAGACTTTGGACAGGTCGTAGCGCACGTCCAGGTAGTGATCGAGGAACTCGCGATTCTGCTCGGGGTCGAGCACCTCGAGCAGCGCGGCCGCGGGATCGCCTTGATAACTCGCGTTGATCTTGTCGATCTCGTCCAGCATCACGACGGGGTTTTCCGTCTGGCAGACGCGCAACCCTTGCAAGAACTTGCCGGGCATCGCTCCGATGTACGTGCGACGATGCCCCTTGATCTCGGCTTCGTCACGCATGCCACCCAGCGAGAAGCGATAGAACTTGCGCCCCAGACACTCGGCAATCGAACGCCCGATCGACGTCTTGCCGACACCGGGAGGCCCGACCAAACAAATGATCGAGCCGCCGAAGTCCGCTCGCAGGATCCCCTCCGCCACGAATTCGACGATGCGTTCCTTGACGTCTTGAAGGCCGTAATGATCACGTTCCAAGACTTGACGTGCCACCTTCAGATCGACCTGGTTTTCCGAAGCCACACCCCAGGGCAAAATCGTTAACCAGTCCAGGTAGTTACGCGTCAGAGCGTATTCTGCACTGGAGGGCTCGATCATCCTCAACTTTTCGAGCTCGTCGTCGATCCGCAGCTTGGCTTCGGCACTCGGCTTACGCGAATCGAGGCGCGCGCTGAACTCTTCGAGCTCGGTCTCCTTGCCCTCTTTCTCAATCCCCAACTCTTGCTTGATCGCTTTCAACTGCTCGCGCAGGAAGAACTCCCGCTGCTGCTCGTTGATGCGCTCTTCGATGCGATCACGCAGCTTGGTCTGCAAGCGCGCGATCTCCAGTTCGCGCTTCAACAGGCCAAGCACGCGTTCCAAGCGCCGCCGCACGTCGAGGGTCTCGAGCACCTCCTGCAGACGTTCACCTGGAGCACTGGTCAGAAACGCTGCCATGTCGCCAAGGAGCCCAGGCTCTTCGAAGTTGCCTTCGCTCAAAAGCAGGCTCAGCTGCTCTTTGTAAAGCGGGTTCTCGGAGACCAGATCCTTGATCGAGTTGATGACGGCCAGGGTGTACGCCTTCAGCTCGTCACCGGGCGCGCCTTTGTCCTTCGGGTATTCGACCTCGGCGACCATGTACGGCGTGTGGCTCAGCACACGCACGATGCGCATGCGATCCAGCGCACTGAACACGGCCGTCATTTCGCCGTCGGAGGTGCTGACGTTGAGCACTTGGGCAATCACGCCGAAATCGTAGATCTCACCATCGAAGGTCTTGCCTGCAGCCGCTTCCTGGGAAGCCGTCGTGGCAGACTGCACCGTTGGGCGACTCGGAGCGGACTCGACCGTTCGCTCGAGGACCAGCCCGACCAGGCGTTTGCCCGACTGCATGACGTCCTTGACGAGCTGCTTGAGCTCGGGACTTTCGAGTTCAACTGGGACGACTACTCGTGGAAACACCGGGCGGCTCGGCAGAGCCATGATCGGGAGCTGATCTGGATAGACCTCCCGTGCGACGACGATCTGAGAGGGTGGCCCAAGGTCGAGCTCGCTGCCGTCTTCGTCCTGCATTGTAGATTGGTCGTTACACTATCAGCGGGTATGTGCGCCAGGCGGCTCGAATCAGAAACGCTGGCAGAAACGGGACGCCGAGAACGGGTCCGTGGCCCTTCTCAGCTCAGGCGTCATCGGCTAGCATGCCGACACGTGGCCGACCCTCGACCGCATCCACTCGCTGTCGTCGCCGACAGCACGACGCCTGAAGCCCCAGAGGCCAATGCCCAGGGCGACTCGGCGCGTAGCGCGTCTCGGAGTCAGATCTTGCCCAAGGCGCCCACCTCGGATTTGGAACAAGCGGGCAGCGGCGAGCGTGAGTCGATCCCCGCGAGTCTCCCGCTTTCCAGCTTTCCTGGGTATGCCGACGCCACGCCGTTACCAAATGGGCCCGCCTCGCAGGCTGGGATCGAAGGGGTTCAAGCGCTTTCGATGTTGGTTGGTGGCGTGGCGCACGATCTGAACAACCTACTGCAGGTGATAACCGCGACCGCGCAGTTGTTGAAGATTCGCGCGGGCAACGAGGAATCGCGATCGCTCTTGAGTGAGATCATCCAAGCCACCGAGCGCGCTGCCGATCTAGCGCACGATCTGCGGGATGCGAGCCGACGAGCACGCGCGCTGGCCGAGAAGCGCCAAGGTTGACCTGCCTGGCTCAGCCTGTTGCGTGGGCTCTGGTCGTTAGCCGCGGCTCAGGCATCCGTCTGGGTGTGTGAATCACGCACATCAGCGCTCGAGTCCGAACGAGTGAATTCACCCACGACCTGGGTGGCGTAAGCCCCCGCCGGCAACTCGAACACGAGCACGACGCTCGCGTCTGCCCCGAGCTCGAAACTGAAGTGACGCGGGTACAGCACCAGATCACGACGTGCGCCCGGCGCGCGCTCACCCATGCGCTCCAAGTGTTCTACGCTGAGCCCCAGACCAGACAAGCAGCGCAGCTCGAACTCGAGTGCCGGGCCCGTCGCAGCCTTCATTTTTGGGCCGAACAGGGGCCCCGTCAGGTGAATGTCGCGCGCGAGCAGTCGTGGCAGCTCCTTGTCGGAATCCTCGACCACGAACATCTTCGAGCTGCCCTCCAGGCGCACGACCTCACCGTTCAGGAGCTTGTCGAAACCGAGTTCGCTGCGTTGCAGCAAGTAGCGGTTGAAACCCTCGGCTTGAATCACGCTCGGCAAGAGTTTGAGCAAGAACCGATCTTTGACCCGCGACTTGCCCTGCAACCAGCTCAGAGCCTGGTCCAGGCTGTTACCCTCGCGGCCAAAGCGTTGACGGCCATAGTAGTTCGGCAGTCCTCGTTCCTTGATCGCTTGCAAGATGGGCTCGAGCGCGCTGTGCGAGGCGGGGTCGACGTCGACCAAGCGGATGCGAAAGCGATTACCCGCTAGGTGTCCCGTGCGCAGCTTGTTGTTGTGTCGGGATAATTCCACGACCCGAGTTCCTTCTGGCAGCTGCCAGCGCTGCGCATCCTCCTCTTTGACGTCCGGGAAACTGAACCATTGAGTAGTGACGGCTTGACGATCCTTGAGCCCCGCGTAACCGATGTCGCGCTCTCTCACCCCGCTGACTTCGGAGAGCGCGCGGACGAGTCGGGCAGTCGTCCACTGCCGCTTCTCGATGCGCGCATACAAATGCGCGCCCTGTCCGGACGCGGCATACAAGGGGATCTCGTCGACGACGAAATCTTCCGGTTCGGGACCGATGCGACCGCCGACGGATGCAAGCTCAGGGAAAGCGAAGGGGGGAGCTAGGGGGGTCACGAGAATGCCTTTCGACTTGGCTGTTCACCAAGAACCAACAACGATTGTGAGCGCTACCGCTCGGGCGGCGCGAGGCGCGGAGGGTAGTGCCCGGACCGGCGCGAGGCAAGGTGACCCGAACGGAGGCCTGTGCCTCCGCCAAGAGCAGATCTGACCCGCTCCAACTGCTCGAAAGACGAGAATTCGGACGCGTGGCTGACCCGCTGCGAAGATTTAGTTTGGGGGCCCGCGACGGAAATTGGGTGCGGCTGCGTTGTGACGGATAACGGTGCCCGAGCCGTCAGTCACTCTCTCGGGCAGAAAGACATGAATCATGAAACGCGCTCTGATCCTCAGCCTGGCTGCTCTCCCTCTGCTCGTCACCAGCGTTGCCGCAGCACACGAACGCCATGAAGGCGGCCGCGAGGGCCACGGCCCCGGCGGACGTCACTTCTTCGCGCACCTGGACGCAAACGGTGACGGCAAGATCACGAAAGCCGAAGCGTTGGATGGTGCCGCCAAACACTTCAGCGAGCTGGACGCCAACAAGGACGGATCGGTCTCGCCCGAAGAAGCTGCCCAGGGTATGGGCATGGGCCACCGCCCGGACTTCGATCCCGCGAAGTTCTTCGCACGTCTCGACGCCAACAACGACGGCAAGCTCGTGGCCGACGAAGTCAAGCACATGCCGAAAGAGCGCTTCGCCGAAGTCGACACGAATCACGACGGCGCATTGACGCTGGCAGAGTTCGAAGCTCAGGCCAAACAGCGCAAAGAGAAGCACGCCGAGCACAAGGACGAACGCTTCGGGCGCGTCGACACCAACCACGATGGCAAGTGGAGTCTCGATGAGATGAAGGCGATGGCTACGAACATGTTTACCCACGCCGACAAGAATGCCGACGGCGTGATAACCCGTGACGAGTTCGCTCGCCACCCCGCCCCGTGAATGGAGTCGAAGATCCTGATCACGCGCTGATGCAGCGCATCGCCAGCGGCGATGCGCGTGCATTCCGTCAATTGTCGGACCAACATTTGAAGACGATCGTGACCTACGCCTACCGCATCACCCACAACCGCGCCGAAGCCGAAGAAATCGCGCAAGAGGTATTTCTTCGCACTTGGCGCGAGGCGGAGCGCTATCGCCCCGAAGGACGCGTGGTTGCTTGGTTGCACAAAGTGGCGCAGCGCCTGGCTTTGGATCTGCTGCGCAGGAGGCGCGGAACGGTTGCGGTCGACGAAGCCTTGGAGGCCCCCGCCTCCGATAATCCGCAACAGCTACTGGTGCGCAAGCAGAATGTGCAGGGTGTGCAAGCGGCGTTGCAATTGCTGCCTGAACGTCAGCGACTCGCGCTCGTGCTGTCTCACGAACAAGGGCTGAGCAACTCCGAGACGGCCGACGTGCTTGGTCTCGGGGTTGACGCCACGGAGTCGCTCCTGGCGCGAGCGCGACGCAGTTTGCGTCAATTGCTGACACAAGCCAACCCCGAGTCGGAAGGGCAGCGTACCCAATGAGCGATCGGCCGCCGTCGAGTCTGACCTCGGAAATGAGCGATGAGGAGTTCGCGAACAACGCCTTTGCCGAGCTCGAGCCGTTCGCGCCGTCCGTGGCGCTGCAACGGCGAGTCACGAGCATCCCGCATGATTTCCCGCGAGTGAACGCTGCCGGTTGGGCAGTTTGGGTCTCGGGCTGGCGCGCTCTGATGGGATTCGGCTTTGCGGGGATCTTGGGAGTCTGTGTTGGATTCGGAACCGTCGAACAAGCTGCTGCGCCGGCGAACCCTGTGGCAGTGGCCACGAGCGGTGACGTCGATCTGGACGGTATGCTGACGCTCGCGTGGGGCTATGACGACGAAGACTGGGGCGAAGAGTGAGATGATGAACAAGAAGTGGACTATTGTGTTGGCGGCCTCACTTGCGCTCAATTGTTTTCTGCTCGGCGTGATTGCCGTGCACGCTGTGCGTAGACCGCAGCGAGTTTTCGGGCCGGCGTTGGACGAGCGAGGCGCACCGCCGATGCTGCTCGGTGAATTGGTGCGCGGCTTGGGTGGCCCCCACGATCCGAGGGTCGAAGAACTCTGGCGCTCGCGCCGGGGTGAGCTGCACGAAGTGCGGCGCGAGATCGCGCAAGCGCGGCGCGAGGTCAAAACTGCACTAGCGACCGAGCCGTTCAACCGCGGAGCACTCCAAGCGGCTCTGGACAAGTTGAATCAAACGTTGTCGCACGCACAACAACGTTCATCGGACGCGGTCATCACGTTAGCGGAGCAGCTTCGCCCAGAAGAGCGCGCGCGCATTGGCAGCCTCGAAGTGGCGGACCCGCCCGACTTTCCGATGGAGCCCCCTCAACACCGCCGCGCTGGGCAGCACTAGAAGCGTAGCTAACCGCGCGTCGAGGAGCGGGACCCACATTCGCCGTCCGCTCGCGGGGACAGACCCACATACTCCCCCAAATTCACGGTCGCGCTCAGGCGTTTGCTTGCTCCCCGTGGCCTCGGGCCTCCATGCTCTGCAGCCAACGCGGAGCGTTTGGTTTTCGCCTGTCCGCGCTGAGGGAACACGCTCATGCCGATCGACCAGAAACTGGTGAACTGCGATCTGTGTATCTTGGCCTATCAAAACTATCACCAAGCGGTGATCTGGCCACTCGACCCTTGGTACGAGGTCTTGGCGAGGGGCGGCAGCGATAGACGCACGTTGTTCATGCGGGGCGTTCACGGTCTAGCCAAGAAGGCTCCTCTCAAAGACCGCAGCCGCGAAGCAATGTATGCTGGGCCGGCAAGCGTCGGTAACCTCGGAGCATCCAACGAGACCCTGGACCCGATCATCACGAACTATCTCCAGATCAATCCAAAGATCCCCGCGTTCACAGGTGACGGTGAACGCTACCTGGTGCTCGAAACCCCTGCTTACCTGCTGCAGAACCTGCGCAGTGTGAAGCTCGCTTGTTACACCAACGTGAGCCGCGAAACGGCAATCTCTACGATCCGAGACTACGGCGCGGGCCGCGACGAGATGGTCGTCTTCGAAGGCGGCACCGGCAGCGTCGGCGGTAGCACCGGCGCTTCGAGCCCGATGGGCTTCGTCTTGAAGCGGCACCCCGAGGGCGGCACGGCCTGGGACGCTCACATCGTCTTCCGTGGAAGCCGCAGCGGCAGCGCGGGTCGCGCTGCCACTCAAGCCATGAACGGTCCCTTCAGTGGACCCATGGGTAACCCCGACTGGGTTACGGACATGTCGAGCAGCCCGGTCTCGAACGCGACGGACAAAGCATTCGTCGGAGGCCTCGGTGCCGCGGGCATGGTTCACGCCCTGCAACTTTGCTTTCCGGCGATCGTGGCCGCGCTACGCGAAATCGCTCGCAGCGCAGGTGAACCCCCGACGAACATTCACGTCGCGGGTCACAGCTTGGGAGCAGCATTGGCATCGACCTTGTGCGCTGCCCTCACGCTGACGAAGAGCGCCAGCGCTGCCGATGCTCCGGGAAAGCAGGTTCGCACGGGCGCGCTCGCCGCCTGGCCTTGGGATGCGATGCAGGGTTGGTTCTACGCGTTACCGCCAACGGGCACGAAAGAGTTCTGTTTCTCGTTCCTGACGAGCGGCATTCGCACCACGGCTCCCTATTGCGACGGCGACATGGTCGTCGAATGCTCCAATTCGATCGGCACGTTCGATACCGGCATGGGAGGTAAGTTCGGTTGGGTAGCTGGCAGTGGCGGGTACACTGCCGGTACCTTGGAGAAGCTACCGAAGCCAGCCGGCGCGGCGTCTGGCGAGAATCCACACGAAATCTATCTGATCCGTGCCGCGATCATTCACAAGCTCGGCAAGTTGAACGTGTCCGGGCCAGTGCGTGACGCGCAACCCTGGGGCATCTTCGATACGTTTCGCGACGTGCTGGATGGGCGCTCGCAGAACTTCCGCGGTGGCGGTGCGCCGCCTTCGATCGGCACGCTCACGCGTCACAACCTGCGCGCCGTTCTACAGAACTACCGATTCGCTCATCACCTCGAGATCTTTCTCGGCATGTTGGGCGATGTCGTGTCGAACAAGGGCGCCTACATCGGCAAGCATTTCGCGAGCACCTTGTTGCAATTGAAAGAGAACGTGGAGCTCGCCCGCGGCTTGGAGTTGGCCCCCGGTGACTCGCCCCGTGTCGACGACATCACCGATCGCGTCGCCACGCAGGTGTCGATCTTGTGCGCTTTCCAAGCCGCAAAGCACAAGTACCTCGGGCTCGGGAAGGCGAAGGCCGAAGCCGACGGCAGTCTGACGTTGAAGGCCGACGACATGCTCGGCCAAGACTTCAGCACGCGCATCGGATTGGGAATGCTCTTGGCAGCGATCGAGAAGTACGAGAACACGAGCGTCGCGGACTACGAGAAGCTCGAGGTGCTGCGGCTCTGCCTCGACGTGCGTCTCAGCTGACCTAGGCCTGTCCTGAACGCTGCGTGCCTTCTGCCGGGGGCAGGAGTTGGCGCCGTGCGGGCATTTCGCGGCCCCCGGCTCTATCGCCAAAAAAAGATCGGGGTGCTGAAACCAGACGCACCCACCTGCGTAACAGGCAGCACAACCGAGCTTCGCTGGGAGCGACGCTCATCGATAAGGAGCAATCAATGAAGTTGCGATGGATAGGGTGCGCCTGCACTCTGGTCGCCGCGAGCGCGTGCGGCCAGGCATTCGAGGGTAAGGACGCGGACATCGGCGCCGCGGAGGTGGAAGAAGTGAACAGTAGCGCCGAGGCGCTCGCGCTCGACGCTCATAGAGGCGCTGTGTTTACACAGACCAACGATGCGAACGGCAACCACGTCATCGCATTCCAACGGCTGCGCGACGGATCGCTCACGCAAGCCGGCGAGTACGAGACCGGAGGGCTCGGCACGAGCAATGGCCTCGGCTCGCAAGGCGCGGTCGCGCTCAGTAGCGACCACCGCTACTTGCTCGCGGTAAACGCGGGCAGCAATGACGTATCACTGTTCAGGGTCAATGGGGCTTCGCTACAACTGTTGGATCGCGAACCCTCGCTCGGCACGCGACCCGTGAGTGTGACCGAACAAGCTGGCGTGGTGTACGTGCTCAATGCGGACAACGTCAGCGGCTTTCGCATCGAGTGCCACGGCGCACTCACGCCGATTGCCGGCGCCGTGCAGCCCTTGAGCGCGAGCGCCGCAGGCCCCGCACAAATCCAGTTCAGCGCCGACGGTCGTCATTTGGTCGTCGCCGAAAAGGCGACCAACACGCTCGACACCTATGCCGTCTCCCGCACGGGCGTCGCATCGGGTCCCGAGACGCACCCCTCTGCCGGCACGACCCCCTTCGGGTTCGACATCACGAGCCGAGGGACGGTCGTCGTCTCCGAGGCAGCAACGGGTTCAGCGTCTTCGTACGGCCTATCCCGAACGGGCTGGTCGGTGCTCAGCTCCGTAGTCGTGAGCGGTGAACGCGCCCCATGCTGGCTCACGATCACCCCTGACGACCACTACGCGTTCGTCGCGAATGCGCAGAGCAGTTCGGTCTCGAGCTATGCCATTGCCAGGAACGGCCAGTTGAGTCTGTATGACGCCCAAGCTGGTTCGACCGGCACCGGGGGACGACCTCTGGATCTGGCGCTGGATACGCGCGGTGACTTCCTCTACGTCCTCGATGCGGGTCACCATCAAGTCGCAAGCTTCGGGGTCAGCGACAATGCCGCGCTCGAACCGTTGACGCCGACCGACATCGACGCGCCGACGATGGCCGGCATCGCCGCCTACTGAAAAACAACTCAGCCCCCCGCCGCACTGCGCAAGACCTTCGGAGGCAGCGCGGCGCTCAAACGCATCTGGCCGGGGGCACACTCGCCCTCGAGCCAGATGACCCCGCCCTTCTTCAGGATGAACATCGAAGCCCTGCCAGGATCTCCGAGCGTCAACCACGCGGCGAGTTCGCTCAGCCACGGTTCGTGGCCGACCACCGCCACGCGTTCACCCACGAGCGCTTCGAGCAACTGCTCGCTTGGCGCCATTGCCAACAGCTCGGTCACTTGTGACTCACCTCGCACCAGTTCGCTGAGTAGATCTGCCGTTTGCACAGCGCGCAGCCAAGGACTGTGCAGCAATCGATCGAACTCGAGCCCCAGCTGAACGATCCCGCGCACGGCACGTTTGAAGCGACGTCGACCGTCCTCAGTGAGCGGTCGGGCCTGATCGCTCAGTGTCTCCGTGCGGGGGACCGCTATCGCGTGGCGAATGATGTACAACATCATCTGAGAGTTCCTCCAAAGTCGGCTTCACGTTCTTCCACTCGTGTGCGGCAATTCGAGCATGCTTCACGAGTTCTGCCCGCAAGCGTCGGTGATAGGTCAGCGAGGCCTCGTCGGTCTCTTGCTTCTGCAACGCCATGGCGCGATTGCACACCTCGCCCAACGCCTCCTGAAAATCTTTGAGCTTCTGGCTGTCCGTGTCCAGCCAATCCGCTGCGTAACGCAGGCGGCGCACCTGCCTTCTCAGCGCATGCAGTGCGTGCAGGGTCCTGCCTTTGCCTCCCGTGCGCGCCAAGTCGCGAAAGGCGCTGCTCTCTCGCCAAAGCTTCTGCGCGCCAAGTTCCAAGGTGCGCTTGTTCATCCGCTGCAACGACTTCTCGGCCCGCTCCCGCGACACCGGAGGCAATAGGCTCAGCGCTCGCTGCAACGCGATGAAACGGTCGCATTTCAAATCGTTGCGCACGGCGTCCAAAGCTTCTAGACGTTGCTTGCGCAATGCGCGCGCCAAACGCGCTGGCGGCTCAGCTTCGAGCTGCACGTCCAAGTCACGCAGCTCACCGACCCGTCGCCTGAGCCAGCGCAAGTCGTCCCGCAATACGCGCACGTGCCCCAGTTGCAACAGCACGAGTAGTCGTGCGCAGCTAACACGCAGCTGATGCACGTCCTCCGCTCCCCCGGTTTCCAGAACGACGCGCGCATGCGCACCCAAACGCCGACCCCAAAGCGACGCGTCGAGGTCAGCTGCGCACGAAGGACGATCGGATTGCACGCCTTTGAGCTAGCTCAGTGTCCCTTGGCCGACCAGAGCGCTCGCCCGTGATCCGCCACGCGGGTGACACGAATCCGCCTCATTCCTGCGCCGGCCACGCTGTGTGACATTTGGGGCCAGCAGCGCGAAATCCCTGCGCTGGCGCGCGCTTCGAGCCGACGAATGTGCCCGAACCCAGGTCGATGGGGTCGCCGCGAACGCACCTCTAGATAAGGCCCACGCACCCATGGATCCACGCTCCACTGGGCACCTTCGAACGCTCCGTGACGAGAGCGTGTCTCCGCCATTTCTGACACGTCGCCTTACTGCGGGCAGACAGTGAACTGTCGTTGCTCGCGACGCTCCAGAGTGTTTTCCGTGCCGCTGTGTACCTGGCTCGTCTAGTTTCACAGCATGGCGTTGTCGGCTCACACGAAGCAACTCGACGCTGCCCTTTGCGCGGTTGGTCCACGCATCAAAGTGCTATCGCGTCTATCTTGGCCAGAGCAACCGATTCAAGAATTCCTGGAGAGTTGGAGACGAGGGGAACCGCGTATTCCGGAGGTCAATTACCCGCGCGATCCATTTTTTCAAAGCGCGCGCGTCGAGCTCGAACGCATCCGAGACGAGGCCGACGCCGATGATCCAGTCGAAGCCTACATCAAGCGCACCGCGCACTCCTATGCTCTAGCCGCTCAATTGCTGGACGCCGCAGGCACGCCACGCTTCTTGGAGCTCTCTCGCGAACTCTACGGCGATCCGAACGAAGTCTTGCCGGGCACGCAGTTCACACACTTCGATGCTGCGCGCCACTTGCTCAAGGTGACAGGACCGCTTCGCTCGGTGTGTCTCGACGAAGGGCATTTGGTGTGTGTGACGGCCGAGACGGTGCGCGACGAAATCCAGGCGCGGACTGATCCGTTCTTTGGCGAACACAAACTCCAAGTCGTGATCGATCCGAACTTGGCGTCCAAGGCTGCGGCGTCCCACAACCGGATCCGTATTCGAGCCAGATCGTCCTTCACCGAGTCCGATATCGATCAGTTGCTCGAGCACGAGGCATTCGTTCACTCGGCGACAGCACTCAACGGACGCTTGCAGCCCGTCCAGAGTATGGGGCTGGCGGCTCCTCGCACCACTGCGACCCAAGAGGGCCTCGCCACCATGGCGGAGCTGATGACAGGAAGTATGGATTTGTCGCGGCTACGGCGCTTGGCTTTGCGCATTGGTGCCGTGCGCCATGTGATCGAGGGTGCAGACTTCGTCGAGATTTTCCGCTTTTTCTTGCGCGCCGGGCAAAGCGAAGACGAGAGCGTGCGTTCGACGGTGCGAGTCTTTCGCGGTGGCGATCCGCACGGAAGGATCGCCTTCACAAAAGACGTCGTATATCTGCACGGTCTAATCGGCGTGCACACCTTCTTGCGCCGTGCGATCTCCGATCACCGCGTCGAACTGATAGCGCGCTTGTTCGCAGGGCGCCTGACGGTGGGTGACGTGCTCAAGCTCGAGGACGCCTTCGATACGGGCTTTTTGCACCCAGGCCGCTACATCGCGCATTGGGCCGCCGATCCACGGCGCTTGGCCGCCACCCTGTGCTTCTCGATCGTGATCAATCGCATCAATCTGGGCGCGGTCAAACTCGAGTCCTTTCTCGACCGCTGAACGACGTGCCGGGTTCTAAGAACTAGAGCTTGTTCAAGCCGTCGAACGCCGCCACCTTGTACGCCTCGGCCAAGGTTGGGTAGTTGAAGACGGTATCGCGCAGATACTCGAGCGTGGCTTTGAAGCCCAACGCCACATGCCCGATGTGAACGAGTTCGGCTGCGCTTTCACCAATCACGTGCACGCCCAAGATCTCGTGGGTATCCAAATGAAAGAGCAGCTTCAAAAAGCCGGTGTTGTCCCCAATCATGGCGCCTTTGGCGAGTTCCTCGAAGCGCGAGATCCCAACTTCGTAAGGCACTTTCTGCTCGGTCAACTGCTCCTCGGTTTGGCCAACCATCGAGATTTCTGGGATGGTGTAGATACCGTAGGGCAAGCGCGTAGCGCTCGGGCGTGCCTGTGGCATTCCAAACATGTGGCCGCTGGCCAGGCGTCCTTCCTCCTATAGCGGATCACTTGATTTCGGGGTTTGGATCACTTGATTTCGGGGTTGGCACAGGGTGACACAGGACGGAGGCGTCGTTCTCGCGAATCAGGGGCAGGAGCACGGGCCGAAGCTTGAACATCGCGCGCTGCTCAACGGAGCGGACGAATTCGCGTGTGACGCCCATCAGCTGGGCAACCTCCTCAAGAGTACGCGGCCCCTCGGCAGCCGCATCGAGGGCGCAGGAGTGACGTACTGATGCCTTGGGGCCCAAGTGGTACCGACAAGCACCGAATGAGCATGGCCGCGGGCCGTCAACGCACTCCGCGCGCGATCGCGGAACGTTGC
>DATAHU010000122.1:0-85965 GCA_036263015.1 Polyangiaceae bacterium | reverse complement strand
CGGTCGAACAGAGCGTGAAGGCGACGCAGCAGATCCCGCGATTCGAAGTCCATCGCTTGGTCAAGGGGATCCGCCACTCGTTCGATGGGGAGCCACGCGCGGAGCTTGCGCTTGCGCAGCTCGGTGCTCAGCACCCTGATGGCAAACGAATAGACGAAGCTGCGCAAACTGGCCGGATCGCGTAGGGAGCTCGCCTTGCGAAAAACTCGCACGAAGACCTCTTGCGTCAGATCTTCGGCCTCGGAGCGCGACCCGAGGACGCGCTCAGCCAGCCGCAGCACCATGGGCGCCATACGGTACCAAGTCTCGGCTTCCGCCCACGATTCACCGTCGATCAGCGCTTGGGCCAGAGAGGCGTCGGTGGCCTCCTGACCCCGAACCAAAGACAACAGTCGAGGCATTGAAGAACTGGGCACGACACTTCGCATCGTTGCGGGTTGCGTCGGCAGTCGCATCGCCAAAGGAACTTGGTTCATTTTTCTCGTGAAGTGGGCGGATGCCAAGCCCGCCGACGGCGTGACCGGTCCGGAGGACAGACGCGAAGCGACTTCGCTGATCCGGCTTCGGCTCTGCCAGTGACAGTTTCTTCTTCGAGCAGGACCGTCGAGGACGCGGGCTCCCGGACAAAAACCGAGACACCCGCGCCTCGGCGGGTCGCCCGCCAGATTTTGTTGAACCGCTGTGATGCGCACTCGCGACTGCGGGGTCGGGTGGGGCTTAGGCCCACCCGCCACCTCTTGGAGATCCACGAAAGATGAGAATCGAACAATCTTCGCTGAGCGTGCTGCTCCTTGCCGTCTTGGGATTCGGCGCGATGGGCTGCAGTGAAACCGACGACTCTGACCCGAATGTGGCAACGCAAACGGGGACAGGAGCCGTTGCTCCCCCGATTTCGGAGCCAACCCCAGCGAGCGGGGCTCAGCCATCTCCCGCGATTGGCGCTACGAACGGGTCGCAGCAGCCCCCTTCGACGCCGAAACCCACAACCGTTGCTCCAATGAGCAGCCCCAGCAAACCCGAAGCCCCGGTTGGCGCCGTCGACCCTGCACCAACCAGCGCGATGCCCAGCGCAACGCTCAGCGCCAGTCCCGAGCCCAGCCCGTCGCCCACGCCGCCGCCGGACGACGCTCCTTCTTCTCCCTCAACGCCACAGACTCCCGAGACGCCTTCCGACCCCGACCCAATGGGCTCGCAACCGGGCCCCGCCGATCCCAGTACGCCGTCAGAAGTGAACACGCCGACTGCTCCCAGCGCGAGCGCAGAGCCGTTTGGACCGGACCTCGACGGGGCTTGCACCGCGTCTCAAGCTTCGAACACCCGGGTTTCGGGCAGCGGACCCTACAAGGTGATCGTCGAGACGAACTCCGATCCTGGAATCAGTGAAGGAACCATCTATAGACCGGACACCTTGGGCGGCGATGAGCTGCTTCCGATCTTCGTTTGGGGCGAAGGCGGCTGCTCATTGGACGGCCTTTCGAACTCCTCAGCGATGGCCGAGATCGCTTCGTACGGCTACTTCATCGTGGCTGACGGAACCCCCAACGGCAGCAGCTCTCGATCCATGGACACGAGCAACGTCGTTGGGATGGGTGCGCCTTTGATCGCGTACATCGACTGGGCTCTCGAGCAGAACGCGAAACCCTGCAGCGCGTACTATCACGCGCTCGACGCCAGCAAGATCGCCGCCAATGGCTTCTCGTGCGGTGGCTTGATGTCGACCGGGACCGCAGGCGATCCCCGAATCACGACTTGGGGCATCACCAGCAGCGGTACCTTCAGTCCTGATCAGGCGCTCTACGATTCCGTTCACACGCCGGTCTTGATGGTCTTGGGCGGCCCCGACGACATCGCTTACGAGAATGGCGAGCGCGACTACATGAACATCAGCCCACTCGGTTATCCAATCATGCTCTTCAGCAAAAACCTCGGCCACGGTGGCGATCTGTTTCAGGGCGGCAAGGGAGACTTCACCAAGATCAATCTCGCCTGGCTCAATTGGTGGTTGAAGGGCGACGAGAGCGCCGCAGGCAAGGGAGCGCTGGTGGGCGACAGCTGCAGTTATTGTAGCGACAGTGAATGGGAAAAGATGTCCGCCAATCTGCCTTGAGCCCGCGCGAGGCTCAGTGTCCCTGCCGCGTCAAACCACCGCAGTGGTAGCCCAGCCGGCTCCACTACCGTCCGCAGTCACCCACTTCGGAGGTGCTGCTCGTGTTGACGCGGCTGGATGACGCTATTTGGACAGACGCGCAGCCGGTGCGCATCGTTGGCATGAGACTCTGCGCCAACATGACCGTGCTGCGTTTGCCCAACTCGAGCTTGCTGCTCCACTCACCCATAAGCATGACGCCCGAGCGTCGCGAGCAGATCGCGGCGCTCGGGCGTGTTGCTCACCTCTATGCGCCCAATCTCTTCCATCATCTGCATCTCGGCGAGTGGTCAGAGGCGTTCCCGGAGGCTCGCGTCTCGGCTCCCGCTTTGTTGGCGAAGAAGCGCCCCGATTTGCGTATCGATCGCGTGCACGGTGCTGCGCTCGAGCCGGCGCTGGACGGCGTCGTCGATGAAGTCGAGATCACGGGTTGTCGCTTGGGTGAGAGCGTGCTCTTTCATCGCGCCTCGCGCACGCTCTTGGCGGCGGACCTCGTCCACAACATCGGCAGACCCGCAGGATTGTGGGAGAGGGTTTACACCCGGACGATGGGCTTCCATGACCAAATCGCGCTGAGCCGCGTGATCCGCTGGACCGCGTTCAGCGATCGTAAGGCTGCTCGCCGCAGCATCGACCGAGTGCTGGAGCTGCCCTTCGAGCGTTTACTGGTTGGGCACGGTGCGCCGATCAACGCGGACGCCAAGCAGTCGCTCAGAGCGGCGTTTACCTGGCTCGCGTAAAATCAATACACAGCAGCCATCATCGGCAGCACTTCGTAGTACAGCCCACGGCCAGACGAGATCGCGGGATCGGCTGCTTCGAACACTCGCACCTCGGCCTCGTCTTGGGCCTTGACGATTCCGACGCCCCAGCCGCCTTTCGGATCCATCACGGGTCCGAACGCGATCACCGAGCCCTCCGCGAGCTTTTGCTTCCAGTATTGGCCATGAGCCATCATCATTTGGCGCTCTTCGTCGTTCATGTCCTGCATGAACGTGGGGCGCGGCGCGATCAGACGTACCAGGAAGTAGCGCGCTGGAGTCGCCGAAGCGAAGTTCCCCGTGAGCCAGCTCAGCACACGTTCCCAGCCGTTGGCATGGTCGGCGCAGGTATTGGGGTTTTGGAAACCGCTGTGCCGCACCGTCAGGCGCGTGCCTTCTGCAATTGCCTCGAACCGATACGCGACGATGCTCGGCTCGGCATTGTCCCACGATGGCTTCCAAGTATACACGAGCTTGCTTGGCGCTTCGACTTCGAGCACTTCGCCGCCGACGTGGAACGGCGTGCCGTCGTTTCCGACGCCTTCACTTCGCCATTTACCCCCGACACGCAGATCGATGTCGTGCTTGGTGGTGCGATAGAGCTCGGCGGAGCCCCACCATTGTGTCAACTCGTCGGTCGTGAGCGCTTTGAAGACTCGCTCGGGCGGCACGGCGATGTCGACCGTTGCCAAGACGATCCCCTTTTCGACGTCAGCGATTGCGCGGGCTTGGGCTTTGCTTGTCATGTTTCCTCTAAGTGACGTTTCAGACGATCCAGATTGTGCTGCCAGAAGCTGCGGTAACCCTCGAGCCAACCGGCGGCGCGCTGCAACGGACCAGGCTCCAAGCGGTAGTAGCGTTCGCGCCCCACACGCTGTTCAGAGACCAAGCGCGATTCACGCAAGACGCGCAGGTGCTTGGAGATCGCGGGTCTGGTCTGTTCGAATTCCGAAGCCAGATCGTTTACGGGCGCGGGTCCGGCGCGCAGGCGATCCAAGATCGCCCTGCGCGTGGGATCCGAAATCGCGCGAAAGACGTCTTGGGGGGCTTTTGCGAGGGCCATTATAGGTAACCGAACGGTTACTTAATCGGCAGCGCGCGAGCTGTCAACCTCGGCATGCGACGAGTTGAACCGCGCGGCGAGCGCTGGGGTCATGCAGCGCAGGGACCGGGCGCCGAGGCCGAAGGCCGAGCGCTTACGCAGCTTCGAAGAGCCCGGCTGCGCCCATGCCGCCACCGATGCACATCGAGACGATGCCGTACTTGCCGCCGCGGCGTCGCAACTCGTGCAGTAACGTAGCCGTCAACTTGGCGCCCGTGCAGCCGAGGGGGTGCCCGAGGGCGATGGCGCCACCATTGACGTTCAGCTTGTCACTAGAGATGCCGAGTTCACGCTGACAATAGACGGCTTGCGCCGCGAAAGCCTCGTTGAGTTCGAACAGGTCGATGTCGGAGAGCTGAAGCCCGGTTTGCTTGAGCAACTTACGGATCGCCGGCACTGGGCCGATGCCCATGATATCGGGATCGACGCCGACCACTGCAAAACCGCGCACTCGACCGAGGGCCTTCACGCCTAGCTCGGCCGCGCGCTTGTCGGAGAGCAGCACCGCGGCGGCGGCGCCGTCGTTTAGTGGCGATGAGTTACCGGCTGTAACGGTGCCTCCGTTGCGGAACACAGGGCGCAATTGCGAGAGCCCTTGAACGGTGGTGCCAGCACGCGGACACTCGTCGATCTCGAAGTCGCTGTAGACGACCTTACCGTCTTTGAAGCCGCGCGCCTTGACGGGGACAATCTCGTCCTTGAAGCGGCCAGCGGCGATCGCCGCAATTGCTCGCTCGTGTGAACGCGCAGCGAACGCGTCTTGCTCTTCGCGACTCACGGAGAATCGCTCCGCGACGCGCTCTGCCGTGTGGCCCATCGAGATGTACGCCTCGGGCATCGTGTCGACCAAGGTCGGATCGACGCTGATCTTGTTGCCGCCCATCGGCACGGCCGACATCGATTCGACGCCGCCCGCGACGACCACGTCGCTCAAGCCTGCGTGAATCGAAAGTGCGGCGTCCGCGATCGTCTGCAAACCCGAGGAGCAAAACCGATTCACGGTTTGCGCCGGCACGTGATTCGGAAACTTGGCGACGAACGCCGCATTGCGCGCGACGTTCCAACCTTGCTCGGCCTCCGGCATCGCGCAGCCCAGAATCACGTCGTCGATCTGATCGGCACTGAGACCTGCCACGCGCTTGACGGCAGCGTCCATCAAAGCGCCGGCCAGATCTTCTGGCCGTGTTTGGCGAAGCGTACCTTTGTTGGCGCGTCCAACGGCGCTGCGCACGGCACTCGCTACGACTACGTTCATCGGAAAGGTCATCGAGATCTCCTCCTTCGACTAACAAATACTCTGTCTGGCCAAATACTCTGTGTGACGGCTGACTCTGCAGCGGGCGCTAGTTGCGCAGCGGCTTGCTCGTGGTCAGCATCGCTTCGATGCGTTGATGGGTCTTTGGTTCACCACAGAGTTGGAGGAACGCTTCCCGCTCGAGATCCAGGTAATGTTGCTCGCTGAGTTCTTGACCCGCGGCGACCGTGCCGCCGCACAAGATGTGCGCGACCTTGTTGGCGATCAGCGCGTCATGAGCCGAAGCCCAACGGCCTTCGACCATGCCCCAGGTCTTGACGCTGATCGTCTTGGCAGCGTCGTAGCCCACCGCCTTGAGCAGGGGCGGACGCGGCGGGCGATAACCTGCGCGGGCCATGCCGAGGGCTTTCTGCTTGGCTTCGTACAACAGGAAATCGCGATTCAGGGAGATCCCGTCCACTGCGCGCAGGTAGCGCATGCGCCGCGCGTCGTCGGCCCCGCTCGAGACTTTGGCCATCGCGATGTTGAGCGACGCTTGACCGATGTGCGGCAACAGATCTGCGCCCTCGATGTCGCTGATCCCGGCCGTGTAGCGCTCGACCATGCGCAAACAGCCGCCACCCGCGGGCACCAAGCCCACGCCGACTTCGACCAGGCCCATGTACGTCTCGGCGTGCGCCTGCACCGCGTCACACGCCATCGCCAGCTCTGCGCCGCCGCCCAGGGTGAACTGCGACAAAGCGCCCACCACAGGCACGCGCGCATAGCGCAAGCGCTGCAACGCGTTTTGTAGCCCCGCGATGATGGAGTCGATCTGGCCCCATTGCTTCTGCATCGCGGCGCCCACGATCATCATCAAGTTGGCGCCCGCGCTGAAGTGCTCGGAGTCGTTGCCGATCACCAAGGCTTCGAAGCGTTGCTCGGCAAGATCGACGGCCTTGTTCACCATCGCGATCACGTCGCCGTCGATGGTGTTCATCTTGGTGTGCAACTCGACGCACAACACGCCGTCCCCGATGTCGACCAAGGAAGCGGCCGAGTTCATGGCTACGATCTTGGATTTGTCTTCCTTACAGGCCGCGACGGTCAGCTCCTTCGGATGACGGGGCACGGATTTGACGCTCTTGCTGCCCGTGTCGAAGAAGTCGCGCGTCTTGGCGCCGCCCGCGTAGAACGACTCGCGGCCGCTGGCCAACATCGCGTCGATCCACTCGGGCACGCGCAGGCCATCGGCTTTCATGCGTTCGACGCTCTTCTTGACGCCGAGCGCATCCCAAACCTCGAACGGTCCGAGATCCCAGTTGAAGCCCCAGCGCATGGCGCGGTCCATGGCGACGATGTCGTCGGCGATTTCACCGACCAAGCGCGCGCAGTACAGCAGCGTCTTGGACACCACGGCCCAAGCGAATTGCCCGCCCGCGTCGGTCGCGGCGCACAGTTTCGCGATACGACTCCCCGGGCTGCCCTTGGCTCCAGACACCGAGGCAAGTTCGACCTTTTGTTGCTCGACGTATTGCGACTTCTCGAGATCCCAAACCTGGATGCTCTTGCCGACCTTCTTGTAGAAGCCGCCGTCCGACTTGCGGCCGACGTTGCCCTGCTTGGCCAAAAGAACCACGAACTCGGGCATCACGAACACGTCGCGCTCTGGGTCGTTGGGCAGCGAATCGTAACAGTTCTTGGCCACGTGCAACAACGTATCGATCCCGACGATGTCGCCGGTTTGGAAGACGGCGCTCTTGGGGCGTGCCATGGGTTTACCCGCGATCGCGTCGACGGTCTCGATGCGCAAGCCTTGCTTCAGCATCTGATGCATCGCGACCATCATCGAATAGACACCGATGCGGTTGGCGACGAAGTTCGTCGTGTCTTTGCCCAGAACGATGCCCTTGCCCAGCCATTCGCCGAACGCCGTCAGCCGCTCGACCACGCTCGCGGACGTCTTCGGCCCGGGCACGACCTCGAGCAAGCGCATGTAGCGGACCGGGTTGAAGAAGTGCAGCACCAAGAACCGCTCCTGCAGCTCCTGAGGCAACACCTCGTTCATCTTCGCAACGGATAGACCCGACGTGTTGGAGGCGACCACGCAC
Organism: Polyangiaceae bacterium; assembly: GCA_036263015.1. Classification (GTDB taxonomy): domain Bacteria; phylum Myxococcota_A; class Polyangia; order Polyangiales; family Polyangiaceae; genus SZUA-265. The sequence continues at coordinate 78,611 of DATAHU010000122.1, read as the reverse complement.
GTGGCACTCAGGTGGGGAGCGATGCGGGTGAACAGCTTTTGCTTGATCTCGAGGTTCTCGACCACGGCTTCCACCACCAAGTCGCATTCCGCGAGCCGCGCGAGATGATCTTCGAGATTCCCGGGCGTCACGAGTCGCGCCGCGTCGGGATCGAAGAACGGCGCGGGCGTCGCTTTGAGCGCTTTTTCGATGCCCCCGGTCGCGAGCTTGTTGCGTTCTGCCGCACTTGCGCCTGCAGGCACGACGTCCAAGAGGTGTACGCGCACGCCGGCACCTGCCAAATGTGCCGCGATCGCGCTTCCCATCACGCCGGCGCCGATCACCGCTGCAGTTCGAATCATCTCCGACATGTCATCTCCTTGTGAGCTTGAACGTAGTGCGAAGTGCTGCCACTGGCAACGAAACCGCCCGGCAACGGGCGCGAAGAAGAGCGGGATGTCAGTGCTTGTGGTTTGGGCGCGCTTGTCGCGCCGCGGCAGACTGTCAACCGTTGGGACTCGGGCGCTGAGCGATGGGCGACTGCAAGGGTTGCGATAGCCGAACTTCGTCCTGTGCCAACAGCTCCAACGCCTGGTGGCGCAGCTCGCTCGAGACGCGCCCCGACTCCGTCATGTCGGCGAGCCAGAAGTAGAGCGCGAACCCCAGATCATCGGTGATGCTTTCGAGCAACGCCGTGGGCGCGGGGTCGTCCAAAACGCTCGGGTGATTGTCGGCGCATTCGCGCAAACGTTGCTCGACCTTGCGTGCGTCGCACCCATGCGTCACCCGGACGTCGATGCGAAAGCGTCTGCGTGGGACCGGTTCGCTCCAATTCTCGACCGATTCGGCGATGACCTTGCTGTTCGGCAGGATGACGGCCACTCCGTCAGCGGTGATGATGCGCGTTGCACGGATCGCGATTCCATCCACGACTCCGAGCATGCCGCCAACCCGAACCAAGTTTCCCTTCTTTATGGGGCGCTCGATCAGAAGGATCAAGCCGCTGACGAAGTTTTGAGCGATCGATTGAACACCGACGCCGAAGCCGACCGCAAACACAGCACCGAGCGCTGCCAGCGTGCCGATCGAGATCCCCGCGTTGTCCAGGCCGAACAAGATGCCGACCGCGGTGACGCAGTACTGCGCAATGCGCGCCAGCGCGTAAGCGGTCCCGGGATCTGCGTGCAGCGTTCCGTTCTGCAGCACGCGCACGACGAAGACTCGAATGAAGCGACCCAGAACGATCGCCACCAGCAACGACAGCAGCAGCAGCGCTATGCCGCCAATGGTGATCGGGCTGCCGTGTGCGGACCACAACTCGACGCTGAGTGCACCGCTGAGGTCGACGAGCCAGCGACGGATTTCCTGCATTGGCCGATGTTCGGGACTGCAGTCTTGGCTGTCAACTCTTGCCGCTTGACGTTCGTGTGCGCCACCGCGGTTTGGCTCGACCAAAAGTCCGCGAAAGCACGCTGCTCGCAGCGAACAGACCGCACATCCCGTGCACTCCGCCTCCTGGGGGCGTGGAGTGGGAGCAAATGAACAAGCGGGGATTCGGGGTCGAGTACGGATCCCAGCGCCACGCAGGGCGTGTTACGAATTGACGGAGATCAGCAACGCCGCCGGTGATGGCGCCACCGATGTAGCTCGGGTTGTAGCGCTCGAGGGCCTGCGCGGTCGATTGGTGGCGCCCGAGGATGCACTGCTTGAAGCCGGGAGCGAAGCGCTCGATCTGCGCCTCGACGATCTGCGTCAGATCGCGCTCGGAGCCGTTGGGCACGTGACAGTAGGCGTAACCCGTATGTTTACCCGACGGCGCCCGTGACGGGTCGAACAAACTCTGCTGTGCGACGATCAGGAACGGGCGCTCCGAGTGGCGGCCCTCGAAGGCACACCGCTCCGAGTCCGCAATTTCGTCGAACGTGCCGCCGACGTGCACGGTCGCCGCGCGCCGGCATTCGGGATCGCGCCAGGGAATCGGCTCCGATAGTGCCCAGTCCATTTTGAACACGCCTGGGCCCATGCGATAGCGCACGAGGGCGGACGAGTACCCCGAGGGCAACTCATCGGCAGCTAGGTTTGCGAGCTGAGCCGGGGCCAAGTCGAATACGTAGGCGCGCGCTTTGGGCAGCTGCGACAAGCTACGTACCTCTACGTTGGACTCCAACCGGCCCCCGAGCGCTTCGGTGACACGCCACAGCGCTTGGCCGATCGCTCGGGAACCCCCCTTCGCGATGGGCCACGGGTGAACATGCCCAGCGATCAGGAACACCAGCCCGACGGCTGCCGTGAGCGGGCTCTCGAGCGGCAAGATCGAATGCGCGGCGCAGCCAGCCAGCAGCGCGCGCGTGCGCTCGCTCTCGAAGCGGCTGGCCAAGCTCCGCGCCGAGCCGAGGCCATACCAGCCGAGGCGCGCCATCAACCAGGGGTGTCGCGGAAAGCCGAGCGGATTCAAGACGTCCTCGAACAGTCGCGCCCCGGCGTTTACCCACGGCCGCAATAGACGTTCGTAAGCTTTGGCGTCGGCTCCCAGTTGCTGCGCGGTCGTCGTCAGCGACGCCTCGAGCAGTGCTGCGGGCTCAGCCTCGAGCGGGTGCGCCACGCTCGCCTCGGGCGTGACCCACTCGAGGCCCTGCCGCTCCAAGTCGAGGTAGCGGAATGCTGGCGATAGTATGCCCGTCGTGTGAACGGCCGAGCAAACGTCGTGCACGTAACCCGGAAGCGTCAATTCGGCGCTGCGCGTGCCCCCGCCCACTTCCGGCGCCAGCTCGAACACGCGCACATCGAGCCCGTGTTTCGCCAACACGGCCGCGGCTGTTAACCCATTGGGTCCAGCGCCCACCACCACGACGTCCGCGTCGTGGCTCATCGATTGTGCCTTGCCATCCTGGACCCTCGCGCTACCGAGGCCGAAACAAAAAAGCCGCCTCGAATGCGAAGCTAAGCTTCACGCCTCGAGACGGCTCGCTCTTGATGTGCAGCGTGCATCGGGCCTACACGACGCCCGTTCACGCACGCTGCACCGGGTGGGCTTCAGCCCGCTGCCTTGAACTCCCACACGAACGTCGCGTCACCCTGACGCTCGTCCGGCGGATCCAACGTCAACCCTTCGAGGGCCTGGACGATGCATTGTCCCAGCGCTTCGGGGGCAGTGCTGTCCTTGGTCACCTCGGCGCCCGTGATGGCACCGGTTTCCTCGGTCACCGTGAAATGAACGACCACAACGCCGGCCGCCTTCTTGTCGGTCTTCAAGACGCCGTCGTAGCAGGTCTTGATTTGAGCGCTGCGCGTGTCGAGCACGGCGCGCGTGGCCGTCTGGTAGTCCTCTGGGCTGCGAGCGTGATACTCACACGCGCTCGCCCCAGCCGCGGCCAACAACAGTGCCGGGATGAATAGCTTGTTCATTTGGTCTTCTCCTCCTTGGCCGGCGCGGGGGCGTCGGTCTTCTTGGTCTCGACGGCCTGCTCGACCACCTTCTCCTTGCCGGTGTTCGGATCGATCTCGACCTTCTTCTTGGTCACGTCTTGCTCGATGATGAGGAACTCGACTCGGCGGTTCTTCTCACGATCGGCGTCCGTGGCCTCGGGCGTCACGAGCGGTTTGGTCTCGCCGTAACCCTTGGCCGTCAGGCGTTCCTTCTCCACGCCGCCCTTGGTCACCAGGTACTCCATGACCGCCTTGGCGCGCGCGTCGGACAACTTGAGATTGTGCGCGTCGCTGCCTTCGGAGCTCGCGTGGCCGCCGATTTCGATCAGCTTGACGTGCGGCGCGCTCTTGATCACGCCTGCGATCTCATCGAGCAAACTAAACGACGCTTCGAGGATCTTCGAGTCGTTGTAAGCGAATTGGATCTTCTCCAAGATGACGATCTCGTTGTCGCGCATCTCGACGCGCATCGGCTTTGGCGGCGGCGGCGGGGGCGGCGGCGGCGGGGGTGGTGGCGGCGGCGTGCCCACGATGGTGAGCGCTGCTTTGTCACTGAACTGGGTCACACCACCGCAAGCGGTAGCGGCCAGTGTGAACGCGATGGCGCCACATAGGCCAAGTCTGCTCGTTGCATTCAACGGTCTCATATTCACCTCTCGAAACCGCCCAAACATCTGGGCCAGCTTGATTGAGCTTGGTGCTTGATTCGCGGCCCTAGGTCAAGACCTGTATCCGGGAGCCACCACGGTTTTCCCTCACAACCTGGCTCGAATGCAGCGAGCCAGGATGATACTTATACAAGTGGGTTTACTTGAGGTCACCACTTGGCAGCCCTCGCCATCTCGAGGGCGCGAGCGCTGAACCATTGCCCTGCGGGGGGGCCACCATTGCACTCGCCATCCGAGTCACCTGGGTTTTTCACCCACACGAACGCATCGAGGTGGGGATTGCCAGTATCGCTCGTCGGTGGTTTGCCCAGCGCCCGCCCTGCTGGGTTGCACCACTGATTGTCATCCGTCGGACCATTGCCGTTGCGGCTGGAGTCGATGACGAAGTGCGTGTCGCCGAGTAACGCAATCAATTGTTCTGCATACGCGATCAGTTCGTCGTCGGGCATGAAGTTGGCGACGTTCAGCGAGAAACCGCGCGCCTTGGCCACGCCAGCCGCTTTCAAGCGCTCTGCCATCTTGGCCGCGGGCACCCAACGTGAATGGCCGGCATCGAGGTACACTGCGACGCCGGGCAAGCTCTCGAGCGTCGTGATTGCGTAGTTCAAAAGCTCCAGCCGTTGCTGTTGATCTGCTGGCGACAGACACGTATCGAGTTGCCCGAGCGCGTCAGGCTCTAGAATCACGATCGCGCGCCGCGCGGGGCCGATGCCTTTGGCGAGTCCGTCGATCCAGTGCCGATACTTGGCTGGATCGGACGCGCCGCCGGCAGAATACTGTCCGCAATCGCGATTGGGCAGGTTGTAAGCGACGAGCAGTGCAACCTTGCCACGGTTATGAGCGGCCTTGACGTAGTTGGAGGCGGTGGTCTCGATGTCGCCGCTCCACTCACCGAACCAGCGCGCTTGGGGCGTATCGGCGATCTTTGCCAAGAAAGCGGCGTCGGGTGAATGCTCACGCTCCAGGCGTTTACGTTCCTGGTCCGCATTGGTGTACGGTGCAACCAGGAATTGGGCACCGGCAAATGGGTTGCCCGGCACTCGTGCCATCGGCGTCTCGCTCGGCGTTTGGGCGGGAGTGTTGGCTTGGCCGGGATGACTGCTGGAACACGCAGCCAGCGCGAAGGTGAGAGTTAGCCAGCGGGCAGACGAGATTGCGGACGCCATCTTGGGGCGCGACGTATAACAAGTCGTCGACGTTTGGCGAAGTCGTCGCTCGGCGAACCGCGTTTGGGCACGAGCTCCACTCGCTTGGCCAAAGCCGGCGAAGGCTGGCGCGAACCGACCCTCGTCCGCTCTCCCCCGCGCCCGATTCGGCGGGTTCGGGCCGTCGAGCTGCCTCGGGATGCTGCGGCATGGGCTTTGCGAAGGGGCCAGGCAGCGGCGCTTCGTCGTCCGCCAAAACTCGCCGCGTCAGACTCAGAGTTCGAGCGCGGCAACAACTCGAGGAGTCCGAGTCGACATGTTCAAAGCCCTATTCCGTCGTGAGACCTATGTTTATTTGTTGCCTGCAATAGTGTTGGCTTGCTCGGCGCCAGAGCGAACTGCTCCAGAACAAACCGGTCAAGCCGAGTTCGCTCTGACCACGAGCATCGACGGCCAGCAGTATGACCTGCAAAACGCAAAGTTCGAAATCACCGGCGCCGATAGCGTTAGCCTGACGACCGATGATAGCGCTGACGGCTTGTCGCTGACTCAGCAGTTGCCGGTCGGAGATTATCAGGTCGAACTGCAGCCCGGCTGGCAGCTCGTGCAGATCAGCCAAGACCCCGTGCCCCTCAGCGCGACCTTGATCTCAGAAAACCCACTTTCGTTTTCGGTCCAGAGTGGAGAGACGACGCCAGTCGAGTTTCGCTTCAGCGTCTTGGATGAACCCGCGGTCGCCGCGACCGGCTCCGTCGCGCTCGGTATAGGCGTCGTGAGAGAACAACCGCGTTCGGTGATCTTCAGCGAGCTGATGAGCAATCCCGCCACGCTTGCGGACTCTGCCGGAGAGTGGTTCGAGCTCAGCAACGTGGGCGTCGAAGCAGTCGATCTCTCGGGCTGTTCGATCGCGCGCGATACCACGCATTTCAGCGTCGAGGGCAGCTTGGTGCTCGAACCCGGCAGCGTGATTGCGCTCGCCAACGGCGCAAGCCCCGGGTTTACACCGGCCTACGTCTACTCCGGGCTCACGCTGCCGAACTCGGCGGTTTTCACGCTGCAGCTCACCTGTCAAGGCGTGGTGCTCGACAGCATCACGGTCGATCCGAGTTCGTGGCCCGGGGCCAACGGTGTGGCAGCGAGTCTGTCCCCGGTCGTCCGATCACCCGACGCCAACGACGATCCCGCCGTCTGGTGTGACGCAAATGCCAGTTACTCGATGGACAAGGGAACACCCGGAGAAGAAAACCCGAGCTGCCCTTGAACCCGTTGCCCTTCGGGGATATCAGGGCGGCGTGTCGCAACCGCGCGCTACGACGAGCGCCCGCCGCCCAGCAGCCTGGTGGCTAGAGAAGTTGGAAATGCGCGCCCGAACGCGCGTCGAACACGAACCAGTGACGCTCGAGGCGCCATCTTTTCGCGACCCGCGTGAGCGGCGTGCAGCCCTCAAGTTCTTCAACGCGGCCTATCGGGCCGAACAGTCGGGGATAACCCAAGCTCACGCGCTCGCGACCGAGGTGCAGACTTGGGATCCCGAGCTAGCGCGCCTTCTGGAGCTCTACGGCGCCGAGGAAGGGTGGCATCAAGAGCTGCTCGAGAGTTTTCTCGGGCAGCTCGGCGGGGGCGTTCAGCCGATGGGGCGCGTCACGGGGTTGTTGTTCCGGATGTACGGGCGCGTGCGGCGGCCGAGCACCATCGTGCTGGCGAACTTGATGTTCGAAACCATCGGTTCTACGACCTATCGCATCGCGCTCGGTCGATTGAGCGAGCCGGCGGTGCGACAAATGCTCGGCATTCTCAGTCGCGACGAGTCATTTCACGTGCCGCTCAACGTGTTCTTCTTGCGCCGCTTCCTGGAGCGCGAAGGCAGCGCCCAACGCGCCCGGTTGCGCCGCACTTACCGCTGGCTGTTCTTGGGCCTGTTGTTGCTGCCGTTGTCGAGTCGGCCCAAGGCGGGGTACTTCGACCGGATTGGGACGCTGGAACTGGTGCGCGCCTATGCCGAACAGCTCGCCAGGGTGTTTGCGCGCGAGCCCGAGTTGGGACTCGTCCCGCCCTGGTGGCTGCTCCGATTGCTGGGCTTGAAAAAGCGCGGCATCCTGGGTGGCGCGCCGGCGCGCGGTGAAGTCGACGCGCTGCTCGATCTGGCTGCCGACCGTGCGAACGACGCGTTTGTCGGCTGAACGCTCGAAGCGCTTCCGCCCGGCCGCGCGTTGCCCTAGGTAGAGCGCATGTCCGATTTGGTTCTAGAGCGCGTGAAGCTCGGCTTTCCTTGGGTCACCACCGATCCGTTCCTCTTCTGCGTTCACCATTTGGACTACTATCCGGAGGGCAACCCAAAACTCGGCCCGAAGAGTTCGCTTGCGGGCCGCAATTTGGGGCAAGACTTCGAGGGTAAGGACGGCTGGCGCATGTACCACGGGGAAAGCATCCCTGGTTTTCCGGCGCATCCCCACCGTGGCTTCGAAACCGTCACCATCGTTCGTCAGGGTTACATCGATCACTCGGATTCACTGGGCGCGACAGCGCGTTTCAGCACGGGGGACGTGCAATGGTTGACGGCGGGTGCTGGCATCGTTCACTCCGAGATGTTCCCGCTGTTGAGCCAGGAGGGCCCGAACACTCTCGAGCTGTTCCAGATTTGGCTCAATTTGCCCGGAGCCGACAAGCTGGTCGAGCCGCACTTCAGCATGCTCTGGAACAAGGACATCCCTCGTTACCTGGAGCGTGACGACGCGGGGCGCACCGGTGAAGTGACCGTTGTCGCCGGTAAGTTTACATCCCCGGACGCCAACCAGCTCGAGGCTCCTGCGCCCCCGCCACACTCCTGGGCTTCGCGCACCGACAGTGAGGTTGCGATTTGGATCGTCGTGCTCGAAGCGGGCGCCAGCGTGACGTTGCCCGCAGCCAGCGAAGCCGCCGTGCGAACACTGTACCTTTTCAGTGGGACGGCCGCGAGCTTGAGCAGCCCTGCCACACCGAGTGCACGAGGTGAACTCCATGCCTCCGAGGGTGCTGTCGTTCGGAGCGACGTTCAATTGCGAGTGACCGCAGCCGACGACGGTCCAGTCCAGTGTCTGCTGTTACAGGGACGGCCCATTGCCGAGCCGGTCGTGCAATACGGGCCTTTCGTGATGAACACGCGTGAACAGATCCAGCGCGCGATCAGCGACTATCAGCGAACGCGCTACGGGGGCTGGCCATGGTCCGACGAAGCACCGGTGCACGGCGTCGACAGGAGTTGCTTTGCTCGGCACGCGGATGGGCGTCGCGAAACTCCGTGAACGCGCGAGCTGGCGTCACTGATTGCAGCGTTCGACTGAGTGACCGATAGCGCGATCGCGCGGGCGCTTAGAGATTACAGATGTTCTTCTGAGAGCACCATTTTCTAAACATCGATAGCCCCGACCTTGCGATTCTAATGCGTGGGTGATCCCGCGCGAAACGCCGAGGCATACAGTCGGGTTCGGTCCTGGACTCGACGTTTCGTGCACTGTACCTTGGCCCGCTGTCGCCTTTGAGGCGTCTCAAGGATGAAATCGGAACCGCGGCGCCAAGTGCCCGGCTTCATTGCTTTCGCGGAGCTAACAGATGCGGATTGTTCACACGTCGACCTTCGTGCTTCTTACCGCGGTGAGCGCCCTGAGTGCTGGCTCGTGTTCCGGTGGGGGATCGACGATTGGCACGGGAGGGGGGCCATTGATAGACCCGAGCGCTACGAGCAGCTCCACGGTTGGTGCGACGGTTCCGCCTGGCCCGGTGCAATCGACGAGTGCGCCGGTTGCAACCATGACGACGGCGCCCGTCGCGACGGTTCCGAAGCCCGTGACCCCGCAACCGACCACGATGCAAACGCCGACGCCCGCGTCGAGCAGCGTGGCGCCAACGCCAGTTCCCACCCCTACGATGTCGTCGCCGACGCCGACGCCGACGCCGAACCCGGATACCGACGCTGGCGCTCCCAATGTTCCGAGCATGCCGACCGAAGCCGAGTGCACCGACTTGCCGCCGACGGATGTCGTCGCCGAGGCAGACAAGAATACGACTTGCGCGCAATGGGCCGAGTGGGGTGAGTGCGAGAACGCGAACGGTTGGCTCGACAATTACTGTGACGCCTCGTGTGGCCGCTGCATGTCGACCACTGCGCCCGAACCGACCATGAGCGGCGGGGGCGGTCCGGAGCCTTCCGGCCCCTCCACTCCATCGACACCCGATGGCATGGACTTGGGCAACGACAACCCGTACTCGCCGATCACCAATGGTCAGCAGGGCTGGGGCAGTCGCTACTGGGACTGCTGCAAGCAGTCCTGCGCGTGGAAGGGTAACTCGTCGAATCCGGTGCCCAGTTGCGGCAAAGACGATAACTTCCTCGGCGTCAGTGATGACAAGAACAGCTGTGAAGCCAATGGCATGAGCGGCGCATTCGCTTGCCACAGCATGGCGCCCTGGGCGCACAGCAACGTCGTGTCTTACGGCTATGCAGCGGTCAACGGCGTGGGTTGCGGCACTTGTTTCCAGATCGAGTTCGACGGCGGTTCGCACAATGGCGGCAATGACCCTGGTTGCGCATCATTGAAGGGCAAAACGATGATCGTGCAAGCGACGAACATCGGCGGCATCGAGCAAGGTCAGTTCGATATCTTGATCCCAGGCGGCGGCGTCGGCGCGCTCAACGGGTGTGCCGGACAGTGGGGGGTCGACAACAGCGAGCTTGGGGCGCAATACGGCGGCTTCCTCCCCGCGTGCAAGCAGGGCAACGCGGATTACGAGGGCGTCAAGAAGTGCATGCGCGACAAGTGTCAGAGCATCTTCGGTTCGCGCAACTTGACCGAGCTCTATGACGGCTGCATCTGGTTCGTCGATTGGTTCGGCGCAGCGGACAACCCGTCCTTCAAGTACCAACAGATCAACTGTCCGCAGGACCTCAACAATCACATCAACTGAGTCACTGCAACGCAGGCAAGTGCAACGTCACTGACTCCGTCTGGGAGCTGGTGTTACACTTGCCCGCGTGATGAGACGATTGGCGCGCACCCGTTCACTTCGCTCAGTGGTCCTGGCCAGCGCCACGTGCGTTCTGAGCGCTGTCGGCAGCACGAACTGTGCGGGGGCATCCAAGTCCTCACCCACACAAGCGGCAGTAGCCGCGCCGCCGACGTCTACGACTGCCGAGAGCGCAGCGAGTACTGCGTGCTCTGGAGGGGCGACCCAGGGCGCCGAGCAACACCGCGGCGTGCTGGTCCACGAAGCGGCTCCTCACACGATGAGCGTCGAGGCGTATCGACACGTGGAGTTTTCGCTCCAAACTGGGGAGCAAAAGCTGGCGCTCGCACCGTCGGAGGCAGTGCCGGCGGCCCAGTTGGTAGACGCCGCGGGAGCACGCCTAGAGATTTGCTGCGTTTGGCGCCCAACTGCCGAACCCCAGCCGACTGAATCCTACCCACTTGGACCCGACGGCAAAGCCTTGGCACGTCCGGCCCGCTGCGAGGTTCAGTCGCTGGTGCGGCTTGATAGTCCGTGACCGGTTAACGGGAAGGATTCAGCCCAGATTCGATCTGCTATTCGAGCACGACGCGCCACATTCCCGAATCGAGGTTCGACGAATACAGCAGCTTGTGCGCCGGGTCGTAGCCCAAGTTGCCACCGAGCTGAATCGTCGGGCTGTCCATCACTTCCCAGTTCTGCCCGTCGCTCTCGGGTGAACGCAGATACTTGGTCGGTCCGAAGCCGTCGAAATACGCAGTGCTGGCGTACAGCATCTTGCCGTCGGAGATCAGGCCACCGACGATGGGTCCCGTGTTGGGGATGACGCTCCAGGTGTCTGCCTTGCCGTCCGGGCTGTGCCAAACGCCGTCCGCGGCGGCCGCGTAGAAGCTGCCGTCCTTGGCCTGTACGATCTGAGAACCCTGCAGATGGCTCGTCTGCATGCCTGGGATCTGTTGCCAGTTCCCACCGCTATCGTCGGAGCGCCAAAATCCATTGGATTGAGATCCCCAAAGCCAGGTGTGTGAGTTGTCGAGGAAGAAGATGACTTGGCCTTCGTTGCCATTCCAGCTCGCTTCACCGTCGTGGATCTTCCAGCTCACGCCCGCGTCCTTGCTCTCGACGATGCAGGTGGCCGCATGCGGCGCGAGGCAAGGCTCGTGGAAGGTCAACAGGATGTGCTCGTGGTCACTGGGATCGATGGCGATCACGTTGGCGAAGTTGTACTGGAACGACTTGCCGAGTTCGGGCTGGGACACGCCAGACCAAACGTCGATCCAATTGACTCCGCCATCGATCGACTTGAACAGGCCGTTCGAGCCGTAGCCGGAATTGGTGTACACCACGTTCGGCTGCGTTGGATCGATGCCAAACGTCCAATTCATCCCGCGATTGACGTCATCGGCGTTGTCACCGCTTGGGATCAGCGTCCAGCTCGATCCGCAATCGGTCGTCTTCCAAACGCCTTGAAATAAGGTTCCCGCATAGACGGTGCCTTGGTTCACTGGGTCGACGGCCATGGCAAACGTTCCGCCCTTGGTTTGGCCGTTGAGCATTTCGCCGATCCCTGCCTTGACCACGGGCGGAGTAATTTCTTCGAAGACGCCAGTGCCCGCGAGGTTGTTGCAATCGTTGACCTTGACTGGAGGCGGCTTCGAGGCGGGCTTGGTGGCGCCTGCTTCGGCAGTTTCGCGATCCTTGTCCATCAGGGAGGTGTTTGCGTGGGGTTTACGAGTCTCACAGCCGAGGGCGCACAATAGAACACACGCGACGAGGCCGTTCTTCGACCCACCTTCGGGCTTTGGATACCGCCTTTGCATTCGCACAGACTGTACGCCCCCGCGTAACGCCTGCTGAGACTGCCGAGCCCGCCTGCGGAGGGGGGAGGGGGAGGGGCCATCGACCCTAGGTGCCTGCCCCTCGTTCGCTACGGCCCAACACTGCAGCCCAAGCTCGAGCGTTTGTCGATTGCCTTCAGGGCGCACCGAGCAGCGCCCCGAGATTGAATGCTTCGGCCGCGTCGAGCCCCCGTTGCACGAGGAGCGCGTCGGTGTCGACCACTTCGGCGTGCATGTGCATCACTTCCTGGGCCAAGTTTACCCGCCACGACAGCCCGAGGTTCGGGTGTTCGGTGCCCGGGGGCGAAGCGATCGCGGTCGTCGAACCGGTTGGGGCTGGGAGCGCGGGCAAGATGTCCCCGAAGTCCATCCAGGCCAACGCCTGATTGGCCGATGGCAAGATGCTCAAGGCTTTCTCGTAGGGGGCGGCGCTGGCAAGGTTATGGTTGCCGGTGAACGCCGCTTTTGCATGCTCCGTAATCACGGGTTGACCCAGCGTCGCGAACAGGTATTCGCCATCGATCCAGATCTCCGCTTGGAGCGCGCCCAGCGCGAGCGAACGCGCGCTCAAACGCGCGTCCGTCAGCTCCACTTGGTAACCCAAGGTTGTGCCAATGGGCACCAGCTTTTCTCCGAGACTGCGCAGCAGTTGTTTGGTGCCTGGTACGTCGCGCAATTGTTGAATGAGCACCAGTCCGTAGTGCGCAAGTAACGTCACCTGATTGAGCGTGCCCAAAGACGGCGTGCCATCGGAAATGGCTGCGAGCACGCCTTGATCCCCCAAGAGCTTCGGTACGGTTGCGTAGTCAATTCCCAACTCACGCAGGTACGCGACCAGCTGTTCACTCTGCTGTCGCTGTTCGGGCGTGAGGCCTTCGGTGTACTCTTTCAGCCTCTGGTCCAAATCGGGAGGAACGTCATAGTGACTCTGATAAGCGAAGAAGATTCGCGACTCTGCGGGCAGTCGTTTGTACAGATCGAGTTTGGCCGGTTCGGGCATGCTCGTCAGCGGGATCTTGCCGAGCTTGCTCTGGGTATCCAAAGATAACTTGACGCCCGCATCCAGAAACTCCAGTGCCAAGGTTCCCGGTCCGCTGAACCTCAGATACTGGCTTTGGGTCGGGTCCATGTCCTTCTGCCATTGCGTCGCGTCGAACCAAGCGATCGCAGCCGCACCGTTTGGAAAGTTGCTCGTCTTCCAGCCCTCGGTGCTGCTCAGCGAAGGCTGCCCATCCACGACCGCGGCCACCCGGCTCAGCCCATTGCGCTCACCGATGGCCAATACGGCTTGCTGGGGTAGCCATAACAACGTTTGATTGTCGGCGCGGCGGGTGGGGCGAGAACCAATGGGCTCCGATGCTTCGAACTTGGTCGCGAGCAGTTTTTCGACGGGTGCCGTCGCATCGAATCCGAGGAGCACGACTGCGTCGATTGGGCCAGAAGGGGATCCCGCGCTTGGCGCATTTGGGGCACCTGGCGTGGTTTCAGGGGTTGTCGTAATGGCGACGGCAACGCCGGCTGCGCTGGCAAGCAAGTCAGCTGCAAGGCCCGGCTCGATGGCAAACTTCTCGCTCAAGTGGTGCGTCAGCTGCTCGAGCTGCTGGTCGAGCCGTGCATCCAGGGCGCTGCGCTTTGCGCTTTTCAGCGCGCCCCAGGCTACGCCGCGCAAGCTCGGGACCTCGAAGTAGGCGAGCGTCTGACTCGGGGCGAACTGCGCGAGCTTTGGTTTCGTCCCGCTGGAGTGCTTGTAGTAGATGAATGCTGCCAAAGCGCCAAGGGTCACGGCCACGACCGCGAATCCAACCCCGATTGCGAACAGCAAACCGCGTCGTTCTGGTTTTCGAGCGGGTTCGACCGCACTAGCACCGACCGGTGTCCCCTTCTCGTCCATGGGGGCGATGGTATCAGCTGGGGCGGCAACGTCGAGCCGCGCCGCACCTGTGCGATTGGGTAATTTCGACGTATGCTCGCGGCGCGATGCCAAAGAGTACAGCAACGGTGGAGGTCGATGAATTCCTGAACCGCGCCAGAACCTGGCGGGGGGAGATGACCAAGCTCCGCTCAATCCTCCTCGACTGCGGGCTCGAGGAGGCACTGAAATGGGGCAAGCCCTGCTTCGCGTTCGGCGGCAAGAACATCGCCATCATCCAACCCTTCAAGAACCACTGTTCCCTGTTGTTCTTCAAAGGCGCCTTGCTCGAAGACACCCACGGACTGCTTCGCAGTCAGGGCGAGAACACGCAGTCCGCCTTGCGTCTCGAGTTCACTAGCGAGGCGCAAGTGAAGAAGAGCGTGCTGAAGTCCTACGTCGAACAAGCGATTGCCGTCGAGCAGCGTGGGCTCAAAGCCGAATTCAGCGCGAAGCGTGAGTTGGAGCTTCCGGATGAATTGACGAAGGCTTTGAAGAAGGATCGCAAGCTCGCTAGTGCCTTTCACGCGCTCACCCCCGGACGACAAAGGGCGTATGTGATGCACATCAAGGCTGCCAAGCAATCTCAAACCCGCACGGCGCGGATTGAAAAGTGCGCCCCCAAGATTCTGGCTGGCAAAGGGATGAACGATCGCTGAGCTCGCGTCGCCACGATCCGAAAATTGTGCGCGTGTCCAGCGTAACCTGGTGCCAACAGGCCGCATGGCGTAGCCAAGCGTGCGTCCTGACCTTCAACCTATGCGCCTGGAGTACATGCAATGCGCGTAAAGCAGCTCAGCATGATGGTCACGGCTCTAAATGAAGGCGACCGCTGACCGTACAGTCGTTGCGTGGAGTTCGACGGCGCTTCTCAGGGTAACGACCCCAATCGTCAGGCCGACTGCGCGGGGTTCGTATCGCAACTCGAAGAGACGCTGTTGAAGTTGTTCTCGGCGAAGGAGTACACGCCGCCGCTATTGCCCAAGGTGGCACTCGAATTGTTGGAACTGTCACGGCGCAACGAGGCGTCTGCCAGGTCGATCAGTGACCTGTTGTCCAAGGACGCGATTCTGGCGGCACGCGTGCTGCGCATTGCCGAAAGTCCGGTCTATTCGGCGGGTAGGCCCATCCGTTCACTCGACGAAGCCATCATGCGTCTGGGCTTGCGCAGGGTGAGCGACTTGTTCATGCGCGCGGCAGTGGAGATGCGAATATTTCGAGCCGCGGGCTACGAGGAACCGATGCAGCGGTTGGCGAAGCACAGCGCGTTTACCGCGGAGATGGCACGCAAGGTGAGCCGAGCCACCACCGGGTTCGACGACTTTGCTTTCCTTTGTGGACTTCTGCATGACGTCGGAGCGGCTGCGGTTGCCATAGCGGTGACGGATGCAGACCGCACACCGTCACGACCGAGCTTCGAGCAGGTCTGGCAATGTGCAGCAGCCAATCACGCGCGCTTTGGGCAACGCATTGCAGAGCTCTGGCAGTTGCCTTCGGACATTGCGCTAGTGATTGGGATGCATCATGCGCCGTCGGACGGCAAACACATCCATCCGCTGGCGGCGGCGATTGCTCTGGCGGACTGTCTCGCCGAGGAAACGGAACACGGCTTTCAACACGAGGCTGATCCGATCCTGACGGGGCAGCTCGCAACGCAGCTTGGCTTGTCGCGGGTTCAACTGGACGATCTGCGCCAGACGGCCCAGCATCTGACGAGCTGCTGAACGCGGACGGGCGTGGGCGGCAGTGCCGCGCCGGGCGACTGGCGGCGGGGGCCTGATTGCAGCACCGCCAGGGATATTTGCCGGCTTTCAAGCAGAGGGTGCCCATAGCCGTCCGAATGGGCTCGCCTGCGTCGCCCTGGTTACCGAGGGCCATCGGGGTGACCCAATGGACACTCCCGGGGCGCCCGTCCCCATGGCAAGAACTTGGAGCAGGTCGGAGCCACTCTTGGTGGCAAGCTTCAGCCCGTATGAATGCACAGCTCTTGATCGATGCCATCATGCGCCAGACCACGGTGCTGATCGCCCAACTCGCGACCAGCGGCGGTGTGCGGGCGCCGCTCTCGCACATTGCCAACCAAGTGTTCTTGGACCTCTCCGCGGAGCTGAATGCGCAAGGAGTGTCGCGCAAAGTGAGCGCGGACATGTTCGGTATGGCTTTGCGGGCGTACATTCGCAAACTCAACCGTTTGAGTGAGAGCGCGACCGAGCGTGGGCAGTCGCTTTGGCAAGCCGTGTTGCAGTTCGTGAGTGAACGACCGGTATCCTCGCGTGCGGAGGTACTGCAACGCTTCGATCGAGACGAGCCGGCGACGATTCGTGGCATCCTGCACGACTTGACCGAGAGTGGACTGATCTTCAGTAGCGGCAACGGCGATCGTACGGTGTTTCGTGCTCTCGGTGAGGACGAAACGCGCCATGCGCGTGGTCGCGAAGAAACTGGGACGGTCGAGCTGTTGTCAGTGTTAATCTATCGCGAGGGGCCATTCGAGCGCAGCGAGTTGCTCGAACGCTCGGGCATGACTTCGGAGCGGCTCGATGCGAGCTTGCAGCAGCTGGTTCAGGATGGTCAAGTGCAGGTCGACCCCAAAGGCCGTTACCGTGGGGCCCGCTTCGTAATCCCGTTGTCGGGGAGCAAGGGTTGGGAGGCGGCCTTCCTCGATCATTACCACGCACTCGTGCGAACCTTGTGCGCGCGGTTGGCCGCGGGGGAAACGGCCAATCCCAACCAATCGGGCGGGGCCACCTACACGTTCGAGGTTTGGCCTGGGCACCCCAACGAACGCGAAGTGCAAAATACAATCGGTCGGATTCGGAGCGAGCTCAGCGCCCTGCGTGAACGCGTGGAAACCTACAATACAGAAGTGGGTATTCCGAGGAGTCATGACCGAGTCGTGTGTTACGCGGGACAGTACGTGTCGCCGCAAACTGGTGAGAGTGAATGAGTGAGGACTTATGAAAAGCGTCTTGATCGATCTGCTGGTAGTGGGTGTGCTGTTGTTGGGCTGCGAAAGCAGCGACGAGAAGATGGGGACCGAATCCCACTTCTTGCTCGCCTGTGACGACAAGGCCGATTGCGGGTCTGACCTCGAATGCGTCGACGGGGTCTGCAGCATCGACTGTGACTCCGACGAGATCTGCGCGGCGCGGGATCCCGATGCCAAGTGCAGCGCGCCCTCGGGAGGGTATTGTGAAAAGGCCGAGGCGAGTGGAGCCGATGCCAGCTCTGCGTCGGAACCCGTGGAGACTACATCGGGCGAAACCACCGAGGACGGTCAGACCGATACGACAACGGGCGACGCTGCGGCGAGTTCGAGTGACACGACGGACATGACCGACCTCGGCCCGACCGACACGACTACCGCCGAGACGACGAGTGGCGAAGACACTGGGCCAGCGGATGCGGCGGTTCAATCCGACGATCAATCGACGGACTCGACGAACGACGCATCCCTGGGTGCCGTCGATTCGGGGACGAGCGCAACCGGTACCGAATCGAACACGACCGCTCCGCTCGACGCGGGAGTCTTGGACGCAGGTGGCAGCGCGGGCGGTGGTCTGAACGAGTGCCTTGACCCAACGCCGTGGATGGTGAACGGAGAAGATACGGGCTTCGTTGAATGCGGTGCGGATCGCTCGGTCTTTCAAGCGGGGATCGCTTTCGAGTCTCGCGTCCTGCACAGGGTAACCACCCTCGAGTGTCCGAACTTGCTCGACTCCGAGTCGCGCGAGGCCTGCTCGAGCAATGGTTTGAGTGAAGCCAGCGAACCGTGCACGACGGACGCCGATTGCACGGCCAAGCCCTACGGGTTCTGTTCGAGCGTGCCCACGTCGCACTATCCCCAATGCGGTTGCAGCTACGGGTGCGTCTCGGACGCCGATTGCTCGGACGGCGAGATTTGTGAATGTGGAGATCCCGTTGGCCAGTGTCGTGCCGCGACGTGCACGAGTGATGCAGACTGCACGGGCGGCGCCCTGTGCGCGAGCGCGCCCTTGGCCGCCGGAGGCTGCACCTTCTCTCCGCCTGGACTGGGTTATCGCTGCCAGAGTGAGGCTGACAGTTGCCTGAGTGACGAAGACTGTTCCGAAGTAGGAGCCGGGCTGTGTGCCTTCGACGCGGAGTCGACGCGTTCTTGTCAGCAGGGTCCCTCGATGTGCCCCTGACAGGGCAGCACAAACATCCCAGCCGCGGCCAGTGACTGCGCGTTAAGGACGAGCCAGAATCCCTGGCTCGTCCGCCGCGCGGTCGTTACACTCGCCTCATGCGTGGCGACGGTGGGTTAGGGGGTGTCCGGCTTGGGAGGTGGCACCGCGCATCTTGGATACCGATTTGGGCGTTCGGCACTGGGGCCGCGGCGTGCGACAGCGAGCGTGACTCGCTGACGTCACAGAGCAATGGCCCCGATATCATCGAAGCGGGTGCCGACCCGAGTCTCACGCGTGAACCCAACACGGCACCCGAGTCGATTGATCCGACGGCAGCAGCCGAAGGCTCCACCAGTGTCACTTCCGCGCCCGCTACGCCGCCTGCCTCTGCAGTCGACGGCGGTGTCGAACCGGTGGCGAGCGCGCCCGTCGACCCAGCGCCTGCCACTCCGACTGCCACGGCGTCTAGCCCGCTACGTGCGAACGCTCCGAGCGCGGCGGATGCCGGCGCCAACCCTGAGCCGACGTCGAGCCCGACGGCCTCGGTTGATGTTCCGGAACAACAGACGGATGCTGGTGCAACCGCGACGGCTTCCGACCCCGCTCCGGTGGACGAACCCCCCGTCGGTGCGCCCAACGTCCCCACCGAGATCGACGTCTTGCCGCTGCAATGCAGAGACTCGGCGTCAACGGACGCCGAGGGTTGCTCCTTGCGCCAGGCTTGTGGAAGCACTCACGAATACGGCTTCGAGTGTCAAGCAGCGCAGGGAGATTGGGGATGCAGCTGTATGTATGGAAGTCCCGCGTTGGACTTTCAGTTCACCTCCACCGCGCTCGAGCAAGCGTGTGATGCAAGTGCAACGATCTGCGACCCGGCGCGGGGCATCGCTCTGGCAACCAGAGATTGCGGTCCATCCAGCGAGTCTGCGTCCGTGAACGCCTGCCGCACTGAGGCCGAGTGCACTTATCAATGGCAGCTCGATGGCGCCATGGCCCACTCGTCTGCGCGCAGCGAAGCTGCCGCGTGTTCCAGAAACGCGGATACGGACAAATGGAGTTGTGCCTGTTCGTTCGATGATACGGCCTGGGTGACGTATTCGTTCGTTGCAGATACGTCTGTGGGCAGCGCGTGCGGTTCAGCTTTCGATGTGTGCGCCAAGTTCGACGCACTCGTGCCGGAGCTTGGCGCCGATTGCGAACTCGCCCCAGTGGTCGCCGGCGAGGCCTCCTGTCTCGAAGCGGCCAGCTGTCGGTTCTACGCGAGCGTCGACGGCACACGCATTTCGATGAAGCTCGGCATGAATATCAGCTGCGCGCAACAGAGCTCCGGCGTGGTGTGTTATCTCGAGACGGATCAGGAGACGATGGAAGTGGCCGCGCCATCCGAAAATGCGAGCGAAGCTTGCGCTGCGTTCACATCGGACGACCTCGTGGGGCTCGTCTCGCTGCCAGCGTCGAGCCACTAAAGCGGTCGAACGAGCAGAATACAAATGATGAAACTAGGTGAAATCCGAGCTCAGATTGCAGCTCGACGGGACCTGCCCATTCTGCGTCAGCTCGCGAAAGCGTCACGCAAGTTCCTGAGTGCTTATGACAATCTCGCCAATTGGGACGTGCGGATCAATGGCGAGGCCGCCGCTCTAGCCCGCGTCACGAGTTTGCTGCCCGGCGTGGTGCTCGACGTCGGTGCCAACGCCGGGCAATGGGCTGAGATGGCCCTCGATGTGATCGGGGCGGCCCGTGCGCTTCACTGCTTCGAAGTCGTCCCTGCCACGTTCGAGCGTTTGCAACAGAGCCTGGGAGAGCGCCCCAACTTGACGTTGAACCGGTTTGGCCTCGGCGCGACTCGCCGTGAGATAGAGATCTTCTACTACCCGAGCAGTAGCGACCGCACTAGCGCTTACGAGTTGAACGACGGTTTCGAGAAGCAGCGAGTCAAGGGGCAGTTGGTGGTGGGCGACGAATACCTCAGAGACGGAGCCATCTCCCGCGTCGCGTACTTGAAGATCGACGTGGAGGGCATGGAGATGGACGTGCTCCAGGGTTTCGATCACGCGCTCCGCTCTGCAATGATCGACGCGGTACAGTTCGAGCACGGGACCGCGCACGTCGTATCTCGCCACTTCCTTCAAGACTTCGTCGAGTTCTTTCGCGAGCGAGACTTCGCGCTGTACCGTTGCTTTCCCAGTCGACTAGAGCCGCTCGATTATCGCCTGGGTGTCGACGAGAACTTCGTGGGGCAGAACTTCGTGGCCTTATCGAAGACCGCGCGCGCAGTGTGTCTTTGAGTCGCAGTCGCCGCTGTAGGCGTTGCTTCATCGTTGCTGGTTTGGAAGCTGGTCCGAAACCTGCTGAGTGAGCGGAGACAGAAGGCAAACCAGGCACGAACTGCCTCGGGAGCTTCTGCAACTGCTCGATTAGACACGAAAGGTTTCGGAACTATGACTGCGAAGAAGCAACGGTGTGTGGTGCTTTTATGCGGCGGCGTGGCGTTGTGGTTGAGTGCAGCAAGCGCTCGAGCCAACTTGGAACACTGCGGCGGCGTGTTCATCTCGAAGGATGCCGACTGCGAATTCAGAAAGACGGAAGAGTGCACCAAGAGCTGCACGACCGAATCGGTGGAAAACTGTTGCGCGGCGCAGATATATCCGGATTGCGAGGAAACCTGTACGGCGAAGGCGAGCGCCGACTGCGAAGCGAGCTGTAGCGATTCTTGCACCAGTGACTGCACCGACCGTGTGGCAAAGGACGACTCTGCCGACTGCCAAGATCTTTGCGTAGCCGATTGTGAGCAGAGTTGTGATGATCAGTGTTCTGGCGGCCCCTGCGGCGCGTGCTGTTCCCACACCTGCGAAGACAAGTGCGAGAAGGAATGTGCCGACTCGAGCGCGGTCAAGGAAGATAGCGAATGCAAATCGACGTGCAGCACCGCCTGCACCGGCTCGTGTACGGCTCGCGCGAACGCTGATTGCCAAATCAAATGCCAAGCCGACGTCTACGCCGATTGCGAGGACAAGCAAGTCGAGCACTGCAAGACGGACTGCGACACTTCTGGTGGGGCGATCTTTTGCGACGGTGAGTTTCTTGCGACCAGCGACGTCAAGCAGTGCGCCCAAGAGCTCGCGGACGAGGTCGACATTCACGTCGACATCGACGTGAACGTGGACGTAGATGTCGACGTCGGAGGCGTGATCGGTGGCAGCTCGGGCGACGACGAAGCAACGAGTGACTCGTCAAAAGCAGACGCTGGCGCGGCCGAGAGCAGCGCCGAAGGTAGCGCCACTGCCGAAGCCAACGCGAGCGGCGATGTCGACGAGGACGGAGGCGTAGCGGCGAGCGCTGGGGCGAGCGGCAGCGCGCACGGAGAACTATGGCATGGCGCGCGCGTCGACGAATGCGGCGGCATCTATCTCTCGGGCGACAGCAAGTGCGAATTCCGCAAAACCAAGGAGTGCACGACGAGCTGCACTACCGAGTCGGTCGAGACCTCTTGCTCGGCAGAGATTTACACCGACTGTGAGAGCAGCTGCACCTCCGAAGCTAGCAGCAGTTGCGAATCGAGTTGCGGCAAGACCTGTACCACCCAGTGTGACCAACAGACGGCGAGCGCGGAACCTCCGGACTGCATGGGCTTGTGCGAATCCGACTGCCAAGACGCGTGTTCCGATCAGTGTGCAAACGGTGGCAGCTGCGGGGCGTGTTGTTCACACGGCTGCGGTGCGAGATGCGAGCAACGTTGCGCGAACGAAATGGCCAGTGAGACTGCCGTGCCAGCTGACGCGGGTTCACCCGAGTGCGTGACCACGTGCACCAGCGCTTGTAGCGGCTCTTGTACGGCACAAGCCAACACCGAATGCCAAGTGGATTGTCAGAACAAGGTGTACACCGAGTGCCAAGAAAAAGAGGTCAAGACTTGCAAAAAGGACTGTGAGACCACTGGCGGGGCGATCTTCTGCGACGGCAAGTTCCTGCACGCGGACGATATCGAGGATTGTGCCGCGGCGTTGGCGGATCGCATCGACATTCACGTCGATCTATCGGCTGTTGTGCACGTCGATGTCGATACCAAGGACAAAGACAAGTCGGACTCCGTCGTGGACAAGGTCGACGACAAAGTCGACGACGCTTGCGCCGTAGCGACGATGGGTTCACAGCGGGGCGCCCCGACGGCTCCGCGCTGGGCCGCGTTTGGTCTGATGGCGTTGGGCCTCGTCGTGCGCCGCGTCCGTCAGCGTCGTGTTGCCGAGCCGAACGACAGGCGCTAGACGCGTCCGCTCAGGGACGCCCAGCGGGCGTCCCTGAATCGGCCTAGCGAACAATGCCCACGTGCGGGGAGCCGCGTAGGTCCGTGAGCTTCGAAGCGCGGCGTCCGCGCAGCCCACGGTAACGACAAAAATGTCGGAACAAGTCCTCGTGCTGCAAGAAGTTGGCCCCATCGGCTCATCTGATCTTGATCGCCCAAAACTACCTCAGACTCGAAGAGGGCAGAGCCAGGAGATCAGATGAATCAAACCGTCGAATCACACGCCATCCGCTTGGGGGCGAACCACGGATATTGCATCCAAGACGACATCGCGTACCTCAATGCCGAGGTCGAGATTGCAAGCGAGTCGCGCTCCGGTCGCGACTGGGCCTTGCAGCTTTGGGCGTGCGAACGGCCGTACACCGGAGGCGACATCGCGGGCTTCAAAGTGGCAGAGGCGAAAGTCGCCTGGCCGAGCCCCCAAGACTCGGCCGTCGTCCAGGGTTCGGCAGTGGCGCATTGTCCGCCCACGGGTCCTGATTACTCGATGGTACTGGTCCTCGCTGCTACGACGGGTTCTGCGGCACAGGTATACGATTTCGCCAACTACCCCGCGCGTGAGCGTTTCGCTGCTCCGCACTTTGCGGGCAGTGTCGGCTATGCGATCGAGGGTGAACAGGTCAGTCTGAAGGTCGGTCGCATCGAGAATCCGCGTCCGACCCAGGCGCTCAGCGGAGCATTGTCACTCGAGCTTTGGGCGTTTGCAGAACCCCGCACCGAGGTTGAGCCCGAGGGCCATGGAGTGCGCTTGGCAAACGCCGAGATCGGCGTCGTTGCGGGTCAGCTGAGTGTCGAGCAGCTCGCTTACTCGGTGCCGTTTGCGGCGCCCCCGGCCGGTTCGTGGCACTTGGCTTTGCTGCTGCGTGAGCGCACGGCGAACGCTGGGATACTCACCCGCGATGCGTGCTGCTTCAGCGTTCAATATCAGGGTGCGAGCAAAGCGGCCGCACCCGAGAGCGCAGCTCAGCCGGCAACTGCGGACGCCAAAGCGAGTGACAAAGTCTCGATCCAAAGCGCATCGCTCGAAGCGTTGGCCGCGGTCAAGGGGGTAGGCCTGAAGCTTGCCAAGGAAATCATCAAGAGCCGTCCCTTCCAGTCGCTCGAAGACTTGCTGCGCGTGCGCGGCATTGGCGAGAGGCTCTTGATCAAGCTGCGGCCCTTTCTGAGCTTGTGATCCGTCGCGGCAGCGGCTCGGCTGACGGCGATCATCTCGGACGGCTCAGTCGTCGATCGACGGAGGGACGTAAATCTTTCCTCCGTCGGGCTGAACTACCCAATCCGTGGGTTCGATTGAGAGCCTTTGATCTTCGCCGCCGTTGAGCGCGACCCCAGTGGATGACGTCAAGCCGTGCGCGACGTCGATCACGACGTCTTCGTCTGGTGCAAGCTCGTCGCAAGTGAACGAGATCCGAAAGAAGCCGTCGCTCTCTGCTGACGGGATGAGCTCACACTGGGACGACGAGCTCACGTGAACCAAGGACAGGTCCCCGAGCACCCGCTCCGAAAAATCGACCACCAACTCCTGGTGTTCGTTAGCCTTGTCGTACAGATGAACCGCAACGAGCAGCGGCAGTGAGCCTTCGCGAAATCTGACGCCGCGCTCGGCGCCGTCGATCACGAATGCGTTGGGCACCACGGGCCACTCGGCTCCGGCGGTCGACGGATCCAACGTCAATGCATACCAACGGTCCGTCAATGGAGCGCGGGGCACTAGCGTAATGCACGCGTATGCATCCTCTCCGTTCATACCGCTCGTATTCGTTGCCGCCTTGTTCGTCGCTACGATCTCGAGCTCAGGCCACAGGCGTAAAACTCGGTCAGCGCTTCGAGTTGCGAGAGCATCCCCGCCGCTACAGGTGCCCCGAGATTGGAGATCACGACGCGGATAGGATTCTCCCCCAGCGACGTGGTCATATCCGGAGGATCGAGTTGGACCGTCGGTGGGGGTCTGACGAGACCTTCATCCGAATATACGTGTGTGGTTGCTCCGGGAGGCGCCGCGCCGCTTTCCGCGGCAGCTGTGCAACCAGCGCTCGAGAGACATCCGACCCAGAGAAACTTGCTGACGCGCATGAGAGGGCTCCGCCGCGACGACCGTGAGCGGTACCTTAGCGCAACTGTCACCACGCGCCTCTGCTCGATTGCGGCGCGCGGGCTGCTTTGACTTAGCGTAGCGAACGGCCGCCGGCACCTATGGCTCAGGCGGCCTCCAAGGCTTGCAAAGCATTGATCGGTCGACGCATTTCACAACCAGTAACGGAGGTGTATGTCGAGGGCGCAACCGTCGGTGGAACATTGGAACTTCGCGTCTTCGAACGTGGGGGGACCCCAGCGTGTCACGGCGTCGTTCGAAGCGCCGATGCCCTCCGTAGGGACTCCGATGAAGTTGCGGTCCAAGCGGCCGTTGCTGTTCTCGTCGTGCAATACCGACAGCGCCCAAGTGCCTGCGCCGACTTGTGGCCAACTCACGAGGCTCTCGAAGTGCGCCAATGGGATTGAGCGCGTCAGTGTGGCTTTGGCAATTTCTTCCGGGTAGCCTCGGGCGGTACGAAACAGCGCCAGTTGCAACGTGCCCGTGCGATTGCGTAAACCAAATACGCGCACTGTGAGTCCGCCCGCGCCGGCCTGTGCCTGGGTTGCGAGCAGCCCGAACGCCGTCAGCAGCAAGCCGTTCAGGGCGCACCTGCGTCGCGTCGATCGCTTGCTCGAATCCTGTCTCATGCTGGCCCCGCCACTTGGGCCAGACGCGCGCGGTTCCAGGTTACCGGTTCGGGCAAGCCGCTCGTGGGCGGGAACGTCAACCCGCATTCGGAGGCGATCTCGCGCGCGGCAATCCGACCCGACTCCAGAATCGTCGGTAACCCGCTCCCTGGATTGGTGCCCGCCCCGGTCAGGAGCACGTTGCTCGGCCAAGGTAAACGGTTGGGCAAACGAAACGCGAGTAGTTGGTCGATACTGTGCGCCGGCCCGAACACCGCGCCGTGCGAGACGTTGAAATCACGCTGCCAGTCGAGCGGTGTGCGCACTGCTTTGGCTTGGATGTGCGGCTCAAGGTCGTATCCGGCTCTGCGTTTGAAAAGCTCGAACATCCGGCGCTGCATCGGCGCTTGCTCCACGGCCCAATTCAACTTCGCATGAGTGTTCGGGACTAGCGCGAGCAGGTAGAGTGCAGAGTGATTCACAGGCGCCAAAGTGCGATCGAGCCTGGACGGGTTGCACACGTAGAGCGAGAGGTCATCGTCCAAGGTTCCCGCTTCGAACACGTTCCGCATCTCGGCCCGATAGTCGTCCGCGAAGAAGAACGTGTTGTGAGCCAGGGGCAATAGCTCGTCCAGCCCAAGATAGATCATGAAGGTCGAGCAGGATTGAAGTTGGTGCGCGATCCCATCTTTCGTAAAGCGAGCCGAGGGAGCTTCTTTCAGCAGATCGAGCAACGCTCGGGTCGCGTCGGCGTCGACCACGACGTAGTCCGCATCGAGCTTGCGCCCGTCGGCCAGTCTGACCTGTGTGCAGGTTTGGCCGCTACTGATGAGCTCTACGACCTCGGCTTGCGTGTACAGACTGGCACCGGCTTCTCGCGCAACGCTCGCCATCTCGCGACAGAGTTGTTGAATGCCGCCTTTGATGTGCTGCACGCCCCAAGCGTGCTCGACGTAAGGGACCATGCAAAAGCCGCCCGGGCAGTCCCAGGGCGACATGCCGAGGTACGCTGCTTGAAACGAGAAGGCCAAGCGCAGCGCTTCGTCCTCGAAATAGCTGCTCGCGGTCTCGTATAGGGAGCGAAACAATCCCACGTCGGGCAGGGCTTTGAAGACGTCGAGCGACGCCAAGTTGGAAAGCTGCGACCAAGGACGTTGCAACAGCGGATAGAGGTGCTCCAAACGCGTGTGCTCTTCGCCGAGGAAGCGAGCGAGCCCCGCCGAAGATCCCGGAGCAAACCGTTCGAGCTCGCGCCGCATCGGTTCCAGCTCGGCGTACATGTCCAGTTGCCGGCCATTGAAGTCGAGGCGATACATGGGATCGATCTCGATCAATTCCACGCGCTCACTCAGCTTTTGGCCTGCCAACGCGAACATCTCGTCGGCGATGAAGCGCATCATGAGCATCGTCGAGCCGCTGTCGAAGTGATAAGGGCCCAAGCTGAGTCCACCGCTGCGGCCGCCCACTTGGGCGCGCTTCTCCAGGACTGTTACTCGCAGACCGCGAGTAGCGAGCAGCATGGCGGCGCACAGCCCTCCGGGCCCGGCACCGACGATGACGACGTGTTTGGATTGCATGAGGAACCTTTGTCGTGACGTGGCTGAGCGAGTGCCCCTGCACGTCGCGTGCCCAAGACCCAATCGGAATCGGTTCCGGATCTCGAGCTTTGGGGTGACGGGCTCTGCGAAAACCTTGCGTCGGTTACCAGCGGGCAGCGCAAGGCCTGCGGTGAGCCGAACAGAAGACCTTGCGTGCAATCTGCAAGGACTCGGATACCGTGTGCTGCATGGACGTCGTGGTCGTTGGACGAGGACCGGCTGGGTTGCTGCTCGCTCGCAGTCTGCTCGACCACGTTCGCAACGCTCACGTGACGCTGGTCGGGCCTGACGAACCGCTACGTCCGCACGTGCTGTCGTATTGGGCAGATGAGCCAACGCCCTTCGACGCTTTCAGTGTCGGCTCTTGGGATCGCCTGCGCTTGGGCCCCAGCGAAGGCTCGGGGGTGGTGGCCGAGCTGGGACGCTATCGTTACCACTCGATGCGAGCCCAAGTTTGGGCTGACGCCCTGCTCGAAGAGTTGACGGGCAGTGGGCGGCTGAGCATTCGAGAGGGTCTGGTAGACCGCGTTTCCACCGACGCGCGACACGCTACCGTTCACCTTCGGAACGAGTCGGTGCGCGCCGACTGGGCGTTCATCAGCGGCGACAGTGGCCTCGAGCCTGCGTGCTGGCAGTATTTTACCGGGTGGGAGATCGTTCCTGATCGTTCAATCGATTCGAACCTGCCCACGTTGATGGATTTTCAGACCCCGCAACAAGGTGATTTTCGCTTTCTTTACGTCTTGCCGCTCGCGCCCGATCGATTGCTCGTCGAACACGTCAGCCATTCGCCGTGTGATCACGAACGCCCCATCGAAGTCTACTTGCGTGAGCAGCTCAGCTGCACGTCGTGGACGATCATCGATCGAGAGGAGGGCAAGACCCCGCTTTTTCCAAGGCCGTTGGTACGCAGATTGGGACGCTGCGTGCGTATCGGGGTCGCAGCGGGTCTGGCCAAGGCGTGCACCGGCTATTCGCTCACCCATTTGTGGCGTGATGCCGAGCGCTTGGCAAAGTCGTTGCGCGACTTGGGTGAACCCAAGATCCCGAAACACTTGCCGTCGCTGTACTCGATTGCCGATCGTTATTTCGCGAGCGCCATCGAGCGCGACCCGTCGGTACTGATTCGAGCTCTGCCTCAGCTCTTTGCGCGGGCCGATGCCGACGCGGTGCTGGCGTTCCTCGAGAATCGAGCGCGGCCGCGCGAGCTATTCTCGGTTGCTTGGGCCATGCCGGGCTGGTTGAATTGGCTCGCGGGTCTCGTTACCCACCAATGAGTACGCTGCGCGGCTGCGAGTCTCGAGCTGCTCGTCCGCGACTCAGCCTTGGATACCCGGCAAGATCTCGCCCACCTTCGTCAGGTCGTAGTCCGTTGGCCAAAGCGTGGGATCGCGGCCATTGACGCTGGTCGAGCCGTAGCCAGGCTCCCCATTGCGTTCGTAGTCCTGTGGGGATAACCCCATGGCTTGCATCGCCGTCACCAGGAATTGGTTGTGCGGAATGCCTCGAATGACGTTGCCGTCTTCTTGTGAGAAGTAAGAGCGGCCGTCCCAATCGATGTAGTCGAGGTAGCGGCCGGTCTTGATGAACCCACCGGCGCTACCGGCGAGCAAGCACGGCACGCTGTGCGCGATGTGGTTGAAACCGAGTTCGTTCCCCCAATACACGAGCGAATTGTCGAGCAGCGTCGAATCGCCGTTTTCCGGAACGTCGAGTTTCTCTAGCAGCTTGGCGAAGAATTCCTGCGCGACCCAGTTGTTGATGCCCGCGAGCATGCGCCGCGAGTTCTCGTTGTCCCAGTCGTGCGCTAGGCCGTGCCAAGTGCCACCGCTGGCGTCCTCGGAGTGGTAGTGCCCGATTAACTGACTGTCGCTGGGGTCAGGACCTGGACCGAGCGCCTTGTGCACGCCGATGGTTACGATGCGTGTGCGGTCGCAAGCGATGGCGGCAGTCACGATGTCTAGGAACAGATCCCACTTCTTGGTGATGTCGCCCGGATCCGTCTCGCTGTTGTTGTCGAGCGATTCGGGTTCGCTTGGCAGTGTGCACGAGACAGGACCACTCGACCCGCCGCCCAAGCGCGTCTCGAGCTCTGCGAGCAGATTGACGTGCTGCTCGAGCTTGGCCTTGTCGTCTTTCGAAAGCCGCGGATTGTCGCGCAGTGCGCGGTATTGATCGATCACCTTGTCGACGAGCAAGGCGTCGGGATTGGCCGTCGCCGCCGCAGGTGAATCAGTCGTGTTCTGCACGCCCGCAAACAAATCGTTGAACGCGTCCTTGGGATTGGTGCGCGCCTTGAGTTGCTCGATCTCCCCGCCTTGTCCATAGTCCGTGTAAGACATGGAATCGACGACGCCCTGCGTGATGTGCAGAGAGCGCTGAGCGGGCGGGTTCGGATAGAACTTGGACGAGTAGGCCAACACCTGATCGATGGTCGGAACTTGGTCGAGCGCGTCGGCATCGCACGGTGTTGCCTGCGTGCACGATGAGAAATTGCCCAACAGGCCGCCAAAGTTGTGGTTGACCGAGGGCAGGAAGTCCAAACCTCGGATCAAGGTCAACTTGTCCATGAATGGATTGAGTTTCGGTCCCAGGATCCCCGAGATACCGTTGTCCGTCATCAGATCACTCAGGGGCGCCCAAGTGTAAGGTCCGCCTGCGAGCTTCTGCGTGAGCAACGTCGTGCCGTCGGCTTTGCTATCGCTGTAGACCGCGTCCTTGAGCGTATAACCGTTGCCCTCGAACGCGGGGTACCACTGCTTGATCAGCTGGGTGCTGAAGCTCTTGACGACGATGAAGCGCTTGGGGGCAGCCGTACTCTGCGCCACGGCCTTCGGCAAAAGCGACTCGAGCAGTGGCAGGGCGAGTACCGCGCCGCCGGCGCCGCGCAGGAACATACGCCGCGATGTCTGCGATGGGTTCACGGCCGACGACCGCTTTGGGCTGGGTCGAACAGGGCTCATCGCGCACCGACCTTTCGCACGAAGAAGCTCGGATGCTGAGCGATGCGCCGGAACGCGTCCTTCAAACCTTGTTCCGGATCTGCCACGACCTGCGCCAAATCTGCAACCACGCACTCGTCTCCGGATTGAGCCTCTACTTCGCGCCGTGCGACGTAGTTGAAGTAGTGTTGGGCCAAGCACGGCTCCATCTTACCGCTCGCGATCAACTGTTGATTCAAATCCAAGGCGTTCGTCACGCTGGCCGGGGCATCACCAATCACGATGTCTGCACTGGTGTCGAGATCGAGCTCAGCGACGAAATCCCCGGTCTGCTCGTCGTATAGAGTCTCTTTCGTCCGATAGCGACCGAGCGCGTCGAACGACTCCAAGACGTAGCCGATGTTGCTGAAGGCGTCGTGACAGCCCGAGCACAAGTCATTGCCAGCGATCTTCGCCGCGTAGCGTTCACGCGTGGTCTGCGCTTGATCGAACACCGGTGGATCGAGTGAGCCGGGCGGTAGAGAGTTGGGATCGGGTTGCGGCAACGCATCACAGAGCAACGCACGTCGCACGGTGGCGCCGCGGTGGAAGGGATTGGTCTGCTCGAGGTTCGACACGAGCAGGGCGGCGCGCTGAAACAGTCCCGCACGAGTTCCCGTCGGCAGGGTTGGGTAGTTGCCCCCGCCGTCGTAGGGATCGACGCCATACAAGGCGGCCAGATCTTGGGAACGCGTCACCGAGACGTCGGTTGAAGCCAAGTCCGCAAGCGTCGATTTGTTTGTGAAGGTGAACAGCTCGGTCAAGTCCCGGACTTCCTGCACCATGTCGGCGTAGTAGTCGTGACCGCTGCTGGAGATGTTCGTGTCGCTGGTCAACGCTTGGAAGGCCGGGCGCGATGTTTCGAAGCCCGTGAACTTCTCGAAGCGCAGCCACTCACTCCAAAATTGCCAGAGCGTCTCTTTGGTGCGCGGGTCGTCGAAGACGCGAGTCAGTTGCTCAGCAAAGCCCTCGGGCGTCGCGAGTGAACCATCGTCCGCGGCGGCGAACAGCTCGGCGTCCGGCATGCTTTGCCAAAACGTATAAGAGAGCTTTGACGCGATCTCGTAAGACGTCAGTTGCAAAGTATCGGGATCCGTTTCGGACGCCGTGCCGTCGATTTCGAAATGATTGACGAAGCGCGGCGAAGAGAGCGCCACGATCACCATTGAACGTATTGCCTCCGCAGCAGAACGGTTGGCAATCAGATCGAGATATTCGGTGTAGTCTTCGTCCGCGACGGGTCTTCGGTACGCAAGCTTCAGGAAATTGGAGAGGAAGCTCGTAGCGCAGGATTCGGAGAGGGAGTCTTCCAGCGCACACGAACCAGCGAGTTTTTCGAGCGCGTCGGGATCCGTCAGGAGTGGGTCGCCCACTGCAACTCCGACATCGAAG
Source organism: Polyangiaceae bacterium (assembly GCA_036263015.1). Taxonomy (GTDB): domain Bacteria; phylum Myxococcota_A; class Polyangia; order Polyangiales; family Polyangiaceae; genus SZUA-265. Next base: position 47,544 of record DATAHU010000122.1, on the reverse strand, counting down.
TAGGCTTTGATGTGCTCACTCGAGATGCGCGCATCCAAACTGCGGAATCCATCGCCCAAGCTATCGTCGGGAACGCTGGATAGTGCCGTGGCGAGCGCTTCGCTTGCGTTCTGGAGTCCAAGGGCGGAAAGGAGATCTTGGACGGTCTTGCGGTATTCGACCGTAGACAATTTGAGCAGTGGGCTCACCCCCGGGTTGCCGCTGCACTCCACGCTCACTCCGCCGGGGTTGGTTCCTGGAGCGATGGCGCCGGGGCCGCTCTCATCACCCAAATCTTGTGGCGCCGGATTTGTGTCCGGATTTTCGTCGCCAGGTCGTGGCGCTCCAGCGGACGCGTTGGGCGGGGGTTCTTGCGAGCCAGAGGGGTCACCGGACACTGGCGTTGCGCCGGGTTTACCGGATTTGGCAACGTCACCGGGCCGCTCGAGATCCGCTCCGGCATCGGCGTGCGAGTCGATGGGACCATTCTCTGGATGGCCCAACGCGCTCGTGCAGGCTTGTGCCAGCAGCGACAGGAAACTGATGTAGGCCAGTTGCTTGGATAGCGATCGACACATCCGAGTGCAGGTTGGTACCTGAGCCCCGAGACAACGGCTCAAACCCCTGCGGCGCAGACAAATGGGGTCGGCCAGGGGTTCAGCGCGCCGACCGGTGTGGTTCTCGAATGGAGTGACTCTCTACTGTTCGGTGGAGAGAGTCGCGCCGGGCGCCTTTCGGGTTTACGAGGCGTTTCTGAGGGGCGCGAGAGATCGAGCCTCATCTCGAGATCCGCTGCAGTCCAAGCGTGCCGGGGTTTACTCCTTTGACCTGGTGTGCGAGTTTGCGGCCAGCGATGGACGGCGGCGGGACTCGGGCGGAGGGCGAATCAGCTAGCAATTTTTCGCTGGGGACAGCCGCGCTCGCCGGTGACACCAATCGCGCTCAATGGCTTTCCAGCATCCTGGCGCATTCGCCGGACATCATCTGCATCCTCGATCTCGAGGGTACGATTCGTTATTTGAATCGGACTACCGAAGGCCGCTCGATCACCGAACTCATAGGCCGCCCGATCATCGACATGATCCCGGTCGAAGACCATGCGATTTGGCGCGCGGCCTTCTTGGAGGCAACCGCATCGGGAACGATGCAGAGGGTCGAGTTGCGCAACCACACACAGCGCTCATGGGATACCCGCGTGGTCCCCATTCGCGAAAGTAGTAGCCCTGGCTCCCCCGTCACGTGGGTGCTCGCGATCGCATCCGACATCACCGCGCAGCGCCTCGCCGAGAGTGAACTACAGCTCAAAGACGAGCAGTTGTCGCTGGCACTCGATGCTTCCGGGATGGGTCAATGGACGCTCAACGTCGCGTCGCGCGGCCTGCGCTGCGATCTGGCGGGCAAGCGCATGTTCGACTGGCCGCTGCAGCAGGACGAGATCAGCGAAGCCGAATTCATCGAGCGCGTCCACGCCGCTGACCGCAGTCGCGTCCAGACGTCGCTCTCGCTTGCCATGGAGACCGGCTCCTCCCCGGATTTGCAGTTTCGAATCGTGCTGCCCGATGCCTCGACCCGTTGGATCTTCAGCAAGGGTCGTGCAGTTCGCAAATCGGACGGCAAAGTCTCGAGTTTGGTTGGGGGGTGGTTCGACATCACTCACGGCAAACGCACCGAAGAACAACTGCAGCGCTCAGCCAAGCTCGAAGCCATCGGACAACTCGCCGGCGGCATCGCTCACGACTTCAACAACTTGTTGGTCGCGATCCTGGGAAATCTGGATCTCGCGCGCCAAGCGGTTGGCCCGGAGCACGACGCTTGCTTGGATGATGCCGGACGTGCGGCGAATCGCGCCGCAGAGCTCACCAAACATCTACTGGTGTTCAGCCGTCGCCAACCTTTGAACGAAGAGTTGCTCGATTGTGGAGAGTTTCTGCGCGACACGCTGCGGCTGCTGCGTCGCTTGTTGCCCGAGAGCATCCTGCTCGAGGTCTTCGAGGCGCATCGGCTGCCACGCGTGCGCGGCGATCGCGGACAGCTCGAGCAAGTGATCGTGAACTTGTGCATCAATGCGCGCGACGCGATGCCCGAAGGCGGACGGCTGCGCATCGAGACCGAGGCCGTGCTGATCAACGGGCGTTTCCGTGAAACGCACCCTTCGGCCAAGCCAGGGCGTTATGTCTTGATCAGCGTGTCGGATACGGGAGTTGGTATCCCGCGGGAGCAACTCGATCACATCTTCGAGCCGTTCTTCACGACCAAGGCACACGGCACGGGCTTGGGGTTGGCGACGGCTTACGGCACGCTCAAACGTCACGGCGGGCTATTGCACGTGTACAGTGAGGTCGGCAAAGGCACGACGTTCAAAGTCTATTTGCCGGTTGCAGAGCGCGACGCGGTGGATGTCGGTCCCAAAGTGGATTCGCGAGTGCGCGGCGGCAGTGAGCTCGTGCTCTTGGCCGAAGACGAACCCGCGGTCAGAGCCGTCGTCAAGCGCATCGTGGAACGCGCGGGCTATCGCGTCGTAGCGGTGCAAGACGGCGAGGAAGCAGTGGAGTATTTCCGCAAACACGGTGAAGAGATCGATCTGTTGTTGCTCGACGCGGTGATGCCCCGCAAAGGTGGCAACGAAGCTTTGAACGAGATTCGCGAACTCAACCCGAACGTTCCCGTCTTGTTGTGCAGCGGGTACACAGAGACACCCTTGCCTGGTCGCGACGTCAAGGGCGTATTGTTCTTGGCCAAGCCCTACGAGCCAGACCAATTGCTTGGGATGATGCGCACGTTGCTCGACGGTAAGGAGCGCAGCGATGTCTGAATCCAACGCCCTGCGCACGGCGAAGCGCTTCTGTGTTTACTTGGTAGGCCTAGCATTGCTCGACTGCGCGGGCTCCAAGCCAGCAGGCCAAGCGCCCTCAGGGGCCACCGCTGCTATGAACCAGAGCCCTGGAGCTCGCTGTCTCGAGGACGCTGCGGCAATTCCCGAGCCGCGACCCGGCATGCCACTGAAGATCCAAGTGTCTCAAATCTTGGTTCGTCACGCCGAGCTCGATGACCCGCGCGGAGCGACGCGGACGCGCGAGCAGGCGTGCTTGCGGGCGCTGGAGGCCTTGCACGCGTTGCAAGCGGGCGCCGAGTGGGATGAGACCGTGAAGAAATACAGCGACTCGCCCGCCTCCGATCTCGGTCGTGTCGCCAAAGATGATCTCGCACCGGGCTTCGCCGAAACCGCGTTTACCCTGGACATCAATCAGTTGAGCTACGTCGTCGAGAGTTCGCGCGGGTTCCACGTGATTTTGCGAACTCAGTAGTTTCACACACGATAGCCCGCCGAACCCGGACGTTCCGGGCTCCCAGGGTAGGCTCTGCTTGCCTGGGCTGGCTCTGGCGTTCTCGGCCCGCAACGCGACGTGCATCAGTGCACCCTAGGGCTGTGCCACGCTCGGTTCGTGGCGGGTGGAGACCCAAACAGAAGCAGCGGGAAATCCACATCTACAACCCGCCGCGCTGTCGCGTGCTCGATCCAACTTTCAGTACAGCCTGCTAGTCTCTGGTCAGAGCCGATGAGCGCGCGTGCACTTGCAGAGTCCTTCACCCGCCGCGCACACGTCGCGTTGGGTTGTGCGGCGTTTGGCATCGGGCTCTCGTCTTGGGTCGTTCCAGCCAACGCTGCTCGGTTGCAGCGGTATGCGGCGCCTGCCGCTTGTCCGGACGCGAGTTGGTTCGAGCACGAGTTGAGTCAGGAGCAAGTCGCCCCTTTCGAGCGCTCGCACGTTTCGGTTTTGGTCGAGGTCAAGACCGAGGTTGACGGCGATCCCACTGCTCAACCCCAATTCAAAGCACAGCTGGCCTACACGGCGAAGGCCAAGCGTTCCGAGCAAGCCGCCCCGCCTCTCGAGGGCTCCAGTGAGCCAGCGGATCCTGCCGCGCAAAGCGGTTGGCAGCGTGAACTCAGTGGGCCTAACTGCGAGGAGCTGCTGTCGGTGCTCGCCGTGAGTCTTGCGGTCTATCTCGAATCCCGCGCCGACGAGCCCGATGCGTATCCGTTGCTGCCCGACGAACCCCTGCCTCCGGAAGTCGCGCCCGCTTGGTACGATCCGCCGAAGCTCGACTACGTCGCGTCCGCGAAATGGCGGCTGGGTTTCGTGGCTGGACTGGGGCTGCGCACCGGCTTGACTCCAGGAGCAACCGGAAACTGGACGGTTGGTCTGGATCTGCGGGGCGTGCGCGCGGGCTGGGGTGCTGGACCTTTCGAATTGGGCTTTGGCCAACTCATCGGTCCGAACCGGAGCAGTGCGCCCAATGGTGAGAATCTGGAGCAACACTACTGGGCGGTGCACGTGCTGGCTTGCCCTTGGATGAGTGCGCCCGACCCCGCGCTGCGCGTCGGACCCGCAATTGGCTTCTATGGCGGGCGATTCGGCGCGAGGGTGCCGCGCGTGCCGGAGCTGAACAGCGATAGCGAGGTTTGGTTCTCGTTCACCGAGCTCGTGCTTCTCGGGGAGTTGCACCGCAGCTCAGTCGTTGCGCGGATCCAGCTGGGACTGCAGTTTCCAATTAGCCCGTACCGCGTGGCACTCGAGGGCCAGCAAGTGTATCAACAGAGCCTGGGCCTGGTGATGGGCCTCAGTCTTGGTTGGTCCGGGGTATTGCTATGATCCGAGACCCTGATTCGCTCCATAGCCAGATGATGAGTCTGGCTGAGCGCGCAACGACGAGTGCCACTGACGGGCCACGCCCAGCTGTTCGCAGTGAGTTGCGCTCGGTCGAGACACCTCTGGCCTCGGCCAACCCAGCCGATTCCGGTGCCATTCCGGTTGGGGCCGTCGATTGGACCGCCGAGGCGATTCAGTCTCGCGTCAGGGCGCTCGTTGGTGAATACGTCGACTTCGTGTGGCGCTCGTTGCGCGCCCTCGGCGTTGCCACTTCCGATTGCGACGACGGTTGCCAAAAGGTGTGGTGCGTGGTCGCTCGCAAAGTGCAAACGATCGAGGAGGGTAAGGAGCGAAGCTTCATCTTCTCGGTCGTGATGCGCGTCGCATCGGACATGCGGCGCAGCGTGCAAGCGCAACGCAAGGCCACCTTGGGAGATGCGCTACCGCTCGATCTCGATCTCGCCAGTTCGGAGCCGAACGCAGAGGAGTTGTACGATCGACACCAAGCTCGAGCGTTGCTCGAACAGTTGTTGAGCGGGATGCCGTGGGAGCAGCGCGTCGTGTTCTTGATGTTCGAAGTCGAAGAACTCGGGCTCCAAGACATCGCCGATGCCTTGAACGTACCGCGGGGTACCGTTGCGTCTCGTTTGCGCTTGGCCCGTGAGGCCTTCAATCGAGCGCTGGCCCGCCATCAAGAGCGAACGCGCCACGCCGAGGCGAGTTCGCGTCCACCGCGGTCGTCGACGCACGTCGTGCCGCCCGATCGCGCATCCGGCCATTATCCCGCAGGATCTAGTCGGGCTCCGGTTTCGTTGACACCGGGAGCGCTCGCGAGCGTGCCCCTAGCGGGTGAAGCGGCTGTGCTGGCGCCAAGCGGCGCCAGGCCCGCGCTGCCACGTCGGACCGCGCGCAGCCGCGTAGGAGGTCCGGAATGAGCCGACGTCTCGATTGGTTGGAGCCGCAGGTAGCCCGAGAAGGGCGTTTGCTGTTCGACGCGTACAAGAGCGAGCGAGCTCCGCGTCACGTACGGGAAAGTGCGCTTCTGGCGGCGCAAGCTGCGTTACTCGGGGCTGCGGTTGCGACGGTATCGCGGGGCGCAGCGGCGAAATCCACGGTCGCGACGAGCTCGACGAGCGTCGGAGCAGGTGGTGCCGGCATGGGTGCGGCCGGTATGGGTATAGGCGGAGCATTTGCCAGCGGCGCGGGCGTTAGTGCTGGCTCCGGATTAGCGGCATCGATGGCCGGCGTTTCGTCCGCGAGCCTCGGGGTTGGCGGAGCAGGTGCCGCCGAGGTGGGCACTGCCGCGTTGGGCAGCGTTGGCTTGGGTGCATCGGCTTTTGCGGCCTCGTCGGGCCTGACGGTTGCTGCGAGCGGAACGAGTATCAGCGCAGGAAGTTCGGCGTTGTCTGCGGCGGGGGTATCTGCAGTTGGAGTATCTGCAGCCGGGGCGTTTGTCGCCGGTGCCTCTGCTGCTGGCGCCTCTGCTGCTGGCGCCTCTGCTGCCGGTGCTTCCGTGGTTGGTTTGTCTGGCTCTTTTGGTGGCCTTTCCACTGCAGCGATTGCGGGTTTGGGTGCCGCCAAGGTGGCAGTCGCAGGTTTACTCCTGGCTGGCGGTGTCTTTTGGGGCGTCGCATCACGTCAGGATTCGGCTGAGGGATCTCGTGTGGCGGTCGCACAGCAGGTCGGTAGCTCCGATCCAACGCGACATGGCTCAGGTTCAACGAGCGGCGCGAACGGCGCTGTTGATTCGCGCTCCGATGCAGACACGACGACGCACGGCGATGCCGTGACGGGAAGTGTCGAAGCTGAGGGCGTCGCTCCCGCAGCTCGACAAGGCAGCGACGCTGCGCCAGTGCAGAGCGGATTCAAGGATGGCTCGCGTGGACTCGCTGGCGGCCAGGGTGGCCGGGTTTCCGGCGGCCACGCTCAGGCTCGTGGTTTCGCAGGACGCCATGGCGAAGCGGATCGCGATGGCTCCGAGCACGGCGCTTCGGGATTTTCGGGATCCAGCGCTGCAACTCATCGCGGCGCAGAATCTCGCTCGGTCGGCGAGCGTACCCTGGTCCGCGGCACGCACGCGCATGGGGTGCGCAACGATCACGCCCAAGAACGTGACGACGTCGCGCGTGCCAACCAGCGCGGCGGAGTCGTCGAAACTCTGGATGGTGAGGCGGCGAGCAGAGCCGTGAGCGCAGGCCTCGCGGGACGCTTGGGGCAAGAGCTGCAGCTGATCCAGCAGGCCCGACGCCAATTGCGCCAGCACGACTTGCCGGGGGCGTTGACGACCCTGAGCCTCTACCGGGAGCTGTATCCAGCGGGTGAACTTTCACCCGAAGCTACGCGCTTGCGTGCACAAGCACAGCGCGAGATGGCTGCTGATTGAGCAGGGCTCGCTCGGCGTTTACTTACCGACGTCAGCCTTGCCCTTGATCTTCGTGTCACCTGTGACTTCGAGGTTGCTCTCGAGCGCTGTGTCTTTCTTCACATCGAGCTTACCCTTGATGGTCACGTCGTGTTCGAAGGTCGAATTCTCGGCGACCACGGTGATCTTCTCTTTGATCTTGACGTGTTGCTCGGCGTAGATGTCCACGAAGCCCTCACCGCCGCTAAAGCGAACGCCGGTCACGTTGAGCTTCTCGGTCTTACCGACGCCCGTGATCACGATCGTGCCCGAGTTCAGCGTCAACTCGGGCGTTTCGAGTTGCTCGGCGTATACCTGTAGCCCGCCATGGGTTCGCGGTACGCTGAGATCGCCCAATTCGATCACCAGCTCGTCCTTCTCTTGGTGCTTGACGTAGAAGCCCGCGAATTCACCGCGTGCGGCGTAGGGCGTCACGGATTCACAAAGCAATGCGAGCCCTTCGGCAGCCGCTTTGCGATCGGTTGGACTGCCAGCATCGTCATCACCATCGTCGCCGATCAACACCCAGGGCTGATCGGTACTGTTGATTCGCAGGCGTTTTTTGCCAGAGGGCTCATCCCATTTGCCGAACGTGCCCTTGGCTCGCAAATGGATCTGGCTGCCCCAGCGTCGCGCGGGCAAGGCGCGCAACGACAATTCGATGTCGAGCACACCCGGATTGGCCGTGGAGAGTAACGCGTGCGGGGACGAGAAGCGCAGGGTCGAGCGCTCGCAAAGGTAATCGCTGTCACGCAGCTTCACCGGCATCGGCATGTGCGGGATTTGCTTGATCACCGTCAGCGGGCTGGTGGCTTGGTCCTTGCTCTTGTCGGCGTCGTCGCCCGAATCGCCGCCCTCGAATCCCTCTTCGAGGGTCGTGCGTCGTCCACTCGTCGCCAAGCGTCCGACTATCTCGCTGGCAAGACTGGGATCGATCCCGACGAAGCGCCGCACGACGTTGAAGGGTTCACCTGTGTCCGCAAGCTCGTGCGGTACGCGGTTACCGCTATCGGAACGCAGACGCCACTTGTCATCGAGTTCCAAGCGAGTGTCCTCGCCAGCCACGAAGCGCAGAGCGTCGTCGTCCTGAGGCGTCGCGAAGACGCACCAACCGCAAACCGCACCCGGCAGACCCCCGAGCAACTGCACGATGCGGTTGATGTGAGCCAGCTGCGTCCAGCCCGATGGTCTCAATAGGCACACGCCCGTCTCGAACCAATGTTCGAACTTCTCGGCGAAACTCGGCTCTTCGAATTTGTCACCGAGTACGCGTCGAACGAAAGACCAACCCCGCGAATCGGCTGTTTGGCGTTGGTAAACCATCCAAGGCCGCTGACCTTCGGGGGTGTCCTTCTTGGCGTCGCCCGAAGCGTCGCTGCTGCCGCTGTCGGAGCTCGAAGCGGCAGGGTTCAGAATCGTCTGAAACCAGCCGAGCAAGTTCTCACTCAGAACCAACCCATGAATCTCAATCGCGCCTTGGACGTTCTCGTGCGTGCCCAAGAAGCGGAAGTCCAAGTTCGCCTTGCCCCAGACCAACTTGCCGCGCAGCTTGCTCCCGAATTGCTCGCGCCGCAGCTCCCGAGGGATCAGCTCGGCAGTCATCGGCTGGATCTTCAGAAGCGGCCCGCTTCCGATCGCCAACGTCAGTTCGAGCGCGGCGACAGGGAGCTCTTCTCCCTCGCCGAGCGCCACCTTGGGCGGCTCGATTTTCGATTCGTCTGTGTCTGAACTCACTGCGCGCTCCTGCCTAGAGCACCGATCAGCTTGAAAACCCGGCAAATACTGCAGATCCTCTCGCTCTACCGCACGGCCTCGTTGCTCCGCTACTCAAATTGCTTCAGCAGTTCTCCGGTGCTCGCGCCTCAGGCGTGCGGATCGCTTCGGTCTCCGTTGTCTTAGCTCGGGTTTCAACCTGTTCGGTGCTCTAGCGAACCACCGACGCTCGTGTCCGCAGTCGCAAACGTTCGGCATAGGACCCGGTGGGCGCAGTTCGAGTGTCGACTGCGCCCGCGCGATACGAGCGGGTCCCGGCTTGCCAGGACCGCGCCGTCATCCTCAGCGGAACATGTCGAGCGGCTGCACCTTGTGCAACTGGCCGAAGTCGAGATGCAGAACCTCGACCGGATCGCGCGAATCGGTGTCGACCACCGTGTCGTCGTCCGACATCTCGATGTTCTGCAGGCAACGCTCCAGCTTGCGCTTGGGACCGCGCGTGAAACGAGCTCGCCGCTCGACGTAGTCCGAGAGGTAATCGAGCACTTCGCTGCCGCCACCCGGCAAGTTGCGCCATTCCTCGACCTCTTTGCCGAGCGACATCTCGCGGAAAGCGCCCGCGCAGATCATCGAGAACCCGACCGTTTCGTCCGGGTGCTTCTCTTCGGCGAATCCCTTCCACGGGTTATCGTTAATCTTCAACTCCAACTCCGGCATTTTCTTGCCGACGTTCTGCAGCAGGTTGGAGCTGATCGAACCCTGATCGAACGGCAGGATCGTCGACAGACGTTGCACGCCCTTCTGGTTCTCACGGCTCATCACCCAGAAACAGTCGCGCTCTTTGCAGTTGTCGAAGCTGATCAGGTGAGGAATGAACGGATCCTCCGGGCGCTCGTTGCGATCGCGCGCTTGGTGTCCATCGGAACCCCAAGCGCCATCGTTGATCCAGCTATCGGGTGAGGCACCGGTGTTGCCGTCGCCTTGCTTACCCACGAAGCGGAAAACGCTGAGCTGCGAGTACTCGTTGCTGAACTCCGTGGTGCGCGTCTCGACCAGCGCGAGCGAGTTGAGCTGCAGCGTGCGCTGCCCCGCGGTGTCGACCAGTTTGTAGTCCTGGACTTGCACCGATGCAGGATCGTCGCCGAACGGCGGCATCGCGATGTTGCGATAGCCGCTCGTACCGGTGCTGTAGAACGCGAAGTAGCAACGTTGTTGCAACTGCAGGATACCGGTCTGCTTCGTCACTTTGAAGCTGAGGTACAGCCAGAAACTCTCGAACGAGTCGCCGCCTACGGCTCCACTACTGCCTTGCAATTGATACGTCATGTTTCCTCTCTCTCCCTGTTAGGCCCGATTGTGACGAAGCTTCGAGGAGATTTGTTCAGGTTTTTTCGGATTTTCTCGTGTTTCACGCCTCGGCATCATCCGCGCCGCCGGCACCACCACCGAAGACCTTTGCCCAGGCCGCGGTGAACGCTAGCTTTCCGAAGCCCCCCACGCCCTTTACCCCGAGATCGCCGGAGGCCAAGGCCACTCCGCGGTGCGTTGCAGCCAGAGCGTTGCCCGAAGGCGCGTGAATCGGCGGCAGCTGACGGAAGTCGGACACCGACTCCGTTTCGAGACCGCGGAACGCCATGCCAGCAACTTCGGCGCTGCCGTCATAGGCAGATTTCAACACCTCACGGCAGTCCTTCTGCACCGAGTCGGCGATCGCGACCGTGTCGTCCGACAGACACAGGTTGAGCCACTTGGTCGTGATCAGCTCGCTCAACAGCGGGCCTTCCTTGGAGCACCACAGATCGCGGAAGAGGTCCGTCACATAGCGGCCGTCGTGCACCGATTTGAGCGGCAATTTCAAGGTGTCGGCGATCGCCTTGTCCGTCTTGCGCGTGAGACCTTCGATCTTGCCCAAGTTCTCACGGAACACGTCACCGAGCAGCGACATGGCGGCCGCCAAGTAAACGTTCACGGGCAGCCCAGTGATGGGCAGGCCTGCGCTCGTGCGCGATTGAGAAGAGGGCACCATCTCGGGCATCTTGAACGTGCTCGGACTGAACACGGAGAACGCCACGCCCGCTTGCGACACCTCTGCTGGCGTAACCACCACCGGCACCACGGGGTTGTCCTTCTTGCGCTGAGCTTCCTCGATGATCGCCTCGCCCAAGCCTTTCACGGCCGTCTGCGCAGGCTGCGACTGCCGCGTCAGGTAAACGATGCCGGGGCGATCCGAGATGAAGAACGGCGTGCGCACGTTTTCGACTTGGTCCGAAACCGTGCCGTTGAGCACGAGCACCTCGGCATCGGAGCCGGAGGCCGCGTTGAGCAGCGCGCGGATGTCGCGCAGCTCCGACAAGTACGGAATCAAGGCTTCCAGCGCTTTGCACTGGTTGGCGTGATACTGCACGATGTTCTGCAGCTCGCGCCGATCGTTGACCGGGTAGTGCAAGCTCAGGTTCATGCGCGACAAGATGTCGGGCTCGAGCTGCGTCGCCGGATCGAAGATCTTCGGATCGAGGCGACCGATGTGTTCGGTCGCGTCGAGGATCACGCCCAAGACGTTGGACAAGTCCGAGACGCCGAGGTTGATCTGACTCTGCGGGGCGGCCAGCATGTACTCACCGAGCGCCAGCGCGCGTGCGCTCTGACGGAACATCGAGTCGGACTCGTCTTCGCTCATGTACTTCGAGCGAATGCGTTGCTTGCAGTCGGAGAGTGAGCCGAAGTTGTTGGTGGTCTTCTTGGCGTCGCTCTTGCCGTCGGTGTTGGCCAAGTGATCGAGCTTGACGTCTGCATCGATGACTTTGACTTTCTCTCCGCCGAGCTCGAGCACCAAGTCATCGGACAGGAACTTGTCGCGTGCCGCGCCGTCCTCGACGATGATCTTGAGGCTGCCTTCTTCTTCGGCAGTGACCGTCGCCAGGACTTTGCCGCTGGCGTCCTTGATTTCGCCTTCGTTGCCGCTCTGATGGGCCGAAGCAGCAGCTTTCTCTAGTGCTCGCGGAATACCGATTTGCGTCTCGCTGGGTGCTGCGGAGACGCCGAAGCCGGCGTTCTTGGCCGCGCCCTGCAAGCTCGAGCGGTAGCGCTGCAGCTCTTCCGAGCCCTTGGCCTCTTCCTCGCCAACTTCGACGGGCAAGCCCACTTCGACGTTGGTGACGATTGCGCCGGCCATGCCCAAGCCCTCGGCCGCGCCCGCCGCGCCCGACGACGAACGGTCGATCGTGACGCTCTGGTGCAACTTGTAGATGTCGCGCAATTGCTCGATCTCTTCACCGATGTCTTCGATGTTCTCGAGGAACGTCGAATCGAAGAACGTCTTGGTCTGCACGGCGATGCCCTGCACCACGACTTCGCAGACGTCGGACTTCAGCTGATCGCCCGAGCTCGACAAGGCGTTCACCTTCTCGATGATCTTGTCCATCACTGCCGCGTTCTGATCGCCGCGCAGCTTTTCGAACACCTGGAGGAAGTTCTCCTTGCTCAAGAGCTGACCTTCCTCGGCGCGCGCGTTCTTGGCGCCGCGGTAGATCTTCACCAGGCTGGAGCATTGCTTCGATGCTTGCTGGAAGATCGCGCCAGCCTTGCCGCCAGCCATCTGGCTCAACATGATGAACAGCGACTGATTGCGCTCAGCCAACACCTCGCGGCGGAACTCGCGTGCCGGTTGCAGGTTCTTCACGATCTCGCGGTTCAACGCTTCTTGGAAGCGCTCGTAAGTCTCGAGCTTCTCGAGCTTCTGCTTCTCGGCCTTGGCGACATCGGAGAACGAGTCGCGCACGATTTCGAAGTTGCGCAAGCGCTCAGCCTGAGTCTGACCGGGAATGCGTTTGTCGCCCTGGCCCTCGATGCTGAGCTTGTACATCGTGTCGGCGACGCCGCGCGCATCGTTCAAGCCCTTGAACTTGGCGTACTTGCCCGACAGCCACATGAAGATGAACGAGTGCAACGCGCCGTTGCGCGCGAAGCTGTGGACGCGGTCCGAACGATGACGGAAGAACGAGTAGTACTGGAGCAGACTCTTGCCGCCCACGTTGGGCAGGTGGAACCCGCCCTCGGATCCGGCGAAGTCCGCCACGAAGCCGTTGCCCTCGGAGATGAACTTGCCGATCAACGGATCATCGTGGGCTTCGACCTCGCAAGTGCGGCGGCACTGGCGTAAACCTTCGACCAGCGCATCCACGAGTTCGGTCGTCAAGGCGGCGGCTTTGGAGTGCTTGTTCAAGGCGCTCTTGACCTTGCTCTCCGCCTCGACTTCGTCGGACGGGCAGCAGGTCATGTAGTGCAAGGTCTTGGAGACCAGATCGTGATCGAAGCCGAGATCCTCCCAGTCGGTCCAAGCGATCTTGCGATCGGGCGAAGCGTCGCTAGCGTATTGGTACATGTACCAACGCGCCAAGCGCAGCGTGGCCGACGAGAAGCTGCTCTGGTCGAACTGCTGCAGCGAGTCGAGGTCCGTGAGCAGTTGTTTGAACAGCTCACCGCCGCGCGCCTGCATCATCTCGTAGTCGGAGGCGTTGGCGATCGGCGTCACGTCGAGCAGCGGGCTGTCGACGGGGATCTGAACGCCGTGGCCCGCGAAGCGCCCATTGGCGTCTTTCTTCGGGGGCTCGATCGACGTCTGGTTGAAGACGGTGTTACCGATTGGCAGCGCCTTGCCGCTGCAGAAGCGCAATTGAGGTCGCACTTTGTCGAAGAACTCGTTCGCCGAGAGGCGGAACGAGTTGGCATCGGGGCTGCGTCGGAAGACGAACTTCTCCGCGTCGGACTCGCCGAACACCCCAATGATCGCGATACGTTTGTTGGACTTTGCAAGTTGCTCAGGATTCTTGACGGTCACGTTCACTCACTCCGACACTGGGTTGGGGGAAAAACTCAAGCTGGAAGTCTAAAGCTCTAGTTGGCGGGACGCGCGATCGACGGGGGGCTAGTTGGCGGGAGCCTGCGTCGAGTCGCACAGGTACTTCTTGATCAAACGTTCCAAGGGACGAATCGATTCTTTCTCGGCCAATGCGGCACGCAAGATCTGCTCCTTGGTGGCGTCGGGGCAGTCGTTCCAGCCAAAAGCCTTGAGCTTCAGCTCCATGATCCGCCGAAGCAGAGCCTCCTCCTTCAGCGGAAAGAACGGGATAATGAAGTCCACGCGATCGAGCAAGGCCCGATCGAGGGGGGAATGGCGCGCCGCTTGCTGCAGGCGGGTGCGCAGGCCTTTGAGCTGCGAGTAACGGTCCACCGCGCCGAGCGCTGCTTCGTCGTCACCTTGGTTGTTGGCCTCCATGAACATGCGCTTGGTGTCGCTGATTTGGCGATCCACCGAGCCCTGCATGGCGATCTCCGCGTCGTCGATCGCGCCCTCGAGCACCAAACGGCGCAGGCTCTCGTCGTGGAAACGTTTGACCAATTCCGCCCGGTCGATTTCGCCTTTGCGGACTTGCTCGTACGCCGCCTGCACGGCTTCCTGCCCCAGATTCGTCGTCATCACGAAAATGGCTTGCGAGAAGTAAACCGACTGGCCCTCGGCGTCTTTGCCCTCGCCTTCCATGATCGAGAGCAAGATGTCTTGGATGCTGGCGTCGCTGCGGTCGATCTCGTCGAGCAAGATCACGCACGCGGGCCGTTCGCGCACCGCTTGATAGATGGTGCGCGTGTTGTTGAACCCGACGTAGCCCGGATCGGCGCCCATGAAGCGCGTGCGGGCCGCTTCCGAGTTGTACTCGGACATGTTGAAGACGAAAAATGCTTCCTCGCCGAGACCGAGGCCCTCCGCCAGTGAGCGGGCGAGCTGCGTCTTGCCAACGCCGGGCGGACCGACGAACAAGAAGCGACCGCGCGGCGCGCGTTGTGGCGGGCGGTTCGCCTGCGACTCGAGCACGTCGCAAATGCGATTTACGGCGTGGTCTTGACCGATCACCGTGCTCGTCAGCCGCTGACGCAAGTGAGCGTAGAACTCTTTGGGATCCTTGCCGAAGACCTCGGGATTGAGGCCTTGCTCGTCCGCGATGTGACTCCACAGGTCTTGGATCGTCACCGCCGATTCGGGCGGGGTCTGCAGGAACGTGATGCGGTTGCGGGCGCGGTTCACGGCGCTGGTCGCCAGGTGAACGGCCAGATCCGGAAAGAAACGGTTAGGGTAGCGAGACGGACCTTGCTCGAGCACGGCGTTGGTGAACTCAGCGGCCGACGGCGAAACCGCGAGCTGATAGCGTTCGCACAGGTCAGGCAGTAGGCGTTCACTCAGGAACTGCCGTGTCGCTGCCGCAGTCAACACCGGCAAAGGCGAGGATTGAATGCCTTTGAGCAAACTCGTCGTGCTGGCGACGCTGGATTCACACGCGAGCACGAAGGTGCGCCCTTCGCCCGTCAGCGCCCCGCCGAACATCGCCGAGAAGTGCTCCGCGAGCTTGGGCGCGTAACGCAGGATGTGCTCGAGCTCGTCGAACACGGGCACCACGTCGGGGTTCTGTTGCAGGTACGAGAACAAGCGCCCGAAGCGCTCCTTGTTTTCCGTTTCGGAGCCGACGAAGTCGCGACGCCCGAACAACGCGAACTGCAGCGAGTTTGGATTGGGCAAGCCCAGCGTTTGCGCATTGGCCAACGCCGTTGCGAGCAAATGCCTCAAAAATAGCGATTTTCCGACGCCCGACTTGCCGACGAGCAAGTAGTGTTCCTTCTGGCGTAACGCCAGGGTCAGCAGCCCCAAGTGCTTCTGCAGCTCTGCTTCGCGTCCGAACATCGGCGCTTGCTTGGCTTGTTCTACGCCGGAATGCGCGAAGCTCTCGCCAAACGCCAAACCCTGCAAGATGGGCCGACCTGCGTCGAGCTTCGATGCGACCAACCCTGCTCGGCGACAAATCTCGCGACACGCGCTCTGCGTCGATTCCTCGGTGAAGTCACCCTTCAAGAGCCACTCGAGTACCGAATCCGCGAGCGAAGCGGAGCCGCCACCTTTGTCGCGAGCGAACAGCTCGTAACTCTTGATCGCGCGTTGCGGTTGAAAGTTGACGACGTTGTCGCTTGGTTGGTGGCCGAGCTTCTTCTTGTCCAACTGCACGAGCACTTCGCTGCCGATGCGTTGGGCGGCTTTCGTCCAATTCGGATCGGCCGCGTTCGTGCAGTCTTCCAAGCAGACTTGGTACAGATGTGCCAGCGACAGCACTTGGGCGGAGGAGCGCGCCCGTGCAGCCGCGTCCTGATACAAGTCTTTGAAGCTGTTGTACTTGCTCATGGTCCTCTCATCCCTGCGTTCCCGTGACCTCCCGCGGCGCGGGCCTCGTGAAGCTCATTACACCGGGAATCGCCGCAGCGGAAGCAGAGCCGCCGATGGGCGTTTCCCCGAGACGCGAAACACCGAGCGTGAGGCCCGCCGCCTCGAACTCGATTTCGAGCTCCGCAGGGTCACCAAATAGGCAGAGATGCCAGTCGTTCCACCAGCCCGCGCTGGGCTGCAGCACCAGCTTTTTCCGGTTCTTCTCGTTTGTTTCGAAGCGGTGCGCTTGCAAAAGGCCGTGCAAGAGCCCGATGCCACCGTCGTTCAAGCTGTTCATCAGATCGAAGTAGCGCAGCGTCAGGGGGCCTGCGTTTTCTTCTCCGGCTGCGGCCAAACGGATCGGGATTTCGAAGCGCACGCGCGATAGCGGCGCGATGTAATCGCGCCCCAGGGTTTCTTCCAATTGCTCGAAGTTGAACTCGGAAACCCAGTCGTTACCCTTGCGCACGGGGTCGCGCGTGGAACGCCGCACGGTTTCGAAGAACGGGTGGTTCTGCAAACGCGGCTCGGTGAAGAGCTCGAACAGAAAATCCACCACCGTAGGTTCACGCCGGATCAACGGCAAACAGCTGCGAATCCAGCGCTTCTCGTCCCAATGTTCGTCCGGGGTCTGAGCTCGGCGCGTGCCATCATCGTTGATGAAACGGTCGTCGTCGGGTCCAGGCGTGCTCGCGAGCAACGCTTGGGCGTTCATCACGATCGGCTCCCAGCGTTGGCGCGAAGCGGACAGTCGCGAGGCTGGTTCTTCGAAACGTTCAGGCGCCGCATAGGGTTTCTTGCCGGGGCCATGGACGAAGCGAAAACTGCCGCCTTCGTCGAGGACTTCGCTGGCCGCGGGCGCGCGCGGCTTGTCCAATGGCTGACCCGACGCCCAACACAGCTCGGCTTGAGTGGCGAACCACTCTGCGTTGGGGGCCAGACCCTCGGCGGGGGGCCACCAACAGTACGTCAGCGCTTCGTTCGGGTTGTATCCGGAGCCACGGTTCAGCGGTTTGGTGGGGGAGCCATGCCCGTAAACCGCGAACGATCCACCGAGTTGATCCAACGCCATGAACGCCGACAACTGGGGGATCAAGGGCCGACTGCGATGCGCTGCTGCGCGTTGACCTCCGAGCAGCAGTCGTTCGACCGCGTTGGCCCGCGCTTGGGGCGGCTGGCCCGAGAGCAGCGCCTCCCAGGCGATGAATCGCACGTCGTCCGCTTGGTGAAACAGCGGATAAATGGCCAAGATCTGGAAGTGCTCGAGCAGCTCGCGGCGCACCACGGCGCGCGGATCCGTGTCCGCGACGTGCGCGGGCAACTCGGCGAACAGCTTGCCTTCGAGCTCGATCTTGAGGACCACCGGGTTGACCCAGCCGTGCGCCTGCAACGGCTCGGCTGGTTTTGGCGCCGCTTTGGCAGCGTTCCTCGCCTTGGGAGCCGCGGCTTCCGGGCTCGGCGGCGCCAAGTCGACGTACCAGCGATCCGCTTCCCCCGAACGCGGGGGGCACTCGTGGTACATGCGCCGGACGAGGCCCACGCTCGCTTCGTCCACCAAAGCCGAGCTTTCGAGCCCGAAGCTCGGGGGTGCGCCGGGCGAGAAATTCGACTTGGAATCGTGCTGCGGGTGGAGCTCGAGCGGCGTGCGCTTGGCCAGCGGCTGGGCCAGAAACAGCAAATTGCGATTGCGCCCGGGTGAGGCAAAACAGCTCACCAGAGCGTTGTTTCGCACCAAGATACGACTGGCCGCCGCGGCTCCAGGTTCTACCCAGAACGGGAAAGTGCGCGATTCCGGCTGCGTGGGGTGCAGCAGGCGAACACCGAAATCAGGTGCCTCGAGTCTCTGCAGGAAGCCGGATCTGAAGACTTGATCGTAACCGAGCGCAGCCGGGGTTTTGGGTACGCAAATGAGGAGGAAACTCTCGAGTCGCCCTGCCACGCCGACTACCAGTACTCAAGCGCGTGAGGTCGCGCCAGCGCGACGGGCTACGCGGTTTGGTCCCTGGGCCAGCTCGCGCAAACCTCGTTCGTGAACCAGAGCGGGGAAGCGCCGCCGCCGGTGGCTAGCTTACATCCCGCTCAATGCTTCTTCGAGCACGCTGGTGTCGATGTATTCGGCGAGCTGCTCACGCGTGCGTGCCGTGCGCGGGGTCGAGCGCAGGGGCGCATGCCACGTCGTCTCTTCGGCTTCCAGCACATCCAAGGTGTCCGTAACGAGGGTGCCAGCGAAGCGCTCGTATTTCATCGAGCGCAGATACGCGTCTTCGTTCGAAATGCCCGTCGGCCCCTTCATCACGTCCCAGGCCACGCTCGGATCTTGGCGAATCTCCCAGCTCGTCTGAATCATCGCTCGCACTAACTCTACGATGCCCTTGCGCTTGTCGGCGTTGGCTAACGTCTCTTCCGTGGCGTGCAGATCGAACAGCTCACGGTAAACGTACTCGCCAGCGTCGTTCTTTTGGAACTCGATCAAATCGTCGCCCAGCGCTTGCGCTGCGTCGTCGATCTTGGGCTCCCACTCTGCGGCTGCCGAAATCGTAGTGTCGTTGAAGCTGCTGCCGCTCGGGCTGCCGGCTGCCGTGTAGTTGGTGGCGAGCCCCGCATCGTAGAAGAGCTTGAATACGAAATAGTCGGCAGACGTGCCGTCCGCGACGGCGATGCGTTTGCCTGCCAGATCGGCGAGTGACGAGACTTGCGACTTCTTGGCGACCATGCGGTACAGCCCCTCGCAGACCGTGAAGATGATGCGCTCGTGACAATTGGGATTGTCGACCGTGCTGCGCAAGAGCTGGGTCTCGGCGTTGGTGGCGATGTCGGCTTGGCCGTTGCACAAGTTATCGACGCCACCGCTTCCGAGGCTGATGTTCGGATAGTATTCACTCACCGCGAGCCGCAACGGCGCGAGCTCCACCGCCGTCGTCAAGCCGCTGAACTTCAGATCGGGAACCGCTCCGCTCGGACCCGTGTAGTGACCTTCGATTGGATTCGCAGTGCCCTCGGGTGGGGGCGCGGTCCCAGTCGCGCTCGCGTCGGGCGCGGGCGCTGACGAATCCTCAGCGGGGGCACCGCCGACGCTCGTCGAGTCAGGGGAGGGGGCGCTCGACGCGGCGGGCGCTTGCGTAGCGCTATCGGCCGGCCCCAGCGGGACGCTTGCCGTGTCCGGGGCGGACGGTTCGAGCGTGGGCGGGGGCTGTGGCCCAAGCGGTTCGGGATTTGCGCTGACAGGGCCCGGTGGCATCGACTGCGACGGGTTCGTGCCGCTGCCGGGTGGCGGTATCGTGTGAACGGTGCTCGACGTCGTGGGGTTCGTGGCCGACGTGGGTTGCGCGATTGGCTCTGGGGTTAGGGCTGGCGACGATGGACTGCCCGACACGTCGTCGGTCCCCGCGGCTGGCGAGGTTTCCATCGCTTCCGAGTTGGTCTTTTCGGAGCTGCACGCCATAGAGCACGATCCGGCCCACAGCGCGCAGGCGACGAGAGCATCCGTTAACCGGATACCCGTCACGGCGGTTTGCCGAGACCAGGACGGAATGGACTCGGATTGCGACATTCGGAACCGCGCTGGACCCATGACCATGGTTCCTACAGTATCCCCCGTGTCCTGACATCGGCCATGGGCGGTTTGGCTACGGTCACCGTCGCTAGCGGAACGCTTCAGTCGGGCCGTGTCGATGGTGTCGCGCCGTCACTGATGGCGACCGCGATGGATCGCAAAGCGCGGCCTACGACGCGCGCTTGCCTGCCTGTCTGCTGCAAACGCGCGCCGACGCTCAAGGGGCGCGTCCACAGCGTACCCCGACGGCATAGTCGCCGCGGTAGGTATCGGCGCTGTACGAGATCTGACTGCGATTCCACGAGTACAGCAGGGTGCCGCCCAGGTTAGCACCCGTATGGAAGCCCCCGCCGGGCATCACGCGGTTCTGGGTGTTGCCAGTGACGTACGCGCAGTCCTCACAGGGGTTCACGTAGCTGTCGGCGTAGCGATCGAGACCCCACTCCCAGACGTTGCCGACCAAATCCATTTGACCGTAGCGGCCGACACCTTTGGAGGCGTAGCCCACCGGCGCGGCATTGACGACGCCAGTGCAGGTGTCGTGGCCGGTGGCAACACTGCATTGCCCGTCGGGATAACAGCAATCGTAAATCGCGTACTGATTGTCGCTGCCCAACTCATCCGTACCCCAGGGGTACATGCGCTGCTCGTCGCCGCCCGCAGCGGCATACTTCCACTCGGCCTCGGAAGGCAGGAAGCCGCCATCCCAGATGCAAAACGCGTAGGATTCGTACCAACCGACACAGGTGAGCGGTAGGTTCTCGTTGTCACCCGGTTGTGCCGTCCAGGTTCCGTAGACGCCACAGCCTGCGCTGCCGTTGGTTCCCGACGCGAGCAGACTCTTCCACTTGTCGGCAGCACCAGATCCACTTGGGATCTTGCTGTTCCAACTCGCATCCCAACCGGGCTCGAACGAGCCCGACTTGCCACTGTCGGCGAGACCTTGTCCGGCGTTGAGATAAGCATGTTTGCCAGTACCGGCCTCGGGCAGAGCGCCACCCGCGTCGAGGTATTCCACGAACTTGCGGAAACGCCCGACCGTGACTTCGTATTTGTCCAAGCGAAACGAGCTGATGGTCGCCGGATCAGCCTCACCCGTTGGGCCGCTGCCGGTGTTTTGATACGTGCGGTTGTAGGTTCCGCCCTCGACCAAAGGACTCTCGCAGCAACTTTCGTTTGCGTCAGCACCGCAGTTACTGCGGCCGGGCCCGCTCTCGCTGCAGCTGGCCGCTTCTTGGGCGCCCGTGGGCGACGTGCTCGCGTCCAGGCCGTCCCCGCCGGTGGTCGACATGCCGCCCGCGCCTCCGTTTGCCGGCGCGGAAGGCATCGGGTCAGGCTGTTCACCTGAGCCAGCCTGAGACGTGGCGCTGGGCTCGGGTGATGGGTTTGGGTTAACTGGGGGCGGAGGCTCGGGACCCGACGCGGGACCACTCGGCTCGCCCATGGTGTTGCTCGGCGGTTTCGAAGTTTGGCTCGCTGCCGGAGTGGCCGGCGGTGTCGGCATCGGTCCGCTTGGCGAGACGCTGGCAGGTCCGGGGCCCGGAGCTTGGGTCGGGCTCATGGGCGTCGTGCTCGTGGCTTCCGAGCTGCCGCTGGTCATCACGGTTGGCTGTTCACCTGACGAGTTGGAGGCATCCGAGTTGGAGCAGCCCACCAGCGCCATCACCGAGATCAACGTCGCTTCGAGCGAACGTCGAGTCCGAACCTTTGCTGTCTCATTTTTGCTCATGGGAGCCTCGTGCCGAACGAAATCACCACGTCTGTCGTCAGCTGCGCCAAAGCGCGGCGAAATCGACAGAACGCGTAGCATGTGCCCGGAGCCCATGCCTAGAAGGCAACAAATCTTATCGCTCGGGTCGGCACCGGCAGCCTGACCCGTGGTTTGCATTCGGCAAGTCACGGCCGTGAAAGTTTCTCGCAGCCCTCGTCACGCGCAGCACGCCCGATGTCACGAGATCTTCATTCAAGGGCGCCGCCGGCATCGGCGCCGACCGCCGCGGCACCGCATCCGTCCGAGCGGGTTTGCTCGGCCCGATAGCCCTATTTCGTCGTACTTCAGAGCCACGACGTCGCGGCACACGTCGAGCCCCACTTTCGTCTCCTTGGTGACCACCAACCCTCGAGTTGCAGGCAAGCCTTCCGCCGTACAATTCCAGTCATAGCCGCTCAGCAGCGAACACTCGACCGTCAGGGTGTTCGGCAGGTGAACAGGCGTGTCGCCGACGGTGCCGGGCATCGACAATCGACGATGAGTTGGCAGCCAGGCGCACCAAACGACGTTTCACCGAAGCCCACCGCCTTGCTCGTGTGCTTTGAGCACCGGCAGCGGGCGGACTTCGAACTGTGCAAGCTCGATTCGTGCAATCTTGCCGTGAAGGCGTCCTGTGCTGCCGTTTCGCAGCCGGGCGGAGTCCCCTCGCGCCCCGCTCGCAGAGCGGACCGTTTCAATCGGTTCGGGGTCGATAGTGTCGAGCCGTCACCGAGTGGCCGCTGCAATGCGTCGCGACCTGTGGCATACGACGCGCCTTTCTCGTCCCGTGTCCAGTCCGCCGTCTCCGTCCGAAGCTCTTCCCGCGGTGCAAAACGCCGCGCCGACGCTCGAGATCCGTTATCCGGCGGAGCTGCCGATCACGGCTCGCATCGACGATCTGCGTGCCGCCCTGGCGCAGCACCAAGTCTTGATCGTCGCTGGCGCGACGGGTTCGGGCAAGACGACCCAGTTGCCGAAAGTGGCGCTCGAGGTGCTCCAAGCGCAGCTTGCGAAGGGTGAACTCTCGCCGGGTCGGCGTCCGCGTCTGATCGGGGTGACCCAACCTCGGCGCATTGCCGCGACCAGTGTCGCTGCACGCGTAGCGAGTGAACTGGGCTGTAGCTTGGGTAACGAGGTCGGTTATCAGATCCGCTTCGAAGATCGCTCGAACGAACGTACGCGTCTGAAGTTCGTAACCGACGGTATTCTACTTGCTCAAATTCAGGCAGATCCATTGCTCCGGCGTTATCAGACGCTGATCATCGACGAAGCGCACGAGCGCAGTCTGACGATAGACTTCTTGCTCGGTTGGCTAAAGACGATCTTGCCGAAGCGCCGCGACTTGAAGCTCATCATCAGCTCGGCGACGATCGAGACCGAGCGCTTCTCGGCGTTTTTCGATGGCGCCCCAGTGATCTCCGTCGAGGGTCGCACGTTTGGGGTCGACGTTTTGTACGAGCCGCGCGACCCCGAAGTCGATTTGCCGGACGCCGTTGCAGAGTCGGTTGCTTCAATCGCTTCGCTCGATCCGAGCGGCGATATCTTGGTGTTTCTACCGGGTGAACGCGAAATCGCCGAGACCCAGCGCGCGCTCGAACACAAACAATTGCGCTTTACAGACATATTGCCGTTGTTCGGACGTTTGCCGGGCAGCGAGCAGGCCAAGGTCTTCAATCCTGGCTCGCGGCGACGCGTGATCTTGGCGACCAACGTGGCCGAGACGTCACTCACGATTCCAGGGATCGTCTATGTCGTCGATACCGGGCTCGCGCGTTTGTCCCGCCATGATCCGCGCACCGGTACCACGCGTCTGCAGATCGAGCCGATCTCGCGCGCCAGTGCCGAACAGCGCAAAGGTCGCTGCGGTCGCGTGCGCGAAGGCATCTGCGTTCGGCTCTACGAGGAGAGCGACTTCAACGCGCGTCCCGCCTACACCGATCCCGAAGTGCGGCGAGTGGGACTCGCCAGCGTGATCTTGCGCATGAAGGGCGCGGCGTTGGGCGAAATCGAGAGCTTCGCCTTCATCGACGCTCCGGCGACGCGCGCGATCACCGAGGGTTACCATGTGCTCGAAGAGTTGGGTGCCCTTGGTGAACAACGCGAACTTACGGATTTGGGTAAGCAGCTGGCGCAGTTTCCGGCCGATCCGCGCATCGCGCGCATGATCTTGGCGGGCGCGCAGTTTGGCTGTTTGGATGAAGTGTTGATCTTGGCCGCCGCTTTGGAGATCCAAGATCCGCGCGAACGGCCGCGCTCGCTCGAACACAAGGCAGACCAACTGCACCGACGTTTCAGGGACGAACGCTCCGATTTCGTCGGTCTTCTGCGCCTGTGGAACGCGATCTCTGCCGAGCAGCAGAAGGGCACGGGGCAGCTGAAGCGTTGGTGCAAGGACAACTTCGTTTCGTTCGTGCGAGCGCGTGAGTGGCGCGAAATCCAGCGTCAACTGTCCGACACCCTCCGAGACTTGCGGCTCGAGGGAAAACGGCGCAAGAAGGGCGCTGGCAGCGCGGAAGAGGTCGTCGAAAACGCTGTCGACAACCAGGCCATTCATCGCGCTTTGCTCAGCGGGTTGCTCTCGCGCATCGGTCAATACAACCCCGAGCAACGCGTTTACTTCGGCGCACGACAAACGCGCTTCGTCCTGCATCCGTCGTCAGCGCTCGCCAAGAAACCTCCGGCCTGGGTGATGGCGTTCGAGCTAGTGCAAACGACGCAGTTGTTCGCGCGCAACGCCGGAGCGGTCGACCCCGAGTGGTTCGACGGGGTTGCTGATCATTTGCTCAAGCGCAGCTACTCGGCGCCTCACTGGTCGGACAAGTCTGCACGGGCGGTGGTGCGAGAGCACGCGACGCTCTTTGGCCTGTCGGTGCTCAAGGATCGCAGCGTCGACTACTCGAAGATCAGCCCCGTGCGCGCGCGGCTGATGTTCCTGGAGCACGCGCTCGTGCGCGGTGAGTTCAAGACGCGCGGCGAGTTCTTCTCCCACAATCAGAGCATGCTCGCCGAGGTTTCGCGCCTGCGTGACAAGGCGCGGAGGAGCGACATGCTCGCCGATGACGATGCCCTGATTGGCTTCTTCGACCGGCGCGTGCCGGAGGCGGTGGTCGACGGACAGCGCTTCGAATCTTGGCGTCAAGAGGCCGAAAAGAAGGATCCGAAGTGTTTGCGCTTGTCGCTCTCGGATGTGCTGGTTGGAGATGAATACCTGTCACCCGAGGATTACCCAGACGAACTGACGATTCATGGGGCTCGGGTCCCGCTCGAATACCGTTTCGATCCTTCGGCGGAGGACGATGGCGTCACGCTGAGCTTGCCGCTGGCGTTGGTCCCGCGCTTGGATCCCGCACAACTCGATTGGACGATCCCCGCGTTCCATGAGCGGCGCTTGTTGGCCTTGCTCGAAACGTTGCCCAGAGCGCAAGGCCGCACTCTGGGCTCGCTGCCCGAGCTCGCGAAGCTGGCCGCTGAAGAGCTCACGCCGTTCAGTGAGCCCCTGCTGCCCGCCCTGGCGCGCGTCGTGCGTAAACATACGGGCATTAGCGTGAACCCAGATGCGTTTCGTCCGGAGGCGCTGCCACCGTTTCTGCGCTTGTACTGTCGCGTGCGCAACGAACAGGGCAAGGTGCTGGGCGAGGGCCGCGATCTGTACCATCTGCTCGAGCGCTTTGGGGCTCAGGCGCGTCAAGCCTTGAGTGCCGTCGAACGCAAAGAGAAGCTCGAGCAAAAGGGGCTCGTCAAGTGGACCTTCGGTGAGCTTCCCGAACAGGTTACACGCAAGCTGCTCGGCACCGAACTGCACCTTTACCCGGCGCTGATCGACAAGCAGACGTCTGTCGATCTCGAATTGCTCGAGTCGCAAGCTGCCGCCCGCGCAGCCAATCGCGCGGGCGTGCGGCGGTTGATCACGTTGGCGCTAGCACAACCGCTCAAGACCTTGGAAAAGCGCATTCCGCGGCCTTTCGTCAAGCGCGTTGGGTTACCGCCTTCGCGAGCAGAGGTCGAACACTTCACGGAGCTGGTCAAGGCGCGCATCGTAGAGGAGGCGTTCTTGGCGCGCGACGAGTTACCGCGCAACGAGCAAGCGTTCAGCGAGTTGTTACGGCGTCGAACGCCGGAGCTCGACAGCGCCGCGGCGCGCGTGATTCAGTCGCTACTACAAGCCAATTCAGAGCTCGAACCCACGCTGCGTGAGCTCGAAAAAGCCGAGCGGCAACCGAGCGGAGCGAGCGCTCTGCGTGACATGCGGGAACAGCTCACGGCATTGTTCCCGGCCGACTTGGTGCTCTGGGTAGAGCTTGCTCAATTGGCGCAGTTTCCGCGCTATCTTCGCGCGCTGCGCCTGCGATTGACGCGCATGCTCGTCGATCCGCGCAAAGACGCGGCCAAGCTCGAACCCTTGCTCGAACCCTTGGCGAAGTTCAGGAGCAAGCGTCAGACCGCAAAGAACCAGAATGCAGTGCGCGCACTCGACTGGGCGCTCGAAGAGTTGCGCATCGCCATCTTCGCGCCCGAGATCAAACCGTTGCAGCCGATCACGGTCGCGAAGTGGTTAGCCGCGGTGAATACTTTGGAGTAGCGCGAGGTGCACTCTGGGTGCTGCAGGGGGCTGCATTGGCTTGTCGGAGCGAACGCCAGCAGGCACCCAGCGTTCAGGCTGGCTTCCTGGCCTTTTCCTTTGTCTGTCGCGCCTGCGCATGAGTAATTGTTCGACGCTGGCGGCTGTGGAGGAACGGGCAGGCTATGGACAAGGATCGCGAGTGAAGTATCTTTGGCCAATGCGGATCAGCTTGTCTTCTGGAGCATTGCTTGGGTGCGTGTTGTCGATCTCATCGTTCAGCGAGGATGCACTTGCAGCCAGGCGCTGTGGCAGTGACACCGAATGCGAACACGGATTCATCTGCAAAGGAGCGTCCAGCGAGAGCGACGCGGCCCCAACGATCGGGGAATGCGTGCCCGATGCCGACCCCTGCAAGACCGACGCCGATTGTGCTCTGGACTACGAGTGCAAGTACATCGGCGTGGCGTCAGTCAGCCGAGTATGTGACAGCGAGGGCAACTGCACGACGGGGAAGGAGCAGCTGCAGGACGATTCGAACTATTGTGTGCCGCGTAAGTTAACGTGTGCCACGGACGCCGAGTGCCCGGAGCCCGCAACTTGCAGCGACGGCGCGTGCGTGCTTGGCGTAACGAGGTGTAGCGCGGATGCCGAATGCGATGCCCGCTACGAATGTCTGGCTCGCGATCGAGAAGACGAAAGTGTGCGCTACTGCTTTCCGCCGCCCAAGGCCTGCAGCAGCGACGCCGATTGCGACGGCTGGGTTTGCTTCCAGCCGCCTTCCGATATCCCCTTTGGTTGGCAGGACATCAGCAAAGGCTGCATGTCGCCGGGCTTCGTGGCGCTGATCGAGGGCCGAATCGATGCGCCCGATGAGAACAGTGAGTCGGACTCGGCGTCGGCGTCGGCGCCGCCGCAGGCCGACGATGCTGGCGTTGCCGGCGCTATCACCGCGTTCCCCGACGCTAGCGTTGCGCCCAAGGGCGAGCGTGGTTCGGCCGATTCGGGGCAGCCGACCAAAGCGGGTTCCGTGAAGCCCGTCGCTCAGAGGGCGTCGGAGGGAAGCACGGACGGAGGGTGCGAGGTCCGAGGCACTGGCGTGCGCTTCGGCGGCTGGCCGTGGCTGGTGGCCCTGGCCCTTGGTTTCGGATTGTGTAGGCGGCGGTCACGCCCTTAAGCGCAAGCGCGAACCGGCCGTCGTGTACCAATTGCGAGTTAGGGGTGTCCGCTAACGTAGGTCTATCAGGATACTAGGTGGTGGTGTGAAGTAAACGAAAGGGCGATCTAGAAACTAGACGCCCTTGGAGACTCGCCTTATCCTCCTTTGCTGTGACGGAAGTTGGGGCGAATGCGTTGCTGGATTTTCGGCTGCTCTTCGAGGCGTCGCCAGACGTTTTGCTGGTGCTCTTGCCTGACGCACCCCACTTCACGATGGTTGCCGCTACGGACGAGCGGCTGCGTGTCACTCACACCACGCGCGAGGCGACACTAGGCAAGGGCCTGTTTTCGGTGTTTCCGGACAACCCGGACGACGTCGGCGCGACCGGCACCAGCAACTTGCGCGCCTCGCTGCTGCGGGTGATCGAGACCCGTGCGGCAGACACCATGGCGGTACAGAAGTACGACATCCGTGGACCCGACGGCACGTTCCAATCGAAATATTGGAGTCCCAAGAACATCCCGCTGCTCTCTGCGACTGGCGAGGTGCTGTACATTCTACATCGCGTCGAAGATGTGACGGAGCTCGTGCAGGCAAGCGAACTCGGTCAAGTGCTTCGCGACCGCACGCAACAGATGGAACGCGACGTCGTGGTGCGCAGTCGCGAACTCGCCACGGCCAATCAGAGTCTGCGCGAAGCCAACGCCAAGCTCGGTGAGCTCGACCGAGCCAAGACGGCTTTCTTCAGCAACGTCAGTCACGAGTTTCGTACGCCCCTCACGCTGATCTTGGGTCTGGTCGAGCGCGGTCGGACGCAAGCCGCGCAGCTCTCCCCGCCCGACTTGGAGGCGCTGCAGCGAAACGCCCTGCGTTTGCTCAATCTGGTGAACAGTCTGCTCGATTTTTCGCGCATCGAGTCGGGGCGGCTCGAGTTGGCGATAGCGCGCACCGATCTGGGGTTGGTGACCCGCGGCTTGGTGGGGTCGTTTCAGTCACTGTTCGATGATGCGGGGTTGAAGTTGGTGCTCGAGTTCGAGCCATTGCCAGAACCCGTGTACGTCGATGTCGTGACCATGACTCAGAAGCGGCTCGGCGCGTGGGCGGCTTCGCGCAGTGGGAAAAAGTCGTGATGAACTTGATGTCGAACGCCTTCAAGTTCACTTTCGACGGTGAAGTCAAGGTGAGCTTGCGCGCGGTCGATGGCCAAGTGCTGTTCAGCGTCAGCGACACGGGTGTTGGTATTCCCGAAGCCGAACTAGGACGCGTGTTCGAGCGTTTTCATCGCGTCGAGGGCACGCGCGGGCGCAGTTTCGAAGGCAGCGGCATCGGCTTGGCCTTGGTCTACGAAATCGTAAAGCGGCACGGCGGAACCGTTCAGGTGTCGAGCAGTGTTGGAAAGGGAACCAGCTTCGTCGTCGCGCTCCAGCTGGGCACCCAGCACCTGCCGTCGGACAAGCTCGTCTCGGAGCCGACACAAGCGATACGCGCGAGCGATGGCCGGAGCGCGACCATGGCCGAAGCCCGGCGTTGGTTGGCTGGAGCCAACACCCAGCCACCAACCGAGGGGCCAGCGAAGGGGCACGGCATGGCGGACGCCGCCGATTCGTCGCTCGGCATTTCAGTCCGCGCCGGGAAGGTATCGGGTCGAGTATTAATCGCCGACGACAATGCCGACATGCGCGAGTATCTGACCCAATTGGTCTCCGAGCACTGGCAAACGACGCTGGCCGTCAACGGCAAACAAGCCTTGGAATTGGCCCTGAAGGATCCTCCGGATCTCGTGCTCAGTGACGTGATGATGCCGGAGATGGACGGCGTTGCACTGTTGAATGCCCTGCGCACCGACCCGCGTACCGCTACCGTGCCAGTGATCTTGATCTCGGCGCGGGCCGGTGAAGAAGAGCGCTTGGCGGGGCTCGAAACCGGCGCTGACGATTACGTGCTGAAGCCGTTCAGCGCGCGCGAAGTGCTGACGCGGATCCGTACCCATCTCGAAATGGCCAAGGTGCGGCGCGGCGCTGCTGAGGCTGCACAAGTCCTGGCTGACACTCGCGCGGGCTTGCTCGAACGGTTGGAGCAAGAGCACGCAACGCTTCAGCGAACCTTGGCCGAGTTGCAGGACACTCAGGCACAGCTCGTTCAGTCGGCCAAGATGGCGTCACTGGGTGAACTCGTGGCAGGGATCGCGCACGAGATCAACAACCCCTTGGCATTTGGTTCGAGCCACTTGAACACGATCCAGCGCAGTCTGACGACGATTGCGCCTCACATCGAGCAGCGTTTGCCCGAAGAGGCCATGCCAGCCTGGGAGCGCGCGCGCGCACGGCTCACCGAGACGCAGGTTGCGCTCAATCGCATTCGCGAGTTGGTGCTCCAATTACGCACTTTTTCACGGCTCGACGAAGGCGAAAGGAAGCAGATCGATCTGGCGGAAGCGGTGGAATCGGTACTCACCATCTTGGCTCATCGTTTCGGCGATCGGATCACGATCAAGAAGCGCCTGAGCGAGCCTCGCGAAATTGATTGTTATGCGGGTCTCTTCAACCAAGCCGTGATGAACTTGGTGGCGAACGCCATCGAGGCGATCGAGGGGCCGGGCGAAATAGAGATCGAATCACGGATGCGGGACAATTGGTTCGAGTTGACCGTGAGCGACACCGGTACTGGGGTTCCAGAGCCTCTGCGCGACCGCATCTTCGAACCGTTCTTCACGACGAAGCCGGTCGGGCAGGGCACGGGCCTAGGCCTAGCGATCACATACTCGATTGCTCAGAAGCACGGGGGCAGCGTCCGCCTAGTTCCACGCGAAGTGAGGGGAACCGTCGCCGAGTTGCGTTTCCCTGTGCAAGCCGGCGCTTCATCCAGAGACTAGTCTTCCTCTACTGCTCCTCGAGGACTAGCCCCTGTGGTGTCCAGATTCCCGACCTGTGCTCACGTTCAGAAAGCAGCAAGGCAGCAACATTGGGTCACAATGCGATCCTAGGCCGCAAACAAAAGGCTCAGGCTGCTCTTGAAGTCTCGCTCGACAAGGGCATAGTGTAACTCGAACTTCGGGGGAGAGAAGGCGCGGGGATGAAGCGATGTTCGCCGTAAAACCAGGCAAGGACGTCGTACTCTTGGTCGACGACGAACCCCAAGTGCTCGTGGCACTCGAGGACATCCTCGCCGACGAGTTCACGGTGATCAAAGCGGAATCGGGGGTGCACGCACTCAACGTCGCTGAGCAGGAGCCCAGACTTGCAGTGGTCGTGACCGACCAACGCATGCCTCGGATGTCCGGTGATGAACTGCTCTCGCAGTTGGCAGCGCGCACCGCCGCGAGTCGCATCATGGTGACGGGTTACGCCGATCTCGGTGCGGTCGTGCGCGCCGTGAACGAAGGGCGTCTATTCGCCTATGTTTCCAAGCCTTGGGAGCCCGATGATTTGAGGCTCAAGGTGAGCCAAGCCGCCGAGCACTATCGCTTGTCCGCGGAATTGGCCGAGGAGCGACAATTGCTCCACGACTTGATGGATAACATTCCGGATGGCATCTACTTCAAGGATCTCGATTTGCGTTTCCGGCGTGTCAACCGCGCATTCAGCGCGCTCTACGGCACTGCCGCAGATCAGCTCTTGAACAAGCGTTGGGATGAGCTGGAAGAGCTCGGTCTCGATGCCGCTACCGAGCGCGAAGACCGCGCAGTGCTGGCTGAAGGTAAATCACTCACGGATACCATGCGCCAGCTTCGCTTTCAGGGTCGCCCGCTCTGGCTATCCGAGAGCAAAGCTGCGGTGCGCACTGGCAACGGATCCACGATAGGCCTCGTGGGCATCGTGCGTGACATCACGGAGCGCAAAGCCGAGGACGAACGAGTGGCGATGCTTGCGAGCCTGCGCCAAGTCGCGAGCCTAGTGAACGGGGCGATCCGCCGCATCCAAGATTCGGACGCCCTGCTCGAGGAGACTTGCAGACTGCTCACCACCACCGGGGGCCTGTGCGCTGGCGTGGTGCTGAAGACCAACAGCGAGGACTTGAGTTCGCTCTGGGCTTTCTCGAGCCGGGGTGGAGAACTCACGTCGGAGTACGCGGAAAGACTAGAAGCTTGGGCGTCGGCGAACTGGCGGCAGATGCAGTCCCAGGGTAACACCTCATTGGCAATCGACGAGCTGCAAGCCCCTGGCCAACAGCTGGAGTCGATGAGCGAACCGGATATTCGCTCGATGGGGATGTTGAGCTTCAGCGTGCACGACGCCATGTGGATCCTGGCGCTTGGAGCTGAGACCCCGAGATTCTTTGCGGACGAGCGCATGAAGGCGTTGCTCGAGATCCAAGGCAGTGTCTCTCTGGCGCTCGACCACATTGGCCGGCAACGCCAAGTCGAGTTCCTTTCGTACAACGACCCTTTGACCAGCTTGCCCAATCGACGGCTGTTGGTTGCGCGCGTCAACCAGCAACTGAGCGTCCATCAGCGAAGCAATCTGAAGCTAGCTTTGCTGCTCGTCGATCTCGGGCGCTTCCGCCAGATCAACGATGCTCTCGGGAGGGCTGGAGGTGATCAGGTCCTGGTCGAGATGGGCCGTCGTTTGAGGAGTCTGAACAAGATCGGCATGGTCGCGCGCTTCGACGGCAATGTCTTTGCACTCGTGTACCCCGCGATGGAGGGGGAAGCTGCGGTTGCGGCGCTCGCCGATGACGGATTGCGTCTCGCTTGTGAGCGCCCCCTGCTCGTCGATGGAACCGAAGTGCGAGTCTCGGTGACGACTGGCATTGCCGTGTTTCCTTCCGACGGCGATACCGCCGATGACCTGATCAGTCGGGCGGAGACCGCGCTGAAGAAGGCCAAGGCGGCCTTGTTGCCGTATTTGTTCTACGCGCCCACGATGAACGAACGCGTTTCGGAGCGGCTCGCGCTCGAGACCAAGCTGCGGCGCGCGATCGTTCAGAACGAGTTTTTACTGTACTATCAGCCCAAGGTAGAGCTGCGCACTGGCGACATCGTGGGTTTGGAGGCACTGATCCGTTGGCAGGATCCAGAGAAGGGCCTCGTTCCTCCGGGACACTTCATTCCGGTGTTGGAAGAGACGGGGTTGATCCGTGAAGTCGGGTATTGGGTCTTCGAACGAGCCGCGAGTCAGTTTCGTGAGTGGAGCACCGCCGGGGTTGTCGCGCCGCGCATCGCCGTCAACGTGTCGGCGCTCCAATTGGGAGCTATGGACTTCGTACCGCGACTCGAACGGATGTTGGAGGCTGACCCAATGGGCGGTGCGGGCATCGATCTCGAGATCACCGAGAGCGTGTTCGTCGAAGATCTCGCGGGAAGCACAGCCAAGCTCGAAGCCGCGCGGGCCTACGGCATGTCGGTTTCGATCGACGACTTCGGTACGGGTTACTCTTCGCTGTCGTACCTCTCGCGCCTGCCCATCGATTGTCTGAAGATTGACCGCAGTTTCATCTCACACATGGTCGATGATCCACAGAGCGCGGCGATCGTCACGACGATCATTTCGCTGGCGCACGCCCTGGAACTGAAGGTGATAGCGGAAGGGGTCGAGACTCGGCAGCAAGCGCAGTTCTTGAGACTGTTGCGTTGCAGCCAAATGCAGGGCTACCTCGTATCCAAGCCGCTGCCGGCCGCACAGATCCCGGAGTTGTTGCTGAAGCGATTCACCCCGAGCACGCTGCCGCCAGGCTGAGCTGAACGAGTCGGGGACTCGCGTCAGCGCTCGTGCCGATTGCGGGGCTGTTGGTCGGCTTCTGTCTCGACGACCTCGCTCTCTGTTTCGTCTGCGTGATGGGACTCGTGCGCTTCCGTCTCGATCACGACTCGGCGGCGCGGCATGGCTTGATTCGACTCGCTCGCAACCCGAGAACTGGCAGTCGGTGCGGGCCCACCCAAGAATTGAAAACGGATGTGTTCACTGGCAAGCGCTAGGCCAGCCTGACCTTGGCGACCAATTTCGAGCATGCGGGACACTTTCAAACGCAGGCGTGGATCGATGGCAGACAAGACCGCAAATAGCAGCGGCAGGAGCACACCGAACAACAGGAACGTCGCGAGCGCCGCGATGCGCAAGGCGATCAGCAAGAAGCGCCCCAGCACGATTCCCGGCGGTACGGTTCGTTTTCTGCTCGAGTGGTCGCGAGCCGCGCGGGCTTCGGCTCGACGTCGGCCGCGCTCATTGTGCACGCGCTTTTCATCGGCTTTGCGCCTTTGTTTCTCTGCGCGTAGGCGAGCTCGGCGTTCTTTGCGGGACTCTCTCTTCGGGTAAGCAGGCAGATCGAATTCATCGAGCTCGCCTTCTGTGGAATCCTGGGGACTCGCAGACTTCTCGGTCGTTGCTGCCTGTCCTGTGCCGCGCTTCGAGAATTTCGGGTCGAGCAGACCGGAAGCGCTCAGCGCTTGCTTCACACTTTGTGCGCGCTGATCTGGATTGGGTTCCAGCATGCGTTCCAGAGCGTTCACTAGTTCCGCTGAAGTGTTGGGGAGGGCGGTTCTGACGTCCAGCGTCAAACCCTTGTGCGGCAGCGTTTCAGGTGCTTGTCCCGTGAGCAAGCTGAGGGCGGTAGCACCGACGGCATAGACGTCACTGCCGGCACCAGCGCGTCCTTGAAATTGCTCTGGCGCCATGAATCCAAACGTTCCCACCACGGTGCTGCCACCCTCCGGCTTCACGCGGTCGCGCACCGAACCGAAGTCGACCAAACAGAATTGGCCTGCTGGCGTCAGGATCACGTTGCCGGGTTTGATGTCGCGGTGAACGACCGGCGGCGCCAAGCCGTGCAGGTAATCGAGTGTTTCCGAAACTTGGCTCAAAAAAGCGATGACTTGCTGTTGATCGAAGCGGGCTCCGCGACGCTGTCGTTGCGCCAGGCTCTCACCCTCGATCTTCTCCATCACCAGGTACAGCGCACCGTCTTCTTCGAAGCGGTCGATGTAGCGCGGGAGGCTCGGATGTTCGAGCGACGCCAACACCACCGCCTCACGCTCGGCGAGCTCGACGTCTTTCCAGCTCGTGGCGCGGCTGACCAGAAAGCGCTTGATGGCGACCAAGCGCCCTTGCAGCTTGTCCAGCGCTTCGAGCGTTTCCGCCTGTGAACCATTGCCCAACACTCCCAAGAGCACGTAACGCTCTTGCTTGAGCGTTTTCCCAGCGGTGCTGGAGTCTGCAGGGGTAGCACTGGTCACGTCGAGCCCGCACGTAGCATCGAGTGCTGGAGCCGAAGCGTCAAGCGCTGGACCGTTTTCGCTCGCGGTTGGTGGCGTTATTGCTCAGCCGCCGCCGGGATCGCGCACCGTCACCGTGATCGGTGACGAGCGTCGTCCGGTTCGGCTCAACGCGACGAACGTGTGTGCGCCGGTCTGGAGCTGCCAACGGTATGACAAGGTTGGGTCCAATGCCAGCGGCGCCCGACCGTCGATCTCGAGCTGTAGCGCGTCCCGAGCGCCTTGGCCGGCGCGCACTTCGATCTCGATTTGTTGGAGCTCGGGTCTGCGTTCGGGATCCAGCACGTAGCGGGCCCCGTCTACGGGCCGGACGATGCTCGGTGCCTCAGCGCTTTGTTCGTCGGTGTTACCTTCGCGCGGACAGTTCGGTGAGTCACGCTCCGGGATCAAGGGCCGCGAACTGCTTCGCGCCCACGCGCTGAACTCCTCGGGGTAACTCTCCAATCGGCGTCGCTCGACTTGGGTGCTTGCGCAGCCTGGGCCGGCAATCAGGCCGTTGCTCTGATCGATCAACACGTTCTGATGCCAATCACAGATTAATGGTTTGTCCTGCTTGGGCACCCACTCGAAGAGCCCGTGAGGGCAGGAATCAGAGCGCAGCATCCCCGAGAGTGGACAAACCTCGACGCGTTCGAGACCGAGCATTTGCGCCTGTTCGGGCCGCGCGTCGGACAGTGGCAATGAGCCTGGCAGGCGTGCTGCGCTCGCGGCTTGTAGGATCGCGTGAAATATCGGTGCTGCGCCCGCAGCGCCGCCCACGTTCAGCATCGGATGACCATCGAAATTGCCAACCCACACGCCGAGTGTATAGTGATCGGAAAAGCCGACGACCCAGTTGTCGCGGTAACCTTTCGACGTTCCCGTCTTTACTGCGACATCATAGTCGAATTCGAGCGCCGACAAGCGTCCGAAGGTGGTGGCGCGCGCGACCGGATCTTTGAGGATGTCGGTGATCACGGCAGCGTCGGCGGGACGTAGCAACAGATCCGTAGACGGGGTCGGCTGGAGCCGGACGAGCTCTGCACGCCCAGCGCTGGGCGCGAGCTCGACTTCAGTTGCAAAGTTGAGTGAGACGCGCTGACCGCCACGCGCGATCGCTGCGTACGCCCGAACCAACTCGAGGAGAGTGACTTCGCCGTCACCGAGCGCCAAGGCTGGACCATAGTACGCAGGCTCCTGATCGAGCGAGTCGAAGCCGAGCGTGTGCAAGTGACGCAGTAGCGTATCCGGACCTAGCGCCAACGCCGTGCGGACCGCAGGGATGTTGATCGAGTTGGCTAGCGCCTCCCGCAGTCGCACCGGACCGTGCCATTTGTCGTCGTAGTTGCGGGGCGCGTAGTCGCCCTGTGTCGTTGGCACGTGCAATTCGAGATCGGCGAGCACGGTGCTCGCCGTATAGCCCAGCTCTGCCATCGCTGCGGCATAGACGAACGGTTTGAGTGTCGAGCCGGGTTGCCTCTTCGAGTTTACACCGTCCACTTGTCCGTGGCTGCGCTTTGCATAGAAGTTCGGGGATCCGACGTATGCGCGAACTGCACCGGTTTCGGTCTCGACGAGCAGCGCTGCGGCTGCCGTGACGTCGTGGCCATACAACTTCTCGAGACTCAGACTGATTGCAACCTCGCTGGCGCGTTGCAGTTCTGGATCCAATGTCGTTCGGATGCGCGAAGCACCCCTGTCGAGGGCGGCCTTCAGCGCGGGCTGCGCATTGGCCAAGCTGCCAATGACGAGCGCGCTCACGAAGTGCGGTGCTCCGAACACCGAGCGGCTCTGCGCGAGCTCGAGCGGCTCTGAATCGAGCGCTTCGACTTCGGCACTCGTGATCGCGCCGCTCGACTGCAAGCGCGCTAGCACCCGCTTGCGCCGCGCCAGAGCGCGCTGTGGATTCGCGCGCAGAGCGTAAGCACTCGGGCTCTGCGGCAGACCCGCGAGCAAGGCCAGCTGTGCAGGCGATAGGTGATCGGGAGGGACGCCGAAGTAGCTGTTGGAGGCTGCGGCGAGCCCCCGCAGATTGGGCCCGAAATCGATGCGATTGAGATACTGCTCCAAGATCTGATCCTTGGAGAGACTGAACTCGATGCGCAGTGCGAGCGCCATTTCGCCGAACTTGGCCAGCAGAGTTCTGGGATGTGGGGCAATGTTGCGCGCCAGTTGCATGGTCAAGGTCGATGCGCCGGAGATCACGTGGCCATGGCTGAGCCACTGACCAAGAGCGCGCAGTACCGCCAGGGGATCCACACCCGGATGGTGGTAGAAATGCCGATCTTCGACGCAGAGCAACGCGTCTCTGAAGAACTGCGGCACTTCGGCCAGAGGTAGCCAGCGCGCCAGCGCGCCAGAACGTGTGCGCACTTCGCGTAACAAGTTACCGTGTGCGTCTTCCACGCGAATCGATGTCTCGTTTGGCTCCACGAGCTCAGCCGGCAACGGCGTCAATGCTGCATCCGACAGCAGCGCCAATAGCAGCGCGATGCCCATGACCACTGGCGTCACGAGCGCCAACGCCGCCCAGCGTCTCGTTGGGCGGGGCAGCGCTCGCCCGAGCCTCATGGCGCGCGGACGACGTCGAAGTAAGTCGACGCGTTCTGACCGTAGATTTCCGGATCGTACATGCAGCTAACGCGAGTCGCGGGCAGCACGAAGTGACCGGGCGTCGTAGCGCGCGCCAAGTAGCGCAGGTGGTAGATGCCGGGATTGATGTGCTGCAGGAACAAAAGCACGCGATCGTCACGCATTTCGCGGTGCACTGCTCCCAAGCTCGCGATCTTGCCCCAGCGTGCATTCTCGGGCAGCTGGCGCTCCAGGCTGCGCGCGTTCTGGTCGTTCATTTGAGACAATGCCTGTGCCGTGGTCTCGAAGCCGAGCTCCACCGGTTCGAGACCCGACGGCAACGGGTCGTCGATCACGAGCTGATCGCGTCCCTCTGCGGTTTCGAGCAACAGATCGACCATCACGAGTTGCCCCAAGTTCGCGCGCAGGTTGGGTCGAGTCGGAATGACCTCGGCTGCAGCTCGCATCTCGCCCGGATCGAGGCCGCGCATGCGCTTCTCGATGCTGAAGCCTTCGTCCATCGCCAGCTCGGACGCGCCATCCTTGGCCGCCTTCAGCGTCACCGCGTAGTACAAGGGCTGCTTGCCGCTGCTGCTCAGCTGCAGCACTCGCGGATCGGCGGCCAGTAGCTCCTTCATCGGAACAGCAACTTCCTCCGAATGCACCGGCAACCCGCGGAACGCAAACTCTGCCTTCTCCTCGCCCCCCAAGTAGACGTGCGCACCCAAATCCGGGGGCGTGGATTCGTGGCTTTGACGATACTCTTCGAGCGCGAGCAACACCCAGGCGTCCTCTTGCGTGTTGCGGTAGGCGCCCTGTTGACGCGCCTTGACCAAGCCACGTGCCAGTTTGACGGCCAAGGGATTCTGTGAATCTACCGCCAATACTGCGCGCAAAACCCAAGCTGTCGTGCGCACCTTAGACTCGAAGACTTCTTCCAGTGCTTCGTCTTGAGAATCGACCCGAGCCTCGAACGGGCCAATCGTGGTTCCCGCCAGGACCTCGTTCAACAGCGGGTTGATATCTTGGCGCGGCAAGCGCGTGCGGGCCATGGCATGGACCAACTGGGCACGACTGGACAATGCCATGTCTTCGTGGAACGTCGCCAAGTTGTACAATTGGGTCTTCTGCACGTCGCCCAGCGACGCGAGCACATCGATCACGAACGTCGCTTGCGCCAAGCGTAAACGCTGAATGTCGGAGGGCCCCAAGTTGCGCGTGAAGAACGAGCCATCGGAGTTCGGCGGCGCTTCTTCGATGTCACCCTTGTCCTTTTGGTTGCGCGCTTCGGTCGCTTCCGAGAGCAGGCTGTAGAAACGTTGGTTGAGCGCCTGGCGACCCTGATCGAGCACGTTGCGCGGCACGAAATAGCCGCTCTGACTAGCGCGTTCGAGCGCGAGCAACGCGTATGCGGACAACCAAGGTACGTCACTCTCGTCGCCATCCCAGAAGCCGAACGCGCCATCGTAGCGTTGACGCTGACTGATCTGTCCGACGGCCTCGTCGATCCACGAAACGCGTCCCGTGGGCAGCGTTAGCCCTTGTTGTGCGGCGAGAGTCGGCGCGTCGAGCGCGGGCAAGATCCGGCTCGCTAGTTGCTCCGTGCAGCCGTAGGGATAGTCGAGCAACTCGTCGAAAACGCTCTTTAGCCCGACTAGCGCACTGCTGCTCAAGGTCACGTCGAGCCCGCCCAAATCCGACCGCACCCCCTTCAAGTCGCCGAGCCCGATGGCCGCCGACTCCGTCGTCGCGCCGAAATTTGCCGCGTTGAGCCAGCGCACCGGCTGAGTCGCTTCGCGCGTCAGTCGAACGCGATCGCGCGCATTGGCCGCAGCCGCCGCGAACTCGAACGTTACCGTACCGGGTTTGGTGACGGTTACGGGGAAACGCACGTCGGCTTGGCCGCTGCTTTCCAGGGTGATCTGTTGCGTGGCTGGTCCGCGCTCGCTGACGCCCGTGCTCTTCATGGCGACCGATGCCGTCGCTCGCGGTAGCCCCAACGATGTGACCGCAGTGCCGACTTCGAGTTGATCGCCGACGCGTAAGATGCGCGGCAACAGCGGGCGCGCCATCAGTGGACGGCTACTCTTGATGGTGAGCTGACCGGAACCGAAGCGATCCGCTTTGCCGACTGCCACAGCCATCAAACGAAACGACGTCAAGTTATCGGGAAGGGTGAACTTGAACTGCGCCTTGCCATCGTCGCCCACGGGGTGGCCCGATTCGAAGAACACGGTTGTCTTGAAGTTGGCGCGCACGCGTTCACTCTCGCCGTCGCCGACCTCGTCGCCCTTGTCTCCACCGTTGGTCGGTTCGCTCGGCGGGATCTCCCAACCCAACGGATCGAAGTGTTCACCTGCACGCAGCGCGATGATGTGCCCGAGGTGTTCGCGGCTCTCGAGCGGAAACACACCGAGCGGGCGCGACGCCGAGAAGGCCGGCAGGGGGTCGGGGGTTGTGTAACCCGTCAACATCAGCACCCCTTCGTCCACGACGTAGAACGTGAGCGAGCCTGCAGCAGGATTGTGGTTTGCGTCCTCGAGCACGACGTCCGCTTGCACTTCGTCGCCGGGGCCGTAGCTCGGCTTGGTCGTCTTGACCGCGACGTTCAAGCGCCGCGCTTCGGGATCGACGCGCAGCTCGGTGTAACCGACTCGGAACTGCGGCGCACCGACGTCGGCGAGATAGGCCGTCTCTAGCGCGACCGCGGGAGCAGTTCGTCCGCGCAGTAAGTGAACGGAGACGAACGCGTTCGGGAACATGTCGTCTTTGACCGGAATATCGATCACGGGCATGGCGCCCTTCAACTCGGTCACCCAGCGCTGGAGGATCCCTCCGCGTTCCACGGTCACCAGCGCCGCGCCGGCCTTGAACGGATTCTTGACCAACAACTTGGCGGTGTCCCCCGGCGTGTAGCTCGCGCGATCGAGCTCCAAGCTCATCGTCTTACGGTCGCCGTGCTTCCAGGCCACGTTGTCCGGTTGTGAATCCGCACGATCGTCCAGCGCATACAGGGCGGTGCTGGCGAACGCGGGATTGCCGAGTGCGTCCTTCGAGGAGACTCGCACGATGTAGTAACCCGCAGCATCCAGTCGCAGATGGCAAGCCGAGGCCTTCCCGCCCGCGTTGATGTTGCAATCGGCGACGCGCTCGTCGTGGACCAACGTGTTGTAGTAGAGCGAATCGGCTGGGCGGTCCTCGACGGCGCTGAGCCACGTGCGGCGAAATAGCTCGACGTGCGCGCTGACGCCTGCGAGGTGTTTACCTGATGGATCAAATGCGACTACGTCCGGTATGACCTCGGCACCGACGGCGAGGAAACGGCGCGTGACGGGTTTGAGCCCGAGATAGAACTGTGCCGGGTGAATCAGAATGCTGTTGCGGCCCGTCTGTGCCTGCTGCGACAGATCTTGCACTTCGGCCTCCAGCACCAGTCTGCGCGGCACCAGTGGCGAGGGGCCACTCAAGTCGAGCTTGCGCTCGAACGTGCCTTGTTCGTCGAGTTCGTTCGAATACTCGGAATAATCGGGGGCCGCGACTTCGGAGTAGCGCAAGTCGCTCTTGTAGGCGCGATCGTCGACGACGTAGTCGTCGCTGCCCGGCGGCGCGAAGTCGACGTCTGTCTCCGACACGTATTGCGACAGGTTACCGCCTGCGACGGGGGCGCCGAACAAGTACTCGGAGTGAATTCGAAAACCGATCGTCGAGCCGTTCACGGTCTGGGGTTGTTCGGGTTCGACGTTGACTTTGAACTCGGCGGGTTTGTAGTCGAGGATGTCGAAGGTCGAGGTCAACGTGTCTTCGTAAGCGCGCCCGAGCCGCACCGTGAGACTTGCCGTGCCGAGCGCTGCGCTCTTGACCAAGGGGATGTCGAGCGCCAAAGCGCCGAACACGTCGAGCTCGCCTCGGCCTTGAGCGATCGTCTCGCCGTTGGCGTCGTTTACGAGGTACTCGAACTCATGCCCGCGCGGCACGTCGAAGCCGGACTCTTTCGTGCGGCGCACATAACCTCCGACGCGCACGTTCTCTCCGGGGCGGTAGACGCCTCGATCGGCAAACACCAATCCCGCCCAGCTGGGCTTCTGCGCGTGATCGATCCAACGGCCGGTGGAGATGCCGTAGCTTCGCTGCACGCGCTGGAACGTCCAATCGTTGCCACTGCGCGCAACCAGCAGCAGCGAGCCGTCGAGGTCACCCTGCTTGGTGACGGGCTTGAGCTCGTCGGCGCTGAAATCCACGAGCCCCTGCTCGTCGCAAGTCTTGGTGGCCAGTACCGCAGAGCTCTTGTCGTAGAGTACGACGCTGGCGCCCGGCTGTGGCTTGCCCGTCGAAAGGCGCGTTATCCAAACACTGCTACCAAAGCGGCTGATGTGCCCGCTGATTCCGAGGTCCGTGACGGACAAGAGCTGGCTCTGGTAACTCGGTTCACCTAGACCCAAAGCCTGAATGAACGCGACACCATGACTGGGTGCGCCCCCCAGCGTTTGATCGAGGTCGAACACATGCACCGCGCGCTGGTTTGCAGGACCCCCTGGAGTCAACCAGGTCCAGCCCGGCTCTTGCGAGATTTCGCCAGGACCTCCTTGTTGCGCCCCGAGCCAACGAGCCGTGGACAACTCGGAGGAACTCCAAGCGCGCACGCCGTAGCTCGGCAGGTTTACACTGCCAATTGGGATTTGATGCCGCGCAGGGCCGTCGCGTCCGTCGACGCCGGCCAACGCTTCGAGCACTTCACCTGCGACGCCCAGTTCCAAATTGTGGACCAGCTTTTCCCGTCGTGGCACGTCCAAAGGCGGCTCTGTCGTGGTGTAGCCGTTGTAACCATAGTCGTAGCCGTTGTACTCGTTCTCGGTATCGTTGCTTTGCGGTGCACTCGTCTTTTTCGTCGGGGCTTGCTTGCCGCCTTTGGGTAACACGAACGGATCTTCAACTGCCACGTCGACGCTGACATCGCGCTCGAGTTTCTGCCCGAGCGTGTCCGTCATGCCGGCGGTCAGGGTGATGCGGAAGTGATCGCCGTAGTCTGGATCGAGGTTGAGCGCTTGTTTGACGTCCGGGAGATTTCTCTTCGGGCGTTTGCCTTTGGTTCGCGGTCCGCGCTCGCTCTTTGCCTTGTCGTTGCTGTCTGCCGAGTCGGAATCTGCCGTGCTGGAGCTGGGCCGCGCGGGGCGTTTGGGACCCTTGATCACCAAGTGACGTTGGAACTCCTCCGTGGCGACTGGGTTGCTCAGCGTGACCGTGAAATCGCGATGCGCCTCGCAGCGGCCGAGATCTTGTCGACCGCAGACCACGTTCTCTAGGCGCAACGGCCCATAGGTCTTGAACGTCCAAGTGATCGGCTTGTCGGTCGCCAGTGGGCCCGCGGTCGTATGTAAACCCGTGGTGATAGCTGCGCTGTACGTCGTATCCACGCCGAGTGCGGCGTGCGGTACGACCTTGAGCCAGCTCAATTCGGAGCGCGGTCCCGAACCGCTCTGAACCTCGAACGGAATCGTTTCGGGCTTCGCGCTGCCCGGCTGTTCTCGAGTTAACACTAGCTTGCTGCGCAACTCCTCGGCGCTCACCGGCAAAGAGAAACCGAGATTGAGCGGTTCGTTGGGTTTGACCTGAGTCGAGCCCTGGGGCGGGATGGTTTCGACGAGCGTTGTTCGTTGAGTGTTGAATTCGAGGCGGTAGGGCGCGCTCAAACGACTGCCATCCAAGGCCGTGGCGCCCGCTGCGACGGTTGCGACGAAACGCGTCGCACCCGGTAGTCGAGCCTCGGGTTCGAAAAGCAAACCGTGCGTTCCCACCCAACGAAACTCGCCTGCGATGACTTGACCTTGCTCCGTCGCGAGCGTGGCGAGCGGCACCTTCGTCCTCTTCTCTTCCGCTTCGTTCAGTGAGCGCATCGAGCGATTGAAGACGAAGGTGATCCCGGGGCTGCGATTGTTGCCGATTTCGCCGCGCGGACCTGCAGCGACGATGCCGAATGGTTCGTGACCGTGGGGGCCGGTAGGACGTTCCGATAGCGCAAGCGTTGCATTCAAATGCGCCGGGACTTCCGGTGCGGATGCGCGCAAGCAACTGGCGAGTCCGAACGCCAGCAACAACCCCAATCGCGATTGTCCGAGTTTGATCTTCATGGCGGTTCGACGCGTCGGGTTGGTTTCCCTATTGGCCCGAGCGCCTGCTCCTCGGGCGCTACGCTAACCTGGTGTGACGGCAGGTGTCACCCGCTCGTGAACGAGCAACTCGGCTTCGTTCGAGTTTCACCCCACTCGAACCCACAGGCCATTTTAGGTTTCGGGCTGATCGCTGCGCGGCAGACGTTGACCCGCCAGGCTCGAACGCAGTAGCACTCGTGCGCGAGAACCGCCGTCAACGGAGCTCACCCCATGGGGCACCAACCGAACTCGAGAGGGCCGTGAACATTCTCAAAAACATCCTCATTGGTGTAGTGGTCCTGGTGGGTGCGTTGCTGCTCGTGATTCAGACGCGCCCCGCTGAGTTCCACATCGAGCGTAGTTTGGCGATCGATGCGGCGCCTGCCGACGTCTTCCCGTTCATCCAAGACTTCCACAAGTGGTCGACGTTCAGTCCGTGGGACAAGTTGGATGCGAACATGAAGCGCGAATACAGCGGTGCGAGCTCCGGTCCCGGTGCTGTCTACGCTTGGTCGGGCAACGACAAAGTGGGCACGGGGCGCATGACGATCGTGGATGTGATTGTACCCGAACAAGTGAAGATCCAACTCGACTTCATCGCGCCGTGGGAGGCTCACAACACGGCTACTTTCAGCCTCCGTAGTGCGCCGAACGGCAGTGTCGTCACTTGGATGATGGATGGCGAGAATGATTTCTTGGGCAAAGCCGCTGGTCTATTCATGGATATGGACAAGTTGGTCGGCAAAGACTTCGAAGATGGCCTTCAGAACTTGAAGCGCGCTGCTGAAGCCCTTGTCAAAGCGCGGCCGTCATCGAACGCAGCGGCCCAGGCCGCAGCGGCCCAAACGGTCGCCACCACGCCGCCAAGCGCCGAGCCAGCCGCGGCGTCGAGCGCTGTGGCAACTAGCCGCGCTGCAGCTTCGCCATCGGTCATGAA
Organism: Polyangiaceae bacterium; assembly: GCA_036263015.1. Taxonomy (GTDB): domain Bacteria; phylum Myxococcota_A; class Polyangia; order Polyangiales; family Polyangiaceae; genus SZUA-265. Next base: position 3,699 of record DATAHU010000122.1, on the reverse strand, counting down.
CGTGTCCGGATCTGCTTCACCCTGAAATCGCTGAACCGTGGCGGTCCGTTGGGGGTACACGCCGTCATGAAGTTTGGCGTTTCAATCTTGGCAGCCGTCATCGGACCTTTGGCGTGTATGCCCACGAATCAGTACACCGCTCCCTACGATGCGGGCGGGGAGCCCACCAAGGATGACGAGGCCAAGGGCGATGGGTCCAAGGACGACCAAGCCCACGCGGGTGCGGATTCGGGGGCAAAGCCAACCGCGCAGCCGAGTGCACCGAGTACGCCGAGCACGCCCTCAGGGATGAAGCCCGCACCAGAAAGTGGGCCCGCTCCGACGACGCCCAATCCCGACCAATCGACCCCCGAAAGTCCGACGCCGCAGAACACCACTCCGACAACCCCGGAGCCGTCCGCGGAGCCGAGCGATTCGACGACGACGGACGACGTTGATTCGGAACCCATCGTGAGCGACGCCACAGCGGATGCTGCCACGGATTCGGTCCCCGACCAGACGACGACAGAACCATCGAATACCGACGCACCGAGTCCAAGCGCTGACGGTTTCTTCGGCGATAGCCGTTGCAGTGACGAGTTTACATTCTGTGAAGATTTCGAGAGCGGGGAACTCGATGGCAATCGCTGGGCGCCCCAAGGTCCCGCCCCTGACATCGACGATGGCCTTGCGGCGCGCGGTACTCACTCGGCGCACTTTCATACTCAAGACAACGGCCTCTCGCTGATCCGCACGAGCGAGCCGTTCCCGATGCCCAACAACTCTTACTACGCTCGCGCGTTCGTCTACTTCGATTCAATGCCGACCGCGCCGCCCTGGGCACACTGGACGGTGTCGGGAGCAGCAGGTTCTGGCACTGAAGCCGAGATCCGCATCGGTGGGCAATACGACAACACCATCAACCGCTTTGGGGTTGGCACCGACGGTGGGCCCACGGGTGACTGGACGAACCTCGACCAGGACCCCGAAGGTGCTGTAGTTCCGGTGCCCGTCCAGCAATGGGTTTGCCTCGAGTGGCAGTACAAGGGCGACACGAACGAAGGCTTCTTCTGGTGGGACGACGTGGAGCATCCATCCCTGTATACTTCTGCCACTGAGCACGGGGGGGACAGCAGCGAGGACTACTTGTTACCCTCGTTCGAATCGGCGTGGTTCGGCTGGTGGTTGTATCAAACGGGCACCGATCCCGGAGAGTTCGACGTGTGGATCGACGAGATCGTGATCGACGATCAGCCGATTGGCTGTACGCGCTGACGCCGCAGTGCGTGATTTTGTCAGTGTGTGGCTGGTAGGTATACGGCACCTGGCAGTTGAATCAAGACCGGGTGCTGCTCGGGTTTCAGCCAGCCGAGCACGTCCGTCAGCTCGCTCTGTCCGAGGCCGGTGCAGCCGGTAGTCGGGCGTGTGCGATCGATGCTGTGCACGAAGATCGCGCTACCCGCACCGGGCACGCTCGGCGCCGGATTGTGTTCGACGACCAAACCGAGTTTGTAGATCGTGAGATCTTCACTCGACTGCCAATCCACTTTGCCGTCGCGCGCTGGCCATTGGTTGTAGAAGTGCGAGGCCGGATCGTCGACGAAGACGTCACCTCGAGTCACTTGTCGCCAAGGCCAGGTGACGCCTTTCGGTGGCGTTGGTTCGGGCCCAAACGCCACGCCCAATGCGTAGATGCCTGCGGGTGAACGGCGATCCCCCTCCGACTTCGTTGGGCCCACTCTTGCGGCTTGCTGTGGGTGAATTCCACGCCCCCAGCCCAGGCCCTTGGAACCGAGGCGCACCGCGATGGGAACCCCGACCGCCCGAAAAGTCGTGTCGCGGTCGCTGCGTTCGAAGCGCTGCAATTCGGCTGCGCTCTGTTCCCAGGTAGCGGCCGTGACCACGAGCGCTTGCCTGCTCTGCTCGTCTAGCTGGAGCCCATTGCGCGTCGCCAGCCCTTCCAAGCCCGCATCTTTGGACAGCGCGTCGAGCATCGCGTTCGGCGCGCGAAAGCGATCCGTCACTTCGACGCTAGGGAGCAGGTCCATGGCATCCTCGTGATAGCCGTCCGTCCAGTTGTTCACTATTAACGGATACCCGGATTCTGCGACGCGGTCCGAGACGACACCCAGGTGATCGGGTCCCGCTGCGGGCAAGGTGTCGAAGAACAACACGTCACCGGGCAGCAGTGGCTGCTCTGGATCTTCGCGCTTCCAATCCAAGCGCTGCCAGTGGTGGCGAAACCAGCTCCAGACGTTCTTCACTCGCCGCTGGTCGATGTTGGTGTCGGGCTTTTTGATGCCTTCGTACCAGCGGGGGTGAAGCCGCACATCGTCGTGGATCTCCTTCTGCAGATCGATACCAGCGTTGCGCAAGGCTCGTACTACGACGTCCGTACAAACGCCCTCGTCGCGCGAAACGTCCCCGCCGGGATACGACAGCGCGCGATAGGCTTCGTGATACGCAGCGCCGTTGGCCGCAACCTTGCGCGCGCCGAGCAGAATATCCAGTGTGTCAGGTATACGGTCGCCATCGGTGTCACTGTTGCCGAGATCTGCACCGTGGACCGTCGTGGGTTGGTCGGAGCGCGCAAATCCCACGGGGACGCCCCCGATCAACACGAACCCCAGGTCGGTGTCGTTCGCACGCCAGACGTCGATTGGCCCAACGCTGAGCCAAGCCGGGAGCTGTAACGGCGGAGAGAGCGGCAGATCGTCGAAGATTCCGCGGTCGTGAGGAGCGACTGCAGCAACTGGGACCAGGCTGTGATCGGCATGTGCGCCAATTGACGTTGCCCGAGTCGCGACTATGGCGGGACCGCTCGCGCTCAACCTCACAGCGCTTACAGGACTCTCGTCGGCGTGAACCGCTGGCTCACTGCGCTCGGTAGGCGCGCACGCGATCAGGTGCAGTAGAGCAAAGCAAGAACGCGCACGCATGAGCTACCTCCTACTCTTAGCACTTCTCGTCGTTCGAGCGAGACGCTACAAGGTGGCTCGAGAAGGAGCTTCGTAGCGTCGTGCACTCTCGCATCAATCAATCGCAATCGGTCCGCGCACTGAAGGCGCTCAACGCCTACTTCGAGCTCGATCTGGACCGCTATTTGAACGAGCCAGCGGCGGTCTACGAACCCGAGGCGGAACGCCGCTTGCTGCAACTCTTTCACGATTCGGTGACTCGGGTGCCTGCGTATCGCGCTTTTTTGGCGCGCCAGGGGATCGACCCGGCTGCCGTCCAGTCCTTGGCCAGCTATTGTGAATTGCCAGCCACGACCAAGCAAAACTACCACAAGGAGTTCTCTCTGGCCGAGCTCTGCCTCGACGGCTCGCTTGGTACCCAAGACATGCTCGCCGTGTCCTCGGGCTCGACGGGGGAGCCAACGGTCTGGCCGCGCTTCATGAGCGACGAGCTACTCACCGCAGCGCGCTTCGAACAAGTCTTGCTCGATGGCTTCGACGCCAAGAACCGGCGCACTTTGGGCGTAGTTTGTTTCGCGCTCGGGACTTGGGTGGGCGGCATGTATACGACGGCGTGTCTGCGCCACGTAGCGGCCAAGGGTTATCCGTTGACGGTGGTCACCCCCGGCAATCAACCGCAAGAGATCATGCGTGTCTTGCGCGCGCTGTCCAAGGACTTCGAGCAGGTGGTGTTGTTTGGTTACCCGCCGTTTCTCAAAGACGTGATCGACATCGGTGCACACGCTGGCTACGATTGGGCGGC